>OY764083.1:0-655000 GCA_963668095.1 Acidobacteriota bacterium | reverse complement strand
GAGAAGCAGGGCCCTCCGGTCGTTGGACTCGGCCATCATGATCAATCCGCGAACCCTGGCCTGGAGATTCTCGAGCGTCACCGACAGGTTTATGGGATGAAGGTGCTCTTCGAACGCCTCCGTGATGGCGTCCACCATCTTCTGTATGGGCACTTCGTGGTAGTCCAACTCGAAGTTTCGGGCCAGCTTGCGGGCCGCTCCCAGCGTTGTCGCCGAATTGTATCGAGAGGGGAGACTGTAAACGGACACCAGATCTCTTCCCATGGCCTCGTAGGCGATGGCGGCGCCCAATGCGGAATCGATTCCCCCGGAAATGGCCTCCAGGACTCCCGTGAAGACCCCGATTTTGTCGAAGTAATCCCGGACACTCATCACCAGGGCCTGATAGATCTCGTCGTTCCTGCTGAATGGCGGGTCCGGCACCGGTGTGGACTCTCCGTTCTCGAAGACGACTTCCTCTTGGGACTCCCTGAACTGCGGAAGAGCGCCCACGAGTTGCCCACGCCGGTCGTACGCCACGCTGAAACCATCGAAGGGAATGATGTTCTTCCCATTGTCTCCGACGCCAACCGTGTTGACGTAGACCAAGGGCAAACCGTGACTCCGAATCTGTGTTCGGATCACCGAATCTCGCACGAAACGTTTGCCGTCCCGGCTCCCGGGACTACTGCCCACAAAGGGACTGGCATTGATGCAGAAAAGGTATCGAGTCCCCTTCTCCCGATACAGGGCACACGGCTTGATAGGATAGGACTCGTCCCAAAGGTCCTCGCAGATCAGCACACCGATGGAAACCGTTCCACCACCCGCTGGGATGGAAACCGGCTCCACTTTCTCGCCTGGGACGAAGTAGCGTTTGTCGTCAAAATAACGGTAGGCCGGAAGCAGTCTCTTGCGGACGATCTGAAGAAGCCTTCCATGGCTCAGGACCGCCGCCGCATTGTGGCGGACGACCCGCCCGTCGGGACCCAGCCGCGCGTCGTCAAAATCGATGAAGCCGACAATGGCGGAAATGTCCTGGCACGCGGGCCGGATCTCTTCCATCAAACATCGTTGGTTGGCCCGCAGGAACTCCAAATTGATCAGAAGCTTTTCGTCCAGGCAGTAGCCCGTCAGGCACATCTCCGGTAGCACGACCAGATCCGCTCCCCGCTCCCGGGCAGTCCGGATCGCCCCTACGATCTTCCTGCTATTGCCCCTGATGTCACCCGTCTTCGGGTTGATTTGGGCCAGGGAAACCTTGAACCTCATGATCCTTGTCTCTCAGCAGCCTTGGAGCCCAATTCCCGAAAAATCTCTCCAGAACAAGCCGCAAGCCTTTACAGGATATCGCCCTTTCTCAGCCAATGTGGAATGGAGTCGGTGTTGTGCAGAGCTGTGGTATTCTCTGCTCCGCCGATGGGCATCCATCCTCCCCCGAACACTCGTTTCGTGAGTTCTGTAAGACGAAGGGAAGTTAAATGACACAAAAGATGGACAGGCGGAGTTTTGTCGCTTCCACTGCAGCCGGTATGGCTACGGGCGCGTCGGTTGCGGGATCCGGGATCGTTTCATCCGGTGCCGGCCCGCCGGGGCAGAAATACTCGCCAAGGGGTTCTCGACGGATCCATTATGTGAGCGACCCGTCCAGCATAGCGATTCATTATCTTCCCGATCCGGCGACGGAGGAATCGATTCGGGCTTGGGTCGATAAACTTTCGGCAGCCCGGGTCGATGTCTTTGTCCAAGAGGCCTACACCCAGGGTTGGACCACCTATTGGCGGGTGGACGGCCTTGAATATGACGCCCGGCCGCAACACCGCCGGTTCCTTCCCCTACTGGAACGGGGAGTGCAGCCCTTGGAGATTCTACTGGATCAGAGTCACAAGCGCGGAATGGAGTTCCTGGCGGGAATCCGAATCAATGACAACCACGGCCACATTTCTGTCGAGCAGGGCGTCGGGGCGGGAGCCCGCTTTCTCCTTGACCATCCTGAATGGCAGATCCGGGAGCAGCCGCCAGGACCCTACTACAAGCTCAGCACTCCATTGGACTTCACGTTTTCCCAGGTTCGCGACTACGTCGTCGGCGTCATGGGCCGCCTGGTGGATCGCTTTCCAGTCGACGGTTTGGAACTCTGCTTCCGGGACCATCGCTATTTTCCTCCGGGGAAAGGGCCCGAGCGGAAGCATTTGATGACTGATCTGGTAGCGCGGACCCGGACCTTGCTGGACGAAACGGGCCGGCTGCGGAGGAAGAAGCTGCTCTTGGGTGCGCGTGTCTTCCAGACCCTGGACGAATGCCGGTCCCTGGGATTGGATGTGGAGACCTGGATTTCCCGAGGACTGATCGACTACGTCGCCCCCAACGACACCATGCACACGGAACCCAACGTCCGTTACGAGGAGTTTCGCCGTCTGACTCACGACGGCAACTGTCTCCTCTATCCGGGAATGCTTCCCTGGACCAGCCAGCGCATGCGCAGACGTCTCGGCAATCGCCAAATGACCTTGGATCAGCAGCGGGCGGCGGCCGCCAACATGTACGCGGCGGGAGCGGACGGGATCAGCTTCTACAATCATTTCGTCACCCTGTCCTGGGCCCCTTTCTATCCCCATCTGCTCCGGGAGTTGGCTGCGATGCGGCATCCGGAGATGGTGATGGCGGGTGATCGGCACTACGTCTTTGAGCCTACATGGGGGGGGAGCCTCGGGTTCGGCAAGGACCGGGCCTCCACCGGAGCCGTCAAGGCGGATCGTCTTCTCCTTGAAACAAAGCCGGGGTCGACGGGCACTTTTCGTTTTCGGGTCTGCGAACACCTCGGCCGGTCGCGAGGTGCAATGCTCCTCTTTCGGGCCTATGGAGCGGGCGAGCACGACCGATTGGAGATCCGAATCAACGGCACTCGAGTGGACGACGGGGCGGTCCGCGTTCGCTCCGATGAATCGCGAACCGACCTGCGAGCCGTGGTGGATCCATCGTCAACGAAGTCTTCCGGCCTGCCGCCGGTCCCCGAATTGCCGGGAGATTGCCGGACATTCTGGTTTGACCTGACGGACCCGCCCGCCCAATTTGGGGACAATCAGTTGGAAGTGACCTTGGTGGAGGCGTCTCCATCCTCCGGTGAAGATATCCTCATCGATGAGTTGGAGGTGTTCGTCAAGGCATAGATCTACCCTTCCCTGAAAGAGAGGTTGCCATGAGAAATCGCCGGGAAGTGCCGAATTGGATCGAAACGCTCGGATTGGTCGCACTTTGTTCTCTGACCGCTTGCGGCTCCCATCCGCCGCCGGCAGAGACGCCGTCGCCGCCGCTTCCCGATAGCGGGATCATCGACATGACGCGGAGTTCCCCAGACCTGCGTTTTCCCGAAAACACCCCGGAAGGTGCGACCTGGGTCTACCAATTGGGATTGCCTCTCCAGCTGGGCCCCAACACCGGCGGGTATCTGTGCAACATCCGGGTTGCGGGCGCCAAGGGCACCGACTTCGAGAACGGTTCCGACCTGATCCCGTTCGACGACATCACCGGCCTGAAACCGGATCGCGCCGTCCCCATCACCCGCAACCACAACGAGCCAAACCCCAATTCCAAGCCGCCCAATCAGGAAGCCATCATGGTGAAGTACCCGGTCATGGGAGGCTTCGTTCCTTTCGGCGCGAAACGGGCGGACGGTTCCCCCCACCCTCATGCCGGCACAGGCTTCGGCCTCAACCAGTCCATCGCCTGGAGGACCACCATCGAAGGGCCTCCACCCTACGGGGTGAACATGTTCGGCCGGAATCCCAAGACCTCGGTGTTCGAAGACATGAGCCAGATGTACTCCTACCTGGAGCTTCATCAACTGGCCTATGACGGCGAGACCTTCAGCGTAGCGAATACCGAGCGGGTCACGCAGGAGTCCCTGCTTCCGGGCTGGCGGCTGAGCGCGAGCCTGATGACGGCGATTCCCGACGGCGACGATCTGCTCTTTGCCATGAAGGGCAACCGGCCAGGCGAGACCGGTGGCTCGGGGTTGGCGCGCTGGAGGCGTACGGAGGGCACATGGAGACCCGTCTCCTACGTTCCCGTCACGGGTCAGGACGGCACCTTCGAGGCCAGCGCCGTGCGCGACCGGGACGGGTCCATCCTCTTTTCGGCCCGGGGCAACGGGAGTCCCGGGGTTTTCGAGGCCTCCGAGACTCGAACGGCCCCTCACGACATCCGAGTCTGGCGCTCGAAAGACAACGGTGAGATCTGGGAGAAAGTCGTCCACGTCAGGGGCCTGATCTCGGCGACTCCCATCGTCCTGAACAGTGCGGCCGACGGGACACCCTACATCGCTTCCAATCTCTATGAAGTCTTCATGGAGGGTCTGGACCGGATCAAACTGGTGAAGGATTCGCGAGGGAGCCCCTTATGGGGGGGACGCAGCCGAAATACCCTGTGCCTCTGGCCCTTGAACCAGGATCGAACCGGGTTGCTCGAGCCCCTGCTTGCCCGGGACCTGAGAGAGGAATTCGGACCTCCCCCAGGCGGCACGGCTTGGCGGGTGGATCATCCCGTGGCCGTCACGCTGCGCTTGGCCGACGGCAGATGGCGCAACGTCATCGCGCTCCGGATCCTGGAGTATGGAGAGTTGACCCATATGCAAGACCCGACGCCCCACACGGGCGCCTACCTGGAGGAGGTGATCTCGGCCGGAGAACCGATTCCCGTGTGGAATTTCTGAAGCAATTGGACAGGGAGAAGCAAATAGACGAAGAAATTTCGGTAGGGGCGCCCCTGGTGGGCGCCCTCTTCGGCTCAAAGCGGAGCAGGATGCGCCCAGATAAAGAGTCGGCGCTTGGAAAGCCGCTGCTCAGGCAAAGAGACTTTGATTCCGGCTACGCCGGGTTAGGAGGTCACATGTGGAGATCTGAGAAGAAGAGACGGGGTTTCTTGAAGACGTCGGCCGCCGGAGTCCCGGCGCTGGCCCTGATCCTGAAGGAAGCAGTGTTGGGGGAGCCGGTGACAAGGCCCGTCAAAGGCCACAAGAAGCGATCCCGTCGGATCCGATGGGACTGGCTCCCGCCGGCGGGAACTCCGGGAAGTCCCATCAAGGACCAGGATCACCCATGGCCCAAGGCCGAAAACGGTGATCTGCGGGCCTATCAGCCCGTGGCAAAAGTCCGGGAAACAACGCCAGACCTCCGACATAAAATGACACTATGGCGATGGGAAAGAAACCGTCTTCGAGACGGCAGCAAGCGATGTGGGTAGCGACGCAGAAACTGCCCCGGAGTCCGGGGCATCCGTTCTACGAGCGGTTGAACCAAGTACTGGAGAAAGCCGGTTTCGACGCCGTCGTGGAAGCGCTGTGCGTACGGTTTTACGCCGACGGGATCGGGCGACCGAGTCTGCGCCCGGGACGGTACTTCCGGATGCTGTTGGTGGGGTACTTCGAAGGGCTGAACTCGGAGCGGGCCATCGCCTGGCGAGTGGCGGATTCGATGAGCCTGCGCGCCTTTCTGGACTTGGACCCGGAGGAGACGCCCCCGAATCACTCGACCTTGTCGCGCACCCGGCGACGGATCGACGTGGAGACGCACAGGGAGGTGTTCACCTGGGTGCTGAAGCAGTTGGCCCAAGCGGGATTGGTGCGAGGGAAGACGATCGGGATCGACGCGACGACTTTGGAGGCGAACGCGGCGATGCGCAGCCTGGTGCGCCGGGACACGGGCCAAGACTATGAGAGCTTCGTTAAGGGACTGGCGGAAGCCTCGGGAGTCCCGACGCCGACCCGGAAGGAACTGGTTCGGTTCGACCGCAAGCGCAAGAAGAAGACGAGCAACCGGGAGTGGGTGAATCCACACGACCCGGAGGCGAAGGTCACGAAGCTCAAGAACGGGCGGACTCGTCTGGGGCACAAGGTGGAAGAGGCGGTGGACCTGGAGACGGGGGCGGTGGTGGCGGTGACGGCGCCGGAGGAGTTGGGGGACACCCAGACGATGGGGGACACGCTCCGGGTGGCGCGAGAGGAAGTGAAGGCGGTCGGGTCGGGAGCCCAGGTCCGGGAAGTGGTGACGGACCAGGGCTACCACAGCAACGAGACGGTTCTGGAGTTGCAGGAACTGGGATTGCGAGGGTATCTGTCGGAACCGGATCGCGGTCGGCGCAACTGGAAGGGGAAGAACCGGAAGTATCAGATGCCGGTTTACGCCAATCGGAGACGGATCCGGGGCCGGCGGGGACGACGGTTGCAGCGGCAGCGGAGCGAGTTGGTGGAGCGGCCGTTCGCGCACCAGTTCACCACGGGCGGGCTGCGCCGGATCTTCGTTCGGGGCCACGCCAACGTGCGCAAGCGATTGCTGATCCACGTGTGCGGATTCAACCTGGGACTGCTGATGCGTCACCTGACGGGGGTCGGGACGCCCCGGAGTCTGCAGGGCCGGGTCCTGGCGCGTCATTTTGCGCCTTTTGGGGCAAAAAAGGGCCGTTTGATCGGCTGGAATCGGCTCTGGAAGCGCTTCTGGGCGTCGATCCGGCTCGATTTGAGGTCTTGGGCTTCCCGGACGCAACAATAAACCACCTCCACGTCAGATTGCGGAAAGAACAATAGTCCGAGGAATCAGTACTTTTGCCACGGGCTGCTATGATCCCCACTTGGAATGCGAACACGTCGCCTTTTCCATCGGTCATCTGAAACCAGGCCAGTCGGTGGGACACCACACCCACGAGAAGGCGGAAGAGACCTATATCCTGATGCAGGGCCGGAGCCAGATCCGAGTCGGCGATACCGTGGTGGAGGCCAAGGCCTTCGATGCCTTCCGTTTTCCCGCCGACGTGCTCCGGTCCGTCTACAACCACACCCAGGAAGACTGCTGGTGGGTGTTCATCGGGACGCCACCCGACGAGTACTACCGGGAGGGCTCATTGCGCGACCGGGCCCGGAAGAACAAATTGGGCGAGTCGTTATAGAGGGCTGCCGCAGGTTGGGAGGCGCCGCAGGTTGTCCCAAAGGGAATCGGAAACCTGCGGCTCAGACCCTGTCGGAGACGGCGAATGGCTCCCGATAGGATCGGGTCGACAGGCGATTCGCTTCGTCATCCCCCAGGAACCGATGAGTTGCGGCGTCGTATCGCAGTTCCCTTCCCAGTCGTAGGGAGAGGTTGGCCATGACGCAATGGCTGGCCGAGAGCACTCCATCCTCCAGTCCCGCCGTCAGGATCTCCGGGCGCCCCGACCGGACCGCCTCGACGAAATTGCCGAAGTGGTCCTGGTGCTCCAGAATTCCCTGATCCGGTTCGGGGTCAGGATTGCGGCCCAGAAATACCTGATACTCGCAGCCGTAGCGTTTGGCCAACTGGCGCGGGGCCTCTTCTCGCCCGCCGCCCTGACGCGGTTTCAGATGGAGGTAACCCTTGCTCCCATAGAAGCTCCAGGACAATTCCTCAAGCCACCTGTGCCTGGGATCCGGGCCGCCGGGCCGCCGGGGCCGCACCCGTCCCTGCGCCGAGTAGAGGTTGCGTACTTCGCCGCTGAGCAGCGTCCCATCGTCGTAACGGAACGTAGCCTTTTGAGCGTTCGGGGTCTCTCCCTGGTCAGACGGACCATAGCGCCCGCCAACCGAATGGATCCGTGCCGGGAGATCCTTGCCCAGGCACCAGCGGGCGATGTCCAACAGGTGGACGCCATTGGTCGCCAGTTCGCCGTTGCCGAAGTCCCAGAACCACTGCCAGTTGTAGTGCACCAGATTGGCATGGTACGGCTGCATTTCGGCCGGTCCCAGCCACAGGTTCCAATCGAGCCACGAGGGGACCGGCTCCGGTTTCTTGAATCCGATCGATTCCCGGGGATTGGGAAGGTCGAAGCTGGCCCAGTAGACGTCACCGACGGCTCCCTCCCGGATCAGTTGGGCCGCCATGCGAAAGGCGCCGTTGGAACGCCGCTGGGTCCCGGTCTGGACGATGCGGCCATATTTCCGAGCCGCCTCCAACATCTTTCTCCCCTCGAAGAGGTTGTGACAGACTGGCTTTTCCACGTAGACATGCTTGCCCGCCTGGCAGGCCCAGATGGTGGCCAAGGCGTGCCAGTGGTCGCAGCTGGCGATGATGACGGCATCGATCTCCGGATCGTCCAGGACCCGGCGCAGGTCTTCTGCGGTGCGGGGGCGCACTCCGGTTTTCTCTTCCAGCTCGGCTGCCTTCCCCTCCATCCGCCGCCTGTCGGGATCGGAGATGACCGCTACCTCCACGCTCGGCAAATCACTGGCTTCGTACATCAGGCCGCGGCCTCGGATTCCGGCTCCGATGAGTCCGACCCGGATTCGATCGCCCGCGCCGATCCACCCTGATGAGAGACCGGGCGTGGCACTTCCGATGAGAATAGTCGAGGAACCCTTGAGGAAACTGCGCCGTCCAAATTCAGTCATTCGGGTGCTCCGCCGGGAAACCCATGCCCCACAGGTTTCCCGGCCAAAGGACCGCCCGTTCTCCGAATGGAACTTCGCCAAGGGTCATTGCGTGCGAGCCGCCGACGGCTAGCCTGCCCACTGAGGACGGCAACTGCAACGCCGCGTGCATCTTCCTGACCGGGCTCGATTCTGCTAAACTCCCGGCACTCGGAGCGCCCGTAGCTCAGTTGGATAGAGCGTTGGTCTACGAAACCAAAGGCCGCAGGTTCGAGCCCTGCCGGGCGCGTTTCATCCCCCTGTTCTGCTTCCTGCGGATGGTCTTCTGTGGCGGCGGGTGCGGGTTTCACGGTAGAGATTTCAACTCACCGGGTCATTCCTGATCGACCCAGAACGAGAAAAGCTTGGCCTTGTCCAGGTGGAACCGCAACCGAACGGGCTTCCCCTGCAAGGCGCTCAGATCCTTCTTTCCCTTCCAACTCGCCGTGTACCCGATCTCGTCCCCCCCGAAGGCGTCCGAGTCCTCTCTTCCCAACCCGGCCACCGCCTCGCCCGTAGCAGCGTCCAGGATCTCGACCCGGACGGTCCCGTAGCCGGGACCAACGAACTTGTCCACGCCGGTGGCGTTGATCTTGAGCCGGTTTCCGTCGAGCAACAGGGGGCGTGTGGTCAGGGACCCCTTCCCGGTCACGCTCACGAATCCGTCGAGCCTGAGAATCGCCAGTCCGATCTGTCCAAGCTGAGGCTCCTGGCGGTGGTAGAACCAGTGGTGACCGCGAAACCCCTGGTAGTAGATCCATACCTCACCCAGATCCTCCCGGATGATCCCATTATGGACCGAGTAGACCATATGCTCATCCCAACTCCCCGGCGGGCCGTTGGGAATAAAGACTCTCCGGTCCCCGACGCGCTGGAATCTTTCCGCGTCCCGGCTCCAGAGCAGTTGCACGTCCATCCGCTCCATCCAGGGCGATTGGGCATTGTTCGTGTCCATGGCGGCCGGCGCGGTCCCGAGCATGGTGTGGTAGACGGAAGTAAAACCGACGTATCCCCCCTCGTAGGGAAGCACTTCCAGAGTGTAGAAATCCCGGTCGCCAACGCGGTCCTTCTCGTCGGCGTGAAAGGCGATGAAACGGTCGGGGGCGTCCCTGAGCGTGGGTTGAACGTCCCAGTTCAGAAAATCGCCGCTGGTGGCAAAGGAGGCGGTCCGGACCCGCGCGTTCTCAGGATAGACCGGCTCCGGCGTCATCCACCGGCTCAGCTTGTTGAAGCTCCTCAGGTAGAGAATGTACCGCTTCTTCTTGGGGTCCCAGAGCAGGTTGTTGTTGGTGTCCGACCAGAAGTTGACGACCGGCCGTTCCACCTCGTAAGCGTTCCAGTGGAATCCGTCCCGGGAGTGCCCGGGCATCATCACGACCTTGTCTCCCCGTTTCTGGAAATAGATCATCTTGAACCGCTCGTCCTCGCTCTGGGCGGCAGGATCGCGGAAGACGGTGTTGCTCGTCGCCTCTTTGTCGAATGGCAGGGAAATGAAGTTCGTGTCGTAACCGAGGTACTCCACCTGTCCCAGGCGCGGCTTGACCCAATGGATGCCGTCCTTGGACTCGGCGTAGAAAATCCAACGTTCCGACCAGTCCCAATTGACCATCAAGCCGTAGAACCGGTACAGCTTCCGGTCCGGATCATAGAAGATCTGGCCGCAGTCGCCCGCGTGGGACAGGCCTCCCTTGTGTTCCCAGTCCTGGTCCATCCGTATCACCGGATTGTCCCGGTACTTCAGAGGCTGGTTCAGGTGCCGGTAGACCCGCGGTTCCATCGACTCGACGACTTGGTCGTCGATGAAGAGCTGCCGTAGTGAGCCGATCTTCAGGGGTTCATGCGAGGCAGCTTCCGCGACCGCCCCACCGATAAGAATAGACAGAACGAGAGTTCCCACACGGTATCTCATGATCCTTCACTCCTTTGGTGACCAACATAAATTGCGCGACGAGTCGCACGCCGCCTTATACTGACGCCCATGTCCGAAGAATCCAACACGGGATTTCCTCCGCCTCCGCCTTCGTTGCTTTCCCGAAGTCCCCTCCGCTGGCTGGCCTTTTTCGGTCCCGGCGCCATCATCGCCTCGGTCAACATCGGGAGCGGAGAAATCTTCTTCCCTTCACGGACCGGTTCCGTCTTCGGCTACCGGATTCTCTGGGTCCTGCTGCTCATCGCCCTCCTCAAGTGGATCCTGGTCTACACCAGCATGCGCCACATGATCCTGAGCGGAGGCCACCCCTGCCGGCGCTGGAGTTCCATTCCCGGTCCTCCCGGCTGGATGAACCTGTTCATGGTCGCGGTGGCGTTGGTCTGCTCTCCACTCTGGCTGTGCTTCCTGGAAGGCGTCCTGGGGACCATCTGCACCTGGATCTTCGGCGTGGGAAGCCTCCACGCGTGGGCCAGTCTCTGGGTGGCGGTCGCCCTTCTGCTCCTGGCGGTCGGCGGATACCAGTTCCTGGAGAAGGCCCAGATGATGATTCTGGGTGTGACGGTGAGCTGCATCCTGGTGGCCGTCTTCCATGTTCGGCCCGACTGGTGGCAGGTGATCCAAGGCTTCCTGGTGCCCGTCGCCCTGACCTATCCCGAGTGGCTGGCCCGGGAGCTGCCGGAGATGGCGGCCCGCTCGCCCTGGTTGGAGATCATGGTCTATGCCGCCGCCCTCGGCGGCCAGAGCTACGACTACCTGGCGTACGTGTCGTTCCTGCGGGAGAAGAAATGGGGCCACAGCGACGGCGGACCCGTAACACCCGCCCGGTTGGCGCGGGCCGCGGCCCGCGCCGATGATCCGGCGCGCCTCTGGGTTCGGGCGGCGGTCATCGATACGGTCGTCAGTTTCGCCATGATCGTGCTGGTCGCCGCCTGCTTCTCGATCCTGGGAACAGTCCTCCTGCAGCCGCACTATCTGGTGCCGGACGGCGTCAACCTGCTCAACTACCAGGCCACCTTCCTCACCACGTTGAGCCCCTTGCTACTGCCTCTCTACAAGATCGGGGTCTTCTTCGCCTTCTTTGGCATCCTCTACGGCGGGCCGGAGGTGACGTATCGGCTCCTCTTCGAGTTCGGATTGAGCCTGGGGAAGACGCGTTCGGAGTTGGAGAATTCGAAACTGCGATGGGCCACTATTCTCTGGATCCTGCTGGGCGGACTGGCCATCCTCTGGTTGACGCGGCTCTTTCCCCAGGTGGACCTGCTGGACATCGTGACGCCCGCGGGCATTTACACTGGAGTCCTGCTCTGTGGATTCTACTGCCTGGCCAACATCTGGTCGGATTGGAAGTTCCTGCCCAAGGAACTGAGGATGCCCCGGTTCCTGATGGCCGCCAACCTGGTGGCTGGCGTGGCCTTCACCGGGATGGGACTCAAGGCCATCTGGGATTACGATCAGATCCGGGGATTCGTGATCCTGGCGGCGCTGCTGTTGGGGTCCATGTTGGTGGCGTCCCGGTGGAAGCGGGTCCGTCCGGTTTCCGAAGCTCAGTAGTGGAACCGCTGGAGACGGCGTTCTTCGTCATATCGCTTGCGCAGTTCCCGCGTCAGTGGATCGTTGCTGACCTCAGCCACCATAAAGTCCCAGAAGAGCCCTGACGGGGGCGAAGTTGCATCCCGGGCGGTCCGGACCACGATGACACAAGTACGGCTTTCGTCCCGCGCTTGCCGTAGGGCTTGGCGCAGCTCCTCCTTCGTCGCCACGTTGAAGGTCCTGGCCCCCATGGAGGCCGCGTTTCCGGAGTAGTCGATCTTCAAGTAGTCTCCGTCGAGCCGTCCCGTTTCGGGATTGCGCCGGCGGAACTCGTTGCCGAAGGCCTTCCCGGAGCGCAGTTCCTGCAGTCCGCGTATGCACTGAAAGCCCCGGTTCTCGCTGATGACCACCGTCAGCTTCAGGCCTTCCTGGACCGCCGTGACCAGCTCGGTGGGGTTCATCAGGTAGGTGCCGTCGCCGATGAAGACGACGACCTCCCCCTGGGAATGGGCCATTCGCACGCCGAGTCCGGCCGGCAGCTCGTAGCCCATGCAGGAGTAGCCGAATTCCAGGTGGCAGTGGCGTGCCCCGGTGGCGTCCCAGAATTTGAGGATGTCGCCGGGCGGACTGCCGGCGGCGGCGATGACCGTATCGCCGGGCCGGGACTCCTCCTGCAGGGTTCGGACCAACTGCGTCTGGAGCATCACCTCGGCGTCCTGCTCGTCGACCACCCGCAGGCAGACGTCATCCCAGTCCCGGCAGATCTCGACGACCTCCCGCCGATAGGGCGGCTCGGTCGCGATCTTGGCCTTCTCCGCGGCATCGGTCAGCGCCTCGAGCGCCTCACGCGCGTCGGCCACGAGGGGCAAGGCCCCCTGCTTGTAGGCGTCGCGGCCACAGACGTTGATGTTGATGAAGCGGACATCGGGGTGCTGAAAACCCGATTGGGAGCCGGTATCGAAATCGGAAAGCCGGGTCCCGACGCACAGAATCAGGTCGGCGGTGGCGGTCAGCCGGGTTGCCGCCGGATTCCCCGTAGTGCCCAAACCTCCCGCCAGCAGGTCCGAAGGCTGCCCATGCGCCCCCTTGCCGGCGTGCGTCTCCACCACGGGAACACCGCAGAGGCGGGAGAAGTTCTCCAGTTGACGTGAGGCATCGGAATAGATAACTCCGCCGCCGGCGATGATCAGGGGCCTTCGGGCCGCGCTCAGCAGCTCCACCGCCTCCCGGATCCGCTTGGGGTCGGGCAGCCGACGCTCGATGCGCCACTCTCTCTTCTCGAAGAAGTGGACGGGATAGTCGAATGCCTCCGGCTGGACGTCCTGGCAGAGACAGAGGGTAACGGAACCTGTTTCCGCCGGGTCGGTCAACACCCGCATTGCTTCCGGAAGAGCTGTAAGGATCTGCTCCGGCCGGGTAATTCGGTCGAAAAAGCGGCTCACTGGCCGAAAGCAGTCATTGACGCTCACGTCGCCTGCGGAGGGGTGCTCCAATTGCTGCAGCACCGGGCCCTGCTTTCGATTGGCGTAGATATCCGAGGGAAAGAGGAGCACGGGCAACCGGTTGATGGTGGCGGCCGCAGCGCCGGTGATCATGTTGGTGGCGCCCGGACCTATGGAAGTGGTGCAGGCCAACGTGGCCAGACGACGCTTGGCCCGGGCGAAACCGGCCGCCGTATGCACCATGGATTGCTCGTTGCAGGGCTGGTAGTAGGGCAGTTCCGAACCGTATTCTTCCAAGGCCTGTCCCATTCCGGTGACGTTGCCGTGGCCGAAGATGCCGAACATCGCCGGCACCAGCCGTTGCCGGACACCATCCCGCTCGCTGTACTGCACTTGCAGGTACTTGACGATGGCCTGAGCGGCCGTCAGGCGAATGGTTCGTTCCTTTCCGGGGGTATTCATCGATCCAAAATCCATTCCGGCCGGTCACTGGCGAGGTTTCCCTGTGGCCGGATCCATCCTATGATAGATTCCGATCATCCACCAAAACGCACCCGTCATCCGAGGCCGTTTACATGATCCGTAAGCTGGGCGCCGGCGTCGTTATCGCAATTGTTCTCCTTCTGCTCGTGGAGGCCGGGGCATGGCTGCTGCTATCCCTGGGTTCCGGTCCGGCCCCGGGCTTCCTGGTGTCTCGAGGCGGCGAGTTTCACCGGCGCTTGGCCAAGGGTTTCGTGGGGACCTCACGGGGTGTCCTGGCCGTGGACCCGCACCTGGGCTACGCTGCCGAGCCCGCGTTTCAGGTCTTCGGATCCGAAGAAGGCGAGGGCGTACTGCGCATCGTGGCCCTGGGAGGCTCCACCACCGATCCCTACAACCAGGGACACTGGTCGGGAGCCCTCTCGGACCGCCTGGCGAGTGAAGGGATCGTGGCGCGCATCTACAACGGGGGCGTGGGCAGCTACTCCACCAACCAGGAGGTGATCAAGCTGATCCGGGACGCCTTGGCCCTGAACCCTCATGTGGTGGTCTCGGTGGACGGGGTCAACGACCTGGGTCTGGTCAAGTCCATCTCGCCTTTTACTGTCATGGTGAACCATCCGCAGCAGGCAATCTTGGAATACGTGGTCGATTCCGCCTACCAGAGCCTGTTTCTGCCCAATTTGGCCCGTTTGCTGGGATCCGGCGAGAAGATCCTGCAGGAGCCTCATTGGGGTCACCCGAACGAAATGAAGGCGGAAGAGGTGTGGGAGAAGCACTTGCGCATCATGAACGCCGTCTCCGGGGAGTTCGGCATCCGGTATATGGCGGTACTGCAGCCCATCATGGGATTCGGGAGCTACGATCCGTCTCCCCGCGAGCAAGATATGTGGGAGGAGCGGAAGCAGCGGCCCCGAACGGACGGAACAACCTACCATGAGGCGTTGACCCGCTATTACGAAGCGGCGCAGATCCGCTGTCATCAGATTCCCTATTGTGCCGATCTGACCGGGATCTACGCTGGGAAATCGGACCTTTACGGCGACCCCCGGCATCCCAACCCCGAGGGATACCGCCTGCTGGGCGAGGCCATCTTCGCGGAACTGCGGGACCGCAGCCTGTTGTCACTGCCCCAGGATCCTGAATCCGATCCCCAGGGAGCAGCCGGCGAGGGCGGCCAGTAGTAGTGAAGGACCGGGTGACGCAGAAGGGCGCCGGACGCGACGCCAACTCCAAACCGGATCCGGACAGCCGGAGCGTCGGCCGGAGACATTTCCTTTCCACAGGCGCGGGCGTTCTGGCCGCTACCCGGTTGACGCGGACGGCTTCCGCCAGTCCCCAAGAAGAATCTTCGGTCCCCAAACCTTCCATCCGGACCCGGGAAGGAGAAAGCATCCCCCAGAGGATGACGCCTCTGGACCGCCAGATCTGGGAAGAGGAACTCGCGGAATTCGTTCCCGCCCGGATCTTCGACGCCCATTGCCACATATACCAGGCCGACTTCGACTTGAACTACCGGGCGGCACTTGGCCGAAAACAGGACTTCAAGACCGAGACCGTCTGGACCGACTGCGATATCGACACGGTGCGCCAAGTCGAAAGTGTCCTGATGCCGGGCCGCAAGATCACGCACCTGGCGTTTCCCTTCCCCTTCTACCGTTGTGATTTCCGGAAGTCGAACGAATTTGTCGGCAAAGAGGTCCGCAAGGAACCCGGGTCCGCCGGCCTGATGCTGGTGGAGCCCTCCATATCGGCCCATGAGGTGGAAGAGACGATCCTGAAGCACCGCATCCTGGGGCTGAAACCCTATGCCAGGTACTGTCCGACCGGGGGATTCGACTGCCGGATCACCGATTTTCTCCCCGAACACCAGATTGCCGTAGCTGACCGCTACGGACTGCTCATCATGCTCCACGTGGGCTTGAAGAAATCTTTCGCGGACCCGAGAAACGTGAGCGACATGCTCCGATTGGCCGACCGCTATCCCGGGGCTCGGTGGATTCTGGCTCACGGAGCGCGCAGCTTCTCTCCGTACCCCATCGAAAAGGCCGCCCCAGCTTTCCGCGGCCTTCCCAATATCTGGTACGAAGTCTCTGCCGTCTGCTCCATGGAATCCTTCGACGTGCTCTTCTCGCAGGTGGACACGGACCGGATCCTGTATGGGGCCGACTCGGGCGACGTGGCCTTCTCCCGGGGGAAGATCGTCTTCTACGGTTCGAGTTGGGGCGACCTGACGCCCACCACCAATCAACTGGGGGGCGAGCTGACCTTCTACCTCTACGAGCAGTTGCGGGCCATGCGGCGGGCGGCGATACGTTTGGGACTGACCCGAAAACAGATCCAGGACATCTTCTTCACCACGGGGGACCGCATGGTTCGGTCCGTGGCCGACTCGATGCAGGGCAAATTTCTCTAAAAGGGAGACATCAATTGCGAATGAACGATCTGTTTCGCCACCGGCCGGCAACGGCCGCAGTGATCCTTCTGGCCGCTGCCCTGAACCTGTCCGCCTCCCAGCACGAGCACCAGTGGACCATTCGGGGCTCCTACTCCATTCTCCCCACCGAGCCGCTGGAGATCGGCCATGAACGCCAGCTCCTGATGGACAACCACGTGGTCGAGGACGTTCGGGCCCTTCGCCGGAAGGTCCATCAACCGGAGAAACACCCCGCCAACCCTCTCTTCTCGACTGGAACCAAAGACCTCAATCCGGACACGACGGTCACCTACGTGAGCGTTCTCCGAGACCCGGACAGCGGTCTTTACCGCTTGTGGGATTCCAGCAGCGTGTTGGTCGAGATTCCCGCTCCGCCCGGATTCTATTGGTTGAGCCGCGCCCGCTACTACGAGTCCCGGGACGGACTCCGGTGGACCGCTCCCAAGCTCGGTCTGGTGGAGGTCGACGGCAGCAAGGACAACAACGTCTTCAAAGGGGCCGACAAGATCAGCTTCGACAGCGTCGGTGTGATCCGAACCCCGCCCAAGTGGCGGGATCAGGGCCGGTTCCTGATGATCTACAACCAGAGTCCCGCCGGGCGCGATCCCCATCCCGAACTGATCGCCGGCGGCCAGGAGCTCCGGGTGGCCTTCAGTGACGATGGCTTCCGCTGGACCGACCAGAAGGAGAATCCCATCTTCCGGGGCCAGAGCGACACCGCCAACAACCTGACCTACAACCCCGAGCGCGGCGTCGTCATGTATTACCGGAGACCGCCCATCAACGCCGGCGAGATCCGGCGCATCGCCTATTCCGAAAGCGCCGACCTCCTCAATTGGAGCCAGCCCGAGCATGTGGTGGTCCCCGACGAGCTGGACCCCTACTCCCTCTATTGCATGCCGGTCGTGCGATATCAGGGGGTCTATCTCGGGTTTCTCCACATGTTCTACCTGCGGCCCCCCTTTCAGCGCGAGGGAGAGGTCGAGAAGAAGCTGAAGATCGACGTTCAACTCGCCTGGAGCCGGGACGGCCGGAACTGGGAACGTCACCCGGAGCGTCCCATCTTCCTGGAAACGGGGCCTGACGATTCCTACGATTGGGGACGAGTCTACGTCGCCAAGGGCCTCATCGAACACGAGGACCGGGTCGATCTCTACTACACCGGACACGAGAGCCTGCACATTTCCCGCGACGTCCGGGCCGGGGACGGACACATCTGCCTGGCGTCCCTGCGCCGGGACGGGTTTGTCTCGTTGGAAGCTGCCGACCAAGGGAGCATGTTGACGCGGCCCCTCCGGCATCCGGGCGGCCGGCTGCGCATCAACGCCCGGACGGAGGAGGGGGGCTCCGTCCGAGTGGCGGTCCGGCGCGGCGACGGAGAGCATGACGGCCTGCGGCTCGAGGAATGGTCGGGCGACCGGTGCCGGCCCTTCAGCGGAGACTCCACGAACCACTCCATCGCCTGGGAGGGTTCCGCCGATACCGCCTCCCTCAAGGATCAGGCGATCCGGCTGGAATTCCACTTGGAAAAGTCGGAACTGTTCTCCTTCTGGTTCGAGTAGCCGACTACAATCCAGGGGCTGGCTCGATTCCTGGCCTGGAACGCCGGTTCAACGCGCGAGATTAGGATTGGCCGAGGGTCTTATGATGCTCGCTTTTCACTTTGCGGAATGTGAGCGACAAGCGGCGCTCTCTTGGAATTCGTGGGCGTTTCTGTCTGGTGTTTTTTGAAATGACAGCGGGCTCGCTCTTTCGCTTTGGAATTTCGTGGCTCCATTGATACCGCGCTTCATTCGCTATGATCGTCGCGCTACGCCGCTCCATCCGGAGAATCTTCTTACGCCTGCCATGCCCGCGTTGGTTGCGAAATACCATTTCCCACGATTCCAACAAACTAATCATTGCGATGTCATCCGCGAAGCTCGATTCGGCATCTACGTGCTTACTGATGCCTTGATCGCGAATATATTCGTTGACGATCACTTGATCCGGAAGCTGGGACACGAGATTCTGTTCGAAGAGCCTTTGAGCGATTCTTTCCGCCCATTTGGGAATTGGACCGAGGCGCATGGTGGAGTCCACTTGCCGAGCCTTGTAACCGTAATGCCAGCCGTAGTGCTGAACTCGCCGCCTTAGTTCCTTGCTCCACTCGTTTTGATCGATTTCTGCGACGACTTCCGTTTCCTCAGCTTTGCTGAGAAAATTCGGCACATAGGCGAGACCGGGGATGTTCAACTGTTGTACCTCCACGCCGGTTGCAGGTGTGATCGGTGGTACCGGCAATCGTCCAGCAGCCACAACGACATGATGCCGGAAGGACTCAACGTCAAGTGTTTCTTCGATGTTAATGTACGGCGGCAGTTGCAGCCACACGTCACCATCAACGTGGATTTCTGAGCCACTCCTGGACACATCACCCGAACCGGAAATTGGCAGGCGTCCCGATGGGAGCTTGATTTTTCGATGAAGACATTCCCACTTCATTCGCTTCGATACGGTCTTGGCCTGACGAACTACTTCCTTTTTCCGGTAATCGGCTGCGTACCACTGGCCGCGCGCTCGATGGGTCTTATGTACGATCTCCTTGTCACCCCATAACAATACGAACCCGTTGGCCTCGCGACGCCAGCTCGGGTCGCCAGAAAGGAACGGCCAGCGAAGTTGCCGGAGGTCAGCGGCACTCGTCCGCAAAGCATGCACCGAGAGTGCCTCTTGGAGCGGAGCTTGGCCACGAAAACTGACGTCCAGTTTTCTGTACCCGTGTTTGAGTCCACATAGAGCCGCAGCAGACCACCACACTGTCGGCGGCAGATTGGGAATGTCCTGGCTCCACTTTTTGAATCTGGTTGGTTCAGGACGAGTCAACACTAGTTGGATTGCCATGCCTACGGGGCAGTCTCGCCAAACATCGAGTCGGATGGTGGACTTCGCGCGTAGAATTTCATTCGTCTGGCGCCGCCAATCGGCTATTTCGACATCCGAGCAACCGTAATGGGTACCGGCGGCAGCAATCTTCTCGGCAAGTTTTGCAGGACAATTGCTTCTCCTTTCCGACTGGTCGCGGAAGACGTCCACTGCAGCACGCCAGAGACAGTCCTGTAGTTCCTCGGATGGTTTGTCCGTGCACGGCGTGATCCAAGGCGGAAACCGCCACCATTGGGCTTCCACTTTGGTTGCAGATATCGCCAACTGCTCTTGGTCGGAAGACAGACTTGCTACAAGAAGGTCCAACCAAGGATCAATTCTCGGTACGGCCCATGTCGCCATACTCAACGCCCCACGGATTGCATCCGCATCATGGGGGATTGCAAGCCCGACTCCAGCTTTAGTCGGCGGCGTGGAGACACACAGGTCAGTGGGTTCCGGAATTCCAACTGTGACGGGAACAGGAAGCTCCACATTTGTGAATAGCCGAGCCATGCCGGAGAGTCGTGCGCGTTCCTCCGCCGTGGCCACTTCCAACGAAGAGACGGCGAACGTAGGGATTGCGCCGGGCCAGTACAATGCGCTGGTGTCGGTCGGCCCAACATCTTTCGGAGAGCAAGGCATCCAGCTTTCGTCGCGAAGGGCGAGGACCTCCATACTCGGCAGCTTCCGGACATCGAACTTCAGGCGGACAGAGATTGGGTGCCTACCTTCGTCCCAATGTTCCGGGGCATAGGCCCCGACGCCCAGTAGCAGCCCAGCGTTCGTCGGCAGCGGCCGCAGCCATCCGTCTTCAAGTGCGGCGAACACCCTTCGGTGATTCGTGTTCAGACCCAGCCAACCATACTTGTGTCGGGCAAGATCGCGCCGAGAATCTCTTTCGCGGCCCGATTTGCCCGAAAACAATGGCTGCTGGCCACTCCTGTTCGTCATTGTCGTTCCAATATCTGTGGACCGGGTAGCGCGTTCGCAGCCTTTTTCGAGAGATGACCGGGGCCGTATACGAGCAACAGATTGTCGCGCGCGCGTGAGCACATCATGTACATCGCCCTACGCTCCGCCTGGTTTTCACAAGGAACGAAACGTTCAAGTTCAAGAATGAACAACGAGTCAAACTCTTGGCCTTTTACCGACATCTTGTTCAACACCGTCACACCGTCTTCCAGGATATTCGTCGAGTTCTCGTTTCTTTCGTCGTGCTGGTAAATGTTGACGCGAGACCTCGGCAGCAGTTCCCTGAGCTTTTGATGCAACTCTACTCCTGTTGGTTGAGTCCGATGAACGACTATGCCAACAGCACCACCCATTGTTTGCCGCCAGTTCGAGATGAGCACAGCCGTATCATCGATGTTCCTTGATCGAATAAGACGCGGCAACTCGCCGTTAGACTCTCGAGTTACGTCTGCGGCTGGCAAGCGCCCGCTGTGAAAATGCTCGGCCACCGCGGCAATTTCCGGCGTGTTCCGGTGATTTCGCCTGAGGATGATTGGATTGTCCAGGTTTGCTGCGCGCTTGATCTGTTCGAGGGTCGTACATTGTCTACTCAATGCCTGATCCTCGTCCGCGAAGACGGTAAGCGTCCTGGAAACGTGACGGGAAGCGTACACGAAAAATCCCTCCGGTAGGTCCTGTCCCTCGTCCACGACCAAGTGTGGTCTGTCCGGGACGACGCGAGCCCGCCGTAGGCGCCCGAGCATTTCAGGCCACAGGTACGCATAGGAGTCCTCTCTCTCTGTTGGAACAGGGTGTTTAGTCCTCCTTCGATATTCCTCCCACACGAATGTGTGCATTGTCCGTGGGTACACACCTCCATTGTTCAACAATTGCATCAGTCTACGGAGCAATCGATTGTAAGTGACGATCGGGACGGACTTACCCGTTTCCCACCGCGACACCGTTTCCGCCCGCTGGACTGCCAGCACCGTCTTGCCCGAACCTGGTGGCCCGACAACGAACAGTGATTCATCGAGTGGATACTCCAGAACTTCAAGCTGCTCCTCCACGTTGGCAAGTTCCTCGTATGTGGGGAGCCGCATGCCTAACGTCTAACCTCCGAGTTCCAAAGTACGTCGCAGCGGGCGATAGAAAAGCGCATACTGTAGCGCTCGCATCCTTACGCCGCTCATTCTCTCGATCTCAATCTCACCAGTGTCATCAGCATACAATCCAAAACCAGCATGTTGCAGGACTGCACTGAACGCTGAGAAGCTGCGATTGGCATGAGTCTGGGGTGAGTTCGTGTAAAGAACCGTAACGGGGCCCCGGCCAAACTTCGACAGCAGCAATTCAAGCTGACCGACGAGATTCGCCGCATCCAGAGTCGGACTCGCGAGAAGGTATGACACAATGACGATCACGGGTCGCCATCCAAGCGTTGGTTGCCAACTTACGGAGTCGATGTCTTCCGCCCATTGGCGTCTGACCTCGTCCATCTGCGTTGTGGCGGCCGCCATTCGTTCGCCGAGCTTGCGCATCGCGCGTGACCTGTCCACGCCGATGTATTCGAAACACGGCTGGTCGCCAAGCACGCCAGCGATGGCGAGGCCGCCGGTACACGGACCGCACCCCAAGTCGACGACGATTGGTGTGTCTACGGGGGGATTGGGGAACAGCATGCCGAACGCCGCCGTAAGTTCCTCCAAATGCCCTTTCTGGAGGCAGTAGGCGTATAGAAGCACGCGGTCACTTGGCGTGAGGTCACGCCAAGGTTCGTCGAAGCTCGCCTGCCCTCCACCCACTACTTCATTTCGCGCAACATCGAAGGAAACACCGAGTACTGTTCCGCAGACGGAGCGGGAATCGTCTAGAACTCGCTGAACGACTTCCTCTTGTCGGAGGTCGTCCAGCCACTTGGGCAACTCTATGGTCATCTACTTCTCTAAACGACGCCAACCAAGGAGATACTATTGGAAAGTGACGAGATTTGTTGAAACTGGGCTGCTGCGATTGGGAGCAAACCGGAAATTTCAACTGAACGTGGGCCGACCAAGCATCGGGCTTGCATGAAAGTGACCCGATGGACTGGGTCGAGGTCCGCGCGCACGATGAATCGTGCTTGCTCGGACACCATCAGAAACGGATGTTGAGGGTCACTACAGTCATGAAATGTTTACCCAAGTTTTCTAGGCACCGGACCGGCCCACAAGATCTTTTTCCAATCCCGGGCCGTGCCACCGAACATCCGCTCAACACTCGGTTTGAGGCTCCGGTCAGGCCCGGTCTTCGGACCGGAATCGCACCCAGAGCTGGGCATTCACCAGTTGGAGCGGGCCCCCGGTCTTGAATGGATCGCTGCTGGTCGCAACCAGCAACTCCAGTTCGTTATCGCCCAGATTCAGTGGAGGGGCGCCCAGGAGATAGGTCACCTGGTGGGCCTGGAAGTGATAGTGGCTGTGGGGAGACACATTTCCGTCCGCTTCGTGGCGGTGCTCGTGGGTATGGGCGTAGCCGATCCGGACCGCGTCTCCTGTTCCCGCGGATTCCCCGTTGACGGTCAGCTCCAACCCGCCTTCCTGCAGGTGCCCGTGCACCGTTAGTTCCAGCCGGAGTTCCTGGAGAGTGCCGTCTTTCGCGGCGGCCCGAACGTCGTCTCCCAGCGGCAGCGGAAAACCTGCTCTGCGGCCGGGTGTCAGGTGCAGCGGAAGGGGGGGCTCGACCGTAACGTGCCTGTAGTGGATGAACACCGAGCTGTCCACACAGTAGAGCTTGTCCTTGCCTTCCAGCGTCCCGGCCTCGCCCACATCATTCAGACAGGCATAGACACGATTTCGGGTTGCGGCGAGCTCCTCCGGGGTGTCCACGGAATAGGGATCGAACGGCGTGGCCAGATTCCAGAAATGGATGCCGTCGGCGCCGGCCCGGTGCCAGCGGGCCGCCAGCGCCCGGTTCCCTTCCCGGCACCAGGACGGGTCGCAGCTCCATGGCTTCTGGTTGATGCAGGGGTAGACCCGGACGTCATGTTTACGGGCCGTTTGGACGAAGTGTTCCACATCCAAAGTGCTCGAGGCGTATCCGCCACCGGCGATGATCAGATCCACCAAGTCGTCAGCCATCCAAGCTTCCACGTCCATACCCAGGTGGACCGCCTGCTCGAAGGTGTCGGGGACGCGAGCCGACAGCAACAGTGGTTTCCCGCGCCGAGCGGCCGCGGCATCGGCCATCTTGCGGATTCGGGCCATGAAACCGGTCATGATCGCCGTCTCTTCCGGAGTCGCCGGTTCGCCGCGCATGCAGCGGCTGAAGAACATGGGATGCCGGAAGTAGTCCATCTCGAAGCCGTCCACGTCGAACCCCTCGCAGACCTCCCGGACGATGGTGAACTGGCGGTCCCGTGCGGCTTCATGGGAGAAGTCGTACGCCGTCACGTACAACTGCAGGTGGGAGAGAGTCCCCTTCGTGTCCACCAGCAACTCGGGATGCTGGCTCTTGAAGGGGTGCATGAGGTTTCTCATGATGCTGTCGTGGCAGTCGTTCATGCTCATGTGGGCGAAGGCTTCCATCCCGTTTTCGTGGGCGAAATCGATGACCAACTGCAGCGGGTCGTGTCCCGCATCCACCAGCGCCTTGTGGTTGCGGGCCCAGGCCTGGTCGGTGACCGAAGTCCCCCCGGCCGCGGCGTAGAGCCTTTTCCGGGCCTTGCTGATGTAGGCCGGACTATGGGCGTAGACGGCGTAGGTGATGGCGTCGACCTGGGTCCCGATCAGTGGCTTGAGCCGGGGAGCCAGAAATCCCTCGGGCGTGTCGCTTCCCTCGTGGGAGAGACCGTAATTGTCATCCACGAAGATGATTCGCCGCCGCCGGCGCGCGGCCTCCAACCGGTCCAGCTTGGCTTGGGACAAGACGGGAGTCTCCTCGCCTTCCCTGCAGCCGGCAGCCCATCCCGCGGCGCCGCCGATCACGGCGGCAATAGCTTCCCTGCGTGTGAGGTTCATGACAGTCTCCCGGAGTCTTCAAGCCGCCAACGGCTGGGGGCCAAGACTCGATTCGTTTCATGCACGATATTTCCCCTACCACTCGGGATCGGAGAGTCGACTCCATAACTTGTCCATCGCTTGATGGAATGCGGTTGCGTCCAGTTCTCCGATCGAACCTACTCTTTCCCTCATGTTGAACAGCGAAGCGAAAGTCTCTTCCCGGAGCCGGTCCCGGCGAGCCTGAAGGACGTCAACCACCTCATCCTTCCGTGTCGCGTCCAGATTCAGGTCTCGGATTCTGTTCAACTCCTCTTTCAGATTGATCAACTTTCGCTGTCGACAATAGGCATTGTTCATAAAGTTGAACAGAAAGTCTCGTCCGGGCCGGGATTGGTTGATGACTCCCAGCTGGTAGTAGGCATCGCACAACTCGGTGCCGCCGTCCACGACTTTGATGAAATCGGTCCGGGCCGAGGCAAGATCCCCTTTCTCCAGATGGAGCAGCCCCGAAAGATACAGGACCGGTTCGGAACGGGGCAGGTCGGCCAAGGCCCGGTCGACCCATTTCCGTGCCATTTCCGATGATCCCATCGCGTCATGGTTCCTGGCCTTCCAGTAGCAGGTCCGAGCTCGAAGACTGTTTCCGGATACCTGGGGAATCCTCTCCCACACGGCCGGTTCCAGTTTCAGCAGGCGGTCCAGGGAGCCTTGCGATGTCTCATAACGTCCCAACAGGTGAAGAGCCACGCCGTGGCCGAACAGACCGGAAATGTTCTGGGGATCCCAGGTCAGCGCGTCCTCGAAATAGTGGAGGGCCCGTTCGTAGAGATACAGAGATCGCAGGTGAAATTCACCGAGTCCGACCATGGCTCGCGTGTACTCGGGGACCAGGCGAATGGCCTCGGTCATCGAGTTGATGGCTTCCGTATACCTCGCCGTTTCCAGCAGCCTGTTCCCCCGATAGAGCAACAACTCGGCAAAACGGGGATGCCGTTCGGCATGCTCCCCGGTCATCTCGAGCCGTTCCTTCTTCCATGCCAAGTAAAGCGTCAGCGGAGAGGTCCTGTCCGGATCCAGAGCCACGAGAGGGGTTGTGCCGGACTGTTGGGACTCTTGGTTCCGGCCCGTGAGGAGAAACCGGAGATAGGCCGCGAGCAATGGGTTTCCTACCGGTATATCCCGGTCGCAATATGAACTTGGGGTCTGGGCCCTGCCGGTGGGCATGGCACGGCGCTGCCGCAAACGCTCTTGCGCCGACCGGCAAAGAACCTCATGAAAGGACGTGGATCCTCGGGAGCAGAGCGAGGAGAGTCTCTCGGCCTGGGAGGGTCCGTAGATACCCTCCTGGCCTTCCCGCGTCAGGATGAGGAATTGGGTTATGAGCAGCTTGTGCAGGATCATCGGGTCCGACGAGTTCTCGTAGGCCTCCTCGTAGGCCGCTTCCGCCGTTCGCCAACCGTGAAGATGTTGTTCGGCGTCCGGAATCGATTCGGTTGCGGCAGCCGTTCCCCGGTGGGCCGCCGGGCCGCGTGGATCCGTACGGGTCAGAATCGGGCGCTTGTAACCACAGGCGGCAAGCAGGATAGGAAAAAGAACGGTGCCAACGAAAGCGGTCCGGAAGTGAGGCCGCAGGAATTGGCCTCGGCGAAATGCCGGTCGCTCGCGAAATTCCACTGAATTTCTCACCACGGTCAGAAAAGCAACGAACGGCCAGAATCGGGTTCGAAGTCCGGATTCCTCGTTAAGTCGCTAAATATCTGACGATAATGAAGCGAGCTTCGTTCACCTTTGGGTGTCTTATCGAATCAGAAGCGCTCAGGAGGAGCAGGAAGGTGCCGGCGATTGGTTTGCATGCCCCGGAGTGCATGGTTTCGAGCTCCCCGCGTGCCTACCGGGAACCCTTTTCCAACTCGCCGATGTCAAAACGATGGAAGCTGATCTCACCGTATCTCACGCCCTCCTTCCGGGAGGTCTCCGCCAAAAGGCCGATGGTCCCGTCCGACAACCGTTGCAGAACCGAATAGGCGGCGAACCCATCGTTGAACTTGACCGGATTGACGAACGTCTTCCCCTCATCGTAGCTGGTCCAGACGGTGATCCTCGTCCGGTTGAGACCGTCTCGGCCTTGGGGAGCCGAGAACAGGATCCGGTCCTTGTCGTGGCCGGCCCGGGCCGCCGAATAGCGGACCATGGAACCGTCCACCCGGGTGAGGGCGATGGTGTCCGACAGGTCGGGACCCCAAGTGAGGCCGCCGTCGACGCTGATGTGGCGCCGTCGAAAAACCCCACGCGTCTGCCGCGCGTCCAGTAGCAACCGGCCGTCGGTCAGCTCCACGATCTCGTCCTCGTTGGCTGCGGGTCCAGCGGTGGCGCCTCCGACCTTCCAGGTTCTTCCGTGGTCGTCCGAATAGTAGACGAACGGCTCCGACGTGGCCGTTCCGTCCGGAGTCCGGGAACGGTACCGTTTGGCCGGAACCACGAGCCGGCCGTTGGGGGCCACCTGCGGATCCTGCCATTGGAGCTGGATTCCATGGCCGGGACCCGGTTCGGCCTGCCTCCAATAGAATCCGTCGTTGGTTTCGGACGGGTCATCCGGATAGTCGATCTGACGGCGCTGGGACCAGGTCCGGCCGTGGTCGTCGCTGGAGCGGATCCAGGTCACGTGATTGACGGCGTCGGCGTCCGGGTTCTGACCGGGCTTCATCACCCGCGGGCCCAGGTCGGGCCACTGTCCGTAGACCAGGTGCACGGTCTGGGTCACGACGTCGAGAACGGGAGTCGGGTCGCCGAAATCGACCAGACTGCCGTCCGGCCGGAAACCGGAATCGATGACCTGTATCGGTTCCCAGGTCTCGCCTTGATCGGTGCTCCGGCGCAGGACCATATCGATGGGAGCGTTATCGTCGATTGTGGGATCCCTTCCCTCGCCCCGGCGGCCTTCCGCGAAGGCCAGAATCGACCCGTCTCCGGTAACGACCATCCCCGGGATCCGGAAGGTATGGTATCGGTCCTGCTGGGTGACGAAATCTCCCTTGGGAGCCCGGTAGGGGAACGTCACGCCCAGGACCTCAGCCCGGCTCTGGGAAATGCCGGTCCAGATGAACAGGCTGAACAGAATTGAGAGCCAGCGATGGCCTCTGTAGGTAAAGAACATGTGACCTCGGGGAAGATGTTCGCAAACGTGTTTGTTGGAAGCGATTATAGACGAGTTCGCCGGGCGCGGCCGGAGCCGGACGCTTGTAGAACCATTGAGTCGCTGTCAAACTTGGAGTTTACACGGCGCGGTCGCGCCGGCTGCAACAGGAGAAGAAAAAATGCTTGATCGCCGCCGTTTTCTGATCGCGGGAGGCTTGGCTCCCGCCGGTTTCCTGGGCCTGCGTCACTTGATGAGCGACCGTCCCCTCTACACCGATGCCGACCTGGTGGATCCCGGGTACGGGCCGTTGCAGCGCGACCCCAGGGGAATCCTGGATCTGCCTGAGGGGTTCCAGTACCGGATCGTGTCCTGGGCCGGGCAGACCATGTCGGACGGCCTGTTCCTGCCGGGAGCGCCGGACGGGATGGCCGCCTTCCCGGGACCGGATGGTCTCGCCGTTGTGATCCGGAATCACGAGTTGACGGTTCAATCGGACCGCGGCCCGTTCGGCAGGGACAACCGCCGGCTGGAGCTACTGGATCGCGGCAAGATCTACGATTTCGGTGAAGGCAAGACCCCGTCCTGCGGCGGCACCAGCACGTTCCTCTTCGACCCGGGCCGCCAGGAGATCGTCTCCCAGTTCATGAGTCTGGCCGGAACCATTCGCAACTGTGCCGGCGGCGCCACGCCCTGGAACAGTTGGATCAGTTGCGAGGAGACCGTACGGACGGCCGGACACGACGAAGAGGCCGGGATCTGGGCCGATCAGGACCATGGCTACAACTTCGAGGTTCCCGCTACGACTCGAATGGAGGTCGTGGACCCCGTCCCTCTTCGCGCTATGGGCCGTTTCAACCACGAAGCCGTCGCCGTGGCGGAGGAGACCGGCATCGTCTACCAGACGGAAGACCGGGGCGACGGTCTTCTCTACCGGTTCCTGCCCGAGTCTCCAGGCGAGTTGCAGGCGGGAGGACGGCTTCAGGTCCTCAAGATCCGGGACCGGAGTAGTGCGGACACTCGCAACTGGAATCTCTGGAGAACCATCCCCGTCGGAGAACCGGTGGCCGTCGAGTGGATCGAAATCGATGATCCGGACCCCCGGGAGGACAACCTGCGATACCGGGGATATGAGGCCGGCGCCGCTCGCTTCGCCCGGGGAGAAGGCATGTGGTACGGCAACGAAACGGTCTATTTCGCCTGCACCAACGGCGGGTACCGCAGAAACGGCCAAATCTGGAAGTATCGGCCGAGCTCGGCGGAAGGCACGCCGGAGGAGCGTCAAGCGCCTGGTACCCTCGAGCTCTTCATCGAACCGGACGATGTGGACCTGCTCAAGAGCGCCGACAACCTGACGCTGAGTCCGTGGGGCGACCTTGTCCTTTGCGAGGATCGATCCACCGAGGTCGTTCGGCTCGTCGGGGTCACTCCGGAGGGCCGCTGTTACATCCTGGCCAACAACCGGCTGCGGACCGAGTTCGCCGGCGCCGTCTTCACTCCCGACGGTTCCACTCTTCTGGTCAACATCCAGCAAAAGGGCCTGACGGTGGCCATCACCGGTCCCTGGTCGAGGGCCTGACGCCGCTTCCCGGTGAAGGTCCTCCGCTTTTCCCACGACTACCTGGTCAACACCGGCGGCCTGATGGGGCACCTGCGTGCTCTGAACCGGGCGTTGGTCGGGACCGGCAGGGTCGAGGTGCTCCAGACTTTCCTGGTGGGAGAGTCGCAGATGGAGGCGCTCGAATCGGCAGGAAAAGTCACGCGCAGGAGTGGCTTACGGTTCGAGGCGCGAACCCCGATCCGGGTCTTTCCCTGCCTCGTTCCCATGCGTACCCCCGGACGCACCGACATGGACTCCGACACGGCCTGCGCCGCGTTCCGGCGTCACCTGGAGGAGCTGTTGCGGCGGGAACAACCCGATCTCCTGCACGTGCACCTGGTTCGGCACCGAATCCAGGTCGTGGCTCTGGAGACCGCCAAGGACGCAGGAATCCCCACCGTGATCACCCACCATGAGGGACGGCCCGCGACAACGGAGATGGCCGATATCCTTCGGGAGTCTTGCCGTCTGGCGGATCGTGTCTGCGCCGTGACCCGTTTCTCGGCTGCTGCTTTCGGCGTTCCCGGCGTCGACTATCGCGGGTTCTTCGTGGACCGCGGGTTCTGGAATCCGGGCGCCGTCACGGCCGGCGACCGCGAAGCCTGGCGCCGACGATTGGCGCCGGGAACGATGGATCGGCTTTTAGTGTACCCGGCCCGGTTCATACCGCGGAAGAACCACGAGTTTCTGATCCGGGGCCTGAACGGCGTGGTTCGAAGCCGGGCCGTCCGGCAGGCAGGCCTGGGGATAAGGCTGGCTCTGCCGGGCCCGACCCTTCCTGAAGGATTTCCCTACAAAACCGGCTTGGAAAAGCTGGTCTCCGACCTGGAATTGGACGGACACGTCACCTTCCTTGACACGCTTTCCCCGGCCGAGCTGCGCGCGCTCTATGCCGCGGCAGAGATCGTGGTCTATCCGGCTCGAAACGAGGGAGCGGGACGCAGCCACCTGGAGGGGATGCTCCTGGGCTGTTGTCCCGCCGTATCCGGCGACGGAGGCCTCGTGGAGTACGTTCGCCATCGGGTCAACGGGATCGTCTTTTCCCCGGATCGGATCGACGATCTGGTCCGCGGTCTCGAGTCGATTCTCCTCTCGGATGACCTCCGGCTGAGCTTGGCCGCCGCGGCTCGGGAGACCGCGGCCGGCTTGACGCTGGACCGGTACGCAAGCGACCATTTGACGCTGTATCGCGCTCTGACCGAAGAGACACGGGCATGAACAAGCCGCTGGTCATCATCTCCCGCAATCCCGATTCATATCTGTCGGGACACAGCATTTTCTCCTGGCAACTGTCGGAGTTTTTGGCGGGACGGGCCGGAATTCCCGTCGTCCACGTCACCCATTCCTCCCACGAGGGCTCCCGTCACAGCGTACGGATCACGCCCCCGGTTGCCGCTTCCGACTACCGGCGCGTCGAGGTTCAGTACCAGCCCATGGCCAAGGTGCCCCACAGCCTGAGTTCCTGCGTGGTGGCCGATTCGGTGGACGGCATCCTGCGGGAGTACCGGGACGGGGTGCGGGGAGTTCTGGCCATCTCACCCTTGAGCTACCTGGCGGACGTTCTCAACGTCTGTCTCGATCCGCCGATTCCAGTGGTGAGCTTGCTCCGGGGAACCGATACATTGGAGTTGGACAGGTCTTGGGGCAAGACCTATTCGGGCCGGAGATACCGACGGGCCCTGGAAAAGTGCGACGCCATCTTCACCGTGTCCGGCTGGCTTGAGGGCCTGGCAAGGAATATCGGTCTGCCTGTGACCGGTGTGGTGGCGCCGGTGACTTTCCATCCCTTTTCCCCAAAGACGCTTGAGGCCGAGTCCCGGAAACTGGAGCAGAGACTGTTTCCTGGCAGTCCCCCGTTCGAGGGACGATTGGTAGCCTTTGCCGGTCGGATGGCGGCGGAGAAAGGAGCTCTCAAGGTTGCCGAAGTCTTGGACGCGCTGTTGAAAAGGGAACCGTCCGTACGGGCGGTCATGGCGGGTTCCGGAGCTGAGCGGAGCCGGATACGCAAAGTCCTGGGTGACCGGATCTCGGAAGGCCGCGCCTGGGTCGGTCCTCTCTCCTTTCCGGATGTCCTGGCCCTGGCGGCCCGAACGGACCTCATGCTCATGGGATCCGGTTTGGAGCGGGAGGAGACTTTCACCGAGGCCATCAGCAGTTCCTCCGTCACCTTCGCCTCCAGAGGCGCGCCGGTGCTGTACTGCGGGGGACCCCGTTCGGGCGGAATACGGGAGGCGGTCGGGGAGGAAAACCGGCTCTGGTGCGAGTCCCTGACCAGTCACGAATCCTGGTCCGAAGCCATCCGGGATCTGTTCCGGGATAAGGTCCGGTACCAAAGGATCGCATCACAGAACCGTGCTGCCGGAAAGGCATTCGAGATCGATACCGTTCTCGCCCCGCTCCTCACCTGTTTCGGGATTCGACTTTCCAGTTGACCGGGACGGGGCTCAGATAGCCCTTCAGACAGTTGGTCCGATATGTTCTCGAATTCAGTGGTATTGAGTTCTTTCGGACGCCTTCTGGCCGCCCGTGCCTGTTTCTCCAGTTGTCATGCCCTGCTCCTGATCGGGCTCCCGCTGGTTTTGGCAAGCCGGAACGTGGACGTGAGCCGGATCGGATTCGTCATGGGGAGCTATGCCGCCGGCGTGTTGGCGGGGCGTCCCTTGGCGACGTGGCTGCTCGGCTTCCGGTCCCGCAAATGGGTGGCCACCTTCGGTGCGTTGCTCATCTGCGGGTCCGTCCTCTTCTACTGGTGGTTTCCCCACGTCTCCTGGTACCTCGTATTCCGGGTTCTGCAAGGCGTGGGATCGTCCCTGCTGATCACGGCCACCACCACCATGGCCATCGATCAGGCCCCGAAACGCCGGAGGGGCCGATCCCTGTCCTATTTGGGAATGAGCCACACGTCGGTCCTGGCGGCGGGTCCGGTGTTGGCGGTGGTGCTCTTGGAGCGGGCGGGCGCTGACGTCCTCTTCGCCGCCGTTGCCGGGGTGACGCTGATCGGCCTCGCTCTACTATCGCGGGTTGTCGAGGAGGTCCATCCCGAGAGCCTCCATCCTGCGGCAGGCCGCGAACGGGGTCACGGGATCGGCCGCCCGGTTCTGGTGGCGACGACCCTCCTCTTTCTGAACGCATTGGTTCACGGTGGGGCCTTCTACTTTCTTCCTTTGCACTTCAGCCGGACCCTCACCGGGAACAGCGGTATCTTCTTCACCTGCTTTGCCCTGGCCGCCCTTTCGGGCCGTCTGGTCTCGGGACAGGTTTCCGACCGCTTGGGCCGTCTCCCGGCCGGATTCATGGCCCAGATTCTGCTGATCGCCGGTGTGTTCCTGATCGGGAAAGTCGAGTCCATGGGCACGCTGGCGGCTGCGGGACTCGTCTACGGAGCCGGTTTCGGCGCCTACATGACGGCCATGTCCACGTACGTCTCAGACCACACCAGCCACGAGAATCGCCCCCGGATCATCGCCGTCTACTTCAGCGCCCTGGATTTGGGAAACTCGGTGGCGGGATGGCTGTTGGGCCCGGTGGCGGAGCGTGCCGGAGTCCCGGCAATGCTCGACGCATGCTGGGGAATCAGCCTTCTGGCCGGCGCCTTCTTCCTGCTGGGATTGGGCCGGAACATGGCCCGCAATCTTCACCGTGAGGCGGGATGACCACTCAGTAATCGTGTCTTCAACGCGTGCCCGGGAGCGAACTGCGCACGGTTCTCTTTATTGATTCTCGTCGGCCATCCACCTCAGGTCCAGCTCCAGATCGAGACGGTGAACCAATGCCCTGAGTTCGTTGTCCAGAGCCTGTGCCGGACCGGCCACGAAGGCCGTCTCTCCAAATGGACGGGACCGCATCAAATCTTCCAAGAGTTCCTTTTCGGAATCGGAGAGATCCACACGCTCCCCGTTATCGCGGCGGCGGAGTTCCCGATTTTCCCACGCATAATGGTAGGCTCCCAGAACGGTCAGGTATGGATCAGCCAGGTCAGGACCTTGCTTCTTGCGAACGATCGCCTGGTAGTCCAGGTGCACCAGCTCCAGAAAGTTCCGATAGGCCGTGATGAAGGCCTCGATACTCACCCCCGGCCGGACTTCTGCCGGGTACTCCTCCGTTTTCCATCGATAGTCGTCGAAGATCAGCAGACCGCCCACCTTGAGCAGATCCCAACACAACACGGCGTCCGCGAGGACCATGTCGGCCGTGTGTCCTCCGTCGATATAGATGATGTCGTAGGAATCGGGCTTCAGGTTCCGGAGCTCGACCTGTGAACGTCCGGTGATGGTGATGGCTTTTTCGACCGCCCCGGAGAGTTGGAGATTCGCCAGATAGCGTTCCTTTAAATCCCCTGGAAACAGATCTATTCCGGTTATAGTTGAGGTAGGATGGGTCAGAATATTGTTCAACATCCAGATGGCGGATCGGCCCTCGAAGACGCCCACCTCGAGGTAGTGGGTTTCGGGTCGGCCCGCAAAGGGAGCCAATATCTGTGTCCAGACGGGAACGGCACTGGTGAACCAGTCGTAGGTGAATTCGTACGGCACCGATTTCTCTGGTGGCTGGGGCTCTACACACCCCAGTGCCAATCCGATGCCCAGGATGGAGATGAAACGGCCGCAATGCATCGACATCTGGTCGGGATTCTTCCTGTCCGCTTCAGTCTGAGGCAATGGCTCGCCGCGGTCCGGCGGGACCCGGCGCCGACCGCCTCATCGCAAGAGCGATAAAGAGTATTCCGGTGCGGTCCATGCTGGCAAGGTCCAGTTCCCTCTCCAGCTACCGATGAGCCGTTTGCTGACGCTGTCAGGCTGGTCTCGGGAGCCGCCCGGTGCTAGGCTTCAAGCCGTTTTGGGAGTCCTGGACTGAACCCGGCGGGCGTGAATCGGCCAAATGGCCGATCCAGTCTACCCACCAGACTCTTAATTGGAGGAACCGCTTCAAATGCGACTCGAAGGAAAGGTGGCCATCGTCACCGGCGGCGGCACTGGATTGGGCCGCGCCATCGCACTCCGCTTCGCTGCCGAGGGAGCCAGAGTCGCCATCGGCGAGATTCAACCCGACGCGGGTGAGAGCACCTGCCATGAGATCTCTGCTCAAGGGGGAGAGGCCGTCTCCATTCCCACCGACGTCACCGTTCCGGAACAGGTGAACACTCTGGTCAAAGGCTGCGATGAGCATTTCGGCCGAATCGATGTCCTGGTCAACAACGCCGGGGTGACCGCGGTTCACCATCCCAAGCTCTTCGCCCACTGTCTCGAGCTCGATCTGGAGAACTGGAACCGGGTCATCGACATCAACCTCACCAGCCTCTTCATCTGCAGCCAGAAGGTGGCGCGCTACATGGTTCGCCGTGACATCCAGGGACGGATCATCAACATCGCGTCCACCGCGAGCTTCGGCGCCGACCTGGGGGGCGCCAACTACGTCGCGGCCAAGCACGGCGTCATGGGCCTGACCCGGTCCATGGCCGTGGAATTGGGATCGCACAAGATCATCGTCAACGCCATCGCGCCGGGAATGACGGAGACGGAAGGAGCCCGGCCCATCTTCCGAGAGGAGCGCAGACGGACCGGAATCGAGAAGTCGGTGCCGCTGAATCGGGCGGGTACGCCGGAAGAGGTGGCCTCGGCGGCAGTCTTCCTGGCGTCGGACGAGTGCACCTACGTCAACGGGTCGGCGATCGTGGTCGACGGGGGCTTCCTGGCCTACGAGCGGTGGTGGTATTGATCGCGGTGGCGAGTCACTCTCCGAGCTGAGACTTGAACCACTCCGCCGTCCATTCGAAGTACTCGATGCGAAAGTTGTGCGCGTCGTCAGGACGATAGACGACGAACCGCTCCGTCAGACCCTGTTCCTCGTACACCGGCCGAACCACCTCGATGAGCCGGTCCACGCCCGTACGGGGCATGTCCTGGTCGCGCAAGGGCGCCAGCATCATCAGGGGCCGGGGAGCGATGGTGGCGGCGACGATCTCCGGGTGGTCGAAATACCTCAGCATGTGGGGGATGTAGCTGAAGGAGCTGGACCGGTCCGGGTCCCCTTCATGGATCACGGCGGCCAGAGCGCCCAGACCGCCGCAGAGGACCGCCACCGCCGGTATCGAAGGATCGCAGGCCGCGGCCATCCAGGTTGCGTAGCTGCCCAGCGAGAATCCCGTGAGACCGACCCGCGCCGGGTCGACCGCCGGCTCGGCCTCCAGCACCCGCGCCGCTTTCAGGGCCTCCTCCACCAGCACGCCCATCTGGGTCCGGCCATAGGGGATCAGCATCTTGGCCTCTCTCTCCCAGTCTTCGAACACCCGGCGCCGGATCACGGATCCCTTCAAGTTGATGGCGAGCGTGGCGAAACCCCTTCGGGCCAACTCCCGAGCCCAACCCCGCAACGGACCATGGCCGTCGCGCTCCCGGTAAAGGCGTTCGTCGCTGATCTGATCCACGCTGCCGCTGGTACCGGGCATGCAGACGATTCCGGGAAGCGTTTCCGGTCCGGCTCCCTGGGGAACCATCAAGAGGCCGGGAACCGTCTCCCCCAGCGAATTGAGGAAACTGATGCGGGTCGAATCGATGCCGTCGTCACCGGAAACCGTTTCTTCGCGAGTGACCTCAACTGTCGTTGGAAGGCGCTCCAGTCCCAACAGTTCCATGAGCTTGGGACGGATTCCCTGCCCTCGGATCGGTTTGGGTGAGAAGCCCACAATGTCTCTAGGAATTCTGTAGAAAGGCAGCTTTGCCGCCGGTTTCTCAGCTTGGCACCCAGGAAGCAAGACCACCGAAGAGATCAAGACAAGGCTCAATAGAGTCCGAATCCACATTCCCCACCTCCAAGTCGATGCCAGCGCCGCAAGCGTGAGATGGCGTTACCATAGCAGAAGAAAAGGCTAAAATGGGGAGCATGAAGAAGACCTTAGATATCTCCGACCAGTTACCGGTGCGGACGAAACGCGACGCCAATAAATCGGGTCACTCATTCAGCGTGGTGACCGAAGAGAGGCTCCGCCAAGTGCCGGATACTCCTGTGCCTCGTAGCTGCAACCGACTCTCCGACTTGAGCGTGGGGAATCCAGACAGCGCTGATCCAATGGAAAGGTACTCTTGGCAGGACCTCCGGGACATCATCTACGGCCATCCGGGTGCGGAGTGATCCCGGAATGCGCTCAATGTTGCCCATGTATTGCCGGGGCATTGCCACCGGCTGAGGAACATGCGCGTTAGACGTGTACGGAGGCACTCCCAAAATCCGACCGATGGGAAAAACCCGGTTCGGACGGGCTTGGACTGTCGACGTAGTCTCCGTCTGGTCCAGTAGTACCTATCTTGAATGCGGGCAGGGTACCACGGACAAATTCAGACCTATCACCTGCGCTATGGAAGACGTACCTGACGGGACTGACCGGATTGGCGGATCTGTTGGGAGGCGCGTTTCAGTGTCAATTCAAGCGTGAACGCAAGCCCGTGCCGAACTGATTCTGACGACCTCAGAGTGGCTGGCCAAGATTAGGACCTGCTGCCGATCTCACGCAGCTGTTTCTCTCAGTCGAGCCTGAGCTAAATCGTAGCTCCCTTGCATCCGCACCCAATGTTCAGCATCGCTCAAACCGACGCGTTCCAACGCCAAAGCCATTCTGGGCGAAACACTAGCACGTCCGTTCAGCAGTCGTGACAAAGTATTTCGGGCAACGCCAAGGTGCTGAGCGAACTGTGTCACTGTCCAGCCTTGTGCCTCCATGCTCTCACGAATCAGTTCTCCAGGGTGCGATGGGTTGCGCATGGCCATTTCACACCTCCTCAGTGGTAGTCGATCAATTCGATATCGACCGCCTCGCCGTGTTCGAAGCGGAACACGATTCTCCAGTTGCCGGATACTCTCACGCTCCACTGCCCGCGGCGAATTCCCTGAGTTGGTGAAGCCTCCATCCAGGCAGGTCCAGATTCCGGGGTGACCGTGCATCTTGCAGAGCGGTCAGCACACGTCGGATGCGAGCCACATGGTCGGCGTTCAGCCCGCGAGCATCGTCACGCTCGTAGAATCTCCGCAGCCCTCTGTGTGCGAACCGGATGCCAGAAATATAACCTGCACCGTGTCACGTTGCAATTCAAAACTGTGATGCCGCCAATTCAGGGGCCACGCGGCTCAGTAACCTGGTTGTAGGTGTCGAGCTTCCAATCCTTCAGCGTCTGGATCATGCCACTGGGCCAGCGAATCACCACTTCTTCGATCTTGTGATTCCCCGTTCCGAACAGAAGCCGTTGATCGTTGTGCGAGAGGTAGCTGGATCCGCTCCGCACGACGGCCACTTGTTGCAATCCTCCTGCGGAAACCGTCACCCGGGCGCCGACCGCGTCGCGGTTGGAAACCGAGCCGGTGAGTTCGAAGCCGATCCAGTGCCGCCCGCCGGTCGGAGTATGATTCCAGTACAAGGCGGCGGACGAATCCATGTGATTCACGACCATGTCCGGTTTTCCGTCGTTGTCGAGGTCCCCCACCGCCGCCCCACGAGTGTTCTGCAGCGTCGTCAGGCCCGCCTTCCGCCCCACCTCAACCAGGCGCCGACCCTCTTCGTTTCGAAAAAGAAGGTCGCGCTGCCGGAGAGACATCCCGAGTTGATAGTCGTCCACCTGGGGATAGACGTGCCCGTTGGCGATGAAGAGGTCGAGCCACCCGTCCAGGTCCGCGTCGAAGAAGAACGTCCCCCAGCCCAGGTACTGCCAAGTGGTTTCTCCCAGCCCCCAACGGTAGCTGGAATCGGTGAAAAAGGATCCCCGGTTCACGTACAGCGTGTTATTGTCCTCCGAGAAGTTGGTCTGCACCAGATCGAGGCGTCCGTCGCGATTGACGTCCCCCACCGCGATCCCCATGCCGTCCTGCTCGTTCCCGTTCTCTCCCAGCGCGACCCCGGACTCCATCGCCACCTCGACGAATCGGCCCTTCTCGTTCCGGAACAGGAAGTTGGGGCAGGAATCGTTAGCCACGAAAATGTCCTGATCGCCGTCGTCGTCGTAGTCGAACCAGATGCAACCCAGTCCGTAGTAGGTGGAACCGGTCAATATGCCGGCCTCCCGGCTCACGTCCCGGAACCGGCCGCCGCCCAGGTTCTTGTAGAGCGAATCTTCGGCCCCCGGCATGCCGCGGGGTCCGCATTGGACGGAGATCCCCCGATAGCTGCAGAACTTGGGTGTGGGAGGCGGAGGATGGTGTGGATCGAACTCCACGTAACGGGCTACGTACAGGTCCAGCAGGCCGTCCTCGTCATAGTCGCCGAAAGCGGCGCCGGCGGCCCATCTCTTGTCGGTCAGACCCGAGGAGGCAGTGATGTCGCTGAAGCTGCCGTCGCCGTTGTTTCGGAACAGCGTGTTTCGATCGAACCCGGTGAGAAAGAGATCCTGATAGCCGTCGTTGTCCACGTCGGCCGCCACCGCTCCCATGTCCCACGGACCTCCCGGAACGCCGGCCTGGAGCGTGACATCGAGAAACGTGCCGTCTCCCTGGTTCCGGTAGAGGGCGTTCCGGACGCTGCGTTCTTTATTCAGGAACTCATCGACGGTGTTCCCGTTGACCAGGTAGATGTCGAGCCATCCGTCGTTGTCGTAGTCCAACAGGGCCACCCCCCCGCTGATCGACTCGATGATGAACGGTTTGCCGGGCGAGCCACTCACAAAGTGGAATTCGATCCCCGCCGCGGCCGCCCCCTCCCTGAATTCGATAGAGCCCGATTCGCTTGAAGCCTGGACCACGGACAACGACAGGAGGAGGAGCGCCTTTTTCATGGTGCGGGAGCGCCTTCCCTCCGTCCGTCCATCAGCTTTCGGGAGAGCTTAAAGGCGCTTCCCGCCTCCTGGGACCGGCCCATGGCCTGCAGGACCCTCCCCCGAAGGTAATGGGCGCGGCCCGAATTGGGGTCCGAACCGATGGCCGCCCGAACCTGCTCTTCGGCCTCCCCCAACTGATCGGCCGCGAGGGCGATCTCCGTCGCCAGCAGATGATAGTCGGCCATTCCCGGTTGGAGTGCGATGGCCCGTTTGATCAACTCCTGGCTCCGCCGAATCTGGTTCCTGCGAAAGAGAATCTCCGCCAGGTGGAAATGGGCCGGGGGATGATCGCTACCGGAGTCGATCTCGGACTCGAGCTTCTTGATCGCCTGGTCATAGTCCCCTTGCAGCTTGTAGAAGAGTCCCAGGCTGAAGGCCAGTTGCGGAATCCCCGGTTGCAGACGTTCCGCCCGCTGGAGCGCCGCCAAGGCGTCGTCGCGGCGATTCAGATTGTGCAGGATCTGCCCCAGGAAGAAATGGGCCATGGCCAGATCGGGCTCCAGCACGAGGGTTCTGCGGAGTTCCTTCACCGCGCCCTCCAGTTGCCCATTCTCGCCCAGGGCGAGCGCATACTGGAAACGATAGGAGGCGACGTCCGGCTGTTTTTCCACCGCCTTCGACAGGTGAGCGACCGATTGTTTCAAGTCTCCCTGCCGCCCAAGGGAGAGCGCCAGCAGAAAGTGCGCCTCGCCGGTGGCCTGGGGTGACTCCGCAAGGGGACGGAGCGTCTCGATGACGGCCGGAGGATTCCCGGCGCGAAACTCGGATCGCGCCAAACGGATCAGGAGGTCGGACCCGTGCGAAAACGCCAGTGCCCGCCGGTAAGCTCCGGCGGCTTCCTTCCATTGCTGCTTCCGGTCATGGATCTCGCCCAGCAACAACAAGTGCGCTCCCGACGCGGCTTGGTTCCGGACCACCTGTTGCAGCGTCCTCTCCGCCTCGTCCAGATCTCCTGACGCGAAGGCGATAGCCGCTCTCCAGTACAGCCACTCAGAGCTGGAGGAGTCTTCTTCCAGTCTCTGCCGGACCAACTCCTTGGCTTCGAGGAGCCGGCCGGTCTCGACCAGTTGGCGGATCTCCCCCTGGCCGCGGAGCAGTGCGGGGGTGGCGCAGATCGTTATCAATAGAAGAAAGGGGACGGTCCGCCGGGTGATTCGCGGCGGCAAGACCAGGCGAGACGGTTGGAGACGAGAGGCACGGCCGCTCCCTCGCTCTGCAGGTTCCCGACAGTTCCCTCTTCTCGTGGGTTCCTCCTTCCTGGCGCCGACGCCCCAATCCATTCGATTTTAGGGAACGGATCCGGGCGCTGACAAGATTTCCAATGGCCGGCCGCGTTGCGGTGCGAGTGAGTTGGCAGCGCGGACGGCAACGCGAGATGCCGGGAATGACGGGATCAGGACCATCGATTGCGGTATCGTAGGGGACCGGCTAAGAAAGCACCACGGTCGGCCCCGGCAGGATTCACGCCGGGTCAAGGTCAGGGACATGAGCAGCTATCGAATCGGAGTGGACATCGGGGGGACCTTCACGGATCTGGTCATGATGAACGAGTCCACCGGAGAGTTGCGGCTCGTGAAGATGGCCAGCACTCCCAGCGATCCCTCGGTGGGATTCCTGAACACGGTGGAACGCGCCCTGCGAGAATCCAAGGTGGCCGCCGCGGACGTCACCTACAACGTCCACGGGACGACGGTGGCGACCAATACCCTGATCGAGGGCAAGGGAGCCCGGACGGCCCTGGTGGCCACGAAAGGATTTCGGGACGTCCTGGAAATCGCCCGCCAGATCCGGCCCCGGCTCTACGACATCTTCTGCGAGAAACCGAAGCCCGTGATTCCCCGGAATCGATGCTACGGGGTTCCGGAACGCCTCGACTATGCCGGTCAGGTTCTCTCCCCCCTGGATGAGGAATCCGTCCGAGACGTGGCCTGCCGCATGAAAGCAGCTGCCGTCGAATCGGTGGCGGTCTGCCTGCTGCATTCGTACGTCAATCCGGCGCACGAGAAACGGGTTCGCGACCTCCTCCGGGAGGAACTTCCGGGAGTGTTTCTGTCCATATCGTCCGATCTCTGCCCCGAGATGAGGGAGTACTTTCGCGCCAGCACCACCGCCATCAACGCCGTGGTGATGCCCATCGTGACCCGCTACCTGGAGAACCTGGAGAACCGGTTGACCCGCCTGGGAGTCGGCGTGGGACTGCACCTGATGACCTCTGCGGGCGGGGTCATGGCCTCCGGCGTGGCCAAGCGGGAGCCGGTGCATCTGATCGAATCGGGACCGGCGGCAGGAGTCATCGCGACGCGTTATCTGGGCGACCTGGTGGGAACCCGCGACGTCATCAGTTTCGACATGGGCGGCACCACGGCCAAGGTCGGCCTGGTGGAAGGAGGAACCGTCAAGATCGCGCCGCATTTCGAAGTCGGCAGCGAAGCCGTGGCGGAGAGCAAGGGCGCGGGCTACCCGGTCAGGACTCCCGTGGTCGACCTGGTGGAGATCGGCGCCGGCGGTGGAAGCATTGCCTGGATCGATCCGGGAGGCGCGCTGCGAGTGGGGCCGCGGAGCGGCGGGGCCGATCCGGGCCCGGCCTGTTACGGCAAAGGCCAGCAGGAGCCGTGCATCACCGACGCCAATCTGGTGCTGGGACGGCTCAACCCGGACTATTTCATCGGTGGGGAGCAGAAGCTGGACCCGGAGTTGGCGGAAGCAGCGGTCCGTAAACTGGCCGCCGGCCTGAGGTTGGGCGTCGTGGAGACGGCCAATGGGATCATCGAGATCGCCAACGCCAACATGATCGGGGCCGTCCGCACCATCTCGGTTCAGCGGGGCTTCGATCCACGGGATTTCGTCCTCGTGGCCTTCGGCGGGGCAGGACCCATGCACGCCAACGGCTTGGCCCGGGAGCTGGGGATCCCCAAGGTGCTCATTCCCATGAGCCCCGGAGTGACCTCCGCCTTGGGACTGCTGGTCAGCGACATCAAGCACGATTACGTCCGGGCGTTTCATCAGCAGATCGCTTCGCTGGACTTCGAGCTTCTCAACCGGTCGTTCTCCGAAATGGCCCAACGCGGCAGGGAGGTCTTGTTCTCCGAAGGCATTTCCGAGGAAGACGTCACCTTTGCCCACTACCTGGACATGAGATACGTGGGTCAGGGATACGAGTTGAAGATCGAAATTCCGAACCGCGATCTGACTGAGGGCGACAAGAGAACCGTGAACGCGGCGTTCTATCGGGAGCATGAGCGGGCTTACGGCTATGCCGACGACACCGAACCGACGGAAGCGGTCGCTCTGAGGCTGACCGCGGTCGGTAAGATCCGGCAGCCCCGTTTGCGCCGGCTCGAAGAGGGATCGGGGGACGCCGGCGATGCCGTCAAGAATGGGCGTCCCGTCCACTTCGCCGAGTGCGGTGGAGCCCTTCCATGCAACGTCTACGATCGCTATCGGCTCAAATCGGGAGACCGCATCACAGGGCCGGCCATCGTTGAGGAGGTGGACTCGACGGTGGTCCTTCATCCGGACTACGAAGCGGAGGTGGACCTCCACGGCAACATCCTGATTCGGGAAAGGCAGGCATGAGCGAGACCAAAGGGACGGAGACGACGGCCGCGGCCCTCAATATGGATCCCATCCGGTTCGAAGTGATGCGCAGCGCCTTCGAGGCCGCCGCCGACGAGATGGGCGCCGCTCTGAGGAAGGCAGCCTACTCAACCAACATCAAGACCCGTTCCGACTTCTCCTGCGCGCTGTTCGACTCAAAGCTCCGCATCATCGCCCAATCCTTCTCCCAGCCGGTGCACCTGGCCTCCATGTCCCGAATGATCCCCAACACCATCCGGCAATACGGGATCGAAAAACTTCGGCCGGGGGACGCACTGGTCATGAACCACCCCTACCGGGGCGGCGTGCACCTCAACGACGTGGCCATCATGGCGCCCTTCTTCAGTGGCGGGAAGATCCAGGGCTACGCAGCCACCATTGCGCACCATGTCGACATCGGCGGTTACGCGCCCGGCGGTTACTGCATTTCCACCGAACTCTACCAGGAGGGGATCATCATTCCGCCGGCCAAGCTGGTGTCCGAGGGGGAGATCGTCGACGACGTCTTCCGCCTCATCCTGGCCAACATCCGCTCGCCCCGCCAGTCCACGGGAGATTTTCGGGCTCAGATCGCCGCCTCTCTGCTGGGACAGAAACGGATGGCTGAGATTCTCACCCGATTCGGCGTCGAGTCGGTGGAGAATTTCGTCGATGAACTGATCGAGTACACCGAGCGCTGGGCCCGCGCCGAGATCTCGAAACTGCCCGATGGAGTCTACGAAACGGAGGCCCTGCTGGACGATGACGGCGTGTCGGACCGCCCGATTCGACTGGTGCTGAAGGTACAGATCAAGGAGGGACGGGTTGCGTTCGATCTCACCGGGTCGGACGATCAGCGCAGCTCTCCCATGAACGCCACCCTGACCCAGACCTATTCGCCCCTGGCCTACGTCGTCAAGTGCCTGATCGATTCCGATATCCCCACCAACGAAGGCTTCTACCGGCTCATCGACGTCAAGGCGCCTCCGGGGACCGTGGTGAACGCGATTCCCCCGGTGGGCGTGGTCGGTGGCTGGGAAGTGGTCATGCGCCTCTGCTGCCTGGGGTTTCGTGCGCTTGCGGACGCGATGCCGGACAAGGTCATGGCCAGCACCAAGAGCATCAACTGCCATATGGCCTGCGGGGGAACCGATCCCCGCACCGGCGAGTACTACACCTTCATCGAGACCATGGCCGGCGGCTGGGGAGGCTTGCCCACCAAGGACGGAATGGACGCCGTCCAGTCCCATGTTCAGAACACGGAGAACTCGGCGATCGAGGAGACGGAGAACAACCTGCCCTTCATGATCACCCGTTACGAGCTGATTCCGGACTCGGAAGGGGCCGGGCGCTACCGGGGTGGACTGGGCCTGAGGCGGGACTGGAAGTTCCCCGGCCACAAGGCCACGCTCACGGTCTTCTCCGACAATCGGAAGTTTGCGCCGTGGGGGTTGTTCGGAGGAGGAAGCGGGTCCCCATCCAAATACATACTCAATCCGGACGGAGAAGCAAAGGAACTCCCCTCCAAGGTCACGTTGCACCTCCAGCCCGACTCCGTCATCAGCTACCGGACGCCGGGAGGAGGAGGCTACGGGTCTGCCCTGGAGCGGGACCCCGAGCGGGTGCTGCGGGATGTGACACAAGGCAAGGTGACGCCGGAAAGAGCCCGGGACACCTACGGCGTCGTACTGGGTGCGTCCGGAAAGACAGTGGATCTCCAGGCCACACGAACCGAGCGTAACCGTCTTTCCGGGACCGCCGGTTTGCCGTGACCCTGCACAACGGCTCTCATCTGTTGGGGATGACCATCAGACGGCGGTGGACCGAGCTCCAACCGCCCTGGAAGGGACCCACCGCAATCACATTCTCGGAATAGACCCGCCCGAAGTAGTCGAAACCCATCCGCTCGTCTCGGGTCACCTTCAATACTACGTCTCTCCGAGCCGACCAGGACAGGATTCCGTCCTCGGGACCGATGGTAACGTCGAGATCGGCCGTTCGGCTGTGAGCATCCAGGCCGGTCGACTTCCATTCGGCCAAGCTGAAGTTCTTCCCCGCACCGGACACGATGTTGTAATCCGAGACGTTCTCGTTATTGGCGTATTCCAACGGCACCGGACATTGCGCAATGACGTTATTGATCACGCGATTGTGCTTGGAGACGCCCACGCGGTCCCGGGTCTTGGTCTTGGTCATGCGGATCCCGTAGGGAGCACAGTTCAACAGCAGGTTGTGAGTCACCAGGAGCCGGTCGGAGTCGTGCAGGTAAAACCCGGAGCCCTGGACGTTGTAGACGACATTGTGGTCGATCAGGTTGAGGACGTTCGAGGCCTCGAAGAAGAGCCCCCCGGCGTAGCTCGAGATGTCGTGGATCAGGTTCCGCGTGACCCGCGTGTTCCGGTTGGCGAAGTCGATCCAGATTCCCGCCGAGGCATAGCAATCGTGAACGTGATTCCGGGTGACGAGGGAATCCAGCATGATCAGGAGCTTGATGCCGGCTACCTCCCAGTAGCGCTCAACGTCCTGCCAGCCGCAATCGTGGACGTGATTGCCGGACACGAGGCTCCGTGAGACAACGGTCCCCTGAATCCCACCGGTGCCGCAGTCGTACACATGGTTGCGGCGCACAATATGGTCTCCCGTGGTCATCGCCAACTCGTTCCGGTTCCCGGCGTTGGGACCCTCTTCGGTGAACGCGCCGATCTCGATACCCACCGCGTTGACGTGCCGGACGGTGTTCTCCTCGATGATCCAATGGCGGCCTCCCCAGGTCGTGATGGCGCCGTTGCCGGAGCGAATGAAACCGTTGCCGGCATGCTCGAACGTGAGCCCCATGATCCGAATATATTCCATCCCCTTCACCAGCGGATTGAACAGGAACTGCCGTGTGGTCACCTCGATCTTCCGGGCATTGGGATCCCTGCGATCGAATGGGTTGAGGTGCAGTTGCCGGTTCTCCCCATCGATCCAGAAGGTGCCGGCGACCCGGTGCAACTCATCGATCCAGGCCAACTGGGTCAGACGCCGCCCGTCCTGGAACACCATGGCTCGCGGCAGGGTGTGGGGAATCCGTCCCTGCTCCGCCCTGGCCCAACGCATGACCGCGAAATCCTCGTCGGAGGTATTGATGGTGGCAAACGGGTGGCCGTCTTCGAAGAACTCGGCGGGCAGATCCGCCTTCCAGACGTTGGCCGATTTCGACCGTTCCGAGTTGGTCCAGATGGCCTTCAGGACCTCGGACCCGCTGATGACGGCCTCCGCGCCCGGAGCCGCCTCGAAGCTGATCATCCCGTCCGGGCCTGTGCCCCCCCGTCGAGGGCGGACCCACTCACGGTAGATACCCGATTTGATCAAGACCTTTTCTGCGGGCTGGACCAAGTCCGACGCACGACGAACCGTCAGAAAAGGAGCCTCTTCCGTGCCCGGGTTGTCGTCCGCCGCTGCGGGGTGCTGCTGATCCACGTAGTAGACCCGCCGGTACTCGGTCACATCCTCCCAGGTCTGGAACTCCGTCCCGTCGGGAAGCAGGACTGGTGGACCCGGCACGCTCGAAGTTCCGGCCGTCAGGAACCCGGCTCCGGACGCCAACAAGCCCACGAGTGAGAAAACTGCAACCGGCGCCCTGAGGGGGGTGGTCATGGGTGATCCTCCTGGGGTCTTGAAACCTCGGCTCTTCCCGCTCTTTTTTTCGAATCAAACCAGCGCATACGTCACCCCGCTCTCGCCCCGTGGGTCAGATCCGCCTTCGAGGCGGCCCTCCGGCCCGACCACGACCAGTTGGGCCAAACCCAGCCTGCGAGCCAGGGACGACGGGTCCCGTACGACGGTGAATCCCCTCCGCCGCAACGCGTCGCAGGTCTCCACCGGAGTCCGCCCCTCACACCAGACGGTCCTCCCCTCGGCATGGATGCGAGGGGCCGAGACCGCCTCCACGGCACCCATTCCAAATTCGACGACATTGATGAAGACTTGCACCAGAGCGCTCAGAATGGCATTCCCTCCAGGCGCCCCCAGGATCATGGCGACCTTCCCCTCCTGAAAGGCGATGGCCGGCATCATCAGGTGCATGCGGGCCTTCCCCGGAGCCAGGGAACTGGCATATCCGGGACGGGGATCGTAACGGTTCATGGCGTTGTTGTAGATGAAGCCCAGCCCGGGTGTGATGATGCCGGAGAACCCGCCCAGGCTGTGGGTGATGGCGGCCACATTGCCGTCCCCATCCACAACGTTCAGATGAGTCGTGTCGGGCGCTTGATGATCCGTATCCATCGTCCCGACCGCGCCCTCAAGGACCGCATTCCGCAGCTCCCGAGCCCTTTGCCGAGAGATCAGGACCTGCCCCGGTTCTTCACCCACGACTTCCGGGTCGCCCAGGTAATCCCGCCGGTCCCGATCCACGAGTTGAAGTGTCGATGCCACGTAGTTCAGGTACTGGAGACCGCCATGCTCGAGGCTGGACAGGTCCAGACCCGCCAGCACATTGAGGGCCTCCTGAAGCAGAAAGCCCGCGCCCGGCGGGTCATTGGAGAAGATCTCGAAACTTCGGTACCGGGAGGAACTGGGCGCATAAAGGCGCGGCCGGTAGGATTCCAGGTCCCGGCGGGTGACGTAGGCCCCGTTTGCCTCCAGGTCCCGCCAGATCTCCCGTCCCAGGTCGCCCCGATAGAAATCTTCGGGTCCGTGGGTTGCAAGCCGTTCCAGGGTTGCAGCGTAGTCGGGATTGCTGAGGATCTCGCCCTCCCGAAAGGGTGACCCGTCAGGGTGCAGGTAGATCCGGCTGCACTCGGAGTTGGACCGGATCCGGTCAAGAGTGTCCGGTTCGACAGGCTCGCCCGGGCTTGAGAACAGCTTCGCCAATTGAGAAGTGACCGGGAAACCCTTCCGCGCGATTCCCACCGCCGGTCGAAGGAGGTCCGGCCAGGGCATGGTGCAATAGCGGCGCTGGACCTCGGCCAGAGCGGCCACCGCCGCGGGCGTGCAGATGGACGTATAGCCCATGGTGCTGCGGTGGTCGTGAAACAGGCTGCTCCCGCTGAAGGGGGCTTCGCCCAGATAGTCCTGGGCCCACATGCCTTCCCGGACCCTTGAACCGGTACGAACGCATCCGTCGATGACCCGATGCTCACCCTTCGCGGGAGCCCAGAGGTGGGCGGAGATCATGCCGCCCAGGCCACAACTGAGAGGGTTCAGGATCATCTGGACAAAGGCCGTCGCCACGGCGGAATCGAAGGCATTGCCCCCCGCCTCCAGGACCCGTGCCCCTTCTTCCGCGGCGCGCGGATGAACGCATGTCACGACACCTCGCATGGACTGGTTTCTGATCCTCCTCGTGATGGGACCGCTTTATGATCGTGCCCGGTTCCTGGTCCAGCCTCCGTCCCGTGACCGCCAGCCTTCAGACCGGTCGACCCAATGCGTGCAACCTATGTCATCTGGATAAGACCCTTGCGTGGACTTCCGATCATCTCGAGGCATGGTATCTGATCCCCCCGGACCGCGACTCACAAATGATCAGCGCTGCATCGCCGTCTTTATCCTCTGGATTCTGAGTGGAGACGCGGGTCAGCGTGCGCTGGTTGCTTGGAGCATGGGTTGGCAGTCGGCCCAGTAGGCTTCTGGCTCACACTGGATGGGACCCTATCTTGCCCAACTATTGGAGGACCCTTACGATGCAGTGAGGTTTGCCGCATATCGATCCCTGAGGCAGCTACCAGAGTTTTCGGACACCGCTGGCCCGGATTCCAAGTTCCAATACAGTTTCGTCGGGAGTTCCAACCATCGGCGCAAGGCCCGAGAGAGCGCTATTGAGATCTGGCGGAGTGCGCAGCCTGCTGGCAAGGAGCGTTTTGGAAAAGAGATTCTCGTCGACTCACGCGGGGTCCTGAGAGAGGGCGCCTTCCGCCAACTCCTGGAACAGCGGGAGGATCGACGCATGCATTTGAACAAATAAGAAAGTTGGAGGACAAGCCAGTTTCGAATCAGCGACCTCCCAACCGCGCGTGACTCCGAGGATTGCCGTTGGTTCGGGAACTGTTCACAATCAACTCATCACACTAAAGTTTCAGTCTTGGAAATCCGCAAACTGAAAGATCCGGCGATGAAGTGTGGAAAGGCCGTCGGCGTGCCCCGTGGACGAAGGTGGCGTTTGCCTGTTGCGGCCTTGGTCGGATTATTACTATTCACCTCGCACACGGCCGAGGAAGCTGATGCCTCAGAGAAAGCCTATGAGGTGCGGACGTTTGTGCCGAGCCAGGTGGGCAGTAGACGGAGCGTGCGCAAAAGAGGAACGAAGATTCTGAAACGCGTCGTCAAGAAAGAAGGCAAAGTTGCGTGGGAGGAAAAACCCATCCGTGGCTTCGACTTCGAAGGCACGTTCGAAGTCCTCGAAGTCAATACCTGATTCCGGTGAAGTTGACGGTGGCGGCCACCCAGCAGATCACGATCCCAGTCGACTACCCGACCGGTCCGGTGACCCGAAAAGAGGAAGTAACCATGGAGCAATCCTTCAGGGGCAAACCAGGCACCGAATATGAAGGTCTCGTCATGGAAGGCCGTTCCTGGGAATCTGCGATCACCCAGCCCCGTTATGTCAATCGACTATTCAAGGGAGGAACGAAATGAGAAGCCACGTCTCTTTAACGAGTCTCGGTGTAGTTGTGCTTACCTTCCTGACGCTTAACGGAGCATCGGAACCTCCAAGCCTGCTGGAGATTGGGAACCGCAAACAGCTCTTCGTCGACGACTACATGATCCAGAGCCTCAGCGACGCCCAGCGGGTGCTGAATCCGGCCATCAAGTCGGCCAAGAATCCTGTCGTTAAGCCCGATCGCCCCTGGGAGGGCCGTCTCAGTCCCATCGCCAAGGTTCTATACGACGAGGAAGAGGGCCTGTTCAAGATGTGGTACAGAACCACGGATCAATACAGGGCCCAGCGCGGCGGCGGAGAGCTGACCGATTACCAATGGACGGACAAGGGCGCGGTCCGGGAACAGGTGGAAGCAGCCTATCGCTACGTGGGCGACCCCGGCCGGTACAACTACCGTCTCTGCTACGCGACCTCCCACGACGGAGTCCACTGGGACAAACCGAATCTGGGCAGGGTTGAGTTCAACGGCTCCCGTTCCAACAACATTCTGCCCGCAGACAGCCGGGCCCCGACCTTCTTCGACGCTAACGAGAAAGATCCGGCGAGGCGCTACAAGGCGATCGGTCAAACCCGCTCCAGCGACCCACCGGGCATGCAACTCCACCTGTACTACTCAGGAGACGGCTTCGTGTGGACGCCCGACCCCCACAATCCGGTGATGGATACCACGCCGGAGCCGGGCCGCTGGGGACCCACGCACTACATGGGATGGGATCCGATTCGGAAGGTGTATGCGGCTCATATCGAGAACTGCCTCCACCGGGCCTGTCCCCTGGGACAACGCATCGTGGGAAGGGCCGAGAGCCCCGATATGAAGAACTGGAGTCAGCCTCAGAATATCTTGCTGCCGGACGAACGGGATCATGTCGATACCGAATTCTACAATTTCCCCGTCGTCGCCTACGAGGGAGTCTATATCGCCCTTCCCTGGATCTTTCGGACCACCAACACTCTCCACTACCCCAGCCTGGCCTTCAGTCGCGACGGGTTGCACTACGAGAGAACATTCCGCGAGCCTCTGGTCCGAAACGGGGACCACGGAAGCTTCGACGAAGTGAGCATCTACTGCTCGGCACCGATCATGCATGACGGCAAGGTCTGGATCTACTACACAGGCGCCAATTGGAGGGGCCCCCAGCAGCTCTTTTACGCCGGAGAATCGGCGATTCGGGCACCCGGTTTGGCCACGCTGCCGGAAGACGGCTTCGTTTCCATCGACGCCGGTAAGCTGCGGCCGGGGATCCTGCTGACCCACCCCTTCAGCTTCGAAGGCACGACACTCGAGGTGAACCTGGAAGCGGCCGCTCACAACTACGGCGCCGGGCGTGCGGAGGTCAAGGTGGAGATCCTGGATCATCAGGTCCAGCCTTTGTCCGGTTTCTCCTTGGATCAATCCGATCCCCTGACCACTACGGGAACGCACCAGGCCAGTTGGCAGGGTCGAAGCGACCTCAGCGAACTGGCGGGTCGCTCCATTCAACTGCGTTTCTGGATCCGGAACGCCAAGCTCTATTCTTTTGGATTCAAGTAGTGTGGGTTCGTGCCCTCACCGCCCGGGTTGTCTTACGAGAACAGACCGAGGTTTGAGCCCGGAACCCTTCCCGGATTCGGAAACGACCTCACTCGAAAGAGTTTTCACGCGATGTTGAGTTGGACCCGCTCCTTCTCGGCCACCATCATCAACGAGGTCAACGTTTCGGGGCTGCTCAATTCACCGTGGCATGCCGCTCGAGGAAAGGTCCCTGAGCTCCGTTGAGCAGGTGTCAATCGCCAGCTTCACGGCGGCCGGGTAGATCAAGGGCGAGCGAGCGGAAACCGCGCACGCGGTGAAACGTGATGTGCGTGCTCTTGGCCTGTGAATGACGGCCTCCCAGCGCCGTCCGCACCGCCAGCAGCAGGTCATCCCCGTCCGGCAGCAGCGACGCGTAGTTGTATGCTTCGCGAGGGTTCTTGCTCATGGCCACGCAGCCGGCCTGGAACCAGTTGTGGGCATCGGCACTGTACATCAGGATCAGGATCCGCCGATCGTCGCCGCCCGGGGGGCCTCCCAGCGAGTCGACGGGGATGTTGCCCGCCATCCAATACAACCCGGAGGATTCATCGCGGATGATATGAAATTTGTTCTGCGCTCCGGGTATCGGAAAGAATTGCCCGAAGGTGTGTCGCAAGGCCGTCCCGTCATCCGTGAGGTCGGTGACCGCTGCCAATCCGGCGGTGGATTGATGCGTCAGGCCTTGAGCGGCCCCGCCGGGAACGCGAAGCCGATGGAATCCTCGAATCTCACCCTTCACCTCCACCAGATTTGATTCGAGCCAGTGGTCCGGGCGTCGTCCGGCAGCCGGCGCACGGGTCAAGAGCGACGGGGTTCCCGGGTAGTCCAGCCGGTTGGAGATTCTCCAGGCATCCGGATCCAGCAGATCCCGTGAGAGGTCCCCAGCAATGACCACGCACCCCTGGTAATTCCGCAGATTCGGCGTGCCGTCGGCATTCTCGTGCAGGTTGAAGGACCGGTAGAGACGCCGGTCCTTGATCAAGACTCCGGTGGGCGCGTTCCAGTAGCTTCCCTCGAACAACGTGACCGGTCCTCTCCAGGATCGTCCTTCGTTGTTGGAGCGCAGGATCACGATGTTTCGGCGGATGGCCAAGTTTCCAAGAAGATACAACTTGCCTTTATGCAGGAACGGCTGCGCGGAGTGCAGATCGAGCGGAGGAAGCTGGCGCCAGGTACAGCCATCGTCCTTACTGACGGCCAGGCGAAAGCGTTGAGGTAGCTCTGCGTTTGCGTCGATCAGCGTGTGCTCAAAGGTCACCATCAGACTGCCGCTGGGAAGCTTCACCAGCGCCGGTTCGTAAACGAAAAGCCTCCCCGGTTCGGGCGACTCGGCGACCACGTGCATTTCGGTGTGGAGCATGGGGCCGGGATTGCCGCTACGAGCCTGCTGCGCCGCCGCCGCTCCAGGCGTCATCAACCACGACGCCGTCGCAAAAAAGAGAAATTTGAGCTTGGCGGTCAACTGTGAATTCCGTTGCTTGTGAGGCTGATTCCGGGCACGAGTTCTTCGTCTGGTTCCGTGTTGTTCCGCTTCGGGTCGAAGAGGGCACCCACAAGGGGCGCCCTTACGGGATATTCTTCGTCAATTTTCACACGAATTCGAGATTTAGGAACTATGACGTTGCGTCTCCCACCAGGTGCCGATGGCCAGGAGGGAAACGGTGAACGGCACCCCGATCAGAATGGGATCGATGGTCCAGACGACCACGATGGTGCCCACTTCCTGGACGCTGCCCAGAACCTGGTAGAGGATGATCACGCTGGCGCCCGCCAGCATGGAGCCGAGCACCGTCTTGGGGGCCCGCCGGACTCTGGGAAACAGGACCATCGCCGCCACTACGGGTGCGACCGAAGCCCCCATGATCCGTCCGCCCAACCAGAACAGCTCGATCATCAAGGGGAAGACGTAGTAGATGGCGGCGGCCAGCACTCCGACCAGAATGACGTTGAGGCGGTAGAGCCAGAGCTGCTTCCTGGGACTCGCATTCGGGTTCAGGAAGCGGTTGTAGATGTCGATGGTGAAGTTGGAGGCAATGGTGTTGATGGTGGAATCGAGAGTGGACATGCTGGCGGCCAGAATCCCCACGATGATGATGCTGCCCAGTTGCCCGCCGGCCACACCGAAGGTCATTCTGAGGAAGACGTCGTCACCGGAGATGTCCGCTCCGTACAGTGCTCGCCCCAAAACGCCGATCAGCGGCGGAACCATGTACCAGATCGTGGAAATGATGCCTCCGTAGAGGAATCCCTTGTGTGCGGCCGCCGTACTGGAGGCCGCCAACCCTCGCTGAATCACGCTCTGGTAGCCGAAGGTGATGGAAATCCCGATGATGACCCAGGCCATGACCTGGCTGGGGCCGCCGGTGCCGAAGCTGCCGAGAAATTCGGGGTCCTCAATGGATTGCAGGACGGAGAACCCTCCGGAGCCCAGGAAGCCGAACACCACGAGCGCTACGGATCCTATGGAAACGATGAAGAACTGGATGGCATCGGTCACCAGGATGGCCCACATCCCGCCCAGGAAGACGTAGACCAAGGTCAAGGCTCCGACGAGCGCCAGGGATTGCAGGAGCGAGATATTCAGAATGCTGGAGGTGACGACGGCCAGGGATCCCATGACTCCCGCGGTGGCCCCCAGATCGCGCAGGATGATGAGGGAAAGGGAAACGAGGCGATGCCGGGGACCGTAGAAGCGCTCGAAGAGCTGAGGAACGGTGATGATCCGGGTGGCCCGTAGACGCGGAACCACGTAGTAGGACATCCAGATCGTGGCCAGCACGAAGGACCCGCCCGTCCAATAGGCGCTCAATCCGAAGTCTTTGGCCACGCCCGAGATCCCGATCAGGGTCGTCCCGTTGATCCAGGTTGCGGCCACCGAGAAGGCGATCAACCAGGGCCCGGAACTGCGGCCGGCGACGGCCATGTCCTCCATCCGGCCGACCCTGGTCCGCGCCGCCCAGATGCCGATCCCGAACATGAGGAGGAGGTAAGTTACGATCAGCCACCAGGAGGGCTGGAACTCTTCCATCGTTTATCCTCGCAGGAGCACGCCCCAGATCCAGACGTAGGCGAAGCCGGCCAAAACCAGCAGCGCCAAGCTCAACCAGGGGTTCATGCGCGGCAGTTCGACCCGGTCCATCAGGTCGAGCTCATGGCTGTCGTACCGGTAGGACTCTCCCTTATGGTCCTGAGGATCAGTCTTGGCGGGTTCCATCGTTCCCCCTTGGAGATTTCGGTCCTCTCAACCTCGGTTGCCGCCTCCCCAGGCCGAAGAGAAAATCTCCCCTTCCAGGAAGCGGGACGGCCGGAACTGGCGAATGTCGATTTCCGGTTCTTCACCCGCGATCACGTCCGCCAGCGCTTCTCCCAGCGGCGGCCCGATCTTGAAGCCGTGGCCGCTGCCGCCGAAGAACGCATAGTAACCTTCGATGTGGGGCTCCGGTCCCACCACGGGATGCCAGTCGTCCATGATCGTATAGATGGACGCGTATCCGTGATGGTATTCCATCTCCCGAAGCACGGGGATCCGCCGGAACAGGCACGCTTCGATCCGCCCGCGCTGGTCTGCGTCCAGATCTTCGTTGTAGGAATCGATGTCCAACGGCTCCACCTCTTTGGGGTAGCCGAGTCCGGCCAGCATCGTATTGTCCGCGTGAGGCTTGTAGTAGGCCCTCTGCGGAGGGTCGGAAATCACGGGAAGCGGGCCGAAATCGCCGGGTTGGGTCACGATCAGGTCTGTCTCCCGGCTCCAACGGACGGAGTAGTTGAGTCCGGCCCAGAGTCCCACCCGCCGACCCCAGGGCCCGGCCGCGTTCACGACCACGGGGGTCTCGATGCTTCCCTGCTCCGTCTCCACGGAGCGGACGCGGCCGCCGTCGAGCGTGATGCCGGTCGCCGCCACTCCCACGTGCGCCGTCAGACCCCACTGACCGGCACCGTTCACCAGGCTTTCGGTCGTCCGGATCGGGTCGGCGCAGCCGGAGCGGGGCTCGAAGATGGCTCGCACGACCCCTTCCAGATTCAGCGGCGGCGCCAGTTCCCGGATGTCTTCGCGCGAGAGTTCCCGGACCTCGACTCCGTGGGTGCTCTCCATTTCCAATATCTGGTCACCGGCCGTCTTCCAACCCTCATCCAGCAGCAGCAGAAAGCCGATCTGGCGAAACCCGGAATCTCCACCCAGCGCCTCCCGGTCGTTCTCGAACATTTGCACCGCCCGCCAAGCCAGTTGCACCGTGATCGGGTTGGAGTAATAGGTCCGGACCACGGCGGCTGATCCGCCGGTGCTCACACCGGCCAAACGGCCCTTTTCCAGCAGAACGATCTTGCCGAATCCTTTCCGGGCCAGGAAATGAGCTACGCTTGCGCCACTGATTCCCCCACCGATCACCACTGCATCCGCTGTTTTCTGCATCTCTCCGATCTCCTCGTCAGGACGAATATATCCACTCTTCGAATCGATTTCTTAGGGAACGACCGGAAGCACGATGTGCGACGGGTAGTCGGCATCGTGGCGAACCGTCTGGGTCGCCTTCCTCAACTCCGCGTCTTCACCGAACTTGTGCCCGGTGTTGGGATTGCGGTCGTACTTCGGGAAGTTGCTGCTCGAGATCTCCAATTGAATCCGGTGTCCGCGCTTGAAGACGTGGCTGACGGACCACAGGTCAATGGTGTACTCGTAGACCCTGCCCGGTTCCAGCAGGGTCTGTTTCTTGAACGAGTCCCGGTAACGGGCCCGGATGATCCCCTCCGCCAGCAACTGAGCGTAGCCGTTGGGATGAACGTCCACGAGCTTGGCGGTGAAGTCGGTATCGGTCGCGCTGGAAGCGGCATGGAGCATGGTGAGGACCCGTCCCGTCACCTCCACCTCTTTTTCCATGACCTCACCGGTGTAGACGAGCACGTCGTCCCGACGCTGGATGGCCCTCTGGTCCCGGGGCCCGCCGGTGGAGGGGTACATGCTCACGTTGCCGCCGAAAGTCGGAACCGGATCGTCCGGATCGTAGACGAAGACGTCGGCCGGTTCCCGCGACGGGGCCCGAGGGCTCAGACTGCCATTGCCAAACCGGCTGTTGGCCCGCCCTTCGCTGTGCAGGTAATACTTCGTGTCCCGGGCGCGGCTGAGGGGCCATTCGTGCTCGACGCGCCACTTGTTGTCCCCCATCACGAAGATGTCGACCGGCGGCTCGTCCATGATCCCGTTGTCGATGCCCTTGAGCCAGTAGTCATACCAGCGCAGCTCGATCGGGCGGAAATCCACGTCCGCCTCGGGACCGTAGTCGAGATCGCCGACTTCCCGGGGCCCCACGCCGTGCCTCCAGGGACCGACGAGCAGACGGTGCCGGTCGCGGATCTCCTCGGGACCGTATCGCACCATTCCCAGATATCCGTTGATGGTGGCCTGGGAGACCTGGTCGTACCAACCGGTGATGTTGAGGGTCGGCACCTGGACCTTGTGATACTGTCCGGCGCTCATCTCGCCGGCCCGGGGGCGGTCGCCCACGCTGAACCGCCAGTAATGGTCGTTGTCCGGGTGATCCACCAGGTCCTGCCACAGGATGTCCGTCTGCCCGAACATCGCCTGGTCCATAGTCCGAATGGGAAGGTAGCGGTACAACTTGTCCCAGTCCAGGAAGTCATTCCGGAGGCCGTCGTTGTTGTTGGCCGTCAGGTTTCCCAGCAATGCCAGAAGGTTGAGGCTGTTGGAGAGTTGGAACGCTCCGTTGGGGTAGACGTTGTCCCAATGGTCGTCGGGAGTGACGTAGGGGATCAGAGCCGTGAGATACGGGTTCGCCTCGGTGGCGCCCATCCACTGTACGAATCCCAGGTAGGAGCCGCCGCTCATCCCGATTTTTCCCGTTGACCATGGCTGTTCGCCCAACCAGGTCTGGCAGTCGTAGACGTCCTGTCCGTCGAACTTCCCTTCCCGCCACTTCGGATCCCAATAGAGGTAGGACTCCCCTTCGGAATCGTACCGTCCCCTCACGTCGATGCAGGCGAACACGTAACCGCGGGGAACGAAGTACTGGGCGCGGCCGATGATGTCGCCCTGGAAGAACTCCGACTTCCGGGTGTTGTCATATGGCATGTAGACGAAGATGACCGGGAACTTCCCTTCCGCCTTCGGCCGCCAGATGTTGGCCGACAGCCGGACGCCGTCCCGCATGCGCACCTTGACGTCGTGCTCGAAGAGGATCTCGTAGCGGGGTTGCGAGAGCTTGTCCACCCAAGAGGGATCGTTGCGCACGAACCAGGGTTTCGACGCGAGTCCGGTTGCCGTAATGACGGTCAGAATCTGGAGGATAATGGGTGCGGCTGAAATGGGAATCCTGGGGTAAAAAGACATGGAACACCTCTCCCTCTGGCTGCGGAACACACGATCTCCGGCACGCTAATTCAATCTTCGCGGAATGGTGACCGACCAGCTCCGGTTGAAGTGCCTCCTCCCGTTGACCGAGATCTCGATCTCCACCAGGTGACGGAACGCCGCCTTGTTGCTGGAAGTCAGCTCGTGCGCCTCGATCTTGACCTCCGATTCCGGACGGATGATCGACAGCGTGGCCTCTGCCTTCAGCGCGGCGTTCGCCGGATTCTTTTCGGACACGGTGAAGCTGGAGAGCAGCTTCATGTACTGCTCGCCGTCGCCCCGCTTGCCTTTTCTCTCCTTGCCCAGGCGGACCGTGGTGGTTTCGGCGACCAGGTCCTGCGTAATGGAGTATTGCAGCGGCCGCTCCTGACCCAGCGCCACCTTCGGATCGGCGTTGGGCAGGGTGACAAAATCGGGCTCGGGAAGCTTGGGATTCTGTTCCGGGATCACCGGCAGGACGATATGGGACGGGTAACGGCTGTTCCGGTAGATGGTGTTCTCTGCCGGCAGGGCCGTGGGCCAGGCGTTCTGGATGTCCGCGTTGGCAATGGCCACCCGGACCCGATGCCCGGGGGCGAACACGTAGGTCATCACCTTCACCTCCACCGGCACCTCGTGCACCTCTCCCGGCCGCAGCGGTTCGGGATCGAAATGAGACTTCCGATGGGCGGCGTTCAGGCCACCGTAGCGGACCAGCTTGGACGTTCCGTCCGGGGCCACGTCGATCAGCTTCACCCGGAAATAGGCGACCTCGGCTGTGGATGAGGCGTAAAGCATGGCCCGGGGTGTGCCCGAGACTTCCAGAGGCTTCTCCAACGGGTCCGTGGTGTAGGTCAATGAGTAGGCTTCGTCGGCCCCTTGGTCGATGGGATTGCCCCAGGGGAGAATACCGCCTCCCCAGTGGATTCCCGATGTGATTCCCACGGTGGGTTTGTACTTGAGACGGTCTCCTTCCTTATCCGGATCCTCGGGAGCCGTCCGGCCCAGCTTCCCGTCCGGATGGAAGTACATCTTGGTGGACTGCTCCCGCGCAATGGGCCATTCCAGTTCGGAGCGCCAGAAGCCCGGCTCCTCGATGGGCATGACGGGAGAGGGAGGATCGTATTCCCGCACGAAGACCGTCACCGGAGGCTCGTCCAGGACCCCGTTGTCGATTCCCTTGAGCCAATAGTCGAACCACTTCAACATGATGGGCCGGCCGTCGATTCGAGGCCCGGGCACCGCCTTCTCGTTCTCGGCCCAGATGTGCCTCCACGGCCCCACCAGGGCCTTCTTGTGTTTGACTTCCAGCTTGGAGAAGGCTCGCAGCAGAGCCGTCGGATAGACGTCGGCCCAGCCGGCGATGACGAAGACCGGGCATTTGACCCGGGTGTAGTCCGCCGACAGGGAGCGATCCTGCCAGTACGGGCCTTCCTGCTGATGAGAGATATATCCGATTCCCCAGGGCTGGTTGTTCTCCAGGCGCGTATTCCAGATGTCGCTCCACTTCTCACCGGCGATTTCGGGATCGGGGGGTGCGAAATTGTAGGCCGTCATGAGGGGCGAATAGGTGTCGAACATGTAGGGACGAAGAGAGCCGCCGGGGTAGGTCCACTCGGTATAGACGCTGTCGTTGGCCGAGCGCACGATGATGGTCTTGAGGCTGGGCGGATTCTGGACCGCCACCTGCCACTGCACCACGCCGCCGTAGGAAATGCCGGTCATGCCCACGTTTCCGTTGGACCAGGGCTGACGCGCGATCCACTCCACCATCTCGTAGCCGTCCCGCCTCTCGTCGTCGGAGTAGATGTCCTTGCTCCAGCCCCCGGAGTTACCCGTGCCGCGGACGTCGTACTGGACGATGGCATAGCCCCGTTCCGCCAGATACGGAACCAGCATGGGCCTTTCATCCCGATAGTCCGGCTTGGGTTCCGTAACCCCTCGGTAGGGGTGGTACATCATGACGGCGGGAAACCGGCCCTCGGCGTCCGGCATCGTGATCTTGGTCGCCAGCTCCACCCCGTCCCGCATGGTGACGCGGGGGTAGACGATCTTGACCTTTCCCTCGTAGATCGGTTCCGACAGACCGCGGGACTCCGCCAGCAGGGGTGCGGGCAGGATCATGCCCAGGAACAATAGGATCCACATGATGACTCTCCTTCGCAGTCCGGATGCTTCAGGCATGGTGGTGCTCAGTTCAGCTTGCGGGGCACGCTGACCCTCCAACTCTTTTGGAAGTGGGGCTTGCCGTCCACCGTCACCTCCACTTGGCTCAGAAAATGAAACGACTCCGGATCGCTGGCCAGAGATTCATTGGCTTCCACGGTCATTCGGGACCCCGCAGGGGGGACTTCGTAGACGTAACGGGCCTTGAGAACCGTTTCCGCGGGATTGCTTTGCGAAACCGTATAGGTGGAATGCGCCAGTCCGGGGGCCGGGCCCGTCTCCGAGATTCTCTCCAGAGTGGCCGTCACCGTTTCGTTGACCAGATCGTGTTTGATCTCGTGCCGGGTGCTCTGGCTGATGTCCTCCATCTTCGCGGGAGGCCGAGGAGAGGGCTTCAGGTCCGGCGCGCTCAGCCGTGGACGCTGAGCCGGAGTTACCGGTAGAACGACGTGAGAAGGGTACCGCCGGTCGAGGTGGACACAGTTGACGGCAGGCTTGGCCGTGGGCCAGGCGTTCTGAAAATCGGCGCCGGCAACGCTCACCCGGATGCGGTGGCCTTTTTCGAACAGGTAGGCCAGGTACTTCAGATCGATTTCCAGCTCGTAGATCTTGCCGGGCTCCATCGGTTCCGGCCGGGAATGGGAATTGCGGTGGGTGGCGAGCAGGCCGCCGTCCGTCAACCATTTCGACGTGCCGTCCGGCGCCACGTCGGTGACCTTCACATGAAAGTAGGCCGTATCGGCGGAGGAAGACACATGGAGCACCGCCTTGGGATTCCCCGTGACCTCCAGGTCTTCTTCCAAAGGAGGGGTCGTGTAGGTCAACAACCAGGCCTCGTCGAGCCGCTGGTCCACCGGCATGGCCCAGGGCATGATCCCCCCACCCCAATAGATACCGGCGTTGATTCCAACGGCCGGATTGTAGGAGTAGGCGTCGGGTGCACTCTCACCGGTTGCAGCCCGGCGGCTCAACTCTCCGCCGGGGCGAAAGTAGAACGGAGTATCGAGGTTCCGAGCCGGCGGCCACTCGTCTTCGTGCCTCCAGAATCCGGCGTCCTCCAGATACATATGGGCCACGGGCCGCTGGTACCGGCGTACGAAGAGGGTCACGGCGGGCTTTTTCATGACGCCGGTGTCCTCACCCTTGAGCCACTGATCGAACCACTTGAGCATCTCGTGCCTGAAATCGATCCGGGGGCCGGGGAGAGCTTCCTCCGGCCAATAATGCCCCCAGGGGCCCAGCAGGATCTTCTTGGGGACGTCGAGCTTGGAGAAGGCCCTGAGGATGGGAGTGGGATAGGGATCGGCCCAGCCGCACCAGAACATGACGGGAACCCTTATCCGGCTGTAGTCCGGCTGCAGGGAGCGGTCCCGCCAATAAGAACCCTGGAGCAGGTTCGAGATGAAGCCGATTCCCCAGGGAACGTTCTTCTCCAGCCGCTCCTCCCATAGTTCGGCCCAGCGGGGTCCGACGATATCCGCGTCCGGGGGAGCCATATTGAAGGCGGTCATCATGGGCGCGAAGCTGTCGAACATGTAGGGACGAATGCTGCCGCCCGGATTCGTCCAGTCCAGGTAGACGTCATCGTTGGAGGATCCGATCACCAGGGTCTTCAGAGCGGGTGGATTCTTCACACCCACCTGCCACTGAACGACGCCGCCGTAGGACATGCCCCACATCCCGACATTGCCGCTGCACCAGGGTTGGGCGGCGATCCACTCCACCATGTCGAAGGCATCCAGGCGTTCCTCGTCGGAATAGACGTCCTGCGTGGTTCCGCCGGAATTTCCCGTGCCGCGGACGTCGAAGTAGATGACGGCATAGCCGCGTTGAGCGAAGTAGGGAGGTCCGTCCCAGCGGTGGTTGTACGTCGTGTCCGAACTGGTGTCCTTGACCTGCCTCAGCCACCTATAGGGGTTGTAGGACATGATGGCCGGGAACCGCCCCTCGGCGCGAGGGCGAACGACGACGGCCGCCAACTCCACCCCGTCCCTCATGGGGACCCGGACCCGGCGGTCCAGTCGCACTCGGTACTCAGGCGGAGACATGGGACCTCCTTGGATCAGCCGATTCCATTTCCCGCCAGCCGCTGCCGGACGACCCGGAGCGGTTTGGGAGGTAAGGAGACGAGGTCCTCGATTCTTGAGGAAGAAGCGACGATCGGCGATGGAGCAACACAGGAAACAGGAACCGGGAGCGCGGCAGAGATCGATCCGAAGAGATCACTCTTCCACCAGGACACGCATTCCCCGGGTGCTGGTCCGGCTGCCAGGCTCGATTTCCGGCCGGTAGGAAGGCCGATAGGCGTCCGGACTATTGAGCCAGCTCCCTCCCCGCATGCTCCGGACTCCTTCTGTGTCCGATCCCCGTGGATCGGTTCGAGCCGGGTCTTCACCCGCCCAGTCCAGCGTGTATTCCCAGACGTTGCCGATGGCGTCGTAGAGACCTCGTGGGTTGGGGTAGTATTTTCCGACGGGAGCCGTATGGCCGTACCCGTCGTCCCTCCCCTCCGGGGTCAGGCTGCGCATTTCGGTCCCGGTCAAGAATAGATCTGCGTCGGCATTGTCTCCCCTCGGGGCGTCGGCCACGTTGGCCCAGTATCCGATGGGAAGGCGAGGGTCCCGAACGTAATCGGCGGGTCTCTTGCCCCAGTAGTAGCGGGTGACGGTCAGGGCACGCTGGCCGTACTCCAATTCACCTTCGGTCGGCAGTCGAGATGTCCGTCCCGTCTTGCTGCTCAGCCATCGGCAGAACTCCGCCGCGTCGAACCAGCTGATGCAGGTGACGGGATGGTTGGAATCCTGGGGGAAACCGGGATTCTGCCAGGAGGCGTCGGACTTCGGCTCCCAGATGCCGCCCACCATGGTGTAGCAGCCTTTCCCCAACTCCCTCCAGGTACGACGGCCTGTTTCGGCATCGGTCAGGTAACCGCTGTCCTCCACGAAGCGGCGGAACTGCTCGACGGTGACCTCAAATTTCCCAAGGTAGAAGGGTTTGGTGACGGTGACTTGACGCGCCCGCAAATCATGGGGAGCGAACAGGCCGATCAAGGCTCGGGACCAGTCGGTCTCCCCCATCATGAACTCACCGGGTGGGATCCGAATCAGTTCGAGTTGAACCCCCGATCCGAGATCCAGCGTGACCTCCTCAGGACCGGCAGCCGGGCGCGCCGACGCCGGATCGAGACCGCTGCCGGTCATCAGGACGGCGAGGGCGAGCAGCGGCACAGCGAGTCGGCCGGTTGCCTGGTTGGACATGTTTTTCTTCAGGTTCCTGGCTCAATGGGGCAAGGGGAGTCTCGGCAGAACGAACGCGGTACCTGCCGTCTCCCCCTGCGTTCCGTTCGGTTCCCGGCTAGAATGTGTACTTCAGCGAGAACTGGATTTCCCTCGCCTCGAAGGCACCGCCAATGACACCAAAGGAAGGCGTGCCGAACGTATTGGCCGGCTGCAGGAAATTGGCCCGGTTGAGGGCGTTGAAAATCTCCCCTCGAAACTCGAGCACATGGTCTTCGGTGATTGGGAACCGGCGATGCAGCCCGAAGTCGACGTTGACGAACCCAGGACCCCGGGTCACGTTGCGGCCCAGATTTCCATAGGTGAACGGCGCCGGATTCTGAAAGGCCTTGACATTGAAGAACTGCTGCACGGTCTTGGGCCCGGTGTTGGGGTCCTGACCCGACACCCAATCCGGAACGTCTGTCCCGAGTCCGGTGTTGCTGTTGTCGTAGGGCAGTCCGATATGGAACGGCTGGCCGCCCTCGAGGGTGACGATTCCTTGAATCCGCCAGTTCCTGAGCAACATACCACCGAGTCCCCCCATTCCCTGGCCGAAGGGAAGCTGATAGATCCAGTTCGCCGCGAAGCGGTGCGGAACGTCGTATTGACAGGGTCCCCAGTCCTCGTCGAAGTTGCGCGGATCCCGTGTCCCCCGGGGAGAACCGTCCCCGTTGACCTGGACGCTCCCGGTATCCATGCACCTGGACCAAACGTAAGAGGCGAGGAAGCCCAGGCCCCCGGCGAATCGCTGCTCCGCCCTCAACTCCAGCCCGTTGTAGCTCGACCAGCCCTGGTTGTCTGTCCGGGTGTCGTTCACGATGGACGGAATGATCCGGCGCGAGGCGACGGATCCCGGTCCCGGTCTCAGCGGCGAGTTGGTATTGAAGACGGTGAGGAGGTTGCTCCCCCGGTTGCCGATGTAGGAAGCGGATATGGCGGTATTCCCGATCTGCCTCTGCAGGGTCAGATTCCAGACCTGGTTGTAGGGGTCCGTCCATCCGGGGTCGTTGGAGTAGAAATTCAGGCTGGGAAGCCCGACCCCGGGAAATGGAGCGCTGAAGGACAACTGCGGTGTCCTCGTGTCCGAGATGAAGGTCTCCGGGCTGACGTAGGGTGGTGACATGGCGGCGAAGAACGAGAAGACCATGTTGGGGGACATGTAGAACAGACCGTAGCCGCCGCGGAGAACGGTCTGGTCGTTGATCCGGTAGGCAAACCCCAGCCGGGGAGCGAAGTTGTTCTTGTCCGCCTTGTAGACCCCCCGGGGGATGTCCTCTCCGGCGTGAGCCAGAACCAGCTCGGGCGCATTGGAATAGTCCGGCTGGGCGTAGCGCCCGTGTTTCTCATAGGGGGGTTGAAACAGCTCATACCGCACCCCCAGGTTCAAGGTGAGATCCGGCGACACCTTCCAGTCGTCGTTGACGTAAATGCCGAAGTCCTTCTTGCGGAAGTTGCGAAATCCGTCATTGACCGTGCAACACCGCGCCGTGCTGGCAGGAACGCCCAGGATGTAGTCCGCCACGGGGTTCCCCGTGTCTGGCTGGGTGCCGGTTTCCGTCAACTGCCTGGTGAAGATTCCATTGAATGAAAACAGTCCGTGGGCAAACAGGGCATGGCCGCCGTTCATCTGATACCAGTCGACGGAAGCGCCGGTGGAGATGTTGTGGTTGCCGGTGATGTAGGAGAAGTTCTCCCTCACCGCGAACTGGTTGTCGGAGCGATTGTTGGGCGCGTTGGCGATGGCCCCGGTTCCCCCCAGGCCCGCGATGTTGATGTTGGGATTTCCCAGAAAACGGGAACTCAGTCCGTGGATGCCCAGCTCCTCGTTAACCGCGACCTCCTGTTCCGAATCCTCCAGTACCTGGGTGTGCCGGTTGAAGCCGACCCTGAGGTCGTTGACCGCGTTGGCTCCGAAAGTGTGGGTGTGACCCAGCACGGCATTCTGAGCCGGGGATTTCCAGACGGTCGTGAAATTGGGGAGCGAAGCGAAGACAAAAGGCCAGAGGCGATCGTACCGGACCAGCGTATAGCGGCCGAAAATGGTGTCTTCTTCTCCGATCCTCTGATCGATACGAATGTTCAACTGGTCGCTCAGGACCTGCTGATTGGAGGAGTCCACCAGGTTGCTGACGACGCCCGGGCGATTCGCCGTGGGAAACAAACGCTGGAAGGCCTTGACCGAGACCGGATGCCACATGTTCTCGGGGATCATCTTGTTCGCAAAAGCCGTGCGCAGGCCGGTGTTGGAGTCGACGGCGAAAGGATTGAAGATGGGATTGCCCTCGCTGAAGTCTCCCCGCCGTTGCAGATCGGTGGGCACGCTGACGGCACGGGTCACTTCCTTGTCCGACCGGATCGCCTCATAGGTGACGAAGAAGAAGGTCTGGTCTTCCACGATCGGTCCGCCTATGGCGGCCCCGACGTTCTGCTGCGAAAAGGGCTCCTTCTCGGCGGCGAAAAAAGTGCGCGCGTCAAAGGCGTCGTTCCGGAAAAACCCCCAGGCGGAACCATGGTAATCGTTCACGCCGGCGCGAGAGGCAATATTGACCACACCCCCGGAGGCCCGGCCGAACGCGGCCGAATAGTTCCCTGCCTGGAACTTGAACTCCTGGATGGCGTCGACGGTCATGCGGAATCCGACGCGGGTATCGACCGCGTCCTTCATGTCGATTCCGTCCAGCAGGAAGACCGTGCCTTCGGCCGGAGCTCCATGCACCGAGAAGTTACCCCCGAAAATGCTGCTGTGGAAACTGATTCCCCCGCCGGGGAGTTTGTGGGTCGAGACGGCGCCCGGCTGCAGCTCCACCAATTGGATGAAATTCCGTCCGTTCAAGGGAAGGTTGACGATGGTGTCATGATCGACCACGTCTCCGATCTCACCCGACTCGGTCTGCAACGCGGGAGGAGTCCCCAGGACCTCGACGACTTCCTGGATCTCACTCGGTGAAAGCGTGATGTCGACGGCGACGGTTTCATTGACCCGGACCACGATGTCTCGACGCAGCACCGGTTGAAATCCCGCCAGCTCCGCCCGAACGGAATAGTCGCCCGGCTGCAGAAACACGAACTTGTAGGCTCCCGTGTCGCCAGTGACGGCGCCCCAGGTCTGGGCTGTCCCCACGTTGGTCAGCAGGACTTCGACGCCCGGGATGATCCCTCCCGTCTCGTCCGTGACCCGGCCGCTGATGCCTCCCGAGGTGATCTGGGCCGACAGGGGCGCGGCCAGCAGGGCAACACCCAAGAAAAAGACTGCAATTCGGATTCTTCGCATCGGTCTCGCTCCTCCGGTCAATTCATTCCCTATTGGTTCGTAATACTCACGTACACTCTTACTTCACAATGGTCTTCAAGAGTCTGAAGACCCAGTCCCGGTCCCCCTGGTACTGGGATCCGAAATAGGTGGATCCGACGACTTTCCGGGCGACGTAGTTGGTTCGGATGGTGGCTACGACCAGGTCGTACTCGGGGACCACCGAGATCCGAGAGACGGCTTGCCAGTTGATGTTTCCCCCACGAGCTTCCTGGACACCCTGTCCCGGCAACCACCAGTTCAGGCTGTAGTCCTCGCCGCCGTGAGGTCCATGCCGGCGGCTCTGCGGTTTCCGGGTCTGTTGTACCCACTCCTCGCTGACCAGTTGCTGGTCCCCCCAGCGCCCGTTGCGCAGGAAGAGATATCCGAATCGGGCGGCGTCGGCGGAATTGATGACCACCCAGCCCGGACCGGCCCGCACAGCATGACCGCCGATCTCCCAGGGCGGGTCCAGATACCGGCCGTAACCCGGCCAGAAGGGGTACATAAGGTTTTCCTGGATCACCCGGGCGGGCATCCAGTCCCAACGCTTGGCGGGCACCATCAGATGACGAAAGATCTTCTCATCCAGGACATCCTTGAGGTCCTTGCCCCAAAGCGCCGTCAAGGCCTGGGCGAACCGCCACATCCCGCCGTCGCTGTAGATGTACTCGCCCCCCGGCGCTCGGTGAGCGTAGTTGTAGGTGGAATCTCCCATCTCTCCGTCGGACCGGCTCAGATCGATGTCGGGAAAGCCCGACACCATGTTGGCGAAATGCCTCCAGGTGATTTTTCGGTGATGGCCTTCGTTGAGGTATTTGTAGGGATGGGACAGCTCTCCCTCGCCCGTCCAGGTCTTCCGGACCAGGTCGTCCAACTCGACCAGGCCGGCGTCGACGGCCAGACCCAGGCAGGTCGCGTTGAACGTCTTTCCCATGGAGGCGGTCTGGACGGCCGTCCTCTGGTTGCCCCAGGTGGCCACGACGTATCCATGGCGGACGATGGTTCCCCCGATCCCCACTCGAGGCAGGATCCTCCGCAGGGCTTCCTCATCGAAGCCCAAATCCGAAGGCCGCCTGGTCTCCCACTCCTTGCCCGGGAACCGTTTGAGCGCGTCGGCCGGAATATCAGTGGCGGGGATCGTAGAATATGAAGTGACGAGGAAAAGGAATACAAACCCCGCCAGGAAGCCTTTTGTCACTCTCTCCTCGGACTGGAAAATGGGGAAAACCGCTCCAAGTGGCCTACGGGTTCCAATGACGCTCAAGGTAGCGGCAGCCCGGAACGAAAGTCAAGAAAAATCGGCGTTCAGTCCTGCGTCGGTGGTTGCCCCGACCGTCCGGCCCGATCCGCACGGGAAACGGGGCTCGTGGTTTCCGTGAAGAGCATTTGTTGGGCCGTTGGGGCTTGGTCCCGGTTGCGCCACCAACGGAGACCTGCGAACGCCACGAGGCCGCCCAAAGCACCCAGAATGACGAAACCGCGAACTGTCGGCACCCCCACCCAGAAAATGAACATGACGCCCAGGGCGAAGAAGAGCCCGGCGGCGCCCCTGACCGGAATCTTCTCGATCCGGATCCCGGGATGTTTCTTCAGTGGTTTTGGAAGTGAGGATTGTGACACGGTTTCAGCGTAACATACCCTTCGATTGGAGGATTCAGCATGGCGAACACGTCACAGTCGGTGATCATCGTCGGCGCCGGGATCGCCGGATTGAGCACCGCGTTCCATTTGGCCGACAAGGGTGTTCAAAAGATCCTGCTCCTGGACAAGGGGCGGGTGGGCGACGGTTCCAGCAGCCGGTCCGGGGCCATCAACACCATGATGATGGCCACCGAGGGGGCCAGCCGGGCGCGGGGCATCACCTTCGACATCTTCGAGCGTTTCGACAAGATCCTGGACAACTACGAATTTCACCAGGTGGGATGCTTGAATCTCCTGGACGCCGACCAATTCGAGCAGGCCCGACGGCTCCATCCCATGCACCGGCGTGCGGGAGCTCGATTCCTGGTGCTGCGTCGGCATGAGATCGAAGAGCGATTCCCCGACCTGCGGATCGGCGAAGAGGAGTACGGCGTGCTGGATCTGCGCGGCGGTTACAGCGAGCCGGACCGCTATCTTCCGGCTCTCAGCGCCAAGGTCCGGGACATGGGCGTGGAAATTCGGGAAGGTTTGACGGTGGAGGACTTCCTGGTGGAAGGCGGACGGGTCACGGGCGTTCGGACCCGGGAATCAGGAGAACTGCGGGCGGACTCGGTGGTTTGCACCGTGAATGCCTGGGCCAATTCGCTGATGGCCGAGGCGGGCCAGCCGCTGGCAGTGCGCAACTTCGTTCACGAACGCTGGGTCACCATGCCATTGGGGCATCCACCCCGGCTTCCGGCCACCAACGACGATTCCAAGGGCGTCTACTACCGTCCCACGGAGGATGATCGGGTTCTGCTGGGAACCGGCGCCCACGAGGCGGTGCAGATCGAGCGGCCCGGGCCCGGCTTCCGGCTCACCGAGCTCGTCCCCGATCCCCGTTCCCTGCCCTTCATCCAAGAGGCTGTTCGGGACCGGCTCCCTCTTATCCAGGGGGTCGAGATCGACTACCACCGCGTGGGTCTGGTGAGCTACGCTCTGGACTTTCTGCCCAATATCGGACCGGTGGACGCGCTGCCGGGACTCTACCTGGCCGTCACTTTCAATTCCGGCGGATTCGGCTACCATCCCGTCGCCGGGTTCCTCCTGGCGGAATACATGGTGGATGGACACACCAGCATCGACGCTTCCGAGTTCTCCCCGGACCGTTTTCTGGACTTCGACACCGAAGGCTACCTTGCAAAGACCGTCACTCACGGGCAGATGATTCAAGACCATGAGGCCAGGACGGCTCTTCCGGTTCGGAAGCGGCATTGATCCGATGGTGCATGTTGTAGAAACTGCTTCCCGGGAACCCTGGCCATGCCTTCCCGTTGCATTGCGTCCTTCAACCGAGAAGGACAGAATGTTCGGTGTCGGCACGATTGAAAAATTCCGCTTGGGGGGACGAAGGCTCATGAAGAACGGTCAGACCCACCTCCAACTCACGGGCCGGGAAACCCGGCTCGAGAACGCCGTCATCGGTGAAGGCACCTTCATCGAGCCCGACGTCACTGTTGGTTTTCGCTATCACCGGGACTGCGGTCCGGCCCGGGTCGGCCGCCACGGGATCCTGCGGCAAGGGACCGTCATCTACGGCGACACGCGAATCGGCGATTATTTCCAGACCGGTCTCTACGCGGTCATCCGGGCCAAGGTCGAAATCGGCAACTACTGCACCATCTTCAACCACTCGGTGGTGGAAGGAATCGTTCGCATGGGCGAAGGAGTGCGGGTCATGGCCCACACCTACATTCCCACCCGAACCTGGTTCGGTGACCACGTCTTCGTGGGACCGGGGGTCATTTTTCTGAACGATCGGGAGCCCTGCCGCTATGACGTCATGCCCATGCCCTCCGGCGCCACCATCGAAGACGAAGTGGTCATCGGCGGCGGTTGCACCATTCTTCCCGGGATCACCATCGGGGAGGGCAGCTTCATCGCGGCGGGAGCCGTGGTGCACCGGGACGTTCCCAGGAAGAGCTTCGTCAAAGGAGTCCCCGGCCGTGTCGAGCCTCTCCCCAGCAAATTCGACATGCCCAACAACCTGGGCGTCATGAAACAGAAGATCGATCTGTGGCATCCGCTCACCGCCGATCTGGCCGCTGTCGATTGGCCGGAGCGTTGGGGCCCGGCGCCCGACTGGTCCGCGTCCGATTGAGGGTCCGGCCGGGGCATTCGGTCCGGTCAAGAAGGCAAAGGAGTTATGAAAAAAACGTCGAGCCTGCTCCTGGCTGCGTACTTTTCCGGCGTCTGCCTGTTCGGCAACTGGCCCGATTACCGGGGCCCCCGCCGGGACGGCGTGTCCGAAGTCGCGAACCTGCCCCTGCGCTGGAGCGAGTCGCTCAATGTTCGATGGAAGACGCCCATTCACGGCCGTGCCTGGTCCTCTCCGGTGATCTGGGCGAAACAGGTCTGGCTCACCACCGCCACGGAGGACGGCAAGGTCCTGTCGGTACTCTGCATCGACCGGGACAGCGGACAGGTTCTACTGGATCGGAAGCTCTTCGACGTCGCCAAACCCCGTCCCCTGAGCAACCCCATCAACACCTATGCGAGTCCTTCCCCGACCATCGAGGAGGATCGGGTGTATGTCCATTTCGGGAGCTACGGGACCGCCTGCCTGGACTCCGGATCCTTCGAGGTCCTCTGGCAACGCCGGGACCTCCCCTGCGACCATTGGCGTGGCCCGGCCTCTTCTCCCGTGCTTTGGAAGGATCTCCTCTTCCTGCATATGGACGGCGCCGACGTTCAGTACGTGGTGGCACTGGACAAGACGACCGGCGCCAACCGTTGGGTGACCTTTCGCTCGGTTGACTATGGCGACTTGGAGGAGGACGGCCGACCCCGCGCGTCCGGGGACTACCGGAAGGCGTACAACACGCCTCTGATGGTCGAATTCCAGGGAGAACCGCAACTCATCAGCCCCAGCGCCAAGGGAGCCTATGGGTACGATCCGCACACCGGACGGGAGATCTGGCAGATTCGCCACGGGGGGCACTCCTCCGCGCCGCGGACCCTCTACGCCGACGGCCAGGTCGGGATCGGCACGGGATACATCGGGGGCACGGCCCAACTCTGGGCGGTCCGCCTCGGCGGCCGGGGTGATGTAACTGGAACCCACGTCGCGTGGAAGTACGCCCGCGGGTCTCCGAAGCACTCCTCCCCGGTTCTGGTCGGGGGGCGGGTCTACATGATGAGCAATGACGGGATCGCCACCTGCCTCGACTTCAAGAGCGGACGGGAGATCTGGAAGAGCCGGATCGGCGGTCAGCACTCTGCCTCGGTCCTTTACGCCGGCGGCCGTCTCCACTTCTTTGACGAGGACGGTGTCACCACCATCGTCCAACCGGGGTCCCCGCCGAAAATCCTGGCCCGAAACAAACTGGACGACGGCTTCATGGCCTCCCCGGCGGTCTCCGGCGGAGCGCTCTTCCTGCGCACGACGACGCACCTCTACCGGATTCAGAAGTAGTGGAAGCGATTTCCAATCGCCCGTTCGGAGGGGCGATTTCCAATCGCCCGTTCCCTCGGTCCGCGTATGATTGACAGTTCGACCGGCGGCGGCTTTCGGTCAAGGAGGCGAAGGAGAGTATGAATAGAACACCGATTCTGCTCCTGGCCGCGTGCTTTTCCAGCATCTCCCTGCTCGGCAACTGGCCCGACTACCGCGGCCCTCGCCGGGACGGCGTGTCCGAGGTGGCCAGCCTGCCCCTGCGCTGGAGCGAGACGCTCAACGTCCGCTGGAAGACGCCCATTCACGGGCTTGGCTGGTCCTCTCCCGTGATCTGGGGAAAACAGGTCTGGCTCACCACCGCCACGGAGGACGGCAAGGTCCTGTCGGTGCTCTGCATCGACCGGGAAACCGGACAGATTCTTCTGGATCGGAAGCTCTTCACTGTCGCCAGACCCCGTCCCCTGAGCAACCCCGACAACACCTACGCCAGCCCCTCGCCGACCATCGAGGAGGGTCGTGTCTATGTCCATTTCGGGAGCTATGGGACCGCCTGTCTGGACACCCGGACCTTCGAGGTTATCTGGCAACGCCGGGATCTTCCCTGCGACCACTGGCGCGGACCGGCGTCTTCCCCGCTTCTCTGGGAGGACCTCCTTTTCCTGAATATGGATGGCGCCGATGTCCAATACGTAGTGGCCTTGGACAAGACGACCGGCGCCAACCGGTGGGTGACGTTCCGCTCGGTCGACTACGGCGACTTGGAGGAGGACGGCCGGCCGCGCGCGTCCGGGGATTTCCGCAAGGCCTACAATACGCCGCTGATCGTCGATTTCCACGGAGAGCTGCAGCTCATCAGTCCCGCCGCCAAGGGGGCCTATGGGTACGATCCCCGCACCGGACGCGAGATCTGGCAGGTTCGCCACGTGGGCCACTCCTCTGCCCCCCGGACCCTCTATTCCGACGGGCAAATCGGGATTGCTACGGGGCACATCGGGGGCGCCGCCCAATTCTGGGCGGTTCGCCTCGGGGGCCGGGGTGATGTGAGCGAATCCCATGTCCCCTGGAAATATGCCCGGGGCGCTCCCAAACGCTCCTCCCCGGTTCTGGCCGGGGGACAGGTCTACATGGTGAGCAACGACGGGATCGCGAGCTGCATCGACTTCAAGAGCGGAAAGGAGATCTGGAAGGAACGAATCGGCGGTCGCCACTCCTCCTCGGTCCTCTACGCCAGCGGCCGGATTCACTTCTTCGACGAAGACGGCCTCGCCACCATCGTTCAACCGGGCGGAACTCTGGAAATCCTGGCCGAAAATAAGCTGGACGACGGGTTCATGGCCTCTCCGGCGGTCGCTGACGGAGCCCTCTTCCTGCGCACCAAGACGCACCTCTATCGGATCCAGGAGTAGCGGGCGGATCCGTCAAGACGACGGCCTGCCTTCATCGATTGTCAACCGCGGGGTTACGACCCGAGCCCTGGCTCGCCCCACTCGGCGCCGAACACGAACTCATCGAGCGGCCGGCGTTTGCGCGGGTTCTCGTCTCGTGCCTGCAGTTCCGGGGCCCGAGCCCCGGGGTCGGCCCGGTAGCCCAACGCGAGCGCCGTCACGACCTCGAATTCGTCCGGGACAGCAAAGACTTCCCTTGCCTTGCCGGGCAGGATCCCGGCCATCTGATGGACGTACACTCCCCGGCTCGTTGCCTCGATGGTGAGGGTCGCAGACGCAAGTCCCAGATCGTGCTGCGCAACGCGGTTGGGTTTGCCGTTGTGGGAGAAGGCGATCCGAACGCATCCCAGTGCCAGCGTCGGCACTTGCCGCGCCCACGCCTGGTTGCCCTCGAGCAAACAACTCAGGACCCTTTCAAAATCGTCCTTCCGATCACGGCTCGCAACGATGTAGCGCCATGGCTGTTCGTTGAACGAGGAGGCTGCCCAGCGCGCCGCCTCAAAGATGGAACTGAGGTCATCGCGCGGAATCGGCCGCCTGGAAAACGCGTACGGACTCCAGCGCGTCGAGATGAGTTCGTGAATTGGACGATCCGGGGAGGCCTCCTTGTTCATGCCAACAGTGTACGAAACCGTCCGGATTGCATCAAAGCGGATCAAGGAGAGGCCTGAAACGCGACCGCTGGCTTGGGGAGGCAATTTCCGATCGCCCATTCCCTGTTTGCGGTAATTTGCTCCGGAGTTCGGCGGTTGGAAACCGCCGCTCCCGCTCCTTGTATTTTCCGTCCCTGGTCGTAGTAGACTGAGCGCGATCGGTGCCGGGAAATCTTACCCCAAGGCGCCGAATCGAGCCGACGGAGGAGCAACGTGAGTCAAAAGCAGATCGTCTACCCCTACATCCCCAATTCGGTCCCCGAAATCAAGGCCCAGATGCTCAAGGAGGTGGGTGCCCGGGACATCATGGATCTTTATGAGGAGATTCCCGACGACCTGATCCTGAAGCGGAAGATGGACCTCCCGGAGCCGATCCTGGACGAGTACTCCCTGAAGCGGCACTTGGAGGAAATCCTGGACCGGAACCGAAACTGTGACGACCACCTGAATTTTCTCGGCGCCGGCTGTGCCCAACACCATGTCCCGGCCGTTTGCGATGAGATCAGCAGCCGCGGAGAGTTTGTGACGGCCTATGTTGGCGAACCGTACGCCGATCACGGCAAATGGCAGGCCCTCTTCGAGTACGCCAGCCTCATGGGGGAGCTGCTGGACATGGACGTCCTCAGCTGTCCCCTCTACGACGGTCCGGCTGCCGCGGCCACCTCGTTGCGAATGGCCTCCCGGACCACCGGCAGGAACGAGGTGCTGGTTTCCCGGTCCGCGAGTCCGGATCTGATGGCAGTGGTCCGCAACTACCTGGGAGGCATCGGCGATCCTCAGGTTTCCATCCGGACCGTCGATTTCGATCCCGGTTCCGGCCTGCTGGACTTGGCTCAACTCCGATCCGCCATCTCCTCGAACACAGCGGCGGTGCTCATCGAGAATCCCGGGTACCTGGGGACCATCGAGACCCAGGCCGAGGAGATCGGGGACATCGCCCGCAGTGCCGGGGCGGAGTTCGTCGTCTGCACCGATCCCATCTCGCTGGGGGTCCTGGCGCCACCCGCCCACTATGGTGGGACCTTCGCCTGCGGAGACTTCCAGCCTCTGGGCATGCACATTCAGTGCGGCGGGGGACAAGGCGGCTTCATCGCCACCCACGGCGACATGCGATACGTGGCCGAATTCAAGGACCTCATGTTCGGTATCACCGAGACGGTGCGGAAGGGCGAGTGGGGCTTCGGGGAAGTGCTCTTCGATCGGACCTCCTACGGCTCCCGGGAACAGGGCAAGGAGTACACCGGAACGACCACGGGGCTGTGGGCCATCACGGCCGGCGTTTACCTGGCGTTGATGGGCCCCAAGGGTATGGAGGAGATCGGACGGACCATCCTCCAGAAGTCCCAGTACGCTGCCCAGCAGATTTCCCGGATATCGGGCGTAAAGGTCAATTCGGACACTCCTTTCTTCAAGGAGTTCGTCGTGAACTTCGACGGGACGGGCAGGAGCGTCGGTGAGATCAACTCGGCACTCATGGACCGTAAGATCTTCGGAGGCAAGGATCTCTCCGGAGAATTTCCCGAGTTGGGCCAGAGCGCCCTCTATTGCGTGACCGAAAGAATCACCCAGGACGACATTCACAAGCTGGTCCAGGACCTGGGCGAGTGTTGCGGCTGAGACAGGACCTGGAGACCGGAGACAACCGGACCCGGAAAGGAGATCGGGACCATGGGCAGAGACCCTGAGACGTTGCTCAGGAAATATCATCAGGCTCGATGGGACGAGGAGATCATCTGCGAAATGGACGTGCCCGGGGAAAGGGGAATCCTGGTTCCCGAGGCCGAGCCCGGCATCCGGGAAGCGGTGGGAGACGGGACCTCCCGGATTCCGGAGAACCTGAGACGGAAACGCGCGCCGGCCCTGCCGGAAATCAACCAGATGCGGGTGAACCGGCACTACATGCGCCTCTCCCAGGAGACGCTGGGCACCGACGTTAACATCGACATCAGCCAGGGCACCTGTACCATGAAGTACAGTCCCAAGATCCAGGAGCACGTGGCCGCCCGCAACCCGGGCATGGCCGAGATCCATCCCCTGCAGGACGAGAGCACGATCCAGGGAATCCTGCACGTCTACTACCAGTTCGAGCAGTTTCTGAAAGAGATCTCGGGCCTGGACCGGTTCAGTTTCCAGCCCGGGGGCGGCGCCCAGGGGGTCTTCACCAACGCCTCCATGGTGCGCGCCTACCACGCCTCCCGAGGCGATCACAGGCGGGACGAGGTGATCACCACCATGTTTTCCCACCCCTGCGACGCGGCCACCGGCGCCACCGCCGGCTACAAGGTCGTCACCCTGATGCCGGACGAGACCGGATACCCGCACGTGGACGCCATGAAGGCGGCTGTCTCCGAACGAACCGCGGGCATCTTCATCACCAATCCGGAGGACACGGGGCTGTACAACCCCCAGATCAGGGAATTCGTCGACATCGCCCACGGCGTGGGCGCGCTCTGCGCCTACGATCAGGCCAACGCCAACGGGTTGCTGGGGGTGACGCGTGCGAAAGAGGCCGGGTTCGATCTCTGTCACTTCAACGTTCACAAGACCTTCTCCATGCCCCACGCCTGCATGGGACCCGCCATCGGCGCCGTCGGGGTGGTCGACGAGTTGAAACCGTATCTTCCCCTGCCGCGGGTCGAGTTCGACGGCGAACGCTACTCCCTGGACTACCAGGGGGATCCGGAGAGCATCGGCCGGGTCCGTTCCTTTCTGGGCAACGCCCAGGGCGTCCTCAAGGCCTACGCCTGGGTCATGCAGCTCGGCGCCGACGGGTTGCGGGAAGTGGCCGAGTGCTCCGTGCTCAACAACAACTACATGCTGAAGAAGCTGAGCGAGGTCCCGGGGGTCGTCATCTGGTACTCGGAAGGAAAACGGCGCCTGGAGCAGGTTCGCTACAGTTGGGACAAGCTGCACCGGGACACCGGAGTGGGAACGGACGACATCAACCGGAGAATCGCAGACTACGGGATTCAGCACTACTGGCCCAGTCATCACCCCTGGATCGTCCCCGAGCCCTTCACGCTGGAGCCGTGCGAGTCCTATTCCAAGGACGACATCGACGAGTACGTGGCCGTGCTGCGCCAGATCTCGAAGGAAGCCTACGAGAATCCGGAACTGGTCAAGAGCGCACCGCATAATTCGGCCATTCACAAGGTGCCGGCGCCCAGCATCGACGAGCCCGAGCGGATCGCCGTGACCTGGCGGCAGTACGTGAAGAAACAAGCGGCCAATAGTTCCGAGTAATGCCTCGCCGTACTCTCGGCGTCATCGTCAATCCCGTCGCCGGCATGGGCGGCCGCGTGGGGCTCAAGGGGAGCGACGGGGTCGAGATCCTGCGCCGCGCCCGCGAGCTGGGGGCCAGGCCCGAGGCCCCGGGACGGATGGCCCAGGCGTTGAAGGCCGTCTCCGAGTTCCAAGACAAAGCCCGAGTCCTCACCTATCCCGACCAGATGGGCGAGCATTCCTGCGTCCTGGCGCGTCTTCCGGCGTCCGTCATCGGACGCACCGATGGTGAACAAACGACTCCCGAAGACACCCGTCGGGCGGCCCGCGAGATGGCGGCCGCCGGAGCGGACCTGATCCTTTTCGCCGGAGGGGACGGGACCGCGCGCGACCTCTACCACGCCGTCGGCGAGGAGGTGCCGGTTCTGGGCGTTCCGGCAGGCGTCAAGATCCACTCGGCCGTCTACGCGGTGACCCCCCGGAGCGCCGGCGAGCTGGTGGTCCTCTGGCTACAACGCCGACTGCTGAGAATGCGCTCCTCCGAGGTCATGGACATCGACGAGGAGGCCTTCCGGGCCGGGGTGGTCCGGGCCAAGCTCTACGGGTACCTGCGGGTCCCGGAAGAGAACCGGTTCGTCCAGAACGTGAAGGCGGGAGGCGTCGTCCACGAGGCGGAAGCCCTCCAGGGAATCTGCGCGGAGGTTCTTCGAGCCATGGAGGATCCGGACTGTATCTTCGCCGTGGGACCGGGAACGACCACTCGGGGCATCCTCCAGGAGCTGGGCCTGCAAAACACGCTGTTGGGGGTGGATGTGGTCCGGGACAAGAAGCTGCTGGCCAACGACGTCACGGCGCGTCAACTCCTGAATCTGGTCGACGGACACAGGGCCAAGGTCGTGGTGACGGCCATCGGAGGCCAGGGTCATATCCTGGGCCGGGGCAATCAGCAGATCAGTCCGGAGATCATCCGGAAGGTGGGCCGGAAAAATATCCTGATCATTGCCACCAAGGAGAAGCTTGTCTCTCTGGGAGGCCGCCCGCTGCTGGTGGATACGGGTGACGCGGACCTGGACCAGGAACTCTCCGGGTACACGCGGATCATCACGGGCTATGGGGACTACGTCATCTACAAGGTAGGTTAGTTCACTACTACCAAAACCTTCTGCAGAATTTTCCGTAGGGACGCCCCTCGTGGGCGCCCTCTCGGGTCCAAAGTGGAGCAAGACGGGGCCAGATGAAGACTTGGCGGCTGAAAAGCCGTCGCTCCGATTTTCTCCACCCTCGCCGGTGGGTTATGATCCTCTCACGGCGCCGCCGGCGCTCGCACGCGAACAACCTGGAGGCCAACAAGACGGTGAAGACTCAATGACCAGGACGCATCCCACCTGTCCAAACTCGCATGGTCCGGAACGATTCTTCTCCTGTATTGCCGGGAGACTGGTAGTCATTCCCATGTTGCTGGCCGGTTTCCTCACCGCCTGCGCCGTCGACCCGGCTCAGCAGGAAGAAACCGCCCAGACCGACATGCGAAAGCGCCGGATAATCTTCAACGGAGACTCGGCCGTCCTCATGCACCCTGGAGCCTCCACGGTCGAAGGCTTCCTGGCGCCCCGGCTCGAAGCCCTGCCGGGAACTCCCGTGACCACCATCAGCTGGTCGATCCTGGCAGGAGATGCTCCCTCGTACGACAGCCGGATCCAACCCATCTACGGCGACGCTCAACAGTTGGACCGGCCCGACTACATGAACCAGTACGCGGCCAACCTCAAGACCCTGGTCAACGCCGGCACCTGCCCCCTGAAGATCGTCACCGACTTCGCCCATGAGCATGGAATGGAGGCCTTCGCCTCGGTGCGAATGAATGACGTTCACGACAGCTTCGTCGAGGGCCACCTCTCCCGCTGGAAACTTGACCATCGAGAATTCCTGGTGAGCGCCCGCGGCCTGCAGACGGCCATCGCCGAACCCGCCTTTCCGGGCTCGCGGGTGGCCAACCTCTATTCCACGGCACTGGACTTCACCCACCAGGTGGTCCGCGACCGCAAGTTCGAGATCATCGAGGAGGTCTGCCTCCGATACGACCTGGACGGCGTCGAGTTGGACTTCATCCGGCATCCCGTCCTCTTCAAGAGCATCTTCGAAGGCGGGACCATCACCCCGGAGCAGATCTCCCTCATGACCTCCTTCATCCGGAGGATTCGCGAGCGCATGAACGAGATCGGCAATGAGCGCGGACGGCCCCTGCTGCTGGCGGTACGAACTCCGGACGATCTGGAGTTGTCTCTCGGCATCGGCCTGGATCTGGAGGCCTGGATGCGTGAGGGTCTGGTGGACATGCTGTTCCTGGGAGGCGGCTACGCCCATTTCTCTCTTCCCGTGGCGAAGATGGCCAAGGCCGCCCATGCCCACGGTGTGCCGCTCTACCCCTGCATCAACAACCCCGGTCAACTGATGGACGGCAAGGGAATCGAGATGACCCGGGCCCTGGCGACCAAGTGGTACGCCGACGGCGCCGACGGTCTCTATTTTTGGAATCTGACTGCTCCGTGGGAGCAGATCCACGACGAGGCCCGGTGGCGGGCGCTCCGGAAACAAGTCTACGCCAGTCTGGGTGGCATCGACGACCCCGAGTCGTTGCAAGGCAGGGAAAAGATCTACTCGGCCGCCGAGGAGGTCTGGTTTCCCTATGCATTCATCTCCAGCGCCGGCGTTCTACCCGCTCGCCTGGAGCCGGACGGCCGGACCCGGGTTCCCATCGTGATCGGGGACGACCTCCCGCGTCTTGAGCAGGAAGGCCGGGTCGAGAGCGCCGAACTCACGCTGCACCTGGAAGGTTTCTCGTCTGGCCCGGATCAATTGATCGTAAGCATCAATGGGAAACCTCAGACTGGTGGACGGTTGCTGCCGGCAGAGGCGGAGACGGACCCGTCCCGATTGGTTTTTTCATTGGCGGCCGGCGCCTTGCGCCAAGGGGAAAACCTGGTGGAGACCGGTCTTGGCGGGTCCTCGGCGGATCGGGAGTCGACCCTGGTCAAAGCCCACTTGAGGCTGGTTCCGGGTGAGCCTTCGCCATGACCTCCGACCGGCCGTCAGCCTCCGTCCCGGCGTTCGAGGAACTCTTTTGCCTGGACGGCCAGGTAGCGGTGGTCACCGGCGGCGGCGGCAGCATCGGGCGCACCGCCTCCCATGTCCTGTCCCAGGCCGGAGCCTCGGTCGTGGTGGCCGACCGCGACCGGAAGGCAGCGGAGCGGGTCGCGGCGGAGATTGACGGTGCCGGGGGGCATGCTGCGGTCCGGGAATGGGACGTGACCCTGGAGCCGGTGGTGGCCGCCGCGTTCGGGCAGGTTATGGAAAAGTACGGGCGTCTGGATGTGCTGGTCAACAGCGTGGGTGGCGGAAAACACGTTCCGGCCATGGAGATGAGCCTGGCGGACTGGCACGAAGTGCTCACCAGGAACCTGACTTCCACCTTCCTGTGTTGCCGCGAAGCGGGTCGCCGGATGGCGGACCGGGGCGGCGGAAGCATCGTCAACATCTCGTCCATCCTGGGCCACAGCGGAGGCGGAATGTATCCCAACTCGGCCTACCACGCCGCCAAGGGGGCGGTCGTGAACCTGACCCGGGCGCTGGCAGCGGAATGGGGCCCCCACGGAGTCCGGGTCAACGAGATCGCTCCGACTTTCACCGACACGCCGCTGGCGGCGTCCATTCTGCACATTCCCGAGATGCGGACGGCCATCGAGGAGTACACTCCCCTGGGTCGCGTGGCCCAAGTTGGCGACATGGCTGGAGCGATCCTCTATCTGGCAAGCTCCGCGTCCGCCATGGTCACGGGGCACAGCCTTTACGTAGATGGGGGTTGGCTGGCTCGTTGAACGGAGCCGGGAAGTGAGAAACGAAGGAGAGACCATCGCCATGGGAATCGAAGGACCGACAACGGAACAACTGCTGGACATGTACGCCGCCATGTGGCGCATCCGGCTCTTCGAAGAGCAGGCGGAGTACCAGTCCGGTCAGGGCAAGGTGCTGGGGGCGCTCCACACCTACATCGGACAGGAGGCCGTGGGAGTCGGAATTTGCGCCCATCTCACCGATGCCGACTACATCACCTCCACTCACCGGGGCCACGGTCACTGCATCTCCAAGGGCGCCGACGTCCGGCGCATGATGGCGGAGCTGTTCGGGCGCGTCACCGGCTACTGCAAGGGCAAGGGAGGCTCCATGCACATCGCGGATTTTGCGGTGGGGATGCTGGGGGCCAACGGCATCGTGGCAGGCGGGTTCGGCCTGGCCACGGGAGCCGGCCTGGCCGCACAGATGCGCGAGAGCGGGCAGGTCGCCGTCTGTTTTTTCGGCGACGGCGCCGTCAATCGCGGACCCTTCCACGAGAACATCAACCTGGGGGCTGTCTGGAGGCTCCCCGTGGTCTACGTCTGCGAGAACAACCAGTACGCCCAGTGGACGCCCCAGGAGGAGATCACGCTGGTAACGGACGTGGCTTCCATGTCCTCCGCATACGGCATTCCCGGTTCTCAGGTGAACGGCATGGACGTCCTGGCCGTTTACGAGGCGGCCGGCGAGGCCGTCGAGCGGGCCCGCCGAGGAGACGGTCCCACCTTGCTGGAGTGCAAGACCTACCGCTTCCATGGCCACAACTTCGGCGACCCTCAGCAGTATCGGACCAAAGAGGAGATTTCCGACTGGTCGGGCCAGCACGATCCCATCCAGGGACTTGGCGCCCATCTCCTCCAAGCGGGGATCCTGACGGCTGAGGAAGCCGAGTCGATCCGGAAGTCGGTGGAGGAGGAGATCGCCGACGCGGTGGGATTCGCGGACGAGAGTCCCTACCCCGGTCCGGAAGAGTTGACCCGCGACGTCTTCTCCACCCCGGTTGCGTAAGAAGAATCCGTCCAGAAGGAGGATCAGCCCGTCATGCCCTCGATACCCATGAACCAGGCGATTCGAGAAGCCCTGCACGAGGAGATGGCCCGGGATTCGAGCATTTTCGTCCTGGGCGAAGACGTGATCGCCCACGGAGGACCCTATGCCGTCACCCGGGGCATCGCCGAGAAGTACCCCGACCGGATCCGCCAGACCCCCATCTCCGAGGCCGCCATCGTCGGCACCGCCGTCGGCGCCGCCATGTGCGGTCTGCGCCCGGTGGCGGAGATCATGTACGTCGACTTCATCACTTGCGCCATGGATGAAGTGGTCAATCAGATGGCCAAGGTCCGCTACATGTTCGGAGGCCAGACCGACGTCCCGGTGATCTTGCGGCTCCCCTCCGGGTCGGCCCGGCTGATCGCGGCCCAGCATTCCCAGAGCCTGGAAGCCTGGTTCATGCATGTGCCCGGCCTGCAGGTGGCGGTTCCTTCCACTCCCCGCGACGCCAAGGGGCTCATGAAGTCGGCCCTGCGGGGCCGGGACCCGGTCATGTTCATCGAGTACAAACGCCTCTACTCGGTCAAGGGGGAGGTTCCGGATACGGAATACGTGATTCCCTTCGGCCAGGCCGACGTCAAGCGCCAAGGGGATGACATTACGGTCGTGGCTTCCGGCCCCATGGTGGGGAAAGCACTGGAAGCGGCCCGGATCCTGAGTGCGGAAGACATCGAACTGGAGGTGATCGATCCCCGGACCCTGGTCCCCTTGGACACGGACACCATCTTCTCCTCGGTGGAGAAGACCAACCGGGCCATCGTCACCGACGAAGAGGTGCGGCGGGGAGGGTCGAGCGCGGAACTGGCCTCCCGGATCGCCGAGGAATGCTTCGATTACCTGGACGCCCCCGTCCGGCGGGTCGCCGCCGCCGACGTCCCCATGCCCTTCAGTCCCGTGTTGGAGAAGCTGGCGGTGCCCAGCGTCGAGAAACTGCTCGCCGCGGCGCGGGACCTGGTCGCATAAGGACGAACCCATGGCGGTGAAATTCGGAATGCCCAGCCTGGGCCATACGATGGAATCGGGGACGGTTCTGGAGTGGATGAAACAGGAGGGGGACAGCCTGGCCAAGGGAGATCCCCTGCTGATGGTGGAGACCGACAAGGTGACCACCGAGGTGGAGACGCCCATGGATGGCGTGCTTCACAAGATCGTCGTCCCCGCCGGCCAGGAGCGGCCCATCGGCGCGCTGCTGGCGATCCTGTTGACACCTGGTGAGAACGCCGATCCGGCGGAGACGGCTCGCCTGCTGGCTCCGGAGGGAGCGCCGGCGACTCGGGAGAAGACGCCAGGAGCCGAGACCCGCCGTCCCTCACCGCGGCGCAAACGGCCCGCCAAGTCCGGCCGATTGCGAATCTCTCCCGTGGCCCGCAAGCTGGCTGCCCGGCACGGTGTGGACCCCGCCGACGTAGACGGATCCGGTCCCGGCGGGCGAATCACCAAGGACGATATTCTGCGTGCGGCTGCGGCCGCCGCATCCCTGCCCCCGGCCGCCCAGGCAGCCGAGTCCACTCTCGGAGTGGCCCGGACGATTCCCCTGACCGGCACCCGGGGGCGCGTGGCCCAACGCCTCTCCCAGAGTTGGCGGGAGATCCCGAGGGTCACGGAAGTGATGCACGTGGACATGAGCCGGACGGTGGAATTTCGCGAGTCCAATCTTTCTCGCTGGGAGTCCGGCTCCGGATTGCGAATCTCCCTCAACGACCTGGTGACGAAGGCGGTCACTGTGGCGTTGGGACGGCATCCCCTGCTCAACGCCACCCTCGTGGACAACCAGGTCCGGGTCCACGGCGAGATCAACATGGGATTGGCGGTTCACTTGGACCAGGGATTGGTGGTGCCGGTTCTGAAAGATGCCGGCAGCAGGGACCTGGTCCAATTGGCCCGGGAAAGCCGCTCCCTGGCCGGCCGGGCGCGTGAAGGAAAGCTGGATCTGGCCGACGTCAGCGACGGCACCTTCACCATCACCAATTTGGGCGGCGCCCACGTGGACCTGTTCACCCCTATCATCAATCCACCGCAAGTGGCGATTCTGGGTATCGGGCGGATTCAGCCCCGGCCGTTGGCCGTCGATGGCGGGCTGGAGATTGTTTCGACGGCCTATCTCTGCCTGGTCTTCGATCATCGGGCCGTGGACGGATACCCGGCCGGCCTCTTCCTGAAAGAACTCCGCGACCTGTTTTTCCACCCGGCAGAATACGCGGAAGGGTGAGAAGCGAGGCCGGAACGAACCATTGGGCGCCTGTGACCGCTGTGGTACGATTTGGCGCTTCCCCACGGAGGTTTAAGGAAATATGAAAGAAAATCTTCCGCTGCTTCCCACGTCGGTCATCGGCAGCCATGCCATCCCGAGCTGGTTCTATACCGCGTTGGAGGCCATCGAAGCGGGAAAATACGGCAAGACCGACAAACGGGAGTTCTACGATGACGCCGTGAGCATCGCCATCCGGGATATGGAACGGGCCGGCGTGGACGTCATCTCCGACGGGGAGATGCGGCGCTGGCACTTCGTCCAGAGCTTCTACGAGAAGATGGAAGGCATCGAACCGGAAGAGCCGCTGCGCAGGGTGGGATTGTACGCGTACGACTCGGTGCCGCGTTACCGGCTGCGGGAACGGGTGACGGTCCCCCGGGGACTCGGCGTGGTCGACGAGTTCAAGCACCTGAAGACTCAGACCGACATGCCGGTCAAGGCCACCTGCCCGGGTCCGTTGACCGTCACTATTCACCTCAGGGATTCGTCGGTGCGGGAATTCTACAAGGACCGCATGGAGCTGTTCTGGGAATTTGCCGAAGTCGTGAACCAGGAACTCAAGGACCTGGTCAAGGCGGGAGCCGACTACATCCAGTTGGACGAGCCCTCCTTTGCCATCATCCCCGGGGAACTCCAGGAGTATCTGGACCTGTACAACCGGTGTGTGGAAGGGGTCGACGCCAGGATCGCCTTCCACATCTGCTTCGGCAACCTGGGGTCGCGTCCCCGCGGCAAGCGGGAATACGGGCCCATGATTTCCTACCTGCTGGACGCCAAGTGCGACGAGTACGTCCTGGAGTTCGCAAACCGGGAAATGCACGAACTGGAGATCTGCCAGGAACTCTCCAAGGAACGGGATATCGGTGTCGGAGTCATCGACATCAAGTCCTTCTACCGGGAGACGCCCGCGGACGTGGCGGACCGAATTCGCGCAGCTTTGGAATATATTCCGCCCGAGAAGCTCTGGATCGTACCCGACTGCGGTTTCTTCCAGCTTCCGCGTTGGATCACGGTCAATAAGCTGCGCAACATGGTGGCCGGAACCCGCATCGTCCGGCAGGAGTTGACCGGGTCCCCGGACTGACTACCGAAGCAGTACGAGAAAGAAGGTGGAAATGACCGACGTTCTCAATGTGGGGCGGACCCTGACGACGGAGCACACGGTCAGCGACGATCTGACTGCAGACCGCTTCGGGAATCCGGGTGTCCAGGTGCTGGCCACGCCGGCGTTGGTGGCGCTCATCGAAGCGTGCGCGATTCGTTGCGCCGCGCCCACCCTGGCGGAAGGCCAGGGCACGGTGGGAACCCGGGTGAACATGCAGCATCTGGCTCCGACGCCGGTGGGCATGAAGGTGACGATCCGGGTCGAGCTGGTGGAGCTGGAGGGCAAGCGGCTGGGATTCGAATTCCAGGCGCATGACGAACAGGACCTGATCGCCCGAGGCACCCACGAGCGTTTCATTCTTGGATCCATGGCGCGGTTTCTGGCTCGAGCCGGCGAGAAGTCAGGTGCCGGCAGCTGATTCGGTTCAACTCTCCATCCGGGACGGAGTCGCCTGGCTCACTCTCAACCGGCCCCAAGTGCTCAATGCTCTGGACCAGGAGATGGTCGGGAAGTACGTGGATTTCCTGAACCAGATCCGAGACGACGAATCGGTTCGGGTGGTGGTGACCCGGGGGGCGGGGCGCGCCTTCTGTTCGGGCAGCGATCTGCGCGAGTTGGCGCCGCTCTCCGCGGCCGAGGCCACGTCACTGGAAAGGGGTTATGGGGAGGCGTTCGGTCTGCTCGATTCCCTGCCCCAGCCGACGTTGGCGCTGGTCCACGGCTATGCCCTGGGGGGTGGTCTTCAGGTCACCCTCTACCACGACTTCCGGATCGCGGCTGGGAACGCCGTCTTCGGCCTTCCCGAGGTGGAACTGGGTTGGACGCCTCCCTGGTCGTTGGGGAGGACGGTCGATCTGTTGGGAGGAGCCGCCGCCCGCTGGCTGCTTCTGACTTGCGAGAAGATCGACGCGGCTCGTGCGTTTCAGTTGGGTCTGGTCAATGAGGTGGTGCCGGATTCGGAACTCGTGACCCGGGGTGAGGCGCTGGCGCGACGGCTGGCCTCGTTTCCGACGGAGGGGCTGGCTCGGACCAAGGCGTTGCTTCACCGGATGTCGGAGCTCCGGAGCGATCACTGGGAGGGTGTGGCCTCGGCGGATTTTCTGGCGTGCTTCGATGATCGGGAAAGTCGGCGAAACGTTCAGGACTTCGTTGGAGGAGGGGCGATTTCCAATCGCCCGCCTGGGAGGGGGGACTTGTAGTCCCCCATTCTTCGCGTTTACCGGAGATTCGAACGGCCCGCAAGTGTAGAGAAGCGTAAGGTGGGGACTCCGTCCCCCCAAATCCCCCCTGTTCGGCGACAGGGATGTCGCCGCTCCAGTCGCCGCCCCTACCGCAATAGGTCGCGGGAGATGATTTCCCTCATGATCTCGGAGGTGCCTGAGGCGATGGGCCAGAGCCGGTAGTCCCGGGCGAAGCGCTCTACGGCATATTCCCGCATGTAGCCGTACCCGCCGTGCATCTGCACGGCGTGGTAGGCGACGCGGTTGGCCATCTCGGTGGCGTAGAGCTTGGCCATCGACACCACACGGGTGCACTCTTGCTCCGATGCAAAGAGGGACGCGGCATGGTAGGTGAGCTGCCTGGCCGCTTCCGCCTCCGTGGCCATGTCGGCAAGCCGGTGGGCCAGGGCCTGGAACCGGGCGAGGGGCCGCCCGAAGGCGTGGCGCTGATTCAGGTATTCGGCGCAGTCCTCCAGAGCTTGCTGGGCAGCGGAAACGCACAGCACTGCGGCTGTGAGCCGTTCCCTTTGCAGGCCGGACACGAGCTGTGAGAACCCCTGCCCCTCCTCGCCCAGGAGGTTTTCGCCTGGCACCCGTACCTCGTCGAAGACCAGCTCGGCCGTGTCCGAGGCCAGCATTCCGGTCTTTTTGAGCTTTCGGCCCACGCTGAACCCGGGACTGTCCCGTTCCACCAGGAACTGGGAAAGGCGTTCGCGGCGCGGACCGTCCTCGCGGGTGCGGGCGGCCACGAAGTAGAGGTCTCCGTTCACGCCATTGGTAATGAAGGTCTTGGCCCCCGTCAGGACCCAGTCGGTGCCGTCGCGGACCGCCCGCGTCGAGAGGGCCGCCATGTCCGATCCGGTGTCCGGCTCGGTGATGGCCAGAGCGCAGATCTTGCGGCCGAGAATGATGTCCGGCAGATAACGCCGTTTCTGGGCCTCGGTTCCGAAATGGACCAGCCAGGGGGAGGACATGTCCGTGTGGACGATGACGCCGAAGGCCACGCCACCGGAGCGGCAGCGCGCCAGCTCTTCGGCCAGGACCACGGACATCCAGAAGTCGGCGCCGCCGCCGCCGTATTCGGGCGGGTACTCGGCGCCGAGGAAACCCAGTCCCCCCATCTGTTCGAACAGCGAACGGGGCGTCCCCTCCTTCTCTTCCCACTCCTCCACGTGAGGCAGGATCTCCTCCTGCACGAATCGTCGCAGAGACTCGCGAAACAACTCGTGGTCTTCGGAAAAGGGCATGAGAGGTCAGCGCTCGGGGATCAGCGGAGAGTCAGCGGCCCTTCTTCTCCAACTCCCGCCTGCGGAGTTCGTTTCGGCGGATCTTTCCGCTGATGGTCTTGGGAAGTTCCTTGATGAACTCCACCTCGCGGGGATACTTGTAGGGAGCCGTGACGCCGCGGACGTGGGCCTGCAGTTCCCGGATCAGTTCTTCCGAGGGCCGGGCGGACTGGCCGAGGACGACGAAAGCCTTGATGATCTCTCCCCGCAACGGGTCGGGGCTCCCGACTACGGCGACTTCCGCAACCGAATCATGCTCCAGCAACGCCGACTCCACCTCGAAGGGCCCGACCCGATAGGCGGAGGTGTTGATAACGTCGTCGGCGCGGCTGACGAAGTAGAAGTAGCCGTCCTCGTCCCGGGTGGCGCGGTCTCCGGTGGTGTACCAGTCGCCCACGAAACAGTTTGCGGTCGCCTCCGGGTTCCGGTAGTACCCGCAAAACAGTCCCAGCGGCCGGTCGGGGCGCACCCGGATGGCGATCTCTCCCTCTTCTCCGGGTCCGACTTCATTCCCCGAGTCGTCCACCACACCCATCCGGAACCCGGGCGAGGCGACTCCCATGGACCCGGGCCGATATTCCATGCCCGGAAACGTAGCCACGCAGAGAACGGTCTCGGTCTGACCGTAGCCCTCCCAGATGTGATGGCCCATCGCCCCCTTCCAGGTGGTGATCACCTCGGGGTTGACCGCTTCGCCGGCGCCCAGACAATGGCGCAGGGCCCGGGCCGGCCACCGCGTCAGGTCCTGCTGAACCAGCATCCGGTAGGCGGTGGGAGGCGCGAAGAAGGTCGTTATGGGGTGGTCGTGGAGCATCCGGAGGGTCCGCTCCGCATCGAAGCGGCCCCGGTGGTCCCAGATGAAGATCGCCGCCCCCATGTTCCAGGGCGCGAACAGGCAGGTCCAGGCAGCCTGGGCCCATCCCGTGTCCGAGAGCGTCCAGTGGAGGTCCGTCGGCCGGTTGTCCAGCCAGAACTTGCCGGTGATGACATGAGCTTTCGGATAGCTGGCATGGTCGTTCACGACCATCTTTGGCGGTCCCGTGGTCCCCGACGTGAAGTAGATCATGAGGGGATCGGTGGAGAGGTTCCGGGGATGGTCCATGCTGGGGGAGCTCTTCGCCAGCAGGTCCTCGTAGCCGAGGCCGCCGGGGCTCCCGCCCACGACGATGACATGCCTCAGCCGCGGGCAGTCCGCACGCACTGCTTCGATCCGGTCCGCGTTGTCCGAATCGGTCACGGCCACCGTGGCCCCGGAGGCGTTGATTCGGTAGACGATGTCCTTGTGCCTCAGCAAGGTCGTGCCCGGCACGGTGACGACCCGCGCCCGGATCCCTCCCAGGAGCACCTCCCACCATTCGACGACCCGCGGAAGCATGACGAAGACCCGCTCGCCCGATTCCACTCCAAGCCCGGCCAGAGCGTTGGCAAACCGGGTCGAGTTCCGGGAGAACTCCCGGAACGTCACCTCCCGGACGTTACCGGCATCGCTGACCCAACGCATGGCCACCTTGCCCGGATCGGCAGCCCAACGGTCGAAGACATCGAAGGCCCAGTTGTAGCGTTCGGGCCGGGTGAGACGGAAACCGGCGTAAGTCTGCCGATAATCGCCGATCTGGTAGGTGCTCATGAGGCGCCCGAAGCTACCAAGCGGACGCCGAGAGTGTCAAGAATCGCCGCCGGCCTCACGACCTGTGGGCCGGCGGCGGAAAATCTGAGGAATCCGGTCCGGGTTATTCCCGTTTGGCCAGTTGGCGGTCCACCATCAGCAGGCCCATGGGCTCGCCTCCGCCCCACCGCAGTTGAGCCGCCACCTCGGAGACCGATTTTTCTTCCTCGACCTGTTCCTGGATGAACCATTGGAGTTCCACTCCGGTGGCCAGATCACCCTCGTCCAGAGCGAGCGTATAGAGTCTGTGGATCGACTGGGTGACGCGTTTCTCGTGGTCCAGGACTCGATCGAACGCCCTTACGGGAGAGGTGAACCCGTCGGCAGGCTTGTCGAGGGCATGCAGATTGACCTCTGATCCCCGGGTCTGGAGATAGTCGAACAACCTCATGGCGTGCCCGTACTCTTCCCGGCTCTGCTCCCTCATCCAGTGGGCGAAGCCGGGCAGGTCGTTCGAGTCGTAGTAGGCCGACAGGGCCAGGTAGAGGTAGGAGGATTCCAGCTCCATGTGAATCTGATCGTTTAAGGCTTGATTGATTGTTCCGTTCATATCGTCCTCCTCGTCGGTTTAATCAGGTGCTCGTCCAGAGCACGTTCATCAGACTGTCCAAACACACATATACATATAAATCCAATGGTCTGTCAAATATAACTGGGAGATAATAAAGGACTTAAATGAAATGGAACATCAATATCAACGATGTTGAATATCACTTTCAAAGATAATGAGATTCAATATCAACAACAATGATCACCAGATTCGAAGAAGGGATATATGATAATGATTTTCAATATCTTGAATGAATGGTTAAAATAGGGGTTCTTCAGTAATCTATCTGTCACAATAGTGTTTGACTGAGATGCCGCGCCTTCGCAGGCTTCCTCCGCACAACCTTGCCAACAACTCTTCGGGAATCTGCAAATCCCCCGGAATCTGTTGAATTCGTTCCGTCGTTCCCCATAACCTGTTCCATTGAGATGACTCCCGTCCTGGCGTTTTCACACGTCTCGAAGACCTATGGGGAATCGGTCGAAGAGGGGCTGACGGCGTTACACGACGTCTCCTTCCAAGTGCCGTCCGGGCGGCGCGTCGCAATCGTGGGCCGAAGCGGCAGCGGCAAGTCGACCCTCCTTCATCTGGCCGCGGGCATCGACCTTCCGACCCGCGGGCGGGTCGAGGTTCTGGGCAACGACCTGACCCGCTTTTCGGACCGGGACCGGACGCTTTTGCGCAGAAACGAGATCGGCCTCGTCTTCCAGTTCTTCCATCTCCTGCCCCACCTGCCGGTCCGGGAGAATGTAGCTCTCCCGGCGCTGGTGGCCGGCGGCAAACAACGTGACTTCGAACCCCGGGTGCTGCAGTTGTTGGAACGGGTCGGTCTGGCAGATCGCGCCGATGATCCGGTCAGCAACCTGAGCGGCGGCGAGATGCAGCGGGTGGCCATCTGCCGGGCGCTCCTGCGCCGGCCCCGCCTGATCCTGGCGGATGAGCCCACGGGGAACCTGGACGACGAGCATTCGTGGCTCGTCCTGGAACTGATGCTGGAACTGGTGACCCGGGAGGGCGCAACGCTGCTCTACGTCACCCACAGCCGGGAGCTGGCGGGCCTGGCCGACGAGACCTGGCGGATTCACAGTGGGATCCTGGACACCGCATGAGGCGCTATCTGCTGCACACGTTGAAGAGGCGTCTCCGGGCAGGCCGGTCGCTCTATGCCCTGACGGTCTTCGGCGTCGCGCTGGGCGTCGCCTCGGTCCTCTCGGTCCAGATCATCAACCTGAGCGCGGTAGCGGCGTTTCGGGGAGCCCTCCGGGCCGTGGGGTCGGAAGCGGATCTCACCGTCCGGGGCTTGAACCAGACCCTGAACGAGAGCCTCTTTCCGGAGGTTCTGGGCACCCGGGGCGTCCGGGGAGCCTGGCCTGTCTACCGGCTGGACGTGGCGGTCAAGGGCTCGGACTGAGGTTCTGGGAAACGACCTGTCCCGCTAATCCGACTGCTACCGGATCCTGTTGCGCAGTAACGAGATCGGCCTCGTCTTCCAGTTTTTCCACCTCCTGCCCCACGTGCCGGTCCGGGAGAACGTGGCTCACCCGCACTGGTGGCTGGCGGGAATCAACGTGACTTTCAACCCCTGGTTCTGCAGTTGTTGGAACGGGTCGGCTTCGTCGATCACGCCGAAGATCCGGTCAGCAACCTGAGCGGCGGAGAGATGCAGCGGGTCGCCATCTGCTGGGATCTCCTGCGACAGCCGCTGCTTATCCTCGCCGACGAGCCCACAGGAAACCTGGACGACGACTCGTGGCTCGTCCTGGAACTGATGCGGGAATAGGTGACCCAGGAGAGCGCGGCTCTGCTCTACGTTACCCAAAGCTGGGAGTTTGCGGGGCTGGCCAACAAGACGTGGCGGCCCCACAGCGCGCTGTTTCGAAGAACCAGGACCAGATCACTCCCACTCCTCGATCGTTCGGCAGCCACTCGTAATCATCCGAAAACGTCGCCGTCAGGTCATTGGTTCCCGAGGCAGCCCATCTCCTGGAGAAACCGTGAAGGCAGCTTCGACCATCCTCGATAATGTCGCGCCCGTGACAGGATCAGGCGCTTCCTGGTGCGGGTGACAGCGACGAAACACCCGCGGCGTTCTTCCTCAAGCGCGGCGCTGCCGTTGCCTTTCTTCACACTATGCCAGGACGGTAAGATTTCCTCCGCCAAGCCGAACAGGTACACGGTATCGAACTCCCGTCCCTTGGCGCCGTGGATGGTCGTCAGAGATACCGTTCCGGGCGCTGGAACCGGCTCCTTGGACCGCAATTGCAGCTCCTGCAGGAATCGATCGAGAGTCGGGAGCCTCTGCGCGTCCCCGATCTCACGTTCAATCCTTCGCCACGCATTGATATCGTCCTGTAGATCGTGGTCGGCATCGTTGTTGCCGAAGCGGTCAAGAATCTGCTCGATCGCGGTAACGAGCTTGATGCCCCCGGAGGCAAGCGTCGCGATCACGTCAGCCATTTCGACAACAGGGTGCGGCATCTCGGCTTTACCCACGGCATCCGTCCATGCAGTCAGACAAGTGATCCCATCGGCCTCTGATCGCGATACAAGATCGTTCCAATCCAGGGGCGAAGGAGCAAACCTGTTGAACGCATCGACCAACACGGCCATGTTGCGCTGATCCAGCGGCCGGTTGATCTGCTTCAGGCAGGCAACCAGCCAGCGCATCTGCGGCGACGCGAAATCGTCGCGACGCATCGTGAGCATCGCAGATACACCCTTTGCTTTAAGAGCTTTGTGCATCGCTTCTAGGAGGAAACGATTTCTGGCCAACACGGCAGTCCGGTCTCGAGTATCGGCGTCCAGGGACGCAATTTCATCGGCGATTCCGGCAACTTCCTCCCCTTCCGTGTTGAATTCGCGGCACTGAATCTGTCCTTCCTCTGAAACCGAGGAATTGCCCGAGGCCGCCATGGCGGGTTGTTTCGATCCTACGCGGCGGGAGTTGTATACGACGAGGCGGTTCGCGGCTTCGACTATACGCGGAGGACAACGGAAGTTTGTCGGTAGTTGAATCACATCGCAAGAGAAATCCTTCACCAAGTCGCCGATTCGGCGAACGTTTGCGCCATTCCATTCAAAGATGGTCTGATCGTCATCCGCGACGGCAAAGACCTCGCGAAAACCGCCACCGGCCATGCGGCGCAGCAGCGTGTATTGAGCGCCATTGGTGTCCTGAAACTCGTCGATCATCCAGTACGGATAGACCGTCTGGTAGTGTCGTGCCATCGCTGGATAGGCGAACAGCCGGTGGGTCTCGAGGATAAGCGAATTAAAGTCCAGTGCGTTGGCGCGGCGGAGTTCGTCCTCGTAGAGGCGGTAAGCGAGGGCAACCCGGCCAGCATACTCGGCCGTGACGCCGTGCGTGGTCGCGACACGCGACTCCGCTTGGTCAGGTTCAATGAGTTGCGCCTTCAGGCGATCGATCAACGGTAGAAGCTGCGTATCTTCGCGACTCGCCGCATGGGCACAGCCGCGGCGGAGCGCGTCTTCCAGCACCGCCTCTCGGTCCGCGTGCTGGGAATAGATCGCGAAGTCCGGTCTTATGCCAAGATGCACGCCATGCTGCCGCAAAACCTGTGCGCAGTAACCGTGAAATGTGTCGATGTCGGCCCGTCCCTCAAGTCCCGGGACGAGGGTGGCGACCCGGACCGCCATCTCGTTCGCCGCCTTGTTGGTGAAAGTCAGAGCGAGGATACGAAAACGTTGATTCTGGGACGAATCCAGCAGCCGGGCGATGCGTGAAGTGAGCACTCGTGTCTTGCCGGAGCCCGGTCCCGCCAGCACCAGCAAGGCACCATCCTCCCAACCGACTGCTTGGCGCTGAATGTCGGTCAACTCGCGGAGGGACGCTTCGAGCGGACTGTCCATCACGTCAACCCCGGTAACTGCTCAATGGCCTTCCGGAATGCTCTCGGCGCACGCCGCACCAAGTTTCGATCCGTACGAAAACGGGCGGCGAGCGCCGCAGCGTATGCGGTCTTGTCGCCTCTCAATCGCTGAAGGAGCACTTCGTCCGTCGCAGAAGCCGCAATAGGGACACCCAATTCGGTCAGGATTTCGCGCAACTCCGGGCCAACTCCATCGGCGACGAGCTGTGCTTCCAAATCACCGGCGTCATGCGTTCGGCAGCGTCTCCTCAGTTCATTGTCACTGAACCCGCGCCTAGCGATGGCCTGCACGTAACCCCGCCCCGCACTATCACCGTCGAACGCCGCCAACCAGGGAATGTTGAGTGCCCGGGCGAGCGCCGCGAACGTGGCGGGATTGCCGTTGTTTTTAGCGTCGATAACGGATACACCGTGCTCGTCGAAGTCGTAGTCCATCGCACTCGCCAGCGCATGGAGAATCAGGAAATCGGCTTGCCCTTCCACGATCATCCAACGCTCGGCGAAGAAGATCTCGCCACGCATGCGCAGGGCGTAGGTTTCAAGCGATTGAAGCTCGTCGTCATCGATGTGCCGGGAGGACCGATCCCATAATTTCTTCAGCGCTATTTCGAGTTCGGTGCGATCGTCGTGCTGTCCGCAGCACCTGAGCAGGGCGCGATAATGCCTTTTGTCGAGCGCGCCATCGACGGTTAGAGTTTTCGACGCTTTCTCGTAATGCAGTCGGCCACCCGATTGGTTCACTACGGCATTGAGTCCGTCAAGGTCTGGAAGCGCAACAGAGAAGCTCTTCGGGAGAGATCGAACCTCCGTTCCGTGCTTGCCGAGGCGGACCAGACGAATATCCCTGAAGGGTACATGCTGTACGAAATACGGCGAGTGGGTCGTCACAATCTTCTGGCCGGGCAGCTTGTTGACGTGTCGCCATAGCGTGCGCGTGGCTTGGGGGTGGAGGTGGGTCTCCGGCTCCTCCAAGGCAAGTACCGGTTCGCTGTCACGTTCGTACAACTCGCGCAATAGATGCTCGACGAATGCTCGGAACAGAAAGATGACCGAAAGGCTTTGAATCCCTTGTCCCTGGCGCCGGAGGGGCAGCCACGGAGAATCGGGTTCGTTTCGCAGGATGATCTCGGCTTTGGAGAGCAGATCCCAGGTCTTAAGCGGTACCATACTCAAATCCACGCTGCCGTCCCGGTCGCGGGCCGCGATTCTGGTGGCACTGGATAACGTATTGGCAATCTTCCGCAAACGGGGATCTGCCTGTAGCAAGTGGCGGTTGAGCAGCCCGAGCACCCGCTGTGCTCGTGCCTCCAGGCCGGTGGGAATCTCCAACGCCTTGAGTAGGCGGCCCCAGAATTTCGAACGGGGCGAGAACTCGTCACCCACGTCCCGAAGCGCACCCAAATAGAATACTGGCAGATAGCGCCAAAATTGCTCCAGGTTGACGCGGCGGGCGCTTCGTCCGACGAGCGGCATGCGCGCCGCATCAAGAAATTCCCAACTCGGCTCGAATGCGCCGCTTTCCTCGCTCCACGCACAGCGCGTTCGCAGGGCGATGGCCCGAAGACCGGTGGCGGGGTCCAGTTGTACAATCTGACCGAGAGCTTGGGAGACAGCATTCGGCCACTCCCCGGGCAACGATTCCTCCGCGCTTAGCTCGATGCTTACACCGGGCGAGTTCTTCGGATCAACGGTGTCGCTGTCAAGATGCACATCGTATTCGGTGAATCCGGTCCCGCGTTGTCCCCAGCGGCGGGTCAGTGCGATGCGTAACGCGTCGAGGATTGCCGTCTTTCCAGCGTTGTTTGGACCGACGAACACCGTTGTCTCCCCCAAGTCCACGACGAGATGCCGTATCGATCGGAAGTTCCGGATACTGATTCGAGTTATCCGCATTCGATGCGGTCCATTATTCCGGTGTTCATTTCATTCGCTTCGTCGTGGCTGTCGAGGCGCAATATGCGACATCGCGCGGGGATTCGCCGCGGACCACGGATGTGTGTCACAGGTGTTTCCATGGGTGCGATCCTTGTATTTTAACAGTCTGCGGCAAAAACATGCCGGCAATCGACTGCCAGGATGATCTCATGCTGAACACTCAAGCTTGGAGGACATATTTCTTCGGAGCGCCCATTGTGAGCGGCCTCTTTCCTCCCGCTAACGGCGAAAACACTCAGGATAGACGTCGATGTTTTCGAGAGTGCCCTTCTGTCCGAGAAGATCGGCAAACGCTCGATGGACTTACCCAAGCCACGGTTCGGAATTCTTTCTCCTCGAGCAGTTCCTTGATGATTGGCAGGTCGATGCGGAAGAGTCGCAACAACCTTACAGATTCCTCGACCGGACAGGCGAATTCTCTCGATTTCAGATGCCGATCAACTGCCACGGATCGTCTCGCTTGGAGCCAATGATACCCAAACCAATAAGCATGATCTCCAAGGGAACTCACGAAACGGGCCCACAAGGGACGCCCCGGCGAGAGCGCAACAAAGTCGTCCATGATCTAACCACTGAGATGACTCCCATCCTGGCGTTTTCACACGTCTCGAAGACCTATGGGGAATCGGTCGAAGAAGGGCTGACGGCGTTACACGACGTCTCCTTCCAAGTGCCGTCCGGGCGGCGTGTCGCTATCGTGGGACGAAGCGGCAGCGAGAATTCCACCCTCCTTCATCTGGCCGCGGGCATCGACCTTCCGACCCGCGGGCGGGTCGAGATTCTGGGCAACGACCTGACCCGCTTTTCGGACCGGGACCGGACCCTGTTGCGCAGAAACGAGATCGGCCTCGTCTTCCAGTTCTTCCATCTCCTGCCCCACCTGCCGGTCCGGGAGAATGTAGCTCTCCCGGCGCTGGTGGCCGGCGGCAAACAACGTGACTTCGAACCCCGGGTGCTGCAGTTGTTGGAACGGGTCGGTCTGGCAGATCGCGCCGATGATCCGGTCAGCAACCTGAGCGGCGGCGAGATGCAGCGGGTGGCCATCTGCCGGGCGCTCCTGCGCCGGCCCCGCCTGATCCTGGCGGATGAGCCCACGGGGAACCTGGACGACGAGCATTCGTGGCTCGTCCTGGAACTGATGCTGGAACTGGTGACCCGGGAGGGCGCAACGCTGCTCTACGTCACCCACAGCCGGGAGCTGGCGGGCCTGGCCGACGAGACCTGGCGGATTCACAGTGGGATCCTGGACACCGCATGAGGCGCTATCTGCTGCACACGTTGAAGAGGCGTCTCCGGGCAGGCCGGTCGCTCTATGCCCTGACGGTCTTCGGCGTCGCGCTGGGCGTCGCCTCGGTCCTCTCGGTCCAGATCATCAACCTGAGCGCGGTAGCGGCGTTCCGGGGAGCCCTCCGGGCCGTGGGGTCGGAAGCGGATCTCACCGTCCGGGGCTTGAACCAGACCCTGAACGAGAGCCTCTTTCCGGAGGTTCTGGGCACCCGGGGCGTCCGGGGAGCCTGGCCTGTCTACCGGCTGGACGTGGCGGTCAAGGGCCCGGACACGCTGCTGCTGGAAGTGATGGGCATCGATCTCCTTTCACCGGCTTCGCGGGACAGCCTGGAACTGCTGGGCCGGGAAAAGGCGTCCGAAGCGTTGACCCGGCCCGGCTGGATGGCCGTGACTCCCGAGCTGGCCCGGGCGCAAGGCTGGTCGGTAGGAGATTCGATCGAGGTCTCCTGCGGGCCGCGGGCGGCCCGCCTGGTCATCGGCGCCCTGGTGGACTTCGCACGAGTCACGACCCTGGCCGGGGCCAAGCTGGGCGTCATGGACATCGCTCAGGTTCAGGGCCTGTTGGGCCGGCCGGGCGAGTTGCACGAAATCCATGTCGAGGCGGCGCCTGAGGATCGCGCCAATCTCAAGGAGCTTCTGGAACGGCGCCTGGGTCCTTCGGTGGAAGTACTGACTCCGACGCAGACGGAGGACGAGGCGGCCGGCCTGCTGAGCGCATTCCGCCTGAACCTGACGGCTCTGAGCCTGATCAGCCTCTTCGTCGGAAGCTTCGTCGTCTACACCAGTTCCCAGGCGCTGCTGGTGCGCCGGAGGCGCGAGTTCGGAGTCCTCCGGGCCGTGGGAGCAACCAGGGCGCAGCTCTTGGGACTCATCGCCTTCGAAGCGGCCTTGGTTGGAGCTCTGGGGGTGATTCTGGGGACCGGCCTGGGCTATTGGGCCGCCCGAGCCAACGTGGACGCCGTCAGCGCCACCCTGACGCAGGTCTACCTCCTGAACGAGATCACTTCCCTCCAGGTTCCGCGGTGGGTCTACCTGGCGGGCGCCGCGGCCGGAATGGGCGCCGCGCTGGCCGGGACCCTGATCCCGGCCCTGGACGTCTGTCTCTCTCCTCCCAGGTCGCTCCTCTCTTCGCGGCTCATGCAGGAGAAGGCGCGGACGTCCGCGATTCCCCTGGCGCTGGCCGGAGTCGGCATACTGGCGATCGTAGCGGTCTGGTACCAGTTTGCTGCGGACTGGCGCCCGGCCGGCTTCGTTCTCGGCATCGTCCTGTTGGTGGCCATCCCGCTGTTCACTCCCATCCTGGTCCGGACGGCGGCGCTGCTGCCCCTTTCCGGACTCGGTGTGGGATACGGGTTTCGATCTCTCGCCGGCCGTTGGACGACCACGGTCTTCACGGCGTCCTCGCTGGCCATCGCGGTGAGCATGATGGTCGGCGTGACTCTCAAGACCAGCAGCTTCCGGCAGACGTTGGAAGTCTGGCTTCGGACCTCGGTCCAGGCGGACATCTACGTCAAGACCGAGTCCTGGAGGGGGAGAGGCGACGAGGCCGCCCTGAACCCCGAGCTGGTTTCCGAATTGTCCCGCGCAGAGGACATCGTGGCCTTCGACCGCTATCGGAGGCTGAAGGTCCGATCCGGTGACGAGCGCATCTTTCTGGCAGGGGTCGAGACCGGACTTCCCGGGGGAGAGGCTCGATTCCCTCTCGCGAGTGGGGACCCGGACGCTGTCTACCGGCAGTTCCGGGACGACGGCGCAGCATTGGTGGGGGAGACTCTGGCACGGCGGCGCGGTCTGGAACCGGGAGATCATCTCCCATTGGCCACACCGGAAGGCGCCGCGCAGCTTCCCATCGCCGGCATCTACTATGACTATCAGCCCGGAACGGGACTGGCCGTGGTCGGGCTGGAGACCATGGAGAGACTCTTCGGTCCGGGGCCCGTCCAGAGCATGGCCCTCTACCTGAGGCCGGGAGCCCACGCCGAAGAGACCGTCGACCGCCTCCGGGCGGCGCACGCAGGAGAATCTCTCCTGTTTCGAAGCAACCGGAAGCTGCGCCAGGAGGTGATGGAGATCTTCGACCAGACCTTTGCCGTCACCCGCCTGTTGCAGGGAACGAGTTTGCTGATCGCCGTCGCGGGCATCATATTGACGTTGCTGGTGCTGGCCCGGGAAGAGTCGGCCGAGCTTGCCCTCTACCGGTCACTCGGAGCCCGGCGGTCCCAGCTTTTCCGGATCTTCGTGGGCAAGGGGCTGGGAATGGGAGTCACCGGTCTCGCCCTCGGGCTCGCTGGTGGAGTCGCATTGGCGGCCATTCTGGTCTTCGTCATCAATCGGGCCTACTTCGGGTGGACCATCCAGGTCCACTGGCCCTGGGGAACGGTTTTGGCCCAGTCCGCGACCATCCTGGCAGCGGCGGTGCTGGCGAGCCTGTACCCGGCTCTGGCGGCCAGCCGGACGCCGGCGACGCAGCTCAGCCGAGAGGACGTTTAGCCGAAATGCCGTTCTACACCGGAGCCTTGGTCCTGCTGCTGTTGCTGGGAGAGGCGCTCGATTGGAAGTCGGCCCGCCCCGACTACGCTTGGTCCTTCCCCCAAGATCACTGGGCCCGAACCGGCTTCCGCACCGAATGGTGGTACTTTACGGGACACTTGCAGACCCGTGACGAGACCCCACGCCGGTTCGGCTACCAGTTCACCTTCTTCCGGATCGGGCTCCGGCCCTCGACGCCGCCGTTGGACTCCGCGTGGACGGCCCGGGACGTCATCATGGGGCACGCGGCCGTGACCGACCTGACGGGCAAGCGGCATCTTTTCACCGAAATTCTCTATCGAGCCATGCCGCTGCTGGGAGAATTCGGGGATGGATCGGGCCCCCTCATCGCCTGGAGCCGGGCTCCCGCCGGAAGTTCCGGCCGCTGGAGCCTGCACTGGAACGGCGAAGGTTTTGACCTCGCGTCCTCGGACGAGAACCAGAACTTCTCCTTCCGGCTCACGACCCGTGGAACCAAGGGCCCGATTTTTCAGGGTCCCAACGGCTACAGCATCAAGGGAGGAGATGATGGAGCCGCGAGCCAGTACTACAGCTTTACCCGGATGGCGACCCGAGGCCGCGTTTCCATCGGAGGCGATGAACTGGAGGTGGAAGGCGTCTCCTGGATGGACAAGGAGTTCGGGTCCAACCAGCTGGGAGCCCGTCAGATCGGATGGGACTGGTTCAGTCTGCAGTTAGACGATGACCGCGATCTGATGTTCTATGTCCTGAGGGATCTGGACAACCGGGTGGATTTCGTCCACGGGACTCTGATTTCAGAAGATGGAAGGACCCGGTATCTGGAACCGGACGAGTGGTCGGTCCGCTCCACCGGCAGTTGGAACAGCCCCCACACCGGCGCCCGCTATCCCGCGGCGTGGCGAGTGGAACTCCCGGGGGAGATCCTGGAGATGACGGTGACGCCGGAGCTTCCCGACTCCGAGAACGTGAGCCGGCTCCTGCCTGGGCTCGCTTATTGGGAGGGCCCTGTGAGGGTCGAATCCTCGAGAGGTGTCCGGCTCGGGCAGGGATACGTAGAATTGACCGGGTACGCGGAGCGCAGCCGGCCGGCACTCTGAAGCCGGCGAACGCCCGCGGTGAGAAGGCGCTGAATCGAGATGTCCACCCTAGACTGGGTTATCGTCCTGGGCCTCAACCTCCTGGTCTTCGGATACGGCTTGGTGCGTTCCCGCGACACCAAGACGAACCTGGACTGGTTTCTGGGCGGCCGCAGCCTCCCCTTCTGGATCGTGGCCATCTCGCTGTTCGCCACCTCCGTGGACAGCGGGGACATCGTGGGCGTCAACGGGATGACCTACGTCGAGGGCATCTCCGTCCTCACGACCTGGTGGCTGGGAGTGGTGACGGGATACACCATCGCCGCCTTCTTCGTATTGCCTCCCATGTACCGGGCCGGGTTGTTCACCAACGCCGAGTACCTGGAGTATCGATTCGGACCGGCCGCCCGGGTGGTCAGCGCCCTGGTGCAGTTTCAGTACCGGACCAACATCCTGGCGGGTATCGCCATCTCCCTCCAATTGACTCTCACCCTGGTCATGGGTCTCGACGAGATCTGGGCCTGGATCTCCGTGGCGGCGTTTGCCGCCATGGCCACCCTTTACTCGGCCCGGGGAGGACTCAAGACCATCGCCTGGGTCGACGCGCTCCTGACGGTGGCCATGGTCACAGGGGTCCTGGTGTTGTGGACCGTGCTCTGGGACTTGGCCGGCGGCTGGTCGGGCGCCATGGAGAAACTGACCCTCAAGGGCGGAGCCGACCTGCCCGGCTACCTGCTGCATATCGGCGTCTCGCGGCCCGGCAGCCCCGATCCCCTGGTGGTGACTGCGGCTTGGCTCATCATCGGGGCCGCGTACCCCATCGTGAATCACAGCGAGACCATGAAGCTGTTCGGCGCCCGGTCGCTCTGGGACGTGAAGATGTCCGTACTCCTGGCCTCGGGGATGACCATTGTCCTGATGTATTTCAACGGGACCCTGGGGATCCTGGGCCGGGCGGTCTGGCCCGAGCCCCTGCAACGGCCCGATCAGATCTACCCCCTCCTGGTGAACGAGTTCCTGGGACCGGGGCTGAAGGGAATCGTGGTGGCCGGAGTGATCGCGGCGGCAATCACGACCTATGAAGGGATCGGTTCGGCGCTGGCCGCCCTCTGCACCCGGGACATCTACGCCCGCCTCTTCGTCCGGGACCGGGAAGACAGCCACTATTTCAGGGTCAGCCGCTGGGTGACCCCCTTCGTCGTGGCCGCCTCCTTCGCCTACATTCCCTTCATTCTCCGCTTCGAGAACATCGCCGGTTTTTTCGTCCGCGTCACCAGCGTCTTCGTCATTCCCCTCATGACCGTCTACCTCATGGGAGTCTTCACGCGAGTCTACCGGCGCAGCGGCATCGTCGGTCTGGCGGTCGGTTCCGGCTACGGCATCCTGGCGCTGGTGGGGGCCGGCCTGGATCTGTTTCCTGCCTGGTTCACCGACAAGTTCGCCGCCTATGTCTGGAGCATCCTCGCCACCTCAGGCGCCATGATCCTGACCTCCCTGATTCTGGGCCGGGACCCGGCATCTTCCCTGCCCCGGGGACGGGTCGGCGGCTGGCTGGACCGTTCCCGCCAGGGCGTGCCGGATCTGGTGGACTCGCCCTTCGAGGCGCAGGGCCGGGCCGTGCCGATGTGGGCCCGGCCTGTTCTTTGGGCCAGTGTGGTGACGGCCGCTTCCCTGGCCCTCGTTTTCTACGTTTTCTGGTAAGTCGCGGGGATTTCGCGGGATTCGAGTTCCGGCTACCGGCTCCGGTCCACCCAATGCCGGAACAACGGCTGGACCGTTTCAGGCAGGGACTCGAAAACGTCCCGTTTGACCAGCGGCACCAGGTAGGGCTTGCCGTTGGTCTCGGCCACGATTCGGGAATGGTCGTCGGTGCCGAGCAGCACCGGATTCAGGTTGATCCACCAGGGGGCGTAGCGGACCACGGCCGCCACCCGGGCCTCTTGGCTCAAGATGGGAGCCGCCGAGTGCCAGATCCGGCTGTCGAACAGGAGCAGGCTTCCCGCTTCCCCGGTCACCTGAACCTCCGTGGGATGGGGCGCGCCGCGGTCGACGCCATTGTCGCCGGTGGGGTTGTTGGACGAACGGTGGCTTCGCGGCACCACGTAAGTGCCCCCCGTCTCGGCCGTGAAGGGAGTGAGCATGAAGATGCCGGTCAGGACTTGGACCGAGTCGGGATAGGGCGCGGGGATGTGGGCAGCGTTGGTCTGGTTGAAGGGCCAGTCCGCGTGCCAGACGCGGTCGCGATGGCCCGGGTCGCTGATCAGCCCGCCGAGGGAGACGATCCGGGTGTAGTCTCCCCACAGCCGCTCGATGATGGCGGTGACCCGCGGGTCCGCCAGATAGGGGGCGATGGACTGGTCCAGGTTGATGAGCCCCACCACGGCCCCGCCCCGGGTGGTGACCCGGGCGTCTCCGGCCACGAGCTTGGCTTCCTCGGTTCCCAGGGAACGGGCCCGGGCGGCCAGTACGTTCCGCCGGACGGCGTCCACCCCGTCGGCAGGAATCACGTCCTCCAACAGGAGCCATCCGTCTTCATCCAATCGTTTCAGCAGGGACTCGACCATGAAACCCACCTTTCGGCTCAGCGGTTCATTCTTCCAGACCGGAAAGCCCATGTGCAAGACGAGGGGTGAGGAGGCGAGTGAGAGAAGAACCGACCTGACGGCACCGATTGAACCTCGTCTTTTTTGGTATGCGATCGTTAACTCCAAACAGGGACGCAAACACAGGTTGGAGATTCGGAGGGTGGGGGTTCCGGCCTCGGGAGAAGTGAAAATATGAAGAACCAGGAACACGAAAATCTTCTTTTCCAGGTCCGCATTTCGAGTTGCTACCATGCCAGACGCCTGTTCTTCTTCCAGGTCCTGAGTCGGTGGACCAACGTCCCGTTGTTGCTGCTCGGCGCCGGAACGGCTGCGCTGGCGGTCCAGGACGGTTCGCTGTGGATTTTGGGATCGGGCCTGGGGATTGTGCTCATTTCCATTCTCAAGCTCGTCTTCGCTCCTGAAGCCAAGGTGGCCTGGCATGCCGAGTTGCTCCGGGACTACTCGGTACTCGTCAGGCGGCTCTACGCCAGTTCCACCCGGAAGACGGTCAAGGCCATCATGGAGGAGTACATGGACCTGGAGTTCCAGGCGCCTACGGGAAAGACTGTGGTCTGGGCGCTCTGCCGCAACACCCTGATTCGGACAATGGGCCTTGCCGGCAAGAAAGATCCGATTGCCGTGGCTTGGTGGCAACGGTTGACGGCCCACTTTTGCGATCTCGGGAAACTCCGCTTCGCCAAGCGAGATTGAGAGCCTGCCGCGGCCCCGTACTCTCGATCAGAGTAGGGACTCAAGCACAGGTTCGGGTAGCGGAGGAGAACGGGTGCCGGGTCAGGCGGTGTGGATTTCTCCTGGCCTCCTCGAACATACTGGAGATCAACGCAGCCTTGTGAGCGCCGAAAACACGACCTGGGCGGGGAGACCCACCCGGCGCCGGCCAGGAGGGCAGCCGCCTCCGGGAAAAAGAGCGCAACTGCCTTCAACCGGTCCCAGGACATAGCGGTCCGCGACACCGTGTCTCCACCGTCAGCGGACAAACCTGGAGGTAGCAAGGGATCGGGAAAGGACGGCTCCTGATCCCGAGGCCAGCATGAGGAGCCGTGATGAAATGAAGACCCACGAATACGATGATCTCCTTTTCGGTGTCCGCCGCTCGATCCGCTACCATTCCAGACGCCAAGGGTTCTTCGAGGGCGTGAATCGATGGACCAATTTCTTGCTGCTGCTGTTCGGCTCCGGAACGGCCGCTTTGGCGGTCCAGGACCGTGCGTCGTGGATTCTGGGATTGGGACTGGGGGTTGCGCTCGTTTCCAGTCTCAAGCTCGTCTTCGCCTTTGCCGTCAAGGCGACCCAACATGCCCAGTTCGTCAGGGACTTCACACTGCTCGAAAAGCGGCTCCGCACCGATGCCTCCGAGGATACGGTCAAGGCCGTCACCCAGGAACGTCTGGATCTGGAGGCCTTGGAACCTCCCGTCATGCAAGTGCTCGACTTGCTCTGCCACAATGACCTGCTGCGGGCAATGGGTTGTGCCGACGCGAAAGAGCAGGTTGCCGTGACCTGGTGGCAACGGCAAACAGCCCACTTTTTCAACTTCGGAACGCACCGCCTCGCCAAGGGAGGCTAGGCCACGGCATTCGACCGTCCCTGCATCCAGGCGGTCTGCGTTGCGATTCGGTCACACACTCCCGGCATGCTCCCTCACCGCGCCTTGTCCGGCGGGCGCAGGAACGGTTTCGGTGCTCGCGGGACTTTCACCACAGACTGCTAGACTTGCCCTGCAGGTCGCAGGCCAACTCCCGGTTGCTCCCCTAATCGAGTAAAAATGAACCCATGCGTGCGGAAATGGACAACCGGAATAAAGTCGTGATCGTCACTGCTGGGGGTAGTGGCATGGGAGCCGCTACGGCGCGGAGGTTCGCCGCTGACGGATATGGCGTCTCCATCCTGTCCTCCTCGGGCAAAGGGGAAGCTCTGGCCATGGAGCTGGGCGGCGTCGGTGTTACGGGGTCCAATCAGTCAAACGACGACCTGAAGCGCCTCGTGGATCTCACCATGCGAAGATGGGGCCGGGTCGACGTGCTGGTGAACAGCGCGGGGCATGGTCCCAGGGCGCCGATCCTCGAACTCTCGGATGACGACTGGCATTCGGGAATGGAGGTCTACTTTCTCAGTGCAGTGCGTCCGACACGGCTGGTGACACCCATCATGCAGCGGCAGAAGGGTGGGGTGATCCTCAACATTTCCACCTTCGCCGCGTTCGAGCCTGAACCGGCTTTTCCCACCTCCGGAGTGTTCCGGTCGGGATTGGCGGCCTTTGCAAAACTGTTCTCGGACAGTTATGCGGCGGACAACATTCGCATGAACAACGTTCTCCCCGGGTTCATCAACAGTTTCCCCGAGAATCCGGAGTATCGCGACCGCATCCCGATGCAACGCTACGGTACGACCGAAGAGATTGCCGACGTCATCTTCTTTCTGGCCTCCGATGGCGGCGCCTACATCACAGGACAGAACATTCGGGTGGATGGAGGAATCACCCGATCCGTCTGATCAGGAGAACCTCAGATGAAAGTGATCCTCGTCGGGGCATCCGGCAAGATCGGTCGTGGGGTCGACAAGGCCGTATCCGCCAATCATGAGGTGGTTCGAGTCGGACTGGCCGATGGTGACGTGCGGTGTGACTACACCGATACGGAGTCGGTCCGAAACATGTACGCAACAGTCGGAGCCTACGACGCTCTCGTTTCGGCAGTGGGCGACGATAGTCGGTTTCTCCCATTCGAGGAATTGGCCGATGATGACTTTCGCTACGGATTCGAGCGGAAGTTCCTGTCCCAGATCCGGCTGATGACGTTGGGTCAACCGACGATTCAAGACGGCGGCTCGTTTACGTTGACCAGCGGATTCCTGAGCCACTATTCGAACCGGCGCGGTTTCGCCACGGGACCGTTCAATTCGGCGCTCGAAACCTTCGTGGAACACACGGCCCGGTTTTGGCCTCGTGGCATTCGAATCAACGTCGTTAGTCCGGGCCCCGTGGTTGAGCCTGGACGTGAAGGACGGGGGTCGGTGACACCGGCGCAGTGCGGTGAAGTGTATGTCCAGGCCATCGAGGGAACGATGTCAGGTCAGGTCTTGCGCCTCTGGGGTGGGCTGCCGATTCCCAAGTCGCGGGAAGCGGCGATTTACAGTCGCCGAATACGAGCAGCGACTTCCAATCGCCGATCTCCGGAGACACCGCGGGCCAACAAGCCAACGGGCGAATGAAGAATGGGGGACTGAGAGTCCCTGCCCAGTCCCCCCTCCTATTGGGGTAGATAGAACGGATGCGTGCGGAATTGGACGACGGCGTTCTGGCTGATCGGGTCCGTGAGGTTCTCTCGGGACGTGAGGGCGTTTCCGAAAGAAAAATGTTCGGCGGCATCTGTTTCATGATCCACAGCAACATGTGCGTCGGCACCTGGAAAGGCTCCCTCCTCGTGCGGTTGGAAAAGAAGGATCACGACAAGACCCTGGCTGAACCGCACACAAGACCGGCGGACATCACCGGCCGGGTCATGAAGGGCTGGGCCCTCGTGGAGCCGCCCGGAATCGAATCCGGCAACGACTTGGAAACTTGGGTCAACCGGGCCGCAACCTTTGCCGAGTCCCTGCCCCCAAAGTGACCAAGTATCAGCTTGCCCCTCTTCCCTCTTTCCTATTTCCTCTTTTCTCTCTCCTCTCCGGTGTAAACTAGTCCCCACAAGCTTCCGGTTCGGAACAGAAAGGAATAACCGCCATGATCCTTGGGAAATCGATTCGAACAGCTTCGGTTTGTGCGCTTGCCGCAGTGGTCTTGATCTGGGGCGCCGAGCCCCTGACGGCCGGGGAGAAGGTCTGGACGTCATCCTCCTTCCTCGACTTCGCCGACGGAAGTTTCAGCGACGGAGGCGTCAACACCTACGTCACCGCTCAAGGAGAGGTGGTCCTCATCAAGCTGTTGGACCTGAATCAGGACGGACGCGTCGACATCATTTTCCCCAATGATCACGATCCCCACGAGCGGGCGGACCTCTTCATCTACTGGGGGGGAGGCGAGGGATACTCGCCCCGTCGCCAGAGCCGGCTGCCCACCAACGGGGGACATGACGGCGCCATCGCCGATCTGGACGGAGACGGCAACGCCGAGTTGATCGTGGCCAACAACTTCAACGGAACCCGAACCGACCTGGAATCTTTCATCTACCGCGGCGCCAAGGGCGGGCCTCAGGCTTCCGGTCGCAGCGGCCTCCCCACCCGGGGCGCCCGGACAGTGGCGGTGGAGGATCTGAACCGGGACGGACACCCGGACATCGTCTTCGCCAACAGCGGCTTGGACTACCACGTGACGGTGGACCCGCACAATGAATCCTTCGTCTATTGGGGGTCGCCGAATGGCTACTCCGCCGAACGGCGGCAAGTGCTCAGGACGGTGAACGGCCGGGACGTGGAGGTGGCCGACCTGGACCGGGACGGGCACCTGGACCTGGTCTTCGCCAACGAAGGCAACACGGACGCGGAGGGAGGCGCCCTCCTCTACTGGGGCACGGCGGATGGAGATTACACGCAACGCGCGGCGGTCCATCTTCCCGGTGACCGGTCCTCGGGGGTGGAGGTCGCCGACCTGAATGGAGACGGCTTCCCGGAGATCGTCTTGGCCAACGCCTACCGGCTCAAGACCCGGGAGATGGGCATGTACAACATCGTGGACACGGTCAGCGTGCCCTCGTTCATCTACTGGGGTTCGGCCAATGGATACTCGACCGATTCCAGAACGTTTCTGCCCACCGTAGGGGCCTCGGACGTGGCGGCGGGAGACCTGAACCGGGACGGCCACCCCGATCTGGTCTTCGCCAACAAGTCCGGACTGGCGTCCTTCATCTACTGGGGAGCCCCAGATGGCTATCGCTCCCATCGGCGGACGTTGATTCCCACGCTGGGGCCGACCCGCTGCCTGGTGGAGGATCTGGATGAGGACGGCTACCCCGAAGTGGTCTTCTCGCACCAAGGTTCGCCGACACACAGGAATCCCCGGGCATACGTCTATTGGGGCGGCCCGGAGGGTTACTCGACCGAGTGGCGGACCGAGTTGCCCACATTCGAGGCCACCGGGGTCCAGGCGGGAGACCTGGACGGAGACGGGAGCAAGGACCTCGTCTTCGTCCATGCCGCCGACACCGCCCATGGCATCCCGGCCTACATCTACTGGGGCGGCCCCAAGGGCCGATTCGAACCGGCTCGCCGGCAATTGTTGCCCACAGGCAACGGATACTGCTCCAGCGCGGACATCAACCGCGACGGCCATGTGGATCTCCTGTTCCCCTCCATCTACAAAAAGAGCCCGAGTCCGGCCATCTACTGGGGGTCGGTTTCCGGGTACTCCGCGTCCAATCGGACTGTCCTCGAGACCGAGATCAGCTTTTCTTCCCGGCTCGCCGACTTCAACCGGGACGGTTACCTGGACGCCTCCTTCACCCAGTGGCGCCCGGGCACCGAGGCCACCGGCCTCTTCTGGGGCGGGCCGGAGGGATTCTCGAACGACAACCGCTTCATCTTCCGTATCGGCAGCATCCGGGAGCACACCATCGGCGACCTCAATCGTGATGGTTGGATCGATGTGATCTTCAGCGGGACCCTCAACAAGGTGGTGGTCTACTGGAACAGTCCGCTGGGATTCGACAATGACCGCAAGACGGTGTTGCCTTCACGGGTTTCGGTCGGAGTCGAGGTGGCCGATCTGGACGGGAACGGCTTTCTGGATGTGATCGCCAGCAACCTCTATGACAAGGACCCGGCGCCGGGCAAGTCCCGGTCTTTCGGCGGCTCCGCAGAGGGGGACACCTTTATTTACTGGGGTGGACCGGAAGGCTACGACGAAACGAACCCGACCATCCTGCCTTCGGTGGGAAACTCGTCCACCGCCGTGGCCGACCTGAACGGGAACGGGTTCCTGGACCTGGTGCTGAGCAGCTACCATGCCGGTTACACGCGCAGCCATCCCTCCAGAATCTATTGGAACGGCCCCTCCGGCTTCGATCCCTCCCGCAAGATGGAGATCCCCAGCAACTCCGCTTCCGGCGTTATCGCCAACGACTTCGACCTGGACGGACACGTGGACATCCTGTTCGCCTGCCACTCCAAGCAGGGAAACCACAGGAACGACGCCTTCCTCTACTGGGGAGGTCCGGATGGTTTCTCCACCGAGCGCCGGACTTCCCTGCCGGTCCTGGGACCTCACCACCTTGCCTCCGATCCGGGTCATGCCTATGATCGGGGCCATCGTTACGACTTCGTTTCTCCGCCATTCGAAGCCGGTTCCGTGGAGCGCTTGGGTACGATCTCCTGGGAAGGCGAGACGCCGTTCCGGACCGGTCTGGAATTCCAGGTGCGCTGGTCCGCCACGCGGGAGGGATTGGAGTCGGCCTCATGGATGGGACCGGAAGGCCCCGAGAGCTACTTCAAGCAGTCCGGCTCCCAGCTTCCGGACCCGGCCGGGAGCACCCGTTGGATCCAATACAAGGCCAGCCTCCTCAGTCCCGGCTCGGCCAATTCCCCGATCCTGGAGTCGGTCTCCATCAGCTATCACTGAGCCCGTAGGAGGGGGCATTGGAGGGGGGACTTTTAGTCCCCCTCTTCGTCCGGCAGGAGGGGGGACATTTTGTCCCCCTCTTTCTCTCGTATCGGCTTTCCGGAAATTGGAAACCCTTGCTCCCGGCTCCCGTGCGGCAAAGAAGAGGGGGACTAAAAGTCCCCCCTCCTACGGGCTCCACAATTGTTCTAAAAAGAGATATATTTCCCTTATTTCGTAATTATTTGTCTGTTACTACATAAGATCGGACCTCAATGAATAGGATAGCCGAATTCTTCAAGTTCGAACAGGAAAACACGAACTGGCGGATCGAAGTCACCGGCGGTGCGACCACGTTCATGACCATGGCCTATATCGTGGTCGTAAATCCCGCCATCCTGTCCGACGCCCTGGGAAAGGAGCTGCTCGGCGAGCTGCTGTTCGCCACCTGTGCGGCGGCCGCCCTCGCCACCCTCCTGATGGGCCTCCTGGCCAACTACCCCTTTGCCCTGGCCCCCGGAATGGGCCTCAACGCATTCTTCGCCTACTCCATCGTCCTGGGCATGGGCGTAGACTGGAAACTGGCCCTGGGCGTGGTCCTGGCCTCGGGGCTGCTGTTTCTGCTGTTGACCGTCCTGCGAGTCCGTGAAGCGATCATCAACGCGGTTCCGGACCCCCTGAAAAGAGCGGTCGCGGCAGGGATCGGTCTCTTCATCGCGTTCATCGGGCTGAAGAACGCGGGACTCATCGTCGACAATCCGGCTACCCTTGTCAGCTTGGGCGACGTGCGTTCCTGGTCCGTCGGGTTGGCCCTGTTGGGGCTCCTGGCGATCGGCGTGATGATGGCGCGCGGAATCCGCGGCGCGATCCTGCTGGGCATGATGGGCGTGACCCTGGTGGCGATGATCTTCGGGGCAACGCCGTGGCCCACGGGTTTGGTCAGCATGCCGGTCTGGCCCGTTCATCTCTTCGGTGAAGCGGTCCGCCACCTGCCCCAGACCCTGAACGTGGCCTTCATCGAAGTGATCCTTGCGCTGCTCTTCGTGGATCTCTTCGACACCATGGGGACGCTGTTGGGGTTGTCGGAACGGTCCGGTTTTCTGGACGAGCGGGGTCGGCTGCCCCGGGCCAACCGGGCGCTGCTTTCCGATTCGGTGGGAACCGTCTGCGGCAGCGTCATCGGGACTTCAACCGTGACCACCTATATTGAGAGCGCTGCCGGAATCTCTTCAGGCGCCCGGACCGGTTTTTCCAGCATGGTGGTCAGTGGCTTGTTCGCCGCCGCGTTGTTCCTGACTCCGTTGGTTCAGTCGGTGCCCACTTTCGCCGCCGCGCCGGCGCTGGTGGTGACGGGTGTGCTGATGATGGGGGCCGCCGCGCGGATCCGCTGGAACGACGTCTCCGAGGCGGTACCGGCCTTCCTCACGCTGATCGCCATCCCGCTGACCTTCAGCATCGCCGACGGATTGGCTCTGGGTTTCATCTCCTACCCCATCGTCAAGCGGCTGAGCGGACGGGGCGACGAGGTGCATTGGCTGGTCGACGTCCTGGCGGTGGTCTTCATTGCCAAGTACGTCTTCATCGGTTAGGAGTCTGCTCCAGATTCCGGCGGGCGAAGCGCCTGACGGCTCTCAAATCGAGTTTCCCGGTTCCAAGCAACGGGATCTGTTCGGTCCTGACGAAGCGGTCCCGGCGCGGAATATGGAGATTGGGGAGCCCCAGGTGGGCAAGACGCGCCAGCACGGGTCCGATCCGGGATTCGTCCAGAGTGTGCAGCACGGCCAGCGCCTCCCCCTTCTTTTCGTCGGGGATTCCGGTGACGGCGAAGACCTGCTCCTCCGATTCGGCCGCCTGATGCAACAGTTCCTCCACTCGCCCGTGGGGAACCATCTCGCCGCCGATCTTGGAAAAGCGGGCGAGCCGATCGGTGATCTTCACGAAGCCGTCGTCGCTCACCAGGCCGATGTCGCCAGTCACGTACCATCCGTCCCGGATCGCCTTCCGGGTCAGGTCGTCACGGCCCAGGTAGCCTCGCATCAGGTTGGGTCCCTTGACCAGCAGCATGCCGGGAGACCCGGCCGGCAGGGGTTCGAAAGTGTCCGGGTCCACCACCCGCACCGCCACTCCCGGCAGGGGCTGACCCACGGTTCCCGGCCGCGAGCCGGCCTGAAAGAAGCCGGGAGCCCGGTAGTCGGGGACACCCACGGAGACCACGGGTGAGCATTCGGTGGACCCGTAACCCTCCAGCGGCCGCAAGCCGAACCGCTCCTGGAAGGCGGAGGCCAACTTTTCCGGCAGCTTCTCCGCTCCGGTCACCACGAGCCGCACCGATCCGAGCTGGCCGGGAGTGCACAGCCGCATGTAGATCCGAAGGAAGGTCGGAGCGGCCAGCATGATACTCACGCGATAGCGATCCACCAGCCGGCCCACCCCCGGACCGTCCAACGGATTGGGATGCATGGGCAGAGCCAGGCCCCTCTTGGCCGCAAACCAGAAGACCATGTACCCGAAGGAATGAAACATGGGCATGATGCCCAGGATCCGGTCCGTCGTTCGCGTCCGTAGTACCTGCTCTGCCGCCTCGATGTTGGAATCCAGGTTGAACTGGGTGAGCATCACCCCCTTGGGATCGCCCGTGCTGCCGCTGCTGAAGATGATGGTCACCAGGTCGTGGGGCCCTGGGACCCGGGTGGCCCCGCACAGCTTTTCCAGCCAGCGGCAGGGGTAAGACAGGGCGGCCAACAGGCTGGAGACCCGAACGCCGGCGCCGATACCTTTCGCCAATTCCTCCAGGTAGAGAAGACGGACGTTTCCCGGCGGGGTCAGGTCCGCCTTTTGCAGGAAGGTGCGGCTCGTGACGACGGTCTTGAGCCCGGCTTGTGCCACGGCCGATTCCATCCCGTGGACGCCCGCGGTGTAGTTCAGGTTCACGGTCACCCGGCAGGCCAGCCCGGCGGCCAGATTCATCAGGGCTGAGGCGACGGTGGGCGGCAGGAGGATCCCGACTTTCTCCTGCCCGGCCCATTCCGATTTGAGAGCCCGGGCCAGGGCCACGGCGCCCGTCAAAGCCTTGATCCGGTTCAGGTGGGGCCGGCTCTCATCGGCATAGGCAAGAGCCAGAGGACGCATCCTGGCCCTGTGCACGAAGGCCCGGTGCAAGGGTCGGGTGCCCTCCTGACGGTGCTTCCACGCGGTGCAGGACAGCTCCTGGACGGCTTGGCGAATCGTTCCCGCGTCCGTCTCCGAAGGCATCGGTGCGCCGAAAGCCAGAGTGACCTGATAGGGGATGTCACGCGGGATCTTGAGGACGAACCGATCTCGCTCATAGCTGAAGATGCTGCCCCAGATCCGGTCCAGGTAGACGGGAATGATGGGCGCCTGCCGGTTCCGGACGATCCGTTCCAAGCCCCGGTTGAAGGGCAGCATCGTCCCCGTCCGGGAGATCTCTCCCTCGGGAAAGATACAGACGAGTTCACCCTGGTCCAGGAGCTCGCCCGCATTCCTCAGGGCCCGAAGAATTTCCCGCGGCCCCTCGGACGAGGAGATGGGGATACACCCCAATGACTTCATGAATGGCCTGAAGTAGAATCGGTCATAGTATTCCCGATGAACGATAAATCGGATCGGACGATCGATTACGGCAAGGAGCAGGACGAAATCGATGAAGGAGACGTGGTTGGGGACCAGCAGCGCCCCTCCCTTCTCTGGAACCAGTTCCCGGCCCGCCACACGGAGCCGGTACAGGGAGTGCGTGGCCAAGACCAGCACGAGGCGCAGCAGGACGTCGGGCAGCAGGGAGACCGCCCAGATCATTCCCGCCGAGAGCGCCAATGCCGCCACCAGCATGATCGAGACCGGAGACAGTCCCAGCGCGGCCAGGCCTGCCGCTCCCAAAGATCCCACTGTTATCCCCGCGAAGATCCAGACGTTGGCCAGCGCGATGACGGCTCCCCGGTGCTCGTCGGGCGCCCGCCATTGGAGCAGGGAGTTGAGCGGCACGATGATCATGCCGCTGGCCATTCCTAAGGCAGCCGAGAAGGCCAGCAGTCCGTAGAACCCAGGCACGATCAGGGCCAACAGCAGGCAGTTCCCCGCCATCAGGATGGCGCCCAGAGGGATCACGCCGTACTCGACCTTGCCCCGGGAGAGCCGGGCGGTGATCATGCTGCCGCCTCCCACTCCCAGTCCGAACAGGGCCAGAGGAACCCCCGCATGAGTGTCTGAAAGGCCCAAGACCGACTTGACGTAGACCAGGATGTCCTGCCCCAGAAGACTCGCGATGGTCCAGTAAACGACCGACCCGGCCACGGCCAGGCTTAGAACGCGCTCGTGACGGATGGTTCGCCAAGCCGTGCGGATGGTCTCTCCCAGGTTTCCTTCGGAACGGGCCGCCGGAACCCTGGGAAGCCGCAAGGAGATGAGGAGCCCCACCACCGCCGCCGGAACCAGGATCGCCGCCGCAAGCCAGGCTGTTTCACCCGACAGGTCCAGCAGCAGCCCGCCGGAGGCGGTGCCCAGGATGATGGCCAGAAAGGTCCAGGTTTCCAGGTGGGCGTTCCCGGCCGTGAGCCGGTCGTGGGGCAACATCTCGGGGAGGATTCCGTACTTGGCGGGGCTGAAGAGGGCACTCTGCAGGCCCATGAGCCCGAGAATCACCAGCGGAGCCAGTGTCGTGCCGGGGGCCGTGTAGAGGGCGAGTGCCGCGCTGCCCATGAGCAGGACTTCCGCCAGCTTCATGGCAACGATGACGGACCTCTTGCTGATCCGGTCGGCCAGGAGGCCCGCCGGGAGCGAGAAGACCATGAGGGGAATGGTCAGAACGCAGAAGGCGATGGCGGTCTGGAATTGCGCCGCGGACTGGTATTCGGGGCCTCCGGGCGTCAGGTGCGCCGTGGAGGCCTTGATCGCCAGGAAGGTGACGATCAACTTCCAGGCGTTGTCGTTGAAGGCCCCGAAGAACTGGGCGATCAGAAGAAACTTGAGTCCGGCCTTCGCGTCCTTTGCCATGAGTCGGGAGGGGGGACTTTCTTGTCCCCCCTTGCTCGTCGTTTCCTAGGTTCAACGGAGTCCGGCGCCTGGAAAGACGCCGCTCCTAGGGCTGGAACTGGAACGAGAAGAGCTTGGCGTTCTTAAAGTGGAACCTGAGCTGTACGGCCGTACCCTCCAGTCCACCCACGTCTTTTCTTCCCTGCCACGTCATGCGGTGCCGGCCGCTGGTTCGGATCGGGTCGGAGTCGTCCATAGTGAAGCCCGGAATCGGCCGCTGGTTGGAGTCCAGGATCTCCACCCGGAGCTCTGGAACGCCCGATCCCCAATTGTGCTTGGCCGCCTCCATGGTCACGTGGAGGCCGTCTCCCTGGAAGCTGAAGGGCCGGGTCACCAGGCGCCCGGGCCGGAGCTTGCCCGCATCCACCGAGACGAAGCCGTCCCGGGGGACGGTGGCCAGACCGATGGCGAAGATGCCCTTGTCTCCCTTCTCGTGCAACACATCGGCGCCGCGCCAGTTCCCGCCGTAGTAGTAGACCAGGACCTTGTCGCCGTGGACGATGGGAGCCTGGAAGACGTAGACGGTCGATTCGTCGAAGTCCCCGAAGTCTCCCAGCCGGATGAAGGGCTCCCGGTAGTTGCGCTCGTAGTAGAGTCCGTCGCGGCTCATGGCCAACTCGGGATAGTGCCAGGTGTTGGTGGTCCGGAAGATGAGGATGAATGCCAGGTAGACCCCATCGTAGTCGAAGGGAGCCATGGCGTAGAACTCGGTGTCGGGCGAATCCTCCTCGTCGGGCAGGACGATCAACTGGTCCCGGCCCCAATTGATCAGGTCGGGACTCTCGGCCCGGCCGATGATCCGTTTCCCCAGCGGACACGCGCGGTGGAGGCAGCTCTCGATGTGGGCAGCGTACGTCTTCCGGATGGGATCCCATCCCATGAACACGGTGGGTCCCCAGCGTCCCGGCTCCGGAGAGGTGTCCAGGACCGGGTTGTTCTCGTAGGGCGTCCAGTTGAACCCGTCGGGCGAGTGGTACAGTTCCAGCAGGAAACCCGGCTTTCCGGAGGAACCGCGACGGGTGCCGAGGTTGACGTACCGTTTGGCCGGGTCGGTGGCATTGGGGTCGCGGAAGGTGGGGACCCGGCTCTCCTCGGGCAGGATGTTGTTGCGGGTCGAGCCGTTGAATTCCACCTTCCCGAGACTGGGCTTCTCCCAGATCACACCGTCCCGTGAGGTGGCGAAACAGGTCAACCAATCTTCGCCGTTGGAGTTGCCTATGAAGCTGTAGCTCTCCGCCGAATGGACCTTCTCGCGGACCACGCCCTTATCGGTCCACTTGTAATCGGTGATGTCGGCGCCTTTCTTGACCTTGAAGCCATCGTTGCTCCGGTACCACATCTTGAACACGCCCTCCTCTTCGTCGTAGTAGACGCGGCTGAGGCCGAGGTAGTGTCCTTCCCAGGGACGGTCGGCGGAGATGAGGGGATTGTTCGGGTGTTTCTGAGCCGGATTGAGCACCTGCTTGGCGTTGGACAGGTGCTGGATCATGTAGTCGTCCACGAAGAGCTGGGTCTTGGAGCCGATTTCGGCGAGACCCCCACCCTCACCCGAACCCGACGCGGCCGATCCGGCTGCCAGCATCAGAGCCAATCCCATGATCCACTTTGTTCCGTTCTGTCGCATTGTTTTCTCCTTTTCGCGATGAGGCTCAGATGATGGCGATGGGACGGAGCGCGAATCCGGCCACGGTTCCCCTGATCTTGTTCACGGTGCAGACGTAGGTGAACTCATAGACGCCGTTGTTGGAGAGTTCCTCCAGGGCATGAAACTCCGCGATGTGGACTCCCTGTTCGATCAGCAGATAATTGTGGACCGGCATGAAGGAGCCGTATTTCTCGCGGTAGGCCCTATTCTCCTCCGCCGTAGGCTTGTATTCCACACCGCTGGTGTCTCCGCCGACCATGATGGACCCCTTTTCCTCCACGAGCCAGCGGGCCGAATCCAGATTGATTCCGGCCGAGTCGTGCCGGTCGATGGTTTCATGGTCCGATCCGGCCGTCCCCCAGTATTGCGTCGTCCCGGTCCGAACCAGCACCACGTCTCCGAACCGGAGCGTGGTTCCCTGCCTCTTGAGCGCCCCCTGCAGGTCCGCAGGAGTGATCTCGTAGTTGGGCGGCAACGCCTTCATCCCTTTGTAGGCGGCAACGTCGATCATGACCCCGCGGGCCACAATGGGGGGAATGGTGGTGGCATCGCATTTGCGGATGCCCCAGTCACCCGCGGCGTCCGACTCCTTGAAGCCGTTGTACCAGTGGTTGTCTTTCCCCTGGGTGGCGTGCCCCAACCCGTCGATCTGGGTCGCCACGTTGTCGTTGATGAAGAGGGCGCAACTGTGCCACGCGGTCAACGAGGGATTGTCCTGGATCACCCCCGGGATGTCCTTCTGGCTCTTCACGCCGTCCGGTGATCGGAACATGATGATCTCGCCCGGACTGTGGCCCGGCCACTTGTAGGACGTCCGGTCATAGCTCAGTCCCAGATCGAAGACCTTGCCCTGCCGGACCATCTTCAGTGCGGCAAGGCGGGAGGCGTCGGTCATCTCGTTGAGCGCCCCCACTTCGTCGTCCTTGCCCCAGACCCAACCCCAACCCTTCCCCGCCTGCCACTTCTTGGCGTGTGATGAGGGCGGCATGACGGCGGCGGCCAAGACGGCCGCCGCAACAAGCCCGATCAACACGGTGAGGACGGTATGCTTCTTGCTCATGCTGGTTCTCCCATACTTTGAGTCAACCTGTTTCGGCAGCGCCCAGTCTACTACCAGGAGGGGGGACATTCCTGTCCCCTACTCTTCCTCTGCATACTCTTCCTCTGCATATCATGAGGCCTTGACGCTAAGTCCCATTCTCCACACCATGATGCCATGATCATTACCATCGACCGGGCCGGGAGAGTGGTCGTGCCGAAGCCGTTGCGTGATCGCTTCAATCTGGTGGCCGGGACGGAGCTGGAGATCGAAGCCACCGCGAACGGCCTGAGGCTGCACAAAATCGGCGCCGCACCGTCGCTGGTTCGTAAGAAAGGAATTCTGGTGCATCATGGTACCGCTCGAACGAACCTGGACATCACGGAATTCATCCGTGATGAGCGGGACGCACACAGTCGCCGCACCTCGCTGGAAATCGCCGATTGATGCGCACGTTATTCGATACGCCCGTCCTCGTCACGGCAGTGGTCGATCAGCTTGGGAATCACGAAGCCGCATTCGGCGCGCTTCACAGGTATACCAGCGGAAGGCATCAGGGGTTCTGCTCGACCCATGCGTTGGCTGAATCTTATGCGACGTTGACTGCCCTGCCGTTGCCGACGCGAGTCCTGCCTGACGAGGCACGAGCCTTGGTCCAGGATAGCCTCGCGGAGCGCCTGGCAGTGATTGAGCTCAGCGTCGATGATTACCAGAGCGGTCTCCAGCTGGTCGCCAGACTGGGACTCTCAAGCGGTGCAATCTACGATGCACTGCACGCGCGGTGTGCACAGAAGGCATCCACGAACCGGATACTCACCTACAACGTATCCGACTTTGAACGCTTCCGGCTTCCAGACATCGCCGTAATGACTCCGTAAATCGGTGAGGGTCACTCCTCGCTATCTTGCGGATTTCTAAACTCCACCGTGCAAGAACAAGGCGATCAACCGGAAAAAAGATCCAGTTGCCGCCTCTCTCCTGGGCGCCGAAACGCGGCCGCCGAGAGAGCCATGGTTTTCCGGTTGAGCCCCAACCGGCGGCAGGTGACCTGAAAGAGCTCGCCGATCTGGCGGGCGTAGACACCCTTGCCCTTCATTCGCTCGTGGAACTCTGAGGAGTAGAGACTTCCGCCTCGTGTTTCCCGGATTCGGTTCAGGACCCGTTGCTTTCTCTCCGGGTTATAGCGTTCCAGCCAGGCCTCAAAGATCTCCTTCACTCCGTAAGGGAGCCGCAGCAGTATGTAGGACGCCGCGACGGCGCCCGCTTCGGAGGCGGCCTTCAGAATCGAGGGAATCTCATGCTCCGTGAGCCCTGGGATGACGGGGCCCACCATGACCCGGACCGGAATTCCCCGCCCCGACAGCTCGCGAACGGCCGCCAACCGGGCCTTCGGCGTGGAGGCCCGGGGCTCCATCGACCTTTGCAGCTTGGCGTCCAGGGTGGTGATGGAAAGATTTACCGAGGCCGCGTCCTTCTCCGCCAACGCCGATAGTAGATCCGCATCCCGGGTCACCAGATAGTTCTTGGTGACGACGGCTGCCGGGTTGCCGAACTCCACCAGGACCTCGAGACAGGCCCGAGTGATGCCCAACCGGCGTTCTGCGGGCTGATAAGCGTCGGTGACGCCACTGATGGCTATCGTTTGCGGTTCCCATTTAGGTGACAGGAGTTCCTGCCGCAGCAACTGGGGCGCGTCCTCCTTGATGAAGATCCGGGTCTCGAAATCCAACCCTGCCGAAAGCCCCAGATACTCGTGGTAAGGACGGGCGTAGCAGTAACTGCAGCCGTGCTCGCAGCCCCGGTAGGGATTGATGCTGAATTCAAAACCGACGTCCGGGCTCTGGTTCCGGGCCAGGATGGTCCGGCTGGTGTCTTTGTAGAGACGAGTATCCGGGTGTGTCTCTTCGTCTTCCGGGTCCGGAACGTAGTGGATCGGCTCGAAACGATTGGCTGGATTCTCGGCGGCGCCTCGGCCTCGGTGGGGTTCGGAAGGCATGGTCTGTTTCTACCCAGTCCGCTGGAGAGCAAAAACCATAATGACAGATTCTTCTGTCATCCTTGTCCTCCGAAAAAAGGAGGCGGAATGAAACCCAACCGACTGCGCCAGAAGCTCGACGCCGGTGAGAGCACGGTGTCCACCAACATCTACACCTCTTCACCCGACGTGGTGGAGATGCTGGGACACGCCGGCACCTTCGACTACGTTGAATTCGAGGCCGAATACGTCCCCTACGACCTGCATTGGATGGACCACTTCGCCCGGGTCACGGAACTGTTCCCCCATCTGTCCGCCATGATCAAGATCGACCAGGAGCCCCGGACCTTCATGGCCGCCCGGGCCATCGGAGCGGGCATCCAGAACGTCCTCTTCGCCGATGTCCGCACCCCGGAGGAAGCCCGGCAATGCGTCGCGGCCATGAAACCCGAAACCCCGGGATCGGTAGGGCATCAGGGCTATGGCGACCGGCGGGTGTCCCGATACTTCCTGGACGGTCCGGACAAGTATGTGAGTATTCTGGAAAACTCGGTTGTGGCCCTCATGATCGAGAAGAAGTCCGCAGTGGACAACCTGGAGGCGATCCTGGACGTGGAAGGCATCGACATGGTCCAGTTCGGCGCGGCCGATTTTTCCTTGAACATCGGCAAGCCGGGCCAGTGGGACGACCCCGAGATCACCGCGGCCCGGAACCGGGTGATCCGAACCTCCCTCAAGATGGGTGTTCAACCGAAGGTGGGAATCCATTCACCCGAAGACGCCCGTCCCTACCTGGACATGGGCGTGCGCCATTTCATTCTCGGCGGCGACCTGGGGATCCTCTACTCGTTCTGGAAGGAAAAAGGCAAGCAGCTTCAGGACGTCATTGCCGGGCACTGATGGGCCAGGAGCACATCACCAGAATCCTCGTGCTCCACGGTCAGGAATGCTTCCTCGGCGCCAGACTGAACGGTTCGCGCGCGAACACACGGCGCACCATCGGCTCGAAGAACTCCAGCGGCAGCGAATCGTAGTCGGGATCGAACGCGCACTGGTCCCAGCGGTGACAGAAGTCCACGGCGTCCCGATACCAGGGATGGTCGCGGTACTTGTCGCGCGCATTGCGGTCGCCGCCCACGTGGTGGGCGTAGTAGTAGTACTGGAACAGGCCGTGGTGCCGGACGATCCAGTACGTGCGCTCGGTCACGTAGGGGCGCAGCAGCAGCGCGGCCACCTCGCCGTGGCTGTGCGGGGCCAGCATGTCGTCGATGTCGTGCAGGAGTGCCGCCACCACCAGTTCCTCTTCCGCGTCGTCGCGATAAGCGCGGGTCGCGGTCTGCAGAGAATGCTCCAGCCGGTCGACCTGGTAGCCGGCGAGCGAACCGGACAACTGGCGAAGATGCGCCAACACCCGGTCGGCGGTGCCGGCGGCGAACTCCTCCTCATGGCGCCCCAGCAACTCGTAGTCCTCGCGGGTGCCGTCCGCCATACTGGTGAAGCTCACCGTAGGACCGCTCGGCGTTGCCAGATTGGGCATGATTGTCACTCTCCCGATGAAGGATTCTTTGCGTTGCAGCGTGCTTGAAAACGCAAGGCTTTGTCAAGGGCGCCGGCCCCGGGCCCGGTGCTTGACACACGGAGGAAAAGCGCACCTAATGCTCGGAAAAGTTCACGTGCGCTTGGGACTCAACGCACGGATGCCCGGAGCCGTTGCGACAGCGCATGCTCCGGGCCGGTTACAACGGATTGAGGGGATCGACCATGTATCAACCGATCAGCGTGGACCAGTCCGACAGGATCGTCCCGATCAACCTTCGCCAGAGCGGCCGCACACCGGCCGAGCTACTCATTTCCACCCGGGTCCGGAAGTCCCCCTATTGGCATCTGTCGCATGAAGCGGGCTGCTGGCGGGCCACCGTGTACAACCGCATCTACCACCCCCGCGGCTACGTGCGGCCTGAGGACGGCGGCGCGGCGGCGGAGCACGAAGCGCTGACCCGGGACGTCACGTTGTGGAACGTCGCGGTGGAGCGGCAGATCCGGGTCAGGGGACCGGATGCGGAACGGTTCACCGACTACGTGATCACCCGGGACGCGACACGCATCGAGCCGATGCACGCGAAGTACGTCATCGTTTGCAACGAGAAGGGCGGCATCCTGAACGACCCGGTGCTGCTGCGGCTCTCCAGGGACGAGTTCTGGTTCTCGCTTGCCGACTCCGACATCCTGTTCTGGCTCCAGGGCGTGAACATCGGTCTTCGGATGGAGGTGGAGATCGACGAGATCGACGTCTGCCCCCTGCAGATCCAGGGGCCGAAGTCGCTCGGCCTCATGACCGACCTGGTGGGTGCGGGCGTCCGGGACATCCCCTACTACGGGCTCATGGAGGCGCAGATCGCGGGCTGTTCCGTGTTGGTCTCCCAGTCCGGGTTCTCGGGCGAGAAGGGGTACGAGATCTATCTTCGGGACGCCACCCTGCACGCCGAGAAGCTGTGGCGCGCGGTGCTTGACGCGGGGAACCGGCACCAGCTGATGGTGATCGCGCCGGGCCACCAGCGCAGGATCCAGGCCGGGATCCTGTCGTGGGGACAGGACATCGACCACGAGACAAGTCCGTTCCAATGCAACTTGGCCTACCAGGTGCCGCGCAAGAAGGCGGGAGACTACATCGGGCGGGCCGTGCTGGAGCGCCAACGCGCCGAGCTCGACGCGGGACGTTGTCCGTTCGCGATGGTCATGGTGGGGATGACGCTGGGCGGGAACCCCATTGACGATTATGCCCCGGACTTCTGGCTCGTGTCGGACGCGGACGGCGGCGACCCGATCGGCTACCTCACGTCGCCCTGGCACTCCCCCGAGCTGGGCTGCAACATAGCGCTCGGGTACGTGCCCGCCGGGAAGTCGACCGTCGGCACGGAGCTCACAGTGTGGTTGCCCGACGAATACGCGAGCGAGCCGGGACGACCAGACCGCGCACGGGTGTGCGAGGTTCCCTTCCGCCCCTCAGTGAACCCCAGCGCCCGCGAGATCGCGCTCGCCCGCGGCCTGGACGCGACGGTTTAGGCGCCCGCATCCGCGACGGGGTTCGTCCCGCCGCAATCCGGCTTTCATACCAGCGCTGCGGTTGGGCTCGGAGTTCGGGCCAATCCTGCGGGTGCTATTCGTCTCTACGAACTTCTTCTGCGGATAGCCGGCCGCTAGGCTCGTCCGGGCTCCGCACCGAGCGCGCGGGCAGATGCGGCACCGGCTTCGAAGGAAGAGAGAAAGTGGCTGTCCCCTTTTCCCGCCCGATCAGGGCTATGGAGACCGGCGCGTGTCCCGGTACTTGCTGGACGGACCGCACGCCTACGTGAGCAATCTGGAGAACTCGGGCTCGCGATCCTCGAACCCTTCCGCCAGAATAAGTGCCGTTACGGTAGAGCCCCCAACGCCTCCGAAGGACGTTCCTCATGCAGATCGAGCGTGTCGAAGTCATGGTCGTGGCGCCGAAGGTTCAGCGCTTTACGTGGTCGCACGACCTGGGTGAGCAGTACACGACCAATACCATCGTCCGGATCACGACGAAGGACGGCCACGAGGGCGTCGGCGGCGTCTGGAACAGCACGTCCTACGATTTTGATCGTTACACCTGCGAGACCTTGCGGCACCTGATCCCCGCGGTGGTCGGCCAGGACGCGACGGCGCGGGAAGCGATCTGGAACAGCCTGTGGCCGCGGGTCTTTCCCCTTCCGCCTCAGGCCCTGTCCGTCATCGACATCGCGTTGTGGGACCTGAGGGGAAAGGCTGCCGGAAAGCCCCTCTATCAGCTCTTGGGAGGAGCAATGGATCGAATCCCGTCGTATGCCAGCACGCCGATGCTGGACGATGTGCCGGCGTACCTCCGCTTTATCGAAGAGGTGATCGAGTTCGGTTTTACGGCTGTGAAGTTCCACTGCTGGTGTCTACCGGAAAAGGACCTGGAGCTGGCCCGCGCCGCCAGCAAGGAATTCGGCGACGACGTGGCCTTCATGTTGGACGTGGAAAACAACTATGACCTGCAGAGTGCCAAACGGGTCGGTGCAGAGCTGCACGACTTGGGATTTACCTGGTTCGAAGCTCCACTGTTTGACTATGACCTGCCGGGTTATCGCGAGCTGACCCGGAGCGTTGGGGTTCCGATCATTCCCTCGGGAAATTGGCTTCAGGACCTGACGGCATTCAAACACGCAGTCGCGACCCAATGTTGGACGGCGGCCCGGACCGACGTCGCAGTCGCCGGCGGTTTCACAGGGGGCCGGAAGTATCTGTCAGCAGTGAAAGCCGCGGGTATGCGCTGCGAGATCATGGCTTGGGGCACCACGCTGGTCTCATCCGCAAACCTCCACCTGATGTTGGGGACCGGGCTGAGCACCTATTTCGAACAGGCGGTCCCGTGGGAACCGTACGAATACGGTATGCACGACGTGATCCGGACCGGTCCGGATGGACATGTCGCCGCGCCTTCGGGCCCTGGCCTGGGAGTGGAAATAGACTGGGATGCCATGGAAGCCGCGACGATTCACCGGCTCGATTCCCGGTCACTGTTGTAGCGCTAAGGAACTCAATGGCGCGGGAGTCTTCAACCTCCGAACTTGCAAGCTCACAATGGAGCTCGAAAATCGGCTCTGAACTCCCCGGAAACGCGGCCCAGGAGGAGAGAACCAGCCTTTTCCCCCACCCATGACTCCCGGCTTCCCGATCCGGACGTGACTTGGCGCCGTCACTTCCTTGGCCAATCCGGGGTGCCCATTTCTGCACCGCGTCCTGCGGAGTTCTATCACAGATGGAGCGTCCTCACAGGTCGCCTGGTCTGGGCATGCGGTAGCCGACCTGGCGTTCGGTGAAGATGTAGGCAGGACGGGTCGCGTCATCGCCCAGCTTGCTGCGGAGCCTCTTCACGGCGGCGTGCACTACCCGATGGTCGCCGGATTCCCGCCGGTCCCAGACCTGGCGCAGCAGGGAAGCGTACGTCAGGATCCGGCCCGCGTTGACCGAGAGTGTACGGAGCAGCTCGTATTCGATAGCCGTAAGTTGCACCGGCCGGCCGGCTACGGTCACCCGGCGGGCTTCATAGTGGATGGCCAGATCACCCAACAGAAAGGGTTCAGGCGGCTCGTCCCGCCGACGCAGGGCCGCCCGGACTCTTGCCGTCAACTCTGTCGGCGAGAAAGGCTTGACGATGTAATCGACGGCTCCGACCTCCAACGCCCTGACGATTGTCTCGTCCCTGCCGTAGCCGGAGATGAAGATCACCGGCAAATCAGCCAATTCCGGCACCTGCTCCATCAATTCGATTCCATCGGTCCCGGGAAGCATGAGGTCCAACAGGACCAGCCGGGGCTTCTTCGTTTTGATGAGGTGGGCAACCTCCCGAGGCTCGCCCGTCACGACCGGCACGTAGCCGGCCCTCATCAAAGCGTCACGAACGTACCGGAGCGTCTGCGGGTCGTCGTCCACCACTAGGATCCGCGGTCGTTTCTGTCCGTCCCGAGACGCGTTTGACGAACTCCGGGCGAAGCCGGACCGGGCTCCGGGACCGGCCTCCTGGGCTGCCGGAATCGTGAAGGTGAACCGCGTTCCCTGGCCCACGCCGCCACTCTCGGCCCGGATACGGCCCCCGTGAGCCTCCACCAGACCCTTGCAGATGGCCAGCCCCAGGCCGGCCCCCCCGAGCCCGCGATGGTCGCCGATCCGCGAGTGTTTCCGGAACAGGTGCGGCAACAGTTCCGGCGGCACTCCCAGGCCTTCGTCGGCGACCGAAATTGCCACGTGGTCGCCGTCCCGCGCCGCGGCGACGCGGATGGGGGACGACTCGGGAGAGTGCCTGGAAGCGTTGGACAAGAGATTGTTCAAGACTTGGATGACCCGCCGTTTGTCGGCCATTACCCGGGGCAGATCCGGAGAAAGGTCGATGCGAATCGTGTGCCGGCCGCCACCACTCAGGAACGTGTTTCTGGCCAGGTCCACCAAGTCGGCCACGTCCGCCGCCTCCGGGGAGACCGACAATGTGCCCGCCTCGATGCGGCCCGCATCCAGCAGATCGCTGATCAGGCCGTGCATGTGCTCAGCCTGCTGGTCGATGATGCGGAAGAACTGGAGCATCTCCGCCGGGTCGGGTACCGACGACGAACCCAGTACGGTGACGGCCAAGCCTCTGATGGAAGCCAGAGGGACCCGCAGCTCGTGGCTCACCATCCCCAGGAACTCGGCACGCAATCGCTCCAGCTCCTCCAGAGGAGCCAAATCCTGCATGGTGACGACCACCGACTCGATGGTGCCGGCCTCGGACCGGATCGGCGCAGCGTTCATCAGCGTCGTAACACTCCGGCCGTCGGGCACCTGGAGAACGATCTCCTCGGCGCGGATCGTCGCAGCGTTGCTCATCGCCTGAGTTGCCGGAAGTTCTTCCAGCGAGATCTCCCATCCGTCAGGGCGACGCAACGTCACGACCTCCAGCAGTTCTTCCACGCCGCTACCCGGTGAGAGCAGGCCTCCGAGAATCCGCTTTACCTCTCGATTAAACGACACTGCCTTACCGGACGTGGCATCGAAGACCGCGACCCCCACGGGCGAGATGTCGACCAAGGCCTCCAGATCGGCCCGGACCCGCTGTTCGTTTCGGAAGGCGCGGGCGTTCGCAATCGCCGTCGCCGCCTGCGCCGCGAACAGCACGACGACCTCTTCATCCTCGCTCGTGAACCCCCGTTCGTCTTCCTTCTCAGCGAGAAAGAAGTTGCCGACTTTCTCTCCCCGATGATGCATCGGCGTACCCAGCAAGGTGGTCGACGGCAACACGGCCGGAGAATAGCCGAGCGATCGCACGTAGCCGGGCAGGTCCCGCAGTCTCAGCGTTCCCGAAAAATCGTGGAGGTGCTCGAAGAAACGGAAGCGGTCGGGCCAGTCCATCATTCGCCGGCTATCGTCGGGAGTCAGGCCGGAAGTGACGAAGTCCCGGGCCTGTCCGGAGTTGCCGACGATCGTGATGGCTCCGTAGCGAGCACCGGTGAGCTCGCGGGCGCTTTCCACAACCTCGCGCAGGACGGTGTTGAGGTCCAGGCTCGAGCTGATGCGCAGGCTGGCTGCGCTCAGCTTGGAGATGCGCTCCCGCAACGCCTCGGTCTCTCGCCTCAGTTCGTCGGGACTCTGCATTCGCCCTTCCTGGTCGGACCCCCGATCGAGCCCCGATTCAGCGTCCCCAGGCATCGATTCGATGGAGGAGCCGGGCTTGAGACGCATTGGACTCTGCGGGCTCCAAAAATAGCGTCTTCGGGTAAGAATTCATAGATTTGTCACAAAGTAAGCTCATATTGTCATACTAGTCTCACTTTCTCACGTTATGCTTGATTCATCCAGTGCTGTGGATGTCTTTAACGTAATGTGTCTTCTGCAGAGAAGCTCTCAGGATTGCATACCGATCACACGGCCTCCCGGCGGATACTACGAAGCCTGGGGCCGAGGAAAAAGATGAGCGCACTTGGAGATCGTGTCGTCAGAGAATCACCGGATCCATCGAATGCCAAGACCGGGGAGCGTTGTGAAATCCCCGGTCTATACGAATCGGACTGCCGCCATCGGGCGAGAAAGCTGATCCGACGAGGGGGGGAATTCCCCTACTGCATGGCCTGTCGGCACGTCATCTCCTGGCATCTGATCAGACCGATTCGTTAAGAGGTTCATTCGCCCCCACTGCAACAACGCAGACCGGGACGCGTCGTAGCAACGCCGCGAGGGGTTCTCGAAGGCGATCCAATCGACCTCCAAACCTTCCACGGTAAGAGGGATATCGGGATTGAGAGGTCGCAGACTTCCATTCCGGAACGCGACTCCGATCGGCCTTCGGAAGCCTGACCCCGATTCCTTACTTGGAAGTGTTCACTCGATTGACCACGTGCACTCTCAACCTGGCTTGTCGATTTATGCGGTCAACCTGGATCATATCTTCAAGAGCCGGGATCCGAACGAAGCACGGTTGATTTGGTGACCCACATGGCACGGACTGTGCGCGCGCGACCGGTTCCATCGAACACGCCCCTTGGCCCGCCAGCATTGCGAGTGCTACCGCAATCACCCCGAACACCACCCGACTGTACCAATCAGCCAACATCACTTTGTGCCGCGATTCCATAATCACTCCCCTATGTTTCGCCTGTCCTGCATTGCCGAGAAGCCGAATCACCCAATCTAAGGATTGTTGCCACCATTATCTTGGATGCGTGTCGAGGCTGGATTTCTCAGTGTCAAGGAGACGGGAATACTGGCGGCCATTTGAGAGTGCAGGAAAGTGGCCGTCGAAATTGTCAGACCTCGGCGGGGTGGATCAGCCCTGAGCCGCCCGGTCCCATTTTTTTTGCCCGTTGAGCCCCTTCCGGGGAAAAAATCACATTTGTCTATGGTGAGAAAACCTGGAGCAGCCATGAAAGACATCCCCCGAACCCCCGGAAAGCGATTCACGAAATTCTCAACTATTGGTATGGCACCCGGGCTGCGGGCAACCCCGTGGCGCCTGTACGTTTTCGTCCTTGCGGCAATATTGCATCTCTCCAGTTGGGCGCCTCTATGTGCGCAACAGTCTGATCCCGCGATAGAGATCTACGGACTGGCAGGCACGTACTATTTCGGGAATACGTCCCGCGTGTTGAAAGGCAGGGCATGGAAACCACAGTTCGGGGCCGGCATTCTGTTTCCCCTGGGATCGAAGTGGGCGTTGCTGATCGATGGAGCCACGAGCCACCTGGAGGTCAATGAGGGGCCGCATGGTCCGAATACTTTCCATCCATTCACCGAGTTCTACAGAGTGAATCCTGGGATTCAGAACAATGACGTTACGACGCAGAGAGCGATTTCCGTTCTGCCATCCGTCGTCTGGCTGTGGAGAAGGGATCGATTCTCGATCTACGTCGGCGGGGGCCTTGGGTTCGAGCAACAGCGGCAACTGATCAGGTATCAATCGGCTCACCAACAGGAGAATCCTGATGGAAGCCGCATCCTCGTTCGCTCTGAAGAATTCGTGGAGTCCGGAGACGTGGTGTCGATCATGCCGTTGAATCTCCGCGCAGGTGTGCTGATCAGTCTTGCTCCGCGTGTCGTCTTGCGAGCAGGATACTCGCAAATTGTTGGCTACGTGGATACGGCTGCTTCCCGATCTCTCGAAGTGGGGATCGGATATCGTTTCTAGCCGCAGGAGCTTGATTTTTACGGGCCCGAACTTCCGACGATTATCGGTGAACAAGAACCAGAGGAAGCGGGAACAAGACTGTCCCCCTCTTCAACTCATCGCACGGCGGTCAGTGGCGTACGTTCGGGACCTCGGCAAGACTCCCAGCAATCGCCGCAATCCCGTCAGATGAGCCGAAGCAATAGAGTCGGCTCTGCGTTCGAATGAACAGGCGCCCGCCGGCAATCGCCGGTGTCGCATACACGTCCTCGGTCAAGTCGTTCGTCTGCAGCACCTTCCAGTCCGGCCCGGACTCCAGCACGACGGCTTTTCCGGCGTCACTCACCATGTAGATCTTGCCGTCCCCGGCCACGGGCGAGGCGTAGTAGCCGTCGATCGCTTCCCGTAGCCGGCCCTGCTTGAGAACCCTTCCACTGGCCGGATCCAAGGCCGTCAGGATGCCGCCGTTGCGCACCAGGTAGAGCACGCCGCGATAGAGGATGGGCGAAGCGACGTCAGGGAGCGACTTCTGATGGCGCCAGATCAGGTGAGACTCGGTCACGTTTCCCCGGCCACCGAGGCGGATGGCCAGGCACCCGTTCTCGGAGACCCGGCGGGCCCGGTAGTGTTCCCAATCGCGTGAGTTCATGGTGCCGTTCTTGTTCCGGTCGTGCATCTCCCAACCGCGGGGCTGCCATTCTGCGGGGACCTCCTGCTTTGTCAGTTCCGAATCGCCGTTGGTATCGAACCGCTCCCGCATCTGCTCGAACGGCGGCAACTCAAGGCGAACGTCCGGCTCTCCCCCGGGAGCCCACCCGTTGAAATAGAGCCGCTCCCCGTCGACGACGGGGACGGACTTCACCTGGTAGGTCAGTCCGTTGAGCCGCCAGAGCTCGCGGCCGTCTGTTGAGTAGCCGGTCATTCGGTACGAGCCCGGCACGATGATCTCGGGACTTCCCTGCCCCCGGTCGTGGACGACGGGCGTGGAGAAGCTGTGAACGAAGTCGGGCCGGGCCTGTTTCCAGAGAACCCTTCCGTCGGCCGGATCCACCGCGATGACGAAGGCGTCGAGGTCCTGGTCGCAGACTTGGACCAGCTTGCCATCCACCAGGATCGGGGACGCTCCCATGCCGTGGAAATTGGTGAACGGTCCCAGCGGCAGCGTCCAGAGCTCGGTTCCGTCCGCACCGTAGGCGACCAGGCCGTACCCGCCGAAGAACGCGTAGACGTTCGTCCCGTCGGTGACCGGAGTCGGCGCGGCCTCGTCGTTCAGGCGGTGCATCCTCTCGGCCCTTCTGGAAGGCGCCGCCCGGCGCCAGATCTCCTTGCCGGTCGAGCGGTCGAGGGCGATGGTGAGGAGCGTTCCGTCGTCGTGTGCGGTCAGGAAGATTCTGCTGTCCGTCACGATCGGCGAGGACTTGCCCGGCGGCAACGGCGTCTCCCAGATCACGTTGGAGCCGGGCCCGAAGACGACGGGCAGCGATCCCTCTTCAGCGACCCCGGTTCCGTTCGGCCCCCGAAACCGCGTCCAGTCCGACGCGATGGCAGCACAGGTGAAAAGCAGCAATGAGAGGATCGTCTTGCCCAGCAGCATCGATAAAGACTACCCGATTTCGACTAACGTTGACCCGGTAGGAGGGGAGACAGTCTTGTCCCCCACTGGGCGGCGGCTTTCTTGCCGCCGATTCGGACAGGCGACTTTCTTGTCGCCCGCTGGGACAGGCGACTTTCTTGTCGCCTTCTCCCGACCGTACAGAGCAGACCCCCTCGTCCCTACCCCTCAATCGGCGGCAAGAAAGCCGTCGCGCCTATCCGTAATCCTCGCGGAAGTCATGGCCGCTGGACCCCATACGGGCTAGAATGCTCCCCAGCCGTATCCGGTCCGGCGACCCACGTCCCGTTCCCGGTACCGTGGGACGTATACCACGGAGAGACACTGAGGCGGGATCGCCAAACCCGAAGGCTCAACAATCTCCGGAGGATCCTTGATGATGACAAACACCCGTTGGCTTGTGGCCTCGATCCTGATCTGCCTATGTCTTGCACAGGATGCGCATTCCCAGGACTCGTCCACTCCCATCGACCTGACCCCCTATCTCGTGCAGCCGAAAGCACAGGAATCGGATCCGTCCGGATTCCAACTGACCTTCGCCGGCGAGGCCAGCCACCGGCTCCAATTCCAGTACGAGGCCAAGGAGGCCGTCGAGCTACAGGTTTCGGTCGGATACCCGGCGGGAGGAGCTCATACCCAGCGTCAACTTCTGGACCCAAGCCCGGGAGCCTCTCAGTTCAGTTTCGATCTGGGTCCCCTGCTGGCCCACGGACCCTATCTCCCGATCCCCGCCTACACCCGAAAGGGACCCCAGGCCAAGAGCTGGCGTCCATTGCGCACCGGCTGGTGGGTCGATACCCAGGACCCGGGCAAATACCTCGTGACCGTCATGGGAAGACGCGTGCGGGATGGCCAGACCTTGTTTACCACCGACCTGCGGATCCCCGTCCAGAACTGGGTGGGAGCGGACCTGGACCGCCTCGCCTATATCGACGACAACGCGGCCGAGATCGAACTCTGGCTGGAGAAGGGCGCACCGGTCGCGGAGCTACCGGTCGAAGTGGATATCGTGGAAGCCCGGACCGGCACCCGGAGATCCTCCTCCAGCCCGATGCGCCTCACCAGTGACAAGGTTCGGGTAGCGTTCGACCTGACCGACCTGGAGCCGGCGACCTATCACGTCCGGGTCCGGCCCCGGATCGACGGGCATCTCTGGGACGACGGCGTCCGCCGCGCTCTCTACGTGTTCCGGAACGGGCCGCCGCCCAAACCGGAGCCGCCCATCGAGATCCCGGTGGCTCCCCAGTTGTTCCTGGACGATTTTCTGATCGACGAACAGCGGAATCTCGAGCGGGTCTTCCATCCGGCTCGCAAGCTGGACGCACAACCGATCGTCCGGGCGGACCGCCCCTGGGAGGGGCACGCGGTCATGGTGCGCGTGGGCTCAAGATACGAATTCAACGAGAAGCAGAACCGTTACGAACTGGAATACACGAGCCTGACGCCCCGCCACCGGTTGCTGGCCGTCTCCAGTGACGGCGTGCGTTGGACCAAGCCGGATCTGGGCCTGGTGGAGTTTGAGGGATCCCGGGCCAACAACATCCTGGAGGTCATTCCCCGCGGAAGCAACGTGGACGCGGACGGCCGCTTCGGGGGACTGTGGGACTACCGGACTCGCGGCGTGCCTGATCTTCGAACCGCCAGCCTGATCTTCACCCCCAAGACCGAAGACATGTTCTTCCTCAGGGGAACGTACCTCATGGTCCGGGACTCGGATGGGGTCCGGTATCTCACCACGGAACGCCCCTTCATGCGGCATCACTCGCAGTTGGAGTCGTTGGACAACCCCAACGACAACCTGGGACCCATGTTCTACGACGAGCGGACAGGTGAGCTGGTGCTGTATTTCGCGCCGCATCCTCCGGCCAAGGGGCGGGGACTGGTTCGCTACGACAACAAGTGGGCGGTCTCGCGAAACCTGGGACGCATGACCACGCGAGACGGCGTGAACTGGCACCGCAGCTACATCTGGGCGCCGCCGCGGGAGCATCCAAAGCACCAGAGCTACGGAATGCAGCGGGTGAAGCAGATCGGCGACCTCTATGTCGCGTTCTTCCCCCTCTACGACTGTGGGACGCAGCAGATGGACGTCCATATCTGGGTGAGCCGGAACGGGATCCACTGGGAGGATGTGGGAGGGGACCAGGCCTGGATCTCCAACGGGCCGGATGGGAGCTTTGACCATGGGATCGTCTACAGCCTCATCGACGGTCCGGTGGAGGGAGACCGGTCAGAGGCCTTCTACCACGGGACGAACACCCTGCATTTCAACGCCTGGATCCTGAACCGGTTGAGGGGCGGACTGGATGATCCACCGGTGCCGGCCTCCGAGATCTTCGATGAGAAGACCTACAACGGGCGCCCCTACCTGTCACCGCGGGCGCCGGTCGGGCCGGGTTGGGCCATGTACGACTGCTTCTGGAGCTGGCGACGACCTCGGTGCAGCCAGACGATGGAGGAAATACGGGAGGCCTTCTGGGAAGAGTTGGAGGCGAACACGGGGCAGAATCGAAGCAACCACGTGGAAAAGAGCCGGGAGTACGAGATCGTGCCCTTCCGGGTGGAGTTTCGCACCAACGGGTTCGCATCGAGGCGCGCTGGGGAGCAGGAAGGTGTGTTAACGACCCATCCGCTGGTTTTCCAGGGGAGCCGTCTGACGGTGAACGCCGCGGCAGCCCAAGGTCGAGTGGTGGTTGAGGTCTTGGACAAAGAGGGGCGTCCCCTGCCCGGTTATGGCCGCAAGGAGTGCATGTTGGCGACGTTCGACAGCACACAGCAGCAGGTGACGTGGAGTAGGAATTCGGATCTAGGTGCGTTGCGAGGCCAAACGGTTCGTCTGAGGTTCTACGTTACAAAAGCTAACCTCTACGGATTTCAGATCCGTTGAGATTAATTTGACCCGCGTTTGGGGCCACCTCCAACGTAGAGAAAGAAACAGCCCCTTTCTCCTCCGCCAATCACCTTTGGAGAACGACGTAAAGAAAGTTATGAACTCGAATACGCCCAACTTATTCCATTACGCCACCAAAGAACTGTCACAGGATGCAATGATATGCTGGTTGATTGACTGGGCTCGCCAAAAGAGGGGGACGAAGAACTGCGGCGTTGCAGCCTTCTGTTCGTAAAAGCCCCGCTTAAAAACAAGCGGGACGACAAAGTTCCCACCGTGGAGGACGGGTCCAAGATTGAGATAGTCCGTCAGGAATGAAACATCGACGTTCTCGCACGGATCGACGGACGGCACGTGTTATTGATCGTGGACAAGACCGAAACCAAGGATCACAGCAATCAATTGTCGAGATATTATGATGATGTCGTAACGGGTCGTACGCAGTTCGGAAAAGTGCAGAAGCAGGATCTTTATCCAGTCTATTTCAAGACAGGCAATCAGCCTGTTTCGGACGATCGCCGTATTGAGGAAATTCAAAATTACAAGGTGTTCAATCGACAGGACATTCTGGCCGTACTCGACGGCTATACGGACGTTAATCCAATTCTGATGGACTTTCGGCAGTACCTACAAGGTTTGGAGGACCAGACTAATAGCTACTTGGACTGGACCTTAGAGGCCAAGCGAGAATCCTGGTGGGCTTGGGAAGGTTTCTTCCGACACCTTGAGTGCAAGCTGGACATCAAACCCAGGATGGGAAATGGGAGTATGTCCCAAATCAGTCAGGTGCGTTTCTCGGTTTCTGGTGGTGGCTCTCAGAGAATGACGAATTGTACCTTCAAATTGAGGCCCAGCTTAGACATTATCAGGCGACCGACACAAAACTTTGCTTCAAGGTTGAAACCGAAGAAAAGTCCAATGAACGGAAGCAAGACCTAAAATGGCATTGGCAAGAGCGGGTTTTGACGGTCGGCAGGACACGAGTGGAGAAGCCGAGAGTGGTAAGAATAGGCAACACCATGACCGTTGCGTGGTGGACCGACGGCTGGATGGCTTTCGGCAAGGACGGTAGACTGGACATGTGCAGCACCGCCGAGAATCTGAAGCAGGCTGAGACAGTGTTGAAAGCCGTGATTTCATCAAGTTCAGGCGCACGTCAGCCTTCCACGTAGCACCCCGTGACAAAAGTCGTGTGAAGTCACACTGGCGACATAGAATAGTATGGTGTCTGTGGGAAAGGAACCATCTGCGCGATGGCAGCAGAAGATGCGGGTAGCAACGGGTAAACTACCTCAGATTCTAGAGAATCCCTTGTGCGAACGATTGAGGTAGGTCCTGGAGAAAGTAAGTATGGTAGCTGTCCCTTTCTCCGATCCAATGAATTCATGTAGAGCAAAATCCAACGGGGTTCTTAAGGAGAAGATCCTCGACAATCTTGACCGCTGGGCGAATGATCTCGTGGCGCCTGCTCTTCCTCTGTGTACCACGCCAGAAGGCAAGGACGAAGTCCGGCTTGAATTCAGGCAGCAGATTCCGCAGTCCGTGATGGTCGGCAAGCTTGTTCGCGCCGTCAGCGGACTTCGAGGAGCCCTTGTATTAGCAAAAGCCGGGCACATCACCGAATGTGCAGCGATCCTACGGTTTGTGTCGGACTTCTGCACCGAGATCTTGGCGATTGGCATGTCCCTGCAACAGGACAGCGAGCTATCGTCGGCAGTGAAGGAGTTTGTCGATCAATACTTCATGCGGCGAGCTCGCACGCCAGATGAGTTCACCGCAAGGAAGCGAATGCGATACGTGAGCCGCGAAAAGTTGATGATAGCTTACGAGGCCGCATCTGAAAGCCCGCCGATCGACCCGAATCTGCTAAAGCGGACACGTCGTTTTGTCAACATGGTCTACGACTCATACGTACACGGCGCTTATGAGACGACCATGGAATTGTGGAATCCTCGAACGCGCTTGTTCGAAATGCGTGGACACTCATTCCTGAAGAAGCGAGAGAAATTTGTCGAGGCAGTATTCCTGAAGATGCATGAAGTGGTTTTAGCAGTGGAAGTAACGGCCGCAATGACAGGACATAGTGAGGTTTTTAAACACGTCCGCCAAGCGCGGAGGGCAATGGACACGAATGAGCCGTGGAAATTCAGTGGGAATAAAGGTTTGACTTGACAATCAAGCCATGCAAACCCTTGATCGCTTTTGCTGTTGCGCAGTGATCCTGAAATCTCTCAGGAGATGGTATCTGTCCCCTTCTTCGCGTCCAGCTGCGCCTACTGCTGCGGCTTCCCCTGTATATTGACCATGCTCGCAAGCCTCGTATTGTCCCGAAGTCTCGTCACGCGTGGCTGCTTTAAGCGGTTCTTGCGAACTTGTACGCGAAGGAATACCAAGACCCATGAATCTGCCTCGCAATACTGAGCCACAGGCGAACGGCGCACTGGCTCGAGCCTTGATGAAACGGCACCCGCTTTGGGATGAAACTTCTATCCATGCCGAACGAACTCGCGTCTTGCAGGAGAGTTCCAGTCTTCAGGTCGATATCTTGATTGACACGCCGGCACGCCAGCCGGTCGCTGTCGAGACAGAATTCGCACCTGCTGCAACGGTCGAGAAAGATGCCATTGAGCGTCTTGGACGGAAGCTAGAATTCAACGGAGAGCCCATCGAAAGTGCGATCTCCGTAGTGCTGCCGGCAGAACTGAAGAGCGGTTCTCTGACTGCTGTCGAGACCCATGTTCTGCGCTATGCCACCCATCACCTGAAACCTGTTCGCCATCACTCCCGTTGGCCAACGTCGGGGCATCTCACTGGAACAGTGGACGATTTAGCAGATGCCATCGAAGCCCTATCCCTGTCGGAGCGTAAACTCGCGGAAGGTGTTCAAGTGCTCGAAACGACAGTCAGGGCGTGTGCTGGTTTGTTGCTGCAGCAGTCCACCGAATATGTTCAGGACCGTCTCGGCGAAAAACTCAAGCAGATCCCGGGTAAACAGACTATGCGGATGGTTGCCGCAATCCTCGCTTCCGCTTTCGTGTTTCATGCCTCCATTGAGGGACAGTCCGGCATTCCGTCCATGTCCACACTCGAAGGGAATGGAATGCACAAGCACAGGTTGCTGGTTGTCTGGGAGGCGATTTTGAAGGTCAACTACTGGCCAATCTTCTCTATTGCCAAAACGCTGCTTGAGGAGGTGCCGACTCCGATAGTCCGGCACCTGATAGAGCAACTTCTGGAGACGGCCTCTTCGCTGGCCTCATTAGGGGCAACCACTTATCACGACCTCACGGGACGGATGTTCCAGACTCTCATTTCGGATCGCAAGTTTTTGGCCACTTTCTACACACTGCCGCCTTCTGCAACACTCCTCGCAGAGCTCGCTGTGGAACGTCTTCCAGTGGACTGGTCGAACAATGATGCTATCGAGAACTTGCGGGTCGCCGACTTTGCTTGCGGCACTGGAGCCTTGCTCGCCGCCACCCAACGGGCTCTCTACCGTCGGTATCGTAGAGCGGGAGGTGACGACCGAGATCTGCACCGCGGCTTGATGGAGCACATGGTGATCGGCATGGATATCATGCCCGCCGCTACACACCTCACCTGCTCGATGCTGTCTAGCGCCCATCCGAGAGAGAAGTTCGGGAAAACCAACATCCATACCATGCCTTACGGCATTGATGGCGGCAGGACGCACATCGGGTCACTCGACCTGCTCGACATCGAACAGGGCTACTCGCTGTTCGCTACAGGTGAGTCGATAGGTGGTCAGGAATCAGACACAAGCAGTGTCCACAAAGTGTCAGTCAAGCGCGCGTCGTGTGATCTCGTAATTATGAATCCACCGTTCACGCGACCTCGCGGCCAGGAGAGTGCGGATGAAGGAGTGCCGATTTCTTCGTTCGCCGGTTTTGGTACGCCTGCGGCCGAACAGCGAGCAATGGCGGCGAAGCTGAAGCGATGCAATCCGGATTTCGGGCATGGATTTGCAGGCCTTGCGTCACACTTTATGGATTTGGGGCATCGCAAGTTAAAGGACGGTGGGGTGCTCGCTCTAGTACTTCCGTTCACATTTGTCCAAGGCATGGCATGGCAATAGGCTCGAAAGGCCCTGAACGCCAGCTACAGTGATATCCACATCCAGTCCATTGTCGCAACAGGATCCACAGATAGGGCATTCTCTGCGGATACATCAATGGCTGAGTGTCTCGTAGTGGCGACCAAGCGCAGCGAGGGCGATGGTCGCGCCATGTTCTCCAATCTCGAGGCAAGGCCGGCATCTCTCCTTGAGGCTGCCATAATTGCCAAGCGTGCGAGAAAGCAAGCGGTGCAAGGCGACCTCCTAAACGCAGGCGCTGCCGGTGTTCGATCACGCGACGTGGTCAATGCGGCTCAGAATCTCCAGGACGGGATGCTGTTGTTGCCCCGACAGGCACAAGCGGTTGCACTGCCCATCGTTCAACTCGGCGAGATAGCAAAACGCGGAATCAACAACTCTGATATCTCCCGCAAGGCTCCGTCGAACGCGCCGTTCGACATCCGGCCGATCCGCAAGGGCGAAGTGGCAACCTATCCCGCGCTCTGGCGCCACGACGCGAATCGCGAGCGCTATATGATCGTGCAGCCCGACACTTGTGCCGAAGTGCGGGCGGGATACAAGGCGAAGGCCGTCAGCACGTGGGATCGCACAGCATCCCGCCTACAGATCAACCAGGATTTCCGATTGAACTCCCAGTCTCTCGCCATGTGCCGTACACTGGAAAAATGCCTTGGTGGCAGGGCATGGCCAAACGTCATTCCGCATGACGAAGAGCACGAAATCCCCCTGTTACTGTGGTCCAATTCGACTCTTGGTCTGATTCTGTTCTGGTGGCAAGGAACACTCCAGCAGACGGGACGAGCAATTCTCAAAATCTCAGCTATTCCCGATCTTCCTGTGCTTGACCCTCGCGCCCTGACGAAACAGCAGGTGGAACACTGCCAATACATCTATGGCCGCTTCAAATGGAGGCAGTTCCTCCCCGCGAACGAGGCCTACCGCGACGACACACGCCAGGAACTGGACCGCGAACTGCTCTTCGGTATGTATAGCGTATTGAAGCTCAAACCGGACTTGGAGGATTCGCTCGACTTGCTGCGCTGTCAATGGTGCGCAGAGCCGTCCGTTCATGGCGGGAAAAGAACGAGACCGCAAAATGTTTGATGTCCGACTTTGACGGACCGAGTTTTATTTGATCCACCAGTGAAAACGAACACACCCCCTCCCGCCAATTCGGAAAGACCGTACACTCTGACTTGGCTGCGGACGCGACTTTCAAAGGAGAAAAGTGGAAACTTCAGTCGAAAAGTGATCTGGCATAATCACGCAACAGCGATTTACAACAGGGCAAAACAATCCGAAACGCCAGAGATTATCTATTCTCCCCGATGGTCTCCCAAGGACTCCGCACCTACAGCCAACAAGATGGTCCGGGGCGGTGGGGAAGGCCCGACACTCCAACCCACTGGCAATCCCAACTAATGAAGGGATGGTCTTCCCGGTATCGGCCCACCCCGAAGACATTACCGGTCCTCCTCGGGATGGTTTCCCTTCCCAACGCCCACCGGGAGTTCTGCGGTCCACGTGGCCGTTCGGCTCGACTTCGTCTACGGGTGTTTCAAGCTCTCGGCCAAACGGAAAAAGGGGATTAGGATGGCGGGAGATACAGACTCGAATGGCCTTGAGGCGTGGCTGAAACGCAACCCTCCTGTTTTTGCTTGCATCATTGCCGCCCGCGTAGCTCTGCGGGTCGTGCCATTGTTCGTGGAGGCGTTGTGTGAGGAAGTAAAGGAGCGCCGCACCGCCATCGTCCTGCCAGGCCTTCGTGCAGTAGCTGCCGCCAGCTTTGCGGCTGCGTGGCCGGCGCGCGCGGCAGAGATCCGAAGGGCTGCTAGTACCGCCAGCTCCCAGGCTAGCGGTGCGATTGGGGAGGCCAGTGATAGCGCGCAGCAAAATCTCTTTGACTACAAGGAGATTTCCGAGAACTTTCCTCCCGGTTTCATTGCAACCCTTGAAGCAAATGTTCGAGCTCTAGATGTAGCAGGATACGCCGTGAACGCCGCAGTGAGTGCTGCCCAAGCGGTCGTCGATACCGTCGATGCCGCAAATGGGATCGCCGCGCCGGATGCGGCGACGGAAGCCGCCATCTCGACATGCATGGCCGCGAGCGAAGCGGTCGATGGTATCCACGACCATGCCCAATTCTATGCCCAATTACTCACCGATGGGGAAGCAGATGCGGGGAAAGAAACCGAGATCATGCCTCACATCGCTGAATTCTGGAAGGCCGTAGAGCTGGACACCAAACTGTTGACAACGAAAAAGGCGGGTGTGAGAGCAGGCCCAGCAGAGGAATTGTTGACAAGGAAGCTGTGGCTAAATGGGATACCGATTCGTTTGGGCAGAAGCTGGGCGCAATTCAAGGAAAAACTGCCTGAAGATGAAGGATGGCAGGTCTGGGTCGATTGGTACGAGGACTGTCTGGTTGGGCGATCAGCTTGTGAGACGCTGGAATTTCAACGGGTGACGATTGCCGATGAAGACTGGAAGCTAGGCCCCGCCCATGTAAACGCGATCATCCAGAGACAAATGGAAGTCCGGTCGGATCCCCTACTCTCGGCCTTGTCGCGCGGTTTCGCGGAAATGCATGCTGTCACACAGGCTACATCCATCGATCTAACGAAATACAACGATCGGATAAGGAAGGCTCTTCCGAATGATCCCCACCAAGCGATCAGTGCAACCAAGGACATGCTCGAGGCAACAATGAAGACCATTCTTCACGGCCGGGGGATTGAGATACCGGACAATATCGATTTCCCGAAATTGGTGACCTGCTGTCTAACTGCGTTGGAGCTTCGTGGGACATCTGAACCGACGACTGAAGGTGAGCGGCATCTACGAAGAATAGCCAGTAGCGCACAGCGGATGATCGTTGCGGTCAACCAACTTCGCAACCGAGCTGGCACGGGACATGGCCGGGTGGTGGGAAAGGAACCAGTGATCACTCCGGCGGACGCCAGCCTAATGGCATCGATCGGAATGGTTCTGGCAGCATGGATGTTGCACCATAACGGAGATACATGAATGACACCTGCACGCACTGCCAATGACTATTGAAAAATTGTACGTATCCCGGGAGCCCCCGTGAAGGGAGCGGAGCGACCGCCACGGCGGGTCCTGCGGTCGGATGAATCTCCCCGGAAATTTCGGCGTAGCGACGCAGCTCGTAGCCGTCGTCCCAAGGCCTCCAGGAGTGCGGGCCGGCGAGAGAAAATAACGGTCACCTTCTCTCTGCAATCAGGAGTGGAAATGGCGACTATCCCCTTTTTTTTGTTCCACCGTAAATGATGAAACAGTAAACTTGCAATTTTGAAATTGGTCGAGCTTATTGTTTCATGGCGATTACTCATTTTTGTTCAAGACCATAGCGTGACGAATTGCGTAGTTTCTTCTGAGCTACTCAGCCGTAGATTCTTAACTGTTAATCTCACTTCTCGGTTGGTAGAGGCGATATTTTCCAACAACGTGCAGAGGTTACTGAGGTGACATATGGCTACTAAATACATCCAATACTTTCCGAAACCGCTACTGGACGATCTTGTAAATGGTCGATGGCTTCCAATAGTTGGAGCAGGAATGTCGAGAAATGCTGTTTTGCCAAGAGGCAAGATTATGCCGCTGTGGAATGATTTAGGCAAACAACTTGCTGAAGAGCTACGGGAATACGAATATATCAGCTCCATCGATGCTATATCGGCATACGAATACGAATTCGGCCGCCCAAAACTTATCGAGAAACTGACAGATCTCTTGTTTATTGGTGAGGCTCTACCAGGTCCGGCGCATAGAGCGTTCTGTTCTATTCCGTTTGATATTATTTGTACTACAAACTTAGATTTCCTGCTTGAGCAACAGTACGATCTCGGAACAATGCCCTGCGTCCCATTTACAAGTGAACATCAATTATCTGTAAATTTATCTAATTCTACAATTGCACTTATAAAGTTGCATGGCGACATCCGTCACCCAAACCAATTAGTTGTCACAGAAAAAGATTATGACAGATTCTTAGAACGATCTCCCGTTTTTGCGACGTATTTGTCAAATCTCCTAATCACTCGGACTGCCGTGCTTATTGGATACAGTTTAGAAGATCCTGATTTTCGACAAATTTGGCAGGTCGTTGGTGAACGGTTAGGATGTATGCGACGTTTATCTTACGTTTTGTCCGTCGGTGCACGTCCTGCCGACATAGCCCGATTTGAACGACGAGGAGTTAAGGTGATCAAGCTCCCAGGATTAAAAGGAAATATTGGAAGAGTTCTTTCAAACACGTTTAACGAACTCAGGGACTATTGGCACGACAACATCATCGCCGGAAGCCAAGTAGTAGAAGAAGAGCCCCTGCGGGAACTATCCCTTCCACGAAACTCAGCGACGAGACTTTGCTATTTCTCGGTGCCTCTGAAAGGGCAGCCCTTTTACCGGGAGCAGGTTTTTCCAATTGTACAAGATGTCGGCCTGGTACCTGTCACGACCGATCAACTCGTCTCGCCTGTAGAGAATAAGATAGCGAAAATCGATACTCTCATTTCTCGATCCTTTCTAGTAGTAATAGACGCATCCAGCGAATACGCTTTGAGAGAAGCGCGAACAATATCCGAACGGAAGGGCCACAGTAGGCTATGCATAGTCGTTAAAAAAGGGGATTATATACGAAAGTTCCGAAAAGGTTGCCCGTATGGGTTGACAATCCCGGTACTTTCCTATATAATGTGTCTTGTAAGTCAGGAGGATGCAATGAGTTACGAGACACGGAACAAGGCACCCGGAAAGGCGTTTCGAGAGGGACTTTCACTGCGCGGATTCTTCAAGAGATTTCCCGACGATAAAGCCGCTGAGGAATGGTTCATAAAGCAGCGGTGGCCGGAGGAAGTCTGTTGCGTCCATTGCGGCTCCACCAACGTCCAGACCGGAGCCAAGCATCCTTCCATGCCGTATCGTTGCCGCGATTGCGGCAAGCGGTTCAGCGTCCGGGTCGGGACGGTTATGCAGTCCTCCAAACTCGGCTATCAGACTTGGTTGCTTGCGACCTACCTCCTGACTACCAGCCTCAAGAGCGTTTCCTCCATGAAGCTGCATCGTGACCTGGACGTAACCCAGAAGACGGCTTGGCACCTTGCTCACCGGATACGAAAAGGTCTGAACCTGACTGGAATGGCCCTGTTCTCCGGCCCGGTCGAGGCTGACGAGGCGTATCTCGGCGGAAAGCGGAAGAATATGCCGAAGGTCAAACGCGCCAAACTGGAGGGACGTGGAGCCGTTGGAAAGACGGCCGTGGCTGCCGTCAAAGATCGCCCCTCCAACCAAGTGTCGGCCCGAGTCGTCCCTGACACCAAGTCTGAAACCCTCTCCCGTTTCGTCTTGGAGCAGGTGGGAGAAGATGCCAAGATCTACACGGACGATTCAACCTCTTACGGTCGGCTTGTCAATCACGAGACGGTCAAGCATTCTCTTCAGGAGTACGTCAAAGGCAACTGCCACACCAACGGAGCCGAATCGTTCTGGTCGATGTTGAAGCGGAGTTACCACGGAACCTTTCACCACTTCTCGGAACAGCACACCGACCGATACGTTGGAGAGTTTGCCGCACGTCACAACCTAAGGCGCATGGACACGTTGGATCAAATGGCCCGGGTCGCTGACCGGATGGTGGGAAAGCGGCTGCGTTACAAGGATTTGGTGGGTTGAACGAAAATCGACTGAGCTTTGGAGACAACCTTGAAGTCATGCGGGAGGATGCCCCGGATGAATCCGTTGGGAACACACCCAAGACATTGGCCTTCCCCATACCATCACACACGCTCAGGAGCTTGCCAGCATCGATAAATTCCGGTTTGAGAGGTGGGCTGCTGCTCTGGTGGACGGTATGGAGCCGAACCGAATCCAGAGGCGGGATGGCGGAATTGACGGCGTGGGACGGCTCCCGGTCCGCAAGGGCCGGTTCATTGACATCGTTTCTCAGGTCAAAGGCGCCTCTACCAATCCCGGACACGTCCAAGCCTTCAACGGCACACGCCAACAGGCCGGAACTGATCTCGGCATCTTCACCTGCTTTCGAGACAGAGTGACCAACGGCATGAGAAATGCCGCCGTCAACGCCGGACGCTTCATGGACCTGGCCAAGATTCAAATCTACACGCCGGAAGACTACTCTGAGGGGAAACAACATAGGAGGCCGAGGGCCGCATGAAGAAACCCAGACACGATTCCCAACATCCCACCATCGAACTGGTCAAGGATTCCTACCAACCGACCAAGGCCGAACTGGAACAGGATATGCGCGTGGAAGCAGACTTCGAGGAGTTGGCCCGTGCATTGGTCCAGCCCGTGAATATCAGATGGATAGACCGGCCACGGAACCGGCGTTAATGCTCAGGTTTCGGCACTTTCGTATATAATCCCCTTAAAAAAGGCAGCTACGTTCCTAAGAATTTCGAGCGTGCTCACGTGTTTTATCGACCATCCCTAACAGCGATCGATTTCCATGAGTTTCTTGGTAGTTTAGAGAGTTGGTTTCGGGCCGAAGCAACTGAGCACGAACCCCGCTTGGAAGATGAAGTGCAACGCCTTCTGATCGCCCGAGAGTACAGGGCAGCGGTAATTTCGGCAATTACGCATCTTGAGATCGCACTAAGAAATCGGCTTGATATTCCAATAAATAGAGAAAATCGTTTTCTATCGATCCGAATGTTGCTGGAGAAGGCGGTTAAACAAGGGTTGCTTGGAAAGTATGACGTTAAACAGGTGTCGCAATGGCTTGGTGTTCGAAATGACGTTGTTCACGGTCGGAAATCGATATCAAGGAAAACAGCACAAGAGATAGTTCTCGGTAGCGAGGAAATTCGGCAATTGTTGAGTCGATAGCTATTGGATATTATTGTTGCGACCGGAATGTAACATCGTTTGCCCTACCAGCCCCTGGCAATAGTCGAGAGAAGGTACACTGCTGACATAAATTAGCGTTATGTCTATGGGAAAGAAACCGCCGGCGGGACGCCAACAGCAGATGTGGGTGGCGACGGAGAAACTGCCCCGAAGTCCGGGACATCCCTTCTACGAGCGGTTGAACCAAGTGCTGGTGAAAGCCGGGTTTGACGCCTTTGTCGAGAAGCTTTGTGCGCGCTTTTATGCGGAGCGGTTGGGTCGCCCGAGTCTACGGCCCGGACGGTACTTTCGGCTGCTGCTGGTGGGGTACTTCGAGGGGCTGAACTCGGAGCGGGCCATCGCCTGGCGGGTGTCGGATTCGGCGAGCGTGCGAGCCTTTCTGGAATACGACCCGGAGGAGGCGCCGCCGAATCATTCGACCGTGTCGCGGACGCGACAGCGGATCGACGTGGAGACGCACGGAGAGGTGTTCACCTGGGTGCTGAAGCAGTTGGCGGAAGCGGGACTGGTGAAGGGGAAGACGATCGGGATCGATGCGACGACGCTGGAGGCGAACGCGGCGATGCGCAGCATCGTGCGCCGGGACATGGGCAAAGACTATGAGATGTTCGTGAGGGGATTGGCGGAGGCCTCGGGAGTGGAGACGCCGACTCGGGAGGAATTGATCCGGTTCGACCGCAAACGCAAGCCGAAAAAGATGAGCAACGAGGAGTGGATGAATCCCCACGACCCGGACGCGAAGATCACGAAGCTGAAGGACGGGCGGACCCATCTGGGTCACAAGGTGGAAGAGGCGGTGGACCTGGAGACGGGAGCGGTGGTGGCGGTGACGGCGCCGGACGAATTGGGGGACACTCAGACGATGGGCGAGACGCTCCGGACGGCCCAGGAGAAGGTGACGGCGGTCGAGCCGGACGCGGAGGTCCATGAAGTGGTGGCGGACAAGGGATACCACAGCAACGAGACGGTGCTGGAGTTGAAGGCGATCGGACTGCGAAGCTATCTGTCGGAAACGGATCGGGGCCGGCGGAATTGGAAGGGGAACAACAAAAAGTACCAAGCACCCGTGTACGCGAATCGGCGGCGCATTCGGGGACGGCGGGGGCGACGGTTACAGCGGCAGCGGAACGAGTTGGTGGAGCGACCGTTCGCGCATCAGTTTGTGACCGGGGGGTTGCGTCGGATCTTCGTCCGGGGCCACGCCAACGTGCACAAGCGACTACTGATCCATGTCTGCGGATTCAACCTGGGATTGCTGATGCGTCACCTGACGGGGGTCGGCACGCCTCGGAGTCTCCAAAGCCGCGCTTGGACGCGCCTTTTTGCGGTTATTTGGGCCCCAATGGGGCACTGGATAGGCAGGAATCGCCCTTGGGGGCGTTTCTGGGCGTCGATCCGGCCCGATTCGCTGTCTTGTGCTCCTGGAATCCATCATTAGGCCATCTCAACACCAGCGTTCGAAAAGAACATAAACCCAAACATTCCGGATTTTTCCACGGGCTGCTACTGGCACTATGGGCTCGAACTGGCTGACTTTGAGTCGAATCCCTTTAGCCGTTTGTATCCAGAACCCGATCGCAGATTCTTGAGGTACCCTGCTAATAGGAGTTCCCAGAGAATAGGTAGCCGCATGTGGTATTTTGCTAGAGATACAGTGATCGGTCCAGCAAGCCATGTATCGTCCCGAGGCGAGCTTTGGATGGTGAGATGTCCTGAACTCACAACCAGTTGCCGGAATCCGGTGTTCAAGGTAGAATTTCGACAATTCATAGCCGTTGCAGGAACTTTTCGGTTCACATCAGCCTTGACAGGCGGACTCTGAGGGTGCTTTTAGGTGAGCCCCTGTTGACGAGAATCATTCCACACTATTCTGTGCGATACGCGGCATTACTGGGAATCATACTGCTCACAGTTGGTGCCCTTCTGGGTGTCCAGCTCACAACCGTACAGACCGAGTTCTTCGAGTCCAAAGTCAGGCCACTGCTGGCACAAAACTGCTACCAGTGCCACAGCAAGCAGGCCAAGATCCTGTACTCTAACCTGCGGGTGGATGGCCGGGCCGCCTTGCTCAATGGAGGCACTCGGGGGCCGGCAATCGTCCCTGGCGATCCGAACTCAAGCCATCTTATTCAGGCAGTCCGCTACCAAAACCTCAAAATGCCTCCGGCCGGAAAGCTCTCGGAGGATCAGATTGAGGCGCTGGTCAAGTGGGTCGATATGGGTGCACCGTGGCCAGATCTGCCAGTGTCCGGCAGTGTAAAGACCTCCGATGGACAAGCGAAACTGGCCGCTAGTCAGAGCCACTGGGCTTGGAAGCCGGTGCAACCGGTCTCACCGCCAGCGGTCCGGAAAAGGATCTGGCCCGCCGATCCCATCGACAATTTCATTCTGAAAAAACTGGAGGCTGAGGGTCTGGACCCGTCCTCCGACGCTGACCGCTACACGGTGTTGCGACGGGTCTACTTCGATCTCATCGGTCTCCCTCCGAATCCGGCAGACATCGAGTCGTTCGTCAACGAAGATTCCGAACTCGCCTTCGAAATAGTCGTCGACAGGCTTCTGAAATCTCCCGGATTCGGCGAGCGCTGGGGACGGCACTGGCTCGATCTGACCAGCTATGCCGACAGTCTGGGCCAGGGCCGCCGCATCCCGGCAAGAGAGGCCTGGAGATACCGCGACTATGTCATCAGCGCGTTCAATTCCGACAAGCCCTACGACCGCTTCGTTCAAGAGCAGATCTCAGGAGACGTCCTGCCCTGGAAGACCGACGACCAGCGCCGTGAGCAGATCGTGGCCACGGGCTTCCTGGCCATCGGGCCCTGGGCGGTCGTGGATTCCGACAAAGAGAAGCTCCGCATGGACGTCGTGGATCACCAGCTCGATACCCTGGGCCGGGCCCTGCAGGGACTGACTCTCGGTTGCGCCCGCTGCCACGACCACAAATTCGATCCCATCCCCACCCGCGAATACTACGCACTGGCGGGAATCTTCCGCAGTACTCGAACGCTCAACGGCCGCATGAGCGGCGGCTTCAGCGACGTCAACCGGGTGTTGCTGCCGGAGACCCCCTCCGAGTTGAGGAAACGTGCCCTGGCCACTGAGGAATATCAGGAGACCCTGCACAGGTTTCTAGGTGAGTATGAAGCCATCGAAGCCGAAAAGAAGTGCTTGACCGACCAGCAGAAAGCGCTCGAAGAGGCAGGAACTGAAACCAACGAGGAACTCAAGAAACAAATCAAGGAAATCGAGAAGAAACTCAAGGAAGCGAAGGACCGGATCCGACTGCTGGAGTTCCGCCGGCCGGGTCCGCCAATGGCCATCGCCGTCCAGGATCGGGCAGTTCCCGGAGACTGTCGCGTCAACGTCGGCGGGGACCCGCACAACCTTGGCGAAGAAGTTCCGCGCGGATTTCTATCAGTAGCCTCACCATCGCCGGCCGGTCGAATCGACAGCCATCGAAATCTGAAGGGGCTATATGAAGGCTTCCAGAAATCGAGCGGCCGCCTGGAACTGGCCGAGTGGCTCATCGACCCGCGGCACCGACTCCTGGCCAGGGTCATGGTCAACCGGATCTGGCATCATCTTTTCGGCACCGGCCTGGTCCGTACGGTCGACAACTTCGGTGCGGGAGGAGAACCTCCCAGCCATCCGAAACTCCTCGACCACCTCGCCACCCGCTTTGTCGAACTGGGATGGTCCGTCGGGGGTATGATCCGGGAGATCGTTCTCACCCGAACCTACCGCCAGGCCAGCAGTCACAATCTGAAAAGTCACGAGGTCGACCCGGACAACCGCCTGTTGTGGCGGTCCAACCGCCGCCGGCTGGAGGCGGAATCTTTTCGCGATTCCGTGCTGGCCATCAGTGGAGCCCTGGACCGCACCCGGGGAGGCCCTACCCTGCCCCTGGACATCCCCGAGAGCATCGAGTTGGGTTTTCCCACGGCTCTGAGGCAGGACGCCAAAGTGAACGAAGAGTTCCTGTATCGGCGAACGATTTACCTGCCCTCCCTGCGCAAGAATCAGCTCCCGCAGCTCGACCTGCTGAATCTGTTCGATTTCCCCGATCCCGATCAGACGATCGGGTCCCGGTCGGTCACGACTGTCCCCACTCAGAGCCTCTATCTCATAAACTCTCCTTTTCTGCGGGAGCAGGCGCTTTTGACAGCCCGATCTCTTCTGGAGGAGGGGGGACCGGACGACGAGACCCGTGTCTCCGTTTTTTTCCTGCAAGCCTTGAACCGGCCCGCCACGAAGCAGGAAGTCAGCCAGGCGCTGGATTTCATCGCACGTTTCGCAGAGAAGCTGACCCGTCTGCCCGAGGCATCTGACAATCTGCGCCTGGAAGCCTGGGCGCGCTTCTGTCATTCCGTGTTTGCGTCAAACGAGTTTCTTTTCCGAGGATGATTTCCCATGACCTTCCCACCTGACCGAGACTTGACGCGCCGCCGTTTCTTGCGATCCTCCGCCTGCGGCTTCGGCTCTGTCGCGCTGGCCGCCATGTGCACCGAGCAGGCCGCGGCCGGACCCCTGTCGCCGAAGGTTCCCCACTTCCCCGCCCGCGTTAAACGCGTAATTTTCATGTGGATGGCGGGGGGCCCTTCCCAGCTCGACATGTTCGACTACAAACCTCGGTTGGCGAAAGAGAGTGGCGAGGCCATTCCCTACGGGATTCCTGACGGAGTCGGGATGGACTTGAGCCGCCTGATGGGACCGATCTCCCCGATGCGGCCCCAGGGACAGTCCGGGATGATGATGACCGATTGGCTGCCCCACATGGCGAAGCACGCCGATGAGTTGTGTCTGCTCCGCGCCATGCAGGCGGACAACGAGGCCCATGCTCCCGCGGCAAGGCAACTCCACACCGGCGATCCTCGCCTGATTCGTCCGTCAATGGGATCGTGGATCGGATACGGGCTGGGAACCGAGAACCGGAACTTGCCCAGCTTCATCACCATCTGTCCGCTCCTCGTTGGCGACACTGGGAACGTCCAGTTTTTCGGAAATGCGTTCCTCCCCGCCATCTACCAGGGAACGGCGCTGGGAAGCCGGGCCACCGGCGCCGAGAACGCGGTGTTTCGCTATATCGAGGATCCGAACCTGCCTGTCGAGCTTCAGCGCGACCAGGTGGATTTCATTCAACAGATGAACCGGGCGCACCTGCAACAGGTTCGGGCCGACCGCCAGATGGAGGGACTCATCCAATCCTTCGAGCTGGCGTTTCGAATGCAGTCGGAGGCTCCGGATCTCATCGACCTGTCTTCCGAATCACCGGCCACGCTCGATCTCTACGGCATCGGAGAGAAGGAGACCGACGAGTTCGGACGCCAATGCCTGCTGGCCCGCCGCTTTGCCGAAGCCGGGGTGCGCTTCATCCAGGTCACTTCGAGCGGCTGGGACCATCACGAAGCGATCGGCAAGGGTCTTCCCAAGAAGTGCGCCGCCATCGACAAGCCCACGGCCGGCCTGATCACGGACCTCAAAGCCAGGGGACTGTTCGACGACACTCTCCTGGTCTGGTCGGGCGAGTTTGGGCGGACCCCCCACTTCGAGGATTTTTCCTTTGGAGACAAATCCCAATACGGCCGGGGCCACAACCCCGAAGGGTTCTGTGCCTGGATGGCCGGAGCGGGTGTGAAGGGAGGCATGGTCCACGGCGTCACCGACGAGTACGGATTGAGGGCCGTCGACGGGAAGGTGCACATCCACGACTTGCACGCCACCATCCTCCATCTGCTGGGTCTCGACCATGAGAGGTTGACCTATCGCTACAGCGGTCGTGACTTCCGCCTCACGGACGTCTACGGGCGGGTGGTGAACGAGATCCTGGCGTAGCGACAGGCTTGGGCAAGTCCTGGGCGTCCGATCATTGGATCAGCGCAGGTCGAATGCTCGTCCGTCAATAACACTTCAAGCGTTACCTTTCGTTGTCGTGATCCAACGACCAAGGATGAAGAGCACCAAGGGGATCATGTAGATCATGATTCCCCCGAGATGGCTCACCTGATAGGAGAACAGCAATTCGTAGATCCAAACGGCAGACGCGCTGAGTGCGCTGGCAGCGAGAAAGGCCGAGTCCCGCGGTGTCCAGACCCGCTTTGTCTTGGGGAGAAGGACGAGGTAGATGACCACCCCTGTGACGAGAAAACCCAGGAAGTGCAGTGGCCGGTACAGTGGGGGAGTGACGTACTGATCCAGGGACGCCAATCTCTCGTACAACAGGACTGACAGGGCTACGGCAACGCCGAGCCGCAGGAATCTCATCGCTCAGCTTCCTTGCGGGAGCCTTGGGACCGTTACGCTCAAGCCAATTCGGAGAACCCGGAATCAGTGGCGGAACGAGGCGTCCCTCTGGTCCATGAGCCGTGTCAGGGCGTCAAATTCCAGTTTGCCCAGGTCGGCCGCGCACTGGGCAAAATCATCCATCTGATCCGCCGACCGCTTGACGACCGATTCAGACGGGATCACCAGCTTCTGGCGGCAGGCCATGGCATCGAGCTGGACCTGGCAGGCCCGCTCCAGGCGGTAGATGTGCAGGAACGCCTCGGGGACGGTCTCTCCCACGCTCAGCAGGCCATGGTTGCGCAGGATCATGACGTTGGCGGACCCCAGGTCCTGGGCCAACTTCTTGCGCTCCTCCAGGAAGAGCTGGGAGCCTTCGTATTCGTGGTAGGCGACGTTGTTGTAGAAGCTGGTGGCGTTCATGCTGATGTTCAGGAGTCCGCATTCCAGCGCCGCCACAGCCATTCCGGCCCGGGTATGGGTGTGGATCACGCAGTGGGCATCCTCCCGGTGTTGGTGTATCGCGCTGTGGATAACGAACCCGGCCGGGTTGAAGGGGTAGTCGGAGGGCTCTACGAGATTTCCATCCAGGTCGATTTTCACCAGGCTCGAAGCGGTGATCTCGTCGTAACGGAGTCCGTAGGGGTTGATCAGAAAGTGGTGGTCGGGTCCGGGCACGCGGAGCGAGATATGCCCGTAGATCAGCTCGCACCAGCCGAAGTAGTCGACTATTCGGTAGCAGGCCGCCAGTTGGACTCGGAGATCCCGTTCGACAGGGTCTATTTCCCGAGGAATCTCGGAGATAACGGATGTCTGTATCGTCGCCATGGCTGATTCTCCCTAATCTATTGAAAAAACATCTTGGGGTGCCAGGAGGGGCGATTTCCTGGTCGCCTGTTCCTCCATACGCGTGTTCCTTCCTTGTTACGGTGGATTTCGGCGGTTCGAAACCGCCGTTCCTTTAGAATGAGGTTACCACGTGGTCATGTCGATTCAAATCGGCGGTCGATGCGGTCCCACTGGTAGCCGAGACCCGTCCCCCGGAGCGTCGAGGTGCGGATTCTTCCCTGCTCCAGCTTGAAAAACCCGGGATGAACTGCCCGCTCCGGCTCGCTGCTGGCGGGAAAGAACTGGCGGCTGTTGGACTCGACGCCGCGAATGGTCTGCAGCCGCCCCGCCAAGCCGGCCGACTGGAGCAGAGCGATGCCTGGATTCGTCAGATCCTGTACCGCGAATGGAACGCCGGCCGCGGCGGCCCGGGACGCCAGCACCAACTCGGCCGACTGGCACTTGCAGGTCTTCAGGGCCAGACCGCTGTATCCCAGTTCCAGCGCCAGCTCCAGATCCTCCAGTGAACTCAGGGCTTCATCCACGATGACCGGCTTGATCTGCCGCAACTCCGTCATTTCCAGCATTCGTCGCCGCAGATCCCGTTCGCATGGTTGTTCCACGTAGATCAGAGAGTCGAACGCGGGCCGGTTCCCTTCCCTCAACCGGACCAGCAGCTCCACCATGTACTGGGGCGTGTCGCACATCTCGTTCGTGTCCGCCGTGAGCCACAGTTCATCGATCCCCAAGCGGCTTTGTTCGGTCTGGGCCAAGCAGTAGACTTCCAGCAGCCTGTTGAGATCCCACTCGATGTCGGTGCCGACGAGCTTGACCTTCAGGCATCGGAGCGCCTCGTAACGGATCCATTGGTCCAGCGAAACGGGCAGGCCGTCGTCCGGATCGTCTGCCGTGATTTCGGCTTCCGAGAGCTTGTCCATCCCCCCCACCAAATGGAAGGCATCCACCAGTTCCGGCAGGGGATGGAGAAAATCCGCCACGTAGTGTCCCGCGTATGAGGGCCCCAACCACCGGGAGAGGTCGTGATCCATGTGCTCGGGGCCGTAGCCCAGGTAGGTGTCGATACCAGCCGCGTTTCCGAAGGCGTCGTGGACGGCGGCGTCGGCGGCGGAAGCGCAGATGAGGGCGTTGAGCCGGGGCATCTCCTCGGCGGCGCCTGCATCCCGGCAGAGATCTCGCGTCAGGGTCTCCAACTCCGGCTCCAGTTCCCAGAACAGGTCAATGGGGTGGGCGAACTCCCGTACCTCTCCGAGATGCCCGCACCAGGAACGCACGAGTCGGACCATCAGGTCCTCCCGCTGCGGGTGGTCCACGCGCTTGGAGGGCCATCCCCAAACGTCGGACAGAAAAATGGCTCCCCAGCCTTCTCCTCTTTGCCCACGACGATTCTCCACCAGGACACGAACGTGACAGAGCCAGGCCGAGTCCATGACCACTCCACCGAATTTCAGGGGGGTCCTGGATTTCTCCCGGGTGAAGTAAGGTTGGACCTCAAGGACCCGAATATCCGTTTCCATAGCTGATCCTCTACCCTCTTACGCGGCCACGCTTGGGGAACGACTGACCCCGTCGCTTCCGCACTTAGTCTACAGAGCGACACAATTTGCTTCGACCCATAGTGGATCCGGGATAGTGAAGCGTTTGAGTAAGTGTGAGAGATAGATGGTCGAAGTTCTCTTTGAGTTTGGTGATAACGGCGAATCTGGCTCGATTCCGGTTATCATGTCGGGAGGAAGAACACGCAATGATTCGGCTCATCGAAAAGCACACCGCCGAGCTAGAGGAGCTCTGCCTTCGTTACCGTGTACGGAGGCTTGAGTTGTTTGGTTCGGCCACGACCTTTCGAGATCATACGGAGAATAGCGACCTCGATTTCCTGGTTGAATTCCAGTCGCTGCCTGCCGGTGCCTACGCCGACACGTATTTCGGACTGCTGGAAGCCCTGAAGCATCTCTTTGGACGACCGGTGGATCTCGTGGTCGGCTCGGCCATCCAGAACCCTTACTTTCGGCAATCCGTCGAGGAGACCAAGACAGCTATCTATGAGGCTTGAGGTCAAAAAATATCTGTTCGATATCCGGTGCGCCGTCGAACTACTCACGAAGTTTACTGCCGGCAGGTCGTTCCGGGAATATCAGTGCGACGCCATGTTGCAGGCCGCCGTTGAGCGCAAATTCGAAGTCATTGGTGAAGCAGTAGCGAAACTTGTAAGGGTCGATGAAAAAATCGCCCGCCGAATCAGTGAGTATCAACGGATCATTGCCTTTCGAAACGTTCTCATCCATGGCTACGCGGATGTGGACGATCGGCTGGTCTGGGATGTAGTTGAGGCTAATCTGCCGACACTTCGACGTGAGATTGAAATCCTGTTGCAGGACGAGCGATCGCGCAGAAGCACCGATTGAGGTTCGACTAACCCCGCATCAGTGCCGATATCATTGGAATCACTCTTAGGGCCGTCATGCCGGCGATTCCCAGCAGGACGGTCACGCCCACAACGACGAAGGCTCGTTCCGGCAGCGACAACGGACGCCGCGCCATGGCGTCCCGGTCGAAAAGGGCCAGCAACGTGGCCAGCACACCCAGAGGCATCGCCAGCAGAGTCAGGGCCTGGGCCAGGGCGAGGGCACGGATTTCCAACTGGCTCTTGGCGGCAGGACCCACTGCTGCTGTGTCTCCAGGTGCGTTTGACTGGAGGATGGCGACGGCAGTGGCCATGCCGATGAGAAGGATAATTGCGGCAATGAGCTTGGTGGAAGGAGAGTTCACCTTCCCGCCCAGACCCAGCCCGTCATTGATCAGGACCCCTCCGATCATGGCGTTGGTCACGAAGCTGGAGAAGGCGGCCGTTCCGAAGCCGACACAGAAGATGATCCGGGCGTACGGTCCGAAGACGCCCTCCAGTTGCATCGCCATGCCCGCGGCGCTGTCCACCGTCCCGCCGGGGTACAGCACGGCGGCAGCCGTCATCATGATCACGCAACCGATGGCCGTGTAGAGAATGGATGCCAGCACCGTGTCCGTGACCCCGCTGGAGAGGTCCTCCTCCTTCCAGCCCTTGGCCCGGACCAGGTAGGCCTGGAAAAAGGCCGCCACCATTACGAAGGTGGTGGCCACCAGTCCTCCCAACGTGAGCCAGTCGGCGCCCTCCGGAATGTTCGGCATGAACGCGCCCTTCAGCGCGGCCGGCCAGTCCGGACCGGCCCAGAGCAGGTTGGCCACGAAAGCCACGACCATGAATACCAGGAAGAAGGTCATCAACCGTTCCAGCAGCAGGTAGATGTTCCGGAAGCCCAGCAGGAAGACGATGGAGAGCAGGGTGAAGCCCACGGGCCAGACCACCTTGGGGACGTCTCCAAAGAGCGTGCTCATGGCGGCGGTGACGCCCAGGTTGTTTCCGAACTGGAAGGTGGCGTTCACCGATGCCAGGGAGAATCCGCAGACCACGGCGAACCAGGGGCCCAACTTCCGGGAGGCGAGTCCCAGGAAGGTCTCGCGGGAGTAGAGCCCGAAGCGCAGGAAGAGGGCGAGAAACCCGGCCATGAGGGCGCCGGCGAGAATGGCCAGCCAGAGCATGGAGTAGCCGTAAACGGCGCCGGTCCGCGACATGAGGGTGACGCTGCCCGGTCCGATGATGCACGCCCCTACGATGAAGGCAGGTCCGATTCGTCTCAATCCGACGGCCATGTTCGATACCTCTCCCTGTTGTCCTTTGCACCCAGTGTACAGGGTGCCGAATGGGAGAGGGGGTTTTCCTACCCCCTCTCTTCCGGTTTAGCTAACGTCAAGAATGGTACTCGGCAGAGTAAGACGGGGGGACAGGAAAGTCCCCCCTCCAGACGCCTCCCACGCGACGATTTTCGCCCCAGGCTGATATACTGACACGACACTCCGAATCGAGGTTGACGGCATGCGGTGGACGCGGGTCTTGCGATTCCGAATCTGGATATTCCACTTGTTTCTGAGCATTTTGAGTACTGTTGCCCTGATGAGCGCATCGGGACCGTCCCCGTCCGCCGACCGGGACGTCGACTTCGCCCGGGACATCCGGCCCATCCTGGAAGCCAACTGCAACCAGTGCCACGGCGTAGACCAGAGCATGAACGGGCTTCGCCTGGATACCCGGGAAGCGGCCCTGCACGGCGGACAGTCCGGACCGGCCATCCTGCCCGGTGACGGTTCCTCGAGCCTGCTCTACCGAAAGATCGTCGGCGACGCACCCGGGTCTCCCATGCCTTTGACGGGCACGCTACCGCCGGACCAAGTCGAAATGATCCGGGTCTGGTTGGATCAGGGAGCCCCTTGGACCGAGGCCATCGATGGAACGGGCGCCACGGGCGAGAAACACTGGGCCTACATCAAGCCGGTCCGTCCTTCTCTGCCAAAGGTCAAAGACGTGGCCTGGGTCCGCAATTCCATCGACCGCTTCGTTCTGAAGCGGTTGGAACAGGAAGCCCTGGAACCGTCCCCGGAAGCTTCGCGGGAGACGTTGATCCGCCGCGTCACCCTGGATCTCGTCGGCCTTCCGCCGACTCCCGAGGAAGTGGACGCCTTCGTCGAGGACCGGCGTCCGCTGGCCTACGAGCGCCTCGTCGACCGCCTCCTCTCGTCGCTCCGCTACGGAGAGCGCTGGGCCCGGCCCTGGCTGGACCTGGCCCGCTATGCCGACACCAACGGCTACATCCACGACCGGCGGCGCAACATGTGGCTCTATCGCGACTGGGTGATCAAGGCCATCAGCTCGGACATGCCCTTCGACCAGTTCACCATCGAGCAGATCGCGGGGGACCTGCTTCCCGACGCCACTCCCGAGCAGAAGATCGCCACCGGATTCCACCGCAACACCATGATCAACACCGAGGGAGGAACCGACCCGGAAGAATACCGGGTGGCGGCGATTCTGGACCGGGTCGAGACCACCGGAACCGTCTGGCTCGGAAGCACCATCGCCTGTGCCCAGTGCCACGATCACAAGTACGATCCCATCTCGCAGGAGGAGTACTTCCGGATGTACGCCTTCTTCAACAACACGATGGAGGAGAACAACCCGAAGACGAAGATCCGGCCGCACAGCAGCAGCATCACGCTGCCTCCAGCCGACTATCTGTCCACTCACCGCTCCGATATCGAGCGGGAGATCGTGGAGCTGAAAGCCGCGCTGAAACGCTCCACGCCGGATCTGGAGGAGGCGCAGAAGAATTGGGAGACGCGGACCGCCAGGGACATGGTCTCCTGGAGTTCCCTGGACCCGGTCACCTACTTTTCCCTCGGGGGCGCGGAATTGACTCTACGGGAGGACGGTTCCCTCCTGGCTTCGGGACCGGAACCAGGACGGGAAACGTACGTCACTGTAACTGAGACCCAGGCCGAGGGGATCACGGCCATCCGGCTGGAAACCCTGACCGATCCCAGCCTGCCCCACGGCGGATCCAGCCGGAGTTCCGATGGGGACTTCATGCTGACCGGATTCGAGGTTGTGGCGGAACCCGTCGCGGCGCTGGGCTCCTTCTCTCCGGTAGTGTTCACCGGCGCCGTGGCCGAGATCGATCCCACTACGACCGGCATACGCCGCTCTCTGGACGGCGATCCCACCACCGGTTGGTCCAACAGCGGAACCAGCCACAGGAACAGGGTCGAACGCCAAGCCATTTTCCTGCCCGAGTCTCCCTTGGGCTTTCCGGGTGGGACCCGTTTTACGATACGGCTGAGGCATGAGGGGGAGGAACCGGGCAAGACCATCGGCCGTTTCCGGTTTTCCGTCACTCGCGACCAGGACCCGGCCCGAAACGTCAAGCTCCCGACCCGCGTGGAACGCGTCCTGGTTGTTCCCGCCGGCCAGCGGACCGAGACTCAGCGGAAGGTTCTGAACGACTACTATCGCGAAACCGCGCCCCTGTTGACGCCGAAGAAGCAGCGGCTCTCCGAGCTTCTGGCCTTCTGGAAACAGTTGACCTCGCCCAACAGCCTGGTCATGAAGGAGCTGGAAAAGCCCCGGACCACTCACATTTTCGTCAAGGGAAGCTTTTTGAATCCGGGCAAGGAGATCCAGCCGGGCGTCCCCTCGGTGCTCCATCCCCTGCCCGAGAGCGAGACGCCGCCCAATCGCCTCACCCTGGCCCGCTGGCTGGTCTCACCGGAAAATCCGCTGGTGGGACGGGTCACCATGAACCGGCTCTGGGCCGACCATTTCGGCAGACCCTTGGTGAAGACCCCGGAAAACCTGGGAACGCAAGGAGAACGGCCGACCCATCCGGAGCTGCTGGACTGGCTGGCCACCGAGCTCGTGGAGCAGGAATGGTCAATGAAGGCTATGCATCGGCTGATGGTGACGTCGGCGACTTACCGGCAGGACTCGCGGATGAAAGCCTCTCTGCGGGAGAAGGACCCTAATAACGAGCTCTACGCTCATGGGCCCCGCTTTCGGATGGATGCGGAAATGATCCGGGACAGCGCGTTGAGCGCGGCGGGCCTCCTCAGCCTGAGACCCTACGGCCCCAGCGTTTTTCCGCCCCAGCCTGCGGGACTTTGGGACAACCTGTACGTCGCCGACACCTGGATCACCGGCCGTGGAGACGACCGCTACCGGCGGGGTCTCTACACCTTCTTAAAGCGGATTCGTCCCTATCCCTTCTACGCCAACTTCGACGCCCCCAGCCGCGAAACCACATGCGTTGCCCGCAGCCGGTCCAATACGCCGCTGCAAGCCCTGAATCTAATGAACGACGGGACCTTTCTGGAAGCCGCCCGGGGCCTGGCCGGCCGCATGGTCTCGGAGACGGGGCCGGGAGCCGCCGACCGGATCGCCCACGGATTCCGCCTCTGTCTGGGCCGCCAGCCCTCCGAAGCAGAACTCAGGGAGTTGACGGCGCTGTATCGAGACCAGTTGGAGAATCTCCCCGATTCCGCTCCAAGCACGGCGAGTTCCCATTCTCTCTCCGGGGCGTCGGAATCCGGCGGTCTAACGGCCTGGACCAGTGTGGCACAAGTCCTTCTGAATCTGGACGAAACCATCTCTCGACCCTGAGCGCGAGGAAGAGCACTCATGAAGATCCAACAGGAGATGCTGAAAGCCATCACCCGCCGTCACTTCTTTTTCCGCAGCGGAATGAGCATCGGGTCCATCGCGCTGGCGGGTTTGATGGACGACAGGCTCTTTTCGGCCCCCGCTCCTGACGCCCGCCATCCCATGGCGCCCAGGGCGGGGCACTTCGAACCCAAGGCCAAGAACGTCATCTTCCTCTTCATGTCGGGCGGTCCGTCTCAGATCGACATGTTCGAGAACAAGCCCCGGCTCACAGCCTTGGACGGCCAGAACGTCCCGGAAGGCACGCTGGACGGCAAACGGTTCGCTTTCTTGCGAGGGACGCCTCAGGCTCTGGCCTCACCCTACTCCTATGATCGTTACGGTGAGTCCGGGGCGGAACTCTCGGAGCTGCTGCCGTATCTGTCCGAGGTCGCGGACGACATCACCATCGTCAAGTCCGTCCACGCAGAGCAGTTCAACCACGCACCGGCACAACTGTTCATGAACACGGGCCATCACCTGATCGGACGGCCCAGCATGGGATCGTGGCTGACCTATGGGCTGGGCAGCGAGAACCGCGACCTGCCCGGCTTCGTGGTCCTGCAGTCGGGTCCGGTGCAGGTCTTTGCCGGCAATTCGTGCTGGGGGCCCGCCTTCCTTCCCACGGTCTACCAGGGAGTGCAGTTCCGGTCCCAGGGTGACCCGGTCCTCTTCCTGTCCGACCCGGAATGGATGACCCGAAAGGCGCGCCGCCGTTCGCTTGACGCTCTCAAGAGGCTCAATCAACTGCAACACGAGGCGGTGGGTGATCCGGAGATCCTGACCCGCATTGCCTCCTACGAATTGGCCTATCGGATGCAGACCAGCGTCCCCGAGCTGATGGACATCAGCGACGAACCGGAGCACATCCATCGCATGTACGGGACTGAGCCCGGCAAGGAGTCCTTTGCCAACAACTGCCTCCTGGCTCGGCGTATGGTGGAACGGGGCGTCCGTTTCGTCCAGCTCTACCACCACGGGTGGGACCACCACGGACTGATCGCCCAGGGGTCCATCATTCACAAGGAAGGCTTGCAGACGCGTTGCCGGGAAACCGATCAGGCCTCAGCCGCCCTGGTCAAGGACTTGAAGGAACGGGGTCTGCTGGAGGACACGCTGGTGGTCTGGGGCGGCGAATTCGGGCGGACTCCCATGAACGAGCACCCGGGAAAATACCCGGGACGGGATCATCATCCGTACGCCTTCACCATGTGGCTGGCCGGCGGCGGCACCAAGCCGGGAATCACCGTCGGAAAGACCGACGAGCTGGGCTACGAAATCGTCGAAGACCCCATCCACATGCACGATATGCACGCCACGATCCTGCATCTGCTGGGCTTGGACCACACCCGCTTGGTCTACAAGTTCCAGGGAAGGCAGTTCCGCCTCACGGACGTGGGCGGGCACGTCGTCGACAAGCTGCTCGCATAGGAGCGACATGGAGCGGCGACATCCCTGTCGCCGATTGGGAGAGGCGTCTTTCAGGCGCCAAATGGGGGGTTTGGGGGGACGGTAGTCCCCCCTCTACATTTTCTGACCGGCGAATCCCATAGCAAAATCGAAGAGTGGGCGCCTGAAAGACGCCTCCTACCGGCAAAGCCGATCCAGCTTCCGCTTCGCCTCTTCCCCCCAACCGGCATGGCTGTCGGCGACCCGGCCCTCCTCGTCCACCAGGATCGAGAAGGGAACGAACCTTTCGTCTCCCGCGAAGATCTTCGTCAGATCCTCCTGTTCCAACAGAAAGATCGGATACGACACCCCCAAATCTCGGGCATAAGATTCCACATCGGCGAGGGGAACCCCCTGGTCCAGACTGAGACCAATCACCTTGATCCCGTTCTCCTCCAACTTCGCCTTGGCAGCTTCCAATTCGGGCATCTCCCTCCGGCAAGGCCCGCACCAGGTGGCCCAGAGATTCACCAGGTAGGACGTTCCCTTCTCCAGCGGAAGCGAAACCTCCTCCCCGTCCGAAAGCGTTTTCAACGCCAATTCGGGCATTGGCAGGCCACGTTTAATCGCCAGCTTGCTCCAGAGGACCTGCTCCTCCTCCAGGGGATCGGGCAGATCGGCCGACGGCAACGACAGGGTCTGATAGTCCGGTTCCTCCTCCACCAGCTTCAACGAGGTGCCGGCCGGAATGGGACCCACCCGCTGACGGGCGCCGGAAGGCCATGTGACCTCCATCCATTCCGCCTCCTTGTTCTCCCCCAGACCGAACAGGAGCCGGCGATCCGGCTGAGCCATGAAACCGCTCCCACCCGAGAGAATCCGAGTCTGGACACCCAAGGGAGTCTTCACCCGGACCTGGGCGCCGAAGGCATCCCTGCCGCTCTTCGTTCCCTCCAGCTCGACGCGAATGAAGCCCTTGTCCTGGCCCACGTTGTTCCGGAACAGGAGATGACCTTCCCCCTGGATGGTGGTGAGAAAGATGTCCAGGTCGCCGTCGTTGTCCAGGTCGACGGTGACGGCCGAACGTCCGTCGGAGATGGAGTCGATGCCCGAAATCCCGGAGATATCCTGGAACCGGCTCCCCTCCCGGTTCAGAAAAAGGGCGTCCCGTTCGAATCCGCTGAAGGACAGTCCCTGCTCGAAAAGCAGAGCCATGTGGTTCTTCTGGTAGTCCTGGTTGCCGGCTTTCTCGTCGCCGACCGTGGACGCCACGACGTGGCGCCAGAAGAAGCTTCATGTGTCTTTCATGGACTTGCCGCTGATGAATCCGTTGGGAGAATAGAGGTCCTCCCATCCATCATTGTCGAAGTCCACGAAGACTCCGCCCCAGGCCCATCCGGCGACGAAGGGTCCGAATTTACCGCTCACGTCCCGGAAGCCGCCCCCGTCCACCCCTTCGAACAGCGTATTCCCGGCCGCCAGCTTCTTGAGTCCGCTGCGGTCCCCCCTTCCCTGCGGAAACAGCCGGTCCAGGATCCGGTTGCCAGCGGTGGAGGACATGTTGGTGACGTAAAGGTCGATCCGCCCGTCGTTGTTGAAGTCCCCAAAGGAGACGCCCATTCCATTGCCGGGGTCCAGCAGGCCCATGCCGGCGGCCCGGTCCTCGAAGCGGTCCCCCAGATTGACGTAGTAGCCGTTCTCGCCGAAGTCGTTGGCCACGTAGAGGTCCAGCCGTCCGTCACCGTTGATGTCGGCGAACTGGGCGGCGTAGCTCCAGCGCTGGTCCCGGACACCCCACGCGGCCCCGGATTCGCGGAAGCTCCCATTGCCCTGATTCAAGAAGAGCAGGTTCGGAGTCCCGTTTGACGCGCGGCGCCATGAGTCGGGCATGACCCGCCCGTAACGGTTGTAGGAGGCGACGTAGATATCGGTCCAGCCGTCCTTGTTCACGTCACCCGCGGTGGCGCTGAAACCGATGGCGTTCACCGCTATGCCGACCTCTTGCGAGATGTCGAAGAAAAGCAACTTTCCGGAGGGGATCAGACGGTTCTCGAACAGCATCTGCTCTCCCACCGAGGCCATGAAGACGTCCAGATCGCCGTCGTTGTCATAGTCGAAGAGGAGCGGGGCCGTTCCAGGAGGCGTTATTGAGATTCCGGCGCTATCGGCAACGTCCTGAAACCGGCCTCCCTGGTTCAGGTAGAGATAGTTCCGATTGATGCCGGTGACCACCAGATCCTGCAGCCCGTCCTGGTTCAGGTCTCCCGCGGCGGCGCCGTGGTAGACGAAATCATCGTTTCCCGGCTCTCCGTATCGAGGCAGCGAATTGGAGACGCCCGCCGGAATGCAGACCTCGGAGAAGAGGTCCGCAACCGCCCGCATGGTCCTGACCTCGTCCACCCGGAATTCGGAGATCAGCCAGTTCTCTTCCCCAGTCTGGACCGCGACCAGCTGTCCCGTTCCCTTCACCCAGAATCGATGCTTCTTGCCGTCACGTCCGATCAGGAAGAATTTGAGATCTCCCTTGCCTTCGACTCCCTCCTTCCGTTGGCTGAAGCGGGCTCCCTTGACCTGGAAACGGGCATCCTCCATTGAGGAGAAGGTTCCCAGAAGCTGGTCCCAGCTCCTTATCAGTTCAGACCGGGTCATCTTCTTCGGACGCTTCCGTGCAAGTCGGGGCGCGGCCGTCGAGATCCACTTGAACTCCGAATCCGTGGCGCCGGAAAGAGACGGCCACGGCGTCACCCTGGCCGGGGATTCGAAGAACTCGCCAATCCGCTTCAGGTCCCGCTCCCGCACCGTCACCGAGAATTCCAGAAGGGAGTTGGCCAGAGATTCGGAGCGCTCCTCGACCTGCTTCAGTTCCACTTTGTCCAACTCGGTCTCCGCTGCGGCGGAGGGGGAGCCAAGAAGGCTCAGCGTAAGAACAGTGGCGATCCACCCCCGGAGGTTGAATGCCGAGGGGATGTCCTGCAAGGATTTCTGTCGTGAATTGCGCTTCAAATCGAGTCTGCCCTCGTTGCGAACGCCGCCATTATATCCGAAACCCGAAACCGGATTATGAGGAGGCTCCTTCCGGCGTAACTGGGTTTCAAGTTGTCCTATTCGAAGGTGGTACCATGCCCTGGGAGTTCATTGAGGCCTGGCATGAAAAACTCAACGGTTGAACTGGACCTGCCGGGAGCCACATGGATCACGTTCACGGACGATGCGCTGACGGCCGAACTGTCTGATGGACGGATTGTCTCGGTTCCACTGGATTGGTATCCAAGGCTTGTCCGTGCGACTGAGGACGAACGAAACAACTGGGAGCTGCACTCCGGCAGCCGGCACATTCATTGGGAGGACCTCGACGAGGACATCAGCGTGGAGGGTCTGCTCACCGGTCGCCGGTCCCGGGAGAGTCAGGCATCCCTCAAGCGGTGGCTTGAAGCCAGACTGGCGGGGCGCGGCATCACGCTCCACGAACTCCGGCGCGAAGGTTGAACGTTTCGTGGTGAGAGCCGTCACGAAATTAGAAGAAAAGTTGCGATCGTAGCTCCGCCTTCGTTCGCCCGGCCTGTCGATAGTTGCTTGGTCTCATGAGCCACTCCGTTCGCCGGCACCTGCATCTTGATATCGATGAATACGACGAGATCATCCGGCAGTTTATTCCGGGCTACGATCGAATGCTGGAGCAGGTTGCCCGGACAGTCGCCTGCAGCCAGCCCGAGCGGGTGCTCGACCTTGGCGCCGGAACTGGGGCTCTTTCCGAGGCGATCCTGGAGAAGTGCGGCCAGTGCGTCGTCGAGTTGATCGACGTCGACGACGAAATGTTGGTCCGCGCCCAAATGCGGCTGCACCGGTTCGACGGGCGCGTAGGCCTGAGAAGGCAGTCATTCCATGATGCCCTTCCCCGTTGCGATGCCGTTGCCGCCTCTTTGGCGTTGCATCACGTACCGGACCTGAACGCCAAAACCCAACTCTATCAGCGGGTCCACAAGATGCTGTCTACCGGTGGCGTATTCGTCAATGGCGACGCGACCATGCCGGACGATGCCTCCCGCCAAGCTGCGGACTTCGCGGCTTGGGCGGCGCACATGGTCTCGCGCGGGATCCCTGAAGAGCGCGCCTACCGGCACTTCGACGAATGGTCGGACGAGGATACGTATTTCCCACTGGAACGGGAGCTGGAGGCGATGACCCGGGCGGGTTTCGACGCCAGGTGTGTTTGGAGTCGAACGCCGATTTCGGTGCTGGTCGGCCGCAAGTGATACAGCGCCTGAATCTCTCGGCCAAGTCGGGATTTCCTGGCTGTCATTCGAAAGCATCGTCCGGCAGGCCATAGATCCCCGTCGGGATTCGAAACGGCAAGCTCCATCTCTTCGGCGCGCATTCTTCCGCCTCCATGTCCGTCCAGGACTGTCAGATCCCTAGCCCGCATTTCTCACCAGGCCGCTTTTTGTATGATGAAAAAGGCCTTACCGATGGGCATTTGGGAAATTATTGACAAACTTTGCCAGAAACAGACTGCGCTGGGCGCGCGCTCGCGGGTCTTTTCGCCCCCAGCGCGCACATGCTTCCGCAAACGTAGTCACCACTACGCTTGCGGTCGCGAGCACGCGGGGAGAATGAAGAGTCGGCGGCTGAAAGCCGCCGCTCCGACGAAAATCCTCCGCGATCGTCACGCCCCCTGGTGAGAAATGCGGGCTAGTCATTTTTCGATTCCGCGTCTTTGGGCGGCAACGGTGAGAAGTAGCCGACGACGAGGATGAGACCGCCCACGACAATGAAGGACACGATCCGCGTCAGCGTGCCGGTATCGGCGAGGTCGAACAAGAGCAGCTTGATCACGGTCACCACGAGCAGGGCGGCGCCGACCTGCCAGGCGGGACGCCGCCTCACCCGGGTTGCAACGAGCATGATGACCAGGGCAACGGTCGTCCAGACGACAGACAGGATGACCTGAAACACACCGGAGGAAAGGAGCGCGCGGGCCTCGAACGGCAACTCGAGGAAGCGGCAGGCCGTGCGGGCGAGAGCCCCGTTCAGCGCCACGAACGAAATGAATCCGAGAGTCGGCCACCGTATCGCGCTGATCCTCCTGCCGGCGTCCACCCTGGACCACTGGAACAGCACACCCAGGGAGAACAACTGTACGAACTCGACAGGATTCAGGAGCGGAACATAGCTCTGCGGACGGGAAGCACCCGCATGGAAGCTGGCAACCAGCATCCAGACCGAGACGGTGATCACCAAGGGGAGTTGCCCGACGTCGAGATAGATCTGCCGAAAGCGTTCGATCGGCCAGGCAAGAAAGGTCCGAAACGTCATGAGCGCACAGAGGAAAACAGCTGGCACCAGGGCCCACATCACGAACGGCCACCTTGGATCGTCAGAGGCGATCTGCCCGCTGATCCACACGGCTTCCCGCCAAACCAGAAACACGCCGAGCCACAGCGTGCCGCAGTGGACCCAGGGCGTTGCTCTTGACCAGTCGGTCTCGCAATGCCACAGCAGCCAATACTGAACCAGGAACGCGGCCGGCCAGACGAGGACGCCCCAGCCCACGAGCGGATGGGAGGTCGTAAAGATCCAGTCGATGGTCAGGAGGACCATCGCGGGGAGCAGAAGCAATGGCGGGTACGCCAGGTCCTTCCAATCGAGCCGGGTCCGCAGCAGGGCGAATACTGCGGCGCTGATGGCGACAAACCCGAGATTTGCACAATCCTGGTCGAGCGAAGACAGATGCCGTGAGATTTCGTGGAAGCCGGTTCCGTACCACCAGAGCGATCCCCAAACTAGGGCCACAACCGGCACGAGACGAGAATCCGCGCCCGCCACCCGGCGTCGACGCAGGCACCAGGCCGAAAACAGGCCGGCCAACGTCACCGTCAGGTGCCCCATGTCCAATACCGCTAATGCATCCGATGAGTGCCCGCCGATTGCAATAAGGCCCGCCAGGAACTGAATTCCCAGTCCCGACAATTGGAGTAAACGGCGATTTTGGCGCGTACTGATCCAGACGATCGCCGCGCCCGCAAGGGCCAGCGCGATGGAGACCCAGTGCGCGTCACCTGCGAGAGGAATTGCGAGTATCCCGAAGACGACCGACAGGGCGACGAACGATTCCACCAGCGGCCGCAATGAATCTCGACCGCGTCCGCTGACCAGGCCGGCCGCGACGGCGTAGAAAACGCAAAAGGCAAGAGCACTGATGGCGGGACCGTATTCGAATCCGCTTGCGAGCCGATACTGCAGGATGAAAGCGGCGAGCGGAACTCCGAAGACGAGCGTGCCATCGATGAACCCCACAAGCCGCGGCGGCTGGCGCCAGGCATGCAGTATTGGAACCGCGACGAAAATTGCCAGAAACAGCGCCAGGAACGGTTGAGTCGTGGAGAAATGCTGAGGTTGATAGTACGCGGCACCCCATGAGGCGCCGACCAGGAATGTGAACACGAACCCCAGCAGGCTCAGAAGGCGCCAGGCACGGAACCATGCCACGGCCACGATCCCGACGTCGAGAACGGCATAGTAGGAAAAGAGGGCCACGTGGCTGGCATCGCGGGTGACCAGGACCGGACCCAGAAATCCGCCCAGGGAAGACAATAAAGCCAGACTCGGCGCGTCCTGCCTCAATGCCAGAGCCCCGGTGACCGCGACCAGCAGGACCATGGCGGACAACCCGGCCGCGGGACCGATCACGTCGTAGAAACTGACGGCCGCAAAGGCGGTGAGGTACGCGATGCCTGCGCCGCCGCCTTGCAGCGCAAGCGCGTACTCTCGGCGCAAGTCCCGCAGAAGCCATCCAAGCGTCAACAGGGCAACGCCGGCGGCCGCGGCGACACCCAGGCGGAGCTGGATCGAGAACCAGCCCTGTTCGGCCGCGTAGCTCAGGAAGAAAGCGAAACCGAAGAATAGGAGGATGACGCCGACCCGCGTCAGGGTGTTGCCGCCGAAGAGGAACGAATGCAGCGCATCGGTCCACGCCGGCTTCGCGGGATCCGGCTCCCGATCGGGATGGGCCACCCCCTCCGTTGCTTCCACCGGCATCTCCGTCGGCATTGCTGCCGCCGGCGAGTTCGGGACTGCGACAGGGGTCGCCGTGGGCGAGGGCGATCCGGCGGCCAGCTCTGCTTCCATGGCGGTGATTCGAGCGATCAGTGCCCGTATCCGCTGTTGAGCTCTATGCCGCAACACTCCAAGGACGACCGGAACCACGGGAAAGGCGGCCAGAAGCAGAAAGGGGATCAGTAACCCTCCGAAGAAGATCATGAACAAACCGGCAACCAGAGCGATGGTCAGGACGGGGTGGTCACGGAAGCGAAAGTGGCGTCGTGGTTCGGTCCGTCCGGACCCGGCGGGACCGGGCTGCCAAGCGGACTCGTCCTCCGGAGACGAGGGCGTCCTGAAGGCAAGTGTGGTCGCCAGGCCGGTGGCGCGAACGGCAAGCTGGTCTATCCGTCGCCGAGCTTTATAGAGCGACCAACCAAGCACGGCAGTAACAAGAGTCAGGATCACCCCGGCCGCGAGAAAGGCCGCAAGGGCGATTAGAATGGTCCCGAACAACTCTTGGAAAAATTCCACTCCGTCAATAGTACTGTCGCAGCGTAAGGCGAGCCAACTTCGTCTGACCGTCGAAATCGCGGACGCCGGCGGAGTGGGCAATTAGGATCAGTCGATTGCCGGCCTCGGTGCGGGGTGTCAGGCAAAAAACCCGGTCGAAGCGGACGAGAGAGTTCTCCTATTCCTCGGCTTCGAGTCCTCTCTCCAGGCGGCTTGCTTCATATTTCCTGTCTTTCGGCTAATATACTGCCGCCACTTCCCCGGTCCAACCAGGAGTCTGCGCCGTAGAACCAGGAGTCTGCGATGACGAAAACATGGACAGTCGTCTTGGTGACGATTCAGATGACCGCGGAGTTGGTCCTGGGCACGGGCGGAACGGGCCCCCTGGCCCGGATCGAGTTGCCGTACCTCCCGGAGGCCTCAATCTCGGTTCTGAGGGCTGCGGCTCCGGTTTCGGCACGATCCGAGGAGGCGCCGATCGCTCTGAACAGCCACCGGCAGCTCTTCGTCGACGACTTTCTCATCTCCGAATCGGAAGGTGTGGAGCGCAGGTTGAACCAGCCGCGGAAGTACGAGGGCAACCCGGTCCTGTCCAGAGTGCCAGAAGGAGAGGAGGCGTGGGAGGCGGGCATGCCCATCTCCTTTTCAAGCGTTCTCCATGATCCGGCGGACGGACTCTTCAAGCTCTGGTACAGCCTGCACGCCGGCAGCGGCGGGGACGAGGAGTCTGTCCTCTGCTTCGCCAAGAGCAGCGACGGCATCCGGTGGGACAAGCCGAGGCTGGGAAGATTCAAGTACCGGGGAACGACGGAAAACAACATCGTCGTGCCTCACGGCGGCTTGGCCAGCGGCGTCTTTCTGGACCCCCATGAGGCGGACCCGTCCAAGCGTTTCAAGATGTTGCACATGCGGGACGGCTACAAGATCTACGCTTCCTATTCGGCGGACGGGTTGCAGTGGACCCCGTACAACGACGGCAAGGCCGTCTTTTTCGAACCTCCCGGCCACGACAGCCAGATGGTCGCCTACTGGGACGAAGCCCTCGGGCGTTACGTCGGGATCATCCGGGATCGCACGGGCAGGATCTCCCAGGTGCGGCCGCGCCTGGTGAGCGACCCTGAGGCTCGGGCGGGTTGGCGGCGGCACTGGGACCCGCGGAGGAACCGCGCCCCCGAGAACCACAGCATCCGGCGGGTCAGCCAGATCTTGAGCCGCGATTTCGTTCACTGGAACGATTATCGGGTCGTCGTGGGGCCGGATGCGGAAGATCCTCTCAATCGGGACCAGTTCTACAACATGGAGGTCATGACCCATGAGGGCCTTCGCATCGGCCTCGTCACGGTCTTCAGCTACGACCCCGACTATTGCCGAGGCGCGGTGCAGTTGACTTCCAGCCGGGACGGACGGACTTGGGACCGCGCTGGGAACCGGAACGTCTTCATTCCGCTTTCAACTCAGCCTGGCGACTTCGACTGGGGCGCCATTTATCCCTTGCAGGGCCCCTTTGTCTACGGCGACGAAATCCGGATCTACTACTCTGCTGCGGGTGTCGATCACAATCACACTCGTCCTCCCGGGGTCGACGGATTCCCCAACGGCATCGGATTGGCGAAGCTGCGGTTGGATGGCTTCGTATCGGTCCGAGCGGGCAAGCCGGGTGGAAGCCTGACCACCCGGAGCTTCACCTTCACCGGAGATGAACTCGCCGTCAACGCCGATGCCGAGGACGGTCGTCTCCTGGTGGAGGTTATGGACCAAGGGGGAGATCCCGTTCACGGCTACACCCGGGAGGATTGTGATCCCCTTCCGCAAGACGCTCTCCGCCAGACCGTGACCTGGAATGGGCGCTCCGCCGTCACCTCCCTGACCGGAAAGCCGATCCGGCTACGTTTTTACCTCGAAGAGGCCAGTCTCTATTCGTTTGAATTTCTTGTGACGGACGCCACCGGCGGTTCGGCCGGCGGTCGGAAGGCCCGGTAAGACCGGCGACGAATCAGGTCCCCCGGATGTCGGGGAATTTGAATACGGTCCGGGACTCGTAGGTCTCGCCGGGTCTCAGGATCGTGGAGGGGAAATCCGGCCGGTTGGGTGAATCCGGGTAGTGCTGGGTTTCCAGGCAAAAGCCGAACCGGCGCTCGTAGACGCGTCCACCCTTGCCGGTCAGGGTCCCGGCGAGGAAGTTGCCGGTGTAGAGCTGGACTCCGGGCTCTGTCGTGTGCACTTCCATGACGCGTCCCGACATCGGTTCTCGAACTCTCGCCGCCAGAGACGGGCCCTCACCCGTCTGATCCAGGACGAAGTTGTGGTCGTAGCCGCCGCCCAGTTGGATCTGCTCTTCCGGTGAATTGATTCGAGCCCCTATGGGCATCTCGGTCCTGAAGTCGAAAGGTGTGCCCTCCACCGGCCGGACCTCCCCCGTGGGAATGAGTTCGGCATCGATGGGAGTGAAAGCCTCCGCGTTCAACTCCAGGATATGCCTCAGAACGTTTCCCGTCCCCTGCCCCGCCAGGTTGAAGTACGAATGTTGGGTCAGGTTGATGGGCGTCGCTCGATCCGTGGTGGCGCGATAGTCGCAGACCAGTTCGTTGTTTCCGTTCAGGGTGTAGGTCACCTGGACGTCCAGCTTGCCGGGGTACCCTTCCTCTCCGTCCGCGCTCGTGTACTCGAGGACGATGCCGACTCCGTTATCGTCCTCGACGGGCCGGGCCCGCCAGACCACCTTGTCGAATCCCCTGATTCCGCCGTGGATATGGTTCTCCCCGTTGTTCCGGGCCAATTTGTACTCGACCCCGTCCAGTGTGAAACGGCCGTTGGAAATGCGGTTGGCATAGCGTCCCACCAGGGTGCCGAAATAGGGATGCTTGGCGAGATAGCCTTCCAACGAGTCGAATCCCAGGACGATGTCGTCGAAGTTGCCGTCCCGGTCGGGGGTGCGCAGCGAAACGATGATGCCGCCGTAGGTGATGACCCGGAGTTCAATGCCGCCGGAATTGGTCAGGGTATAGATCCGGACGCTTTCGCCGCCAGGAGTGGACCCAAAGTCGGCGATAGAAACGCTCGGGGAGAAAAGGCGTTCGGACTCCATGGTCTCCTTCGATTCATCCGCAGGGGGGCCGCAGGAAAGGGCCCCGCAAAGGATCGCCAGAGAGAAAACACGTGCGGCCACTGAGCAGTATTCGCTCCTGATGGTGTCCATTGATCCCTCCCCGCGGGGCCGCGACAAAACCCTGTCCCATATAGTTCCGCTACCCAATGTCGAGACCCTAACCCAACGCCCGCAACGGCGCAAATCCGGGGCTCCGGGGCCCTGCACAGGGCGCCGGTGCGATCTCGGCAAAGTGCGTGACAAACAGGAAGATATGCTATCTTTTGGGCACGGGTACGAGACGTGCTGATTCCCTGCAACATCGCAATTCCGAGCGTCACATTCAGCCTGTTGGCACGTCTGCTTCTGTTGCCGTTCCTTGTCCTTTCCAGTGGCACTGCCCTCCTTTCGGCTCCTTCCGGCACCGAAGTCGACCGTGAGGCCATGGACTTCTTCGAAACGAAGGTCCGCCCACTCCTGGTCGAAAACTGCTACTCGTGCCACGGCGACAAGCAGCAACTCTCGTCTCTCAGAGTCGATTCGCGTGAGGCTCTCCTGAAAGGCGGCCTTCGAGGGTCCGCCCTGGTTCCCGGGGATCCGGACCAGAGCCTGTTCATCCAGGCCGTCCGGCACCAGGATCTGAAGATGCCGCTGGGCCGCATGCTGGCCGACGCCGAGATCGGTCATCTGGAGAGCTGGGTTCGGATGGGAGCTCCGTGGCCTGTCGGCCCGGACGTCACCAAGGAGCCCGATTTTTACGCCCGGCTGACCCGCGAGCACTGGGCCTTCCAGCCGGTTGCCGATCCCGATCCGCCCCAGGTGAATCACGAGCGTTGGTCTGGAACCACGGTCGATCGTTTCCTGTTGGCGGCGCTCCGCAAGGAGGGGTTGGAGCCGGCGGAGCGGACCGACGCCCGCACGCTGGCCCGGCGCCTCAGCTTCTCGGTCGTGGGACTGCCGCCGGATCCGGCCAGCGTGGAGGAGTTGCTCCGAGACCCTTCCGAGCAGGCCTACGCCAACTTCGTCGACCGCCTCCTGGATTCTCCCCATTTCGGTGAACACTGGGCGCGTCACTGGATGGACGTGGTCCGTTTCGCCGAGACCTACGGCTATGAATGGAACTACATCGTCAAGGGAGCCTGGCGCTACCGGGACTATCTGATCCGGGCCTTCAACCAGGATGTCCCTTACGATCACCTGATCCGGGAACATATCGCCGGCGACCTGCTGGAGCATCCCCGAATCAACGTCCCGCTGGGCATCAACGAGTCGACGACCGGTTCGGCATTTCTTCTCATGGGGGAGATGGGGCACGACGACTGCATCGAGTTCCGCGAAATTCGCACCGATGTGGTGGACGATCAGATCGACACGCTTACCCGCGCCTTCCAGGGGCTTTCCGTGGCCTGTGCCCGCTGCCACGATCACAAGCTGGATCCTATTCCCATCGAGGACTACTACGCCCTGTACGGGATCCTGAACAGTGCCCGGCCGGTCACCAGCACCCTGGACACGGGTGGATCACAGTCTCCGCTGATGCAGCGCTTACGGGCCCTCAAGCCGCAGATTCGCTCGGAACTGACCACCGCGTGGTTGAAACAGGTGGAAGAGATTCCAGCTTACCTCCTGGCCGCGCAGGCCCCGATCGACCCCGGGGGAACGGATACCGGCCCAAGCCTCCATCCCCAACGCTTGGAACGCTGGATCCAGACGCTCCAGAGGGAGAGCGTCGACCCTGAGAGCTTCCTCTATCCCTGGTCGACGGTCACCTGCGAGGTGGGCTTGGCGCCGGAGCGATTCCAGCAACTGTGGGAGAAAGCCGCTCCGGAACACTTGAAGGAGATCCGGGATCGGCAGGAATACAACCGGGAGAACTTCACTTCACTTCCTCTGAGCGACTGGTACCCCGAAGGCGTGGGACTGATCGAAGGCCGGTCAGAAGACGGAGAATTCATCCTGGCCGATGAGGGGCCGGTGGCGGTCAATGGTGTCTATCCCGCGGGAATCTACACCCACGCTCTTTCGGAACGGCTCAACGGGGCTCTCCGCTCCCCCTACCTGACCAAGGAAAAGAAGTTTCTCAGCCTTCAGGTCATGGGGGGAATGCTGGGAGGCCGCCGGGCGGTCGTGGACAACTGCATGCTGGGCGAGGGGGTCGAAGTCTTCGACAGCTCGGATCTCAACTGGCAGAAGGTTTCGACTCTCCAGGACAAGGAGCGGTTTCCCGTCTACGTCGAGCTGGTCACGAAGACCAGCAACCCGCGGCTCCCGGATCGGCCCAAGAGAATCAAGGGATTCACCGAGGAGAAGATGGAAGCGCCCGGATCCTATTTCGGCATCGCCCGGGCGATGCTCCACGACGTGGATGACCCTCCCCGCAACGATCTTTCCCATTTGTTGCCCTTGTTTCGCGAACCGGCTCCCCAGAATCCCCGGGAAGCCGCCCGGCGCTACGCCGAGCGCAGCCGGCAGGCCCTGGAGGCCTGGTCCCAGGGAACGCCCACCGAGAATGACGTCCGCTGGATTCACTGGCTCGCCACCAACCATCTGGTGGACAACTCCATCGATCTCACTCCAAAGCTGTCGGCACTGATTTCCGAGTACAGAGCCATCGAGTCCAGGATCGCACAGCCCCAGACCATCAACTCGCTGCTGGACATGGGGTTGGGCCGGGACTATTCGCTGCTGCAGAGCGGTGACGCCAAGAATCCGGGTGATCCCGTTCCTCGCCGCTACCTGACCGTGCTCACCGGCGGGCGGCCCCTGGAAACCAGCGGCAGCGGCCGGCTGGAGTTGGCGGAACTCATTGCCTCCCCCCGAAACCCCCTCACCGCCCGGGTCATGGTGAACCGGGTCTGGAACTACCTGTTCGGCCGAGGACTGGTGGGCACCATCAACGACTTCGGAAACTTCGGCGAGCGGCCCTCCCACGGCCTGCTGCTGGACCATCTGGCCCGGCAGTTCATCGCCGACGGCTGGTCCCTGAAGCGGCTGGTCCGGCGGCTGGTTCTCACTCAAGCCTTCCGGCAGTCGAGCCGAACGACCGAACAAGCCTCCCGGATCGACCCGGAGAACCGGCTGCTGCACCACTATCCGGTCCGGCGCCTGGAGGCCGAGGCGATCCGCGACTCGATTCTGGCCACTTCGGGCCGTCTCGATCCTTTGCGTTACGGTCCCAGCGTCGAACCCTACCGGCTGAAACCCAAGGAATACCGGAAGCTCCACGCCGGCCCTTTGGACGGGCATGGGCGCCGGAGCGTCTACCTGCGTGTGACCCGGATGGAAGGTCCCCGTTTTCTGGAACTGTTCGATTTTCCCGTACCGTCCGTCTCCCGAGGACGCCGGGACGTGACGAACGTGCCCTCCCAAGCGCTGGCCATGCTCAACGATCCCTTCGTGATCCAACAGTCGGAGTACTGGGCCGACCGGCTCCTGGAACAGGAAGAGGGGACGCTCGAGGAACGCTTGGAACGAATGTTTGTACGGGCGTTCTCCCGGCCTCCGCGTCCCGACGAGTTGGCCCGGTTCGGAGAATTGATCCGGAAGCTGGGACGCTTGTATCAGATTCCGCAAGAGCATATCCTGACCAGCAACGAGATCTGGAAGGACGTGGCTCACAGTCTCTTCAACACCAAGGAATTCATCTATCTGAGGTGACGTCATGACCCAGCGAATCAAGGAACAAGACGGGTGTCCGGGTTGCATCGGCGCTCCGCTCAGTCGCCGCCAGATGCTTTCGCTGAGCGCCAACGGCTTCGGACTGACCGCCCTGTCCGCTCTCATGGCTGAAGACGCCTACGCTGGCCTGGTCCCGACTCCACCCACCCACTTCGAGCCCAAGGTCAAGAATGTCATCCTCTGCTTCATGCCCGGAGGTGTCTCGCAGATGGACACCTTCGATCCCAAACCCAAGCTGAACGAGCTACACGGCAAGCTCTCCGGGGACGGGATCCGCACCTATCAGGGTTGTCCCTGGACTTTCAAGAAATACGGGAAAGCGGGGATCCCCGTGAGCGAGCTCTTTCCTCACATCGCCACCTGCGTGGACGACCTGGCGATCGTTCGCTCCATGGTCTCCAACTTCCCGCTGCACCCGCGCGGCAACATCCTGTTCCACACCGGCCGCAACGTCGGGGGTTACCCGAGTCTGGGATCCTGGATCACATACGCTCTGGGGAGCGAAAACAAGAACCTGCCCGGATACGTGCTTCTCCACCCGGAATCCACGTCGATCCCACCGGGAGGGTTGGAGAACTTCTCCAACGGCTTCCTCCCCGCAACCCACCAGGCGTTGCCGGTGAAGGCGGAAGGGACACCCATCGAAAATCTGGTCCCGGCCGACGACAGCGCTATCCAGAACACCAAGTTGTCGGCACTGCTGGACCAGGACCGGCAGTTTCTGGCCGATGCCGGCAGAAACGACGCTATCGAGTCGGCCATCCGAAACTACGAAATGGCGTATCGGATGCAGTCCCTGGTTCCGGATGTGCTGGACCTGTCCCGCGAGACCGAAGCCACCAAGCGGCTCTACGGGCTGGATACCTCCAACAAGGACCAGCGAAACTATGCCCTGCAATGCCTCCGGGCGCGGCGCCTGATCGAGTCCGGCGTCCGTTTCGTGGAGGTGACTCCGCCCGTCCTGTTCGGCGCCACAAACGGCACCTGGGATCAGCACACCAACCTGAAGAAAGGGCATGAGGGGAACGCTCTGGTAGCAGATCAGTCGGTGGCCGCCCTGATCAAGGACCTCAAGTCCAGAGGAATGTTGGAAGAGACGCTGGTCATCTGGGGCACCGAATTCGGCCGCACTGTGGACACGGGAACCGGAGACGGGCGCGATCACCTGGAGACGGCCTTTACCATCTGGATGGCCGGAGGTGGGGTCAAGGGCGGGACCGTGTATGGCCGGACCGACGATATCGGCAAGACAGTGGTGGAGAACAAGACCACTGTCCATGACCTGCACGCCACCATCCTTCATCTATTGGGGCTGGACCACGAACGCCTGGTCTATCGATTCGGGGGCCGCGACGAGAGTCTCACTGACGTTCACGGCCGCGTCGTTCACGAGATCCTGGCCTGACATCGGTGCTGGCCGGTTGGCCACCAACCTTCATCGCCTATGCCCCACCACCGTCCCCTCCTGGCAGACAACATCCTGGAACTGATCGGCAACACGCCGCTGGTTCGGGTTCAGCGCCTGACCCGCCCCGGCTCGGCCGAGCTCCTTTTGAAGTTGGAGTCCCTGAACCCCTCGTTCAGCGTCAAGGACAGGATCGCCTACGCCATGCTGAAACAGGCACAGGACGAGGGCACGATCCACCCGGGGAAAACGGTCATCGTCGAGCCCACCAGCGGAAACACGGGGATCGGCCTGGCCATGGCAGCAGCGGTCATGGGGTACCGCCTGATCCTGACCATGCCCGACACCATGTCCTTGGAACGCCGGCGCGTCCTTCAGGCCATGGGCGCCGAACTGTTCCTGACTCCGGAGATCCGCGGCATGACCGCGGCCATCACCAAGGCGGAAGAGCTGGTGAGCCGGCTCCCGGACGCTTTCATGCCGCAGCAGTTCAACAATCCGGCCAATCCCCGGATTCACCGGCACACAACTGCCCTGGAGATCCTGGAGGCAACGGATGGACGGTTGGATGCGTTCGTAGCCGGTGTCGGAACCGGGGGAACGATCACCGGTGTGGGTGAGATCCTGAAACAGGAACTGGGAGACGTCCTGATCGTCGCCGTCGAGCCGGCAGACTCCCCCGTGCTGGCGGGAGGAGAGCCGGGCCCCCACGAGATCCAGGGAATCGGAGCCGGATTCGTCCCATCGGTCCTGAATCGCAGCGTCATCGACGAGATCGTCCATGTCCAGTTCGAGGACGCCCGCCGCGTCACCCGGAATCTGGCTCGCAAAGAGGGCATCTTCGCGGGCATCTCATCCGGGTCCAACTGCTGGGCCGCGCTCCGGATCGCCCAAAGGCTTGGAAAGGGCGCCCGCGTCGTCGCCATGGTCTGCGACCTGGGCGAACGCTACCTGAGCCACCCGGTCTACGCGGAGTAGGAGTGCGGAGCGGCGATTTCCAACCGCCGATTTGCCGGGAGCGGCGGTTTCCAACCGCCGATTTGCGAGCCTGAGGGGGCCAGAGTCCCCACCCCGCGTAACCTCTACCATGCGGGCAGAATTGAAGAATGGGCGACAGGGATGTCGCCCCTCCTGTCTCATTCCCTGGGCGTGTCCAACCTCGACAGCACCCGCTTGCGGACCCAGGCCGGGTCCCACCACTCGATGGGATTCACCTGAGTACCGTGTAGAACCATCGTAAAGTGCAGGTGGTCCCCGCCCGCCAGGCCGGTCTGGCCGGTTCTTCCCAGCGTTTGCCCCTTCCGAACCTCTTCTCCGACCTCCACGTCGAAACGGCTCAGATGGGCATAGAGCGACTGCAGGCCCAGACCGTGATCCACGACCACGGTGTTGCCGTAGATCCCCAGATAGTCGGCAAAGATGACGACGCCGTCGTTGGAGCACTCCACCGGAGCCTGAGCCAGCGAGGCGAGATCGAATCCCAGGTGGGTCTGCTCGTCCACTTTCTTCCCCCGGTAGAAGTAGGAGCGGAAATCGGCGAAGGACGATTCGACCTGGGAATTGCTCAGTTGCAAAAACTCCTCCGTCCACAGGGGCGTAGCGGCGGTCTGGGCAGCCATCTCGGCAATCTGCCGGTTGTTGACTCGGCGCAACGATCCGTTGACCTCGAGGAACGTTTCCAGTGGATCGGAGGTTGCTCGGATCTCGTCGCTACGCTCCACGATGGGCGGCAGTACCCGCTCGATGAAGCGGTCCGGTATGTTGATGTTTCGCTTTCTGAAACGTCCCGGAAACACCTTTTTCCAAAAGTTTTGTCGGCCCCGGTTTCCAGCCACATCCTGGGCCCAGACCGTCATGGGGGTTTTTCTGTTCTGATCGTGTCCCAGGGCGAAAAGACAGATGTGGACGCCTTCTTCCTGGGAGGGGACGGGATACCCCGCGTAGATCCGGTCCCCCACTTGGATTCCACTGGAATCGACCGTCTCCGACACCCTGTAGCGGATGGCGGCGGATCCACCCTGGCGAATGTAGTGCTGGTTGGAGAGAACTTCGATTCGAGGAGGGGTTCGATCCAGATGGAAGGTCTGCTTCTCAACGGTTTCCCGTGACCAGAGTCCCAGACTCGCGTGGTCCTGAACCTGGGTCTCCAGCGTGAACGGGCCCTCTTTCAGTTCCTCACGCGGAGCCAGATCGGACGGACGGAGTTCCAGCCGGCGCTCGAGAGTCCCGTCGGTCCACAGGAATCCGGCCTCGTCGAAGCTCTCTTCCTGCACCACCCGTTCTCTTCCCTGCTGGCGCAGCAGGAGGCGCAGGGACTTGAGTCCCCGGCCCTTGTCCCTGATCTCGACCCGGAGCTCGGTCTTGGGTCCCACGATTCGGGGCGGATCGATCCACAAAACTTCGGGAGGCGACGAGTCCCAAGTGGCGACGGCCCAAACGGCCACAAGGCCGACCAGGAGAAGCAACGCTGCCGTCAACAGTTTCATGCACCAATCCTCATGGCCGCAATTTCGTAGAAGCCTTACAGAAGCCCCCTTGCGGGTCAACGGTAACCGACTCGATTGTCGTCCGGGTCCTCCGATTGACAGGGTCCGACCCCCCGACTAAACTCCCCGCCATGAGTGTTCAGGAGCGATCAGGATTGAAGATTTCACAGCGGCTCATGCAGCTTCAGGAGTCGGCGACCATCGCCGTCAGCAACCGGGCGGCCGAGTTGCGGCGAGCAGGCGTCGACGTGGTGAGCCTGGGAGCGGGAGAACCGGATTTCCCCACACCTGCGCATATCCGAAAACACGCGCTGGATTGTATCGAGGCGGGAGAGACCAAGTACGCCAAACCTGCGTCGGGGGTTCCCGAGGCCAAGGAGGCCGCCGCCGAGAAGCTGCGCCGGGAGAACTCGCTGGAGTATTCTCCCTCCCAGATCCTGGTCACCGTCGGCGGCAAGGAGGGTCTCTGGCTCGCCTTCGCCACCCTCCTGGATCCTGGAGACGAAGTCATCATTCCCGCGCCCTACTGGGTTTCCTATCCGGAACAGGTGAAGATCGCCGGCGGCGTACCCGTGTTCGTGAGCGCGACGGTCGATGCCGATTTCAAGATCACGCCGCAACAGCTCCGGGAGGCGCTGACGCCTCGAACCGCGGCGGTCATCTTCAACTCTCCGAGCAATCCCAGCGGGACCGCCTACTCTCCCGAGGAGACGGACGCGTTGGCAGAGGTCCTGGCCGACCGGGACGACGTGGCCGTCATCAGCGACGAGATCTACGACCGGCTCCTCTACGGCGGCCGGACCTACAAGAGCTTCGCGGCCACGTCCTCTCACGCCTATGAGCGGACCCTGACCTTCAACTCCATGTCCAAGAGCTATTCCATGACCGGATGGCGCATCGGCTACGTGGCAGGGCCCCAGGACATCATCCGCAACATGGGCAAGCTCCAGTCGCAGACCACCAGCGGCGCCGCAACGTTCACCATGCATGCCATGGCCGCGGCTCTCACAGGCAGTCAGGACTGTGTCGAAGAGATGCGTTCCGAATTCGAGGGGCGCGCCAAATACCTGCACGCCCGGCTCAATTCCCTTCCCGGCGTGGTCTGTCCCGAACCTGCGGGGGCTTTCTACGTGTTTCCCGACGTTTCGGCGACCTACTCCCGCTTGGGGGTTTCGGGTTCGGTCGAGTGGACCACGCGGCTGCTGGGGGAATCCCATCTGGCCGTGGTGCCCGGCGCCGCCTTCGGCCTGGACAGTTGCGTGCGGCTCAGCTTCGCCACCAGCATGGACGTGATTCAGGAAGGTCTGGACCGGCTGGAACGGTTTCTCGGCTGAGCCACGCCGGCCGCGTGCCAACGGCCACCTTTTCGTAGTGGTCAGCCGTCCCAGTCCTCGTCGGCCGGATACACCGGCACGGCCTGTTCCACCACCGCCTCACCGTCGAACCAGTTGCGAGTCGTGTGCTTCCAACGCAAAAAATGGGGCGCCTGGCGATGGGCTTCCAGAGCCTCCTCGTCCCGATAGACTTCGTAGAGGTAGATCCGGTTCGGGTCGTCCCCATCCTCCAGCACGTCGAATCTCAGGCAGCCGGGCTCATCCTGGACCGAGTGGCTGGCATCGTCTAGCATGGCCTCCATGAAAGCCTCCCGACGGGGAGGCTGAATTCGGATCGTGACCAGAAGAGCGATCATTCCATGTCCTCCGTTTCCTCTTGTTCTCCGGGCATCGTTCCCCCTCAACCGAGAGCCGTACTATGACCAACCCGATCATCGTTCTCAACGGCCTGCTCCTTTTGGCCGGAACTGTCGTCCAACCCCTGGAGGCCCAGGCGTTGGTGGTGGGAGACCAGAAGCAACTCTTCGTCGACCATCGCTTCATCGAATCCAGCGACGGAATCACCCTCCGTATGAATCCTCCTTACCAGACGGGTGAACCTCTGGTGGTGGTGGACCAGCCGTGGGAAGAGGGTGCGAAGATCCACGTCTATTGCAGCGTGATGAAGGAAGAAGGGCCGGAGGGCGTCCGGATTCGCCTCTGGTACGATCTGTATACGGGCGCAGGCCGGCCAGGCCAGGGTTTCCGTGCCCTCTGCTACGCCGAGTCGAGCGACGGCATCCGGTTCAGGAAGCCGGTGTTGGGTCTGGTGGAGAAGGACGGATCCCGCGAGAACAACCTGGTCATGCCCACCGACCTTTCGGTGATGACCGTGGGCGGAGGGTCGGTGGGCAGGGACGACAATCCCGATGCGCCGGCCGAAAAACGGTACCGGTCCTGGTCCAAGCTCTACACCATCCCGGGAACGCGCAAGGGGGGCAACGCCTTCTGGTACTCGGCGGACGGGCTTCGCTGGCATCTGGAGGAGACGCTCCCCACCGGACTACGGGCCGCCGACACGCAGCCCACCTGGTTCTGGGATCCGGCCATCGGACGCTACCGGGGCTACAGCCGGGAAGTCCATCCCCGGATGATCGGGTACAACGAGTCGGACGACATGACCCACTGGGAAAACTACGAGATCGTCCTCTTGCCCGATGCTCGGGACTTGGCGCCCCTGGTGGATTTCCTGCCCCGGCGCCAGCGGTCGCGCGCATCCGAGAAGGCGCACCAGGTCGAGACCGTTTTCGGACCCGGCTACACCGTCGTCGGTCCTTTGTCTTTGGACTTCTACGGAACGGGGGTCTTTCGCTATGCGGAGGCCCAGGACGCGTACTTCGCGATGATCCCCATCTACTATCACTACCGCCATCTCCATCCCACGACGGCCGACGTCCAACTGGCGGTGAGCCGCGACGGCCGGAATTTCCAACGTCTGGGCGAGCGCGAGTCGTTTCTTCGCCTGGGTCACGCCGGCAGCTTCGGGTCCAAGTGGGTGTGGGCAATGCCCCGGCCCATCCGCATGGGCAACGAGCTCTGGATCTACTACGTGGGGATCAACTGGGACCACGCCGACCGCGTCGACCCCGAGCCCGGCGGGCGCCGGTCGGCCGTCTCCAGAGCGATCCTTCGCCTGGATGGATTCGTCTCGGCGGACGCCGGCTACAGGGGAGGTTGGCTGTCGACTCCTCCCATCCGCTTTGGCGGCAACCGGCTGGAGTTGAACCTGGATACGAGCGCGGGCGGCGAAGCGCTGGTGGAGATCCAGGACGCTCAGGGCCGGCCCATTCCAGGGTTCGCCCTGGAGGACGCCGACCCCATGAACGGGAACGACGTTGCTTTCCCGGTTTCGTGGAAGGGACGGAGAGACGTGTCGAGCCTGGCGGGGCGGGAGGTGCGTCTGCGCATCAAGCTCAGAAACTCCAAGCTCTACGCCTTCCAATTCGTTCGATAGCGTGACGGTTTGAAATTGCTTCGGGGAGTGATATATCAGTTGGAGGTCAGGTTTCCGGTCCACCGACGGGGCGGAGGGGCTGAAGGGAGTACCAGATGTCGTTTCCCAGAATGTTGCGTTTGAGTCAGAAGTTCGAAGGGCCGGAGCTCGCCGACGTGGAGCATGAGACGGGCACACAGTTGGCCGCACTTGAACTCGGGAACAAGATTCGTCCCGGGGAAAGCGTGGCCATCACGGCCGGCAGCCGCGGGATCGCCAATATCGCCTCCATCATCAAGGCGGCTGCCCGGCAGCTCAAGGAGATCGGAGCAGAACCGTTCGTGGTTCCGGCCATGGGCAGTCATGGCGGCGGCACCGCCGAAGGACAGCAGGAGATCCTTCACAGCTACGGAGTCACCGAGGAATACACCGGAGCCCCGATCCGCTCCTCCATGGAGACGGTCATCGTGGACACGACTCCCCAGGGAATTCCCGTTCACTTCGATCGCCACGCCTACGAGGCCGGTCACGTCATCGTCTGCGGCCGGGTCAAGCCCCATACCGGGTTCGTGGGTCCCATCGAGTCGGGGCTTCACAAGATGATGCTCATCGGCCTGGGCAAGCATCAGGGCGCCAAGATCTACCATCGCGCCATCAAGGACTTCAGCTTCCTGGAGATCATCCTGGCCGTCGCCGAGGTCATCCTGACCAAGTGCCGCGTCGCTGCGGGACTGGCCATCGTGGAAAACGCCTACGATGAGACCGCTCTCATCGAGGCGGTGGCCCCGGATCGATTCTTCGAACGGGAAAAGGCGCTTCTCAAGCTGGCCCAGGAGTGGATGCCCCGTCTTCCCTTCCCTGAAGTGGATCTCCTGGTGGTCGACCAGATCGGCAAGAACATCTCGGGCTCCGGAATGGACACCAACGTCGTGGGCCGCAAGTTCAACGACCACGTAGCCACGGAGGACGATACGGTCAACTGCAAGCGCATCTTCGTGCGGGGACTCACCCCCGAGACCCATGGCAACGCCTGCGGCATCGGCATGGCCGAGGTGACCAACCAGAGGACCGTCGACCAGGCGAACCTGGTGGCGACCCGGATCAATGCGCTCACCGGAGGGCACCCGTCCGCGGCTGCGGTCCCCATCGCCTTCGACACGGATCAGGAAGCCATGCTCGCCATCCTGGAGACCGTGGGGCTGGTGGACCCGGCGGACTCGGGGATCATCCAGATCGCCAACACGCTCAAGCTGGGCGAGGTCCTGGTCAGCGAGAAGTACTCGCCCGAGGTCCGGGAACGCTCCGACCTGGAAGTCCTCTCGGGCCCCGATAACATGGCCTTCGACCCCCACGGCAATCTGGCGCCCGTGGCCGTGTAGCCGTTCCGCAAATCCCTTAGATTATTGTGGGGGCGCTCCTCGTAGGCGCCCTTTTTTCTCTCTTGAGGAAGGTGGCTTGGAGGGGGGAGAGTCTTGTCCCCCATGCCTCACCCCTCATTCCCTTTCGTGAATTCAGCGGCTGGGAAGCCACCGCGCCAACTTCTCTCGCGCATTTCTCTGCTTGCGCGTTTGTTCATATATGGCGCTCAGAAGATCCCAAGCGATCATCGAGGGGTTTCCCGGCAGTCCCGTATCGGGATGCGCCGGAGGCCTCGTTCTCCACAAGGAGGAACCATGAGAATTAAATCATGGATGTTTGGGGGAATTAATCTGAACTTGTAGGAAGTGGAACAGATTCAAAAAAGTATCGCGAGTCTTCACTCGCCTTGCCCGGGTCTTCCACTTCCAATTCGAGCCTGTCGAATGGGGCTACATTCGACAGGCTCTAAATCAACTCGTCCTGTGTAGGAGGAGGAGTCAATCTTGGAAAATTATACTCATCGACTCTCAAGCTTGCCTGTGCAGGACGCCCGTCCTGACGAAAGGAGGTCCGATCCATGACTAAAAAGCATTGGAAACTGGGAATGATTCTGGTCATTCCCCTGCTGCTGATTCTCTGGTGGGCTTGGGAGGAAGCCGACCCGGTACCGACTAGTGAGCCTCCACAACCACCCATGAAGGCGCGTTCCAAGAGTTCCGCCCCTTCCACCCAAACAAAGCGGAGACCCGCCCCATTGCCGGTCGAGGAATGCGAAAGCTGTCCCGACCTTCCGCAATTGGAGAGTCTGAAACGCGACTGGGAGGGTGGTGACGCTGGCGAACACATCAAGAACGCGCTCTACTCCGTAGCAGGCGAGATCGGAGGTTGTTACGGTCTGCTGTTGAAGGCCGTTCTTGACGGCAATCCCAAGCCGGATACGAGCCGTCTTGGGGGTTGTGCAGGCAAGACGCCTCTCCATATGGCCAATACGCCAGATCAGATACGGGCACTGTTGGACGCGGGAGCGGACGTCAATGCCACGGATGATTACGGTGCCACGCCATTGCACCTGCAGAGCATTTCCCCCCGGCCCACCGCCGAGAACCTGGAGGTCGTCAAAACGCTGTTGGAAGCCGGAGCCGACCTCCAAGCAGAAACTGAGGATGGACTGCCGCCTTGGAAATATGTGCGCCTCCGTTCCTCGGTAGCAACCTCCCATCTCGACACCTATAACGACATTGCCCACGCAGCGGGCGATTCAGGCGTCTCGATAGATGACTATCTGGCCGCTCATCCGGAAGCACAGGAGCGGCTGGACCGCTTCATGGAGCATCATCTCGTGGACGCACAAATCCGGGCAACACTCCTGGAGGCGACCGTGGGACCGGAGTTCACGTCCAAGATCCGCGGGCAACAAACTGAATGACCGAAAGAAGGAAAATCTATGAAACTCATTGCCACACTCATGATCACGTTGATCGTTCTACAAGCATCGGTTGTAACCGTACCCGCAGGTGCGGACACATGGGCCTGTAAAATCGCTTGCTGGGCCCGCTACGAGTGGTGTACATCCGCGGCTTATGAAGCCTATCGGAGGTGTAAACGGTTCGGGGAAGAGGCACAATGCCAGTTTGTCCTTGAATTCCAGAAGAGAATCTGCAACCGGCAATACAGGTCCTGCATGGACTGGTGTAGATAGTTCGAATCCCATCGCACGGGGCCGGTCATCCGACCGGCCCCTGCATCCTTCCGGCCCTCTTCTCCGCCCCGGCTGTCTGTTCCTGTTGATAATTCGCCGTTTTCGTTCCCCCGCCAACCGGGATCTGTTAAACAAGTGCGAAACTATCGCAGAATCCGACGGAGGGGGAGAGACAATGGGATTGCGGCCGCTTCGCCACTGCCGAAAAAATTTCTCATCAGCTTCTGGATTCCTTCTGGCCCTGACCCTGACGGCGGCCGTCTTCTCGAATCTGCATTCCGAGTCCGGAACCCACCGGATCCGCCACGAGGGTTTCGAAAGCCTGAGCCAGGGGCGTTTGGGAGATGCCGGAGCGAATACCTACATCTCCCGCAAGGGGCGGCTCCAAACCATCAACCGTCTCGATTTGAACCGGGATGGTGAACTGGATCTGGTTTTCACCCAAGACCACAACAGCGTCTACAACCCCGACTCCCTCATCTATTGGGGAGGACCGCAGGGTTTCCGCTCTCTCATGCCCGATTTGTGGGAGCTCCGAGCCCCTTTCTCCATCCTGAAGTATCTGGACGATTCCGCCTCCTATGTCACCCGTCTCCCCACCCAGGGAGGTGGCCGCGGCTTGATTTCGGAACTGAATCTGGATGGATTCCCCGACATCGTCATCGCCAATTTCATGCACAATTACCGGCCGGATCAGGATGTCTTCATCTACTGGGGAGGACCGTCGGGTTACGGTCTGGGGAACCATACGCAGCTTCCCGCATTCCGGGCCGGCGGAGTAGCGGCAGATGACTTGAACGGAGACGGCTTCCCCGATCTGGTCGTCGCCAACCGGGGGGACGAGCTTGGCGAATCCCTGGGACTTCGGTTGCACCTGGAGTCGTACATTTACTGGGGAAGCGTCACCGGCTTCCATCCCGACCGCCGGAGTTCGGTTCCCAGCATTACGGCACAGGACGCGGCCATCGGAGACTTCAACGGCGACGGCTTCCCGGACCTGGCTTTCGCGAACCACAACAGCCAGGTCCACAACTGTTTCGTGTACTGGGGAGACGGCAAGGGGCGCTTCGTGCCCGAGCGGCGTCAGATCCTCGCTGCCAAGGATCTCTATCTGGAGGAAGGAGTGAAAGAGGGCAGGCGGCTGCACGATGGCATGAGCACGCTCCTGGCTACGGATCTGAATGGAGACGGCACTGACGACTTGGTCGCTGCCGGCAGTTCCAACGGGGTCGTACTCTTCGGATCTTCCAGTGGTCTCGACACCCGAACCTCAATCCGGCTGCCGGCAGATTCTTGTCAGGGATTGGCTGCTGCGGACCTCAACAACGACGGCAGGATCGACCTGGTTTTCGCCAACCGGGGAGCGCGCCGGGGACCCCCGCCGCCATCGGAGATTTTCTGGGGTACGGAAAATGGATTCAGTCCCGGGAAACGAACGCCCCTCCCCACTCTGGCCGCAACGACGGTTCAAGCGGCCGATCTGAACCTCGACGGCTTTCCCGATCTCCTGTTCGGCAACAGCCGGGGACAATCCACCGTCGACGCCCCCTCCTTCATCTACTGGGGAAGCGGCCGGGGCTTTTCCCCGCACCGGCGCACGCAGCTCCTGGGTTTCGGCGTCGACGGTTCCGGGGTCGCCGACCTGGACGGGAACGGTTGGCCGGACGTCCTTCTGGTCAATCACCTCAGCAGCGACACCGATATCCTCCCCACGGCCATCTTCTGGGGCGAATCCCGGCGCCAATACGGGGATACCTCGCTGACATTGTTGAAGCCGGGCGGCATGATGGAGTACAGCATTGCCGATCTGGACGATGACGATTTTCCAGACCTGCTCCTGGTTCATCGCGATGGACCGGCCATCTGGTGGGGCGGACCCGAAGGCTACGACGCCAACCGCCGCACCCGGCTGCAGGTCCAACGTCCCAGCAGCAACACCATCGCCGATCTCAATCGGGACGGTTACCTGGACCTCCTCTTTACCGGCCCCGGCCGTTCCGGCCGCAAGGACGTCGAAGCGGCCACGATCATCTGGGGCGGCGCGGGCCGGTTCGAATCGCCCCGCACCACCCAATGGGACCTTCACGACAAGTTGCTGGAGGCCTCCGCCATCGCCGATCTCAATCGGGACGGCCACTTGGACCTGGTCTTTCCCATGAGCTATGGCGACCAGTCGGAGATCGTCTGGGGAAGCCCCGACGGATACCGGAGCGGGAACCATCTCCTTTTGGAGGCCCACGGCGCCGCCCACGCCGTGCCTGCCGACCTGGACCGGGACGGATGGCTCGATCTGCTCTTCACCAGCAGCGCGAGTCCCAAATACCGCGACATCGACGGGCCGGCACTCATCTACTGGGGAGGTCCCGGCGGGCTCACCGCGGTCCCGCCCACTCCGTTGGAAGGGTTCACGAGCCTGGACGCGTCCGTCGCCGATTTCAACAATGACGGCCATCTGGATATCGCGCTCACCAACTACAAGTCGGTCACGACGCGGGAGATTCCCGCTTTCGTCTATTGGGGGGACGGGAGCCGGAACTACTCGACAGCTCGGCGGACGCTGGTGAAGGCCGCCTCCTCGGCGGCGGTCGACTCTCTGGATCTGGACCGGGACGGATGGGTGGATCTGGTGGTTTCCAACCATCAGACCTTCTTCGATCATGCGGCAGGGACGAACATCTATTGGGGCGCGGAGGAGGGCTTTGCCGCTTCCAACCGAACCCATCTGCCGACCGTGGGGGTCCATCTGGACGCCATGGTCGATGCCGGAAACGTCTATACGCGGGAACCGAAGTGGGACTTCGTTTCCGTCCCCGTCGAGGCCCCGGCGGGAACCCGTTTCAAGCGCCTGCTCTGGTCGGGCCAGACGCCGCTTGGGACAGGGCTGGAATTTCAGGTCCGCACCGCCACTGCCCGGGACGAGTTGGATGCCGCTCCTTGGAGAGGGCCCACTGGTTCCGGTTCCTTCTATTCGAACTCCGGAGATCCCCTGAAGGGAATTCCGGAAGGCGATTCCTGGCTCCAGTACCGGGTGCTGCTGGTTTCTCCCGACGGTGGGAACTCACCGATCCTGACTGAGGTCATCCTGGAGTGCGAGCCCTGATCGGGCATCGGCTCAGGATAACTTTTCCGATGAAGAGCATATTGTTCAAGCTCCTGTTGGGTCTGGCGTCCACACTGGTGGTGATGACCGTCGTCGAGTTGGGACTTCGGGTCTCTGACTATGATCCCAACACCAGTCCCTGGTATCGCTTCCACCCGGATCTGGGCTGGACGTTGGACCCGGTCCACCGCCGAGTCCAAGGGCTCAACTCCCGAGGTTTCCGCTCCCCGCAGGTGAGCCGGATCAAGCCGGAAGGGACTCGGCGGCTGTTGAACCTGGGAGACTCGTTCTCGGCAGGGATGAACGTGCCCTACGGCGAGACCTACCCGGGGTTACTCGCAGACTGGCTCAGCCGGAACGGCGAGTCATGGGAGGTCATCAACCTGGCGGTCGGGGACTGGGGCACCAACCAGCAATTGATCGCATTGCAGACGCTGGGGCTGGAACTGAAGCCGGACGTGGTGGTCCTCCAGATTTTTCCCTTCAACGACCTCTGCAACAACAGCGTTGTACTCGCCCATACCTGCAGCATGCAGGACCTGTTTCGTCCCTACCTGAACTCCAACATTCCGGAGGTGCAACCGGTTTTTCTGAATTCGATCAGAGCCGAATTTCGCCGCCGTTTCCGGATCTTCGGACTGTTGGAGGAACCGGCGGTCCGGGCCTCGCTCTGGCTCCAGGAGGTCCGGCCCGGCGACGGCAAATCGACTCAGCAATATTTCCTCAAACATGCACGGCGAGCTGGACTCTCCGTCGGCGGAGCGCTTGCTTCCCTTCTCCCCGAAGACCACCAGCCGCCACCATTGCGGCGCGCCTGGAAAGACACGGAAGAAGTCCTGAAACGGGTCAAGAGTCTGCTTGACCGGGAACAAATCCCTCTGATTGCGCTGGTCATTCCCTACAAATGGACACTGTCGAAACTTTGGGTCCGGTATAAGCAGGGGAGACCGGAAGCAATGGATCCCCGGTATGGAACGAATCGGGTCGAGGGCCTCTTGAGCGATCTGGGGGCCACCGTGATCTCGATCCGGCAACACTTCGAGGCCAGTTCGATTCCGATCGAAGATTTCTTTCTCACCGACAGCCATTTCAATCAGACCGGACACGCTCTTGCCGCCGAGCAGATCCTTGACGAATTGGGAAGAGCGAGTTGGACCCGGAGCGCGTCTCGAATCCGGGAAATCGACACCGCTCAAGCTGATCCGGAACCAAGCCGTCGAGAATCTTTCGGGTGCGAGCCATGCCGGAACAATTGAACACTGGTACCGGCGCGGAGGAACCGGCGACAGGCTATTGGGAACTGGTTCGGGGAAACTCCAGCTTCCGGTATCTCTGGTTCGGGCAGATCGCGAGTCTGCTGGGCGACTGGTTCAACCTGATCGCCTCGGCGGCCCTTCTGGCTCAGCTCACCGGCTCCGGATTCGCGGTTGGAAGCCTGTTTGCGGTACGAATGCTCGCGCCGTTTCTCATCAGCCCGTTGGCAGGCGTCGTTGCCGACCGCTGCAATCGCAAACACATTCTTATCCTGAGCGACCTGTTTCGCGCCGTCACCGTGTGCGGATTCCTGCTGGTCCGGGATCCGCAGGACGTCTGGCTGCTGTACGCGTTGACAGCCATCCAATTGGCCCTGGGAGGCTTCTTCTTCCCGGCCCGCAACGCCATTCTTCCCGACATCGTCTCCCCCGGGGAACTGGGGACGGCGAACGCCATCAACGCCACCACCTGGTCGGTGATGCTCGCGTTCGGGGCAGCGCTGGGAGGAATCGTCGCCGGGACCTGGGGCATCTATCCGGCCTTTGTCATCGATGCGCTCAGCTTCGTGGTATCGGCCGTCATCCTCTTGGGTGTGCAGTACCGGAAGACACCCGAAACCGCCGACGCGCTCGGCCGGGGCCTGTTCGAGACTGCCGTGGTCCAATATCTCGAGGGTCTCTCCTACCTCCGGAACAACCGGGATATCCTGGTGACGGCGCTCCACAAGGGAGTGGGCGCTCTGGTCTATACTCAGGGATTTCAGGTCGTCAAGGTGGTCGTCGGCCGCAGTCTTTTTCCCTTGGGCCAAGCGGGCGGAATCAGCCTCGGACTGCTTTTCTCCGCTGCCGGATTGGGAACTGGGATCGGCCCCATCGTTGCCCGCCAATGGACCGGCGACCGGCCTGAGCAGCTCCGCCTGGCCCTGTTTGCCGGTTATTTCCTGAGCGCTCTGGGCCTGGGGATCTCGTCTCTTCTCATCAACCTGGAAACCGTGTTGCTGGGGAGCTTTTGGGCAGGAATCGGCGGCGGAATCATTTGGGTCTTTTCCACTCAGCTCCTGCTCCAATCCGTGCCGGGAAAAGTACGGGGACGAGTCTTCGCCACCGAGTACGCCATCTTCACCCTGCTGTCCACGTTCGGCGTGACGGCGACGGGATTCGCTCTGGACTCGTCTCTGAAGGTTTCGGAAATCCTGGCGGGGATGTGTGTCCTGACCCTGTTTCCCGCCGGCTTGTGGCGTTACTGGCTCTGGCGCCACGCTCGACGGTAGCCCCCGGGTCTCGGCTTGCAATCGGCTTGAAGAACGGCTCCCGCTTCAGTAGCCTCCCGGAGACCGTTCGTGGCGAACGCTGCCGCGTGCCTTCGAAAACAACTTGCCCAAAGGCGCCAATGGCCCAGATTTCCGAGATCATTCGTTCGGTGCATTTTGCGGGGCGTGATCCGGGGCGCAACTGGGTCAAGGATGCGCACATCGCCGTGGATCAGGACACGCCGCTGGATTCCACCAAGATTCTCACGCCCAACGTGATTCGGTTACCCGATGCACGGTACCGCATGTACTACACCGGTCTTGGGCTCGGGCGTCCCGTAGCCGAGTCCGAGGGTTACATTCTGAGCGCCGTGTCCGATGACGCTCGTGTATGGGTCAAGGATCAAGGAATTCGACTGGACGTGCACTCTCCTCACGCAACCCGCAGGGTGCTCTGTCCGGACGTCATCCCGCTGCCGGACGGCCGGCATCGAATGTACTACGAAGCCAGGGCGGAGTCGGGTCCCACCAGTGTCCTGAGCGCCGTCTCGGGAAATGGACTCGACTGGGAACCGGAGCCGGGGATTCGGGTCGCCGACGGCCGGTGGTCCTATGGATCGCCCCGGTGCCTCTATTTCCGGGATTCGAACGGTGGCCTCCGGTACCGGATCTATTGCCACCATTACTCTCATCCTCTGAAGCCGGGTCTCGGGTCGCAGAACCATATCGTGAGCGCCACGTCGGAAGATGGGCTCCGTTTCGAACTGGAACCGGGAGTGCGCATTCCCCAGGAGACTGGTTTCGAGGACTATGCGGTGTATGCGCCGGAAGTGATCCGTCTGGCGGACGGCACCTATCGAATGTACTACGCGGCCTGGACCCACGATCCCATGCATGGACGGATTTTTACGGCTGTCTCCCGCGACGGACTGAACTGGCACAAGGATCGCGAGACCTGCCTCGACATCGGCGGTCCCTGGGACCGGACCCACGCCTCCGAACCGTGTGTCATCGACTTGGACGATGGCCGCTTCCGGCTCTTCTACGAGGCCTGCGACGCGAATGGCCGCTGGCGCATCTTGAGCGCTACGTCGTCGACCTGATCTCCAAGTCCTGTGGAAAGGACCCCTATGACAATCTTCGAGTGGCTTCTGAAATCAGGGTCGCGAGGCCTGCTCGCCACCCTGATGTTGTCTCTGCTCATGGCGCCGCCGGTCAGGGGAGAGTCCGCATCCGCGCTCGACATCGGTGACCGCCGCCAGGTTTTCATCGACCATCGATTCCTGGAATCCTCCCAGGGCGTTCGTTTGCGCGTTCACCCTCCTCGAAAGACGGGCGAGATGACCATCGCCCAAGAACACCCGTGGGAAAGCCGGAGAGTTGGCTTGTACGGCACGGTTCTGAAAGTGGGCGAGACCTACCACATGTGGTACGAGTCTCTGGCCAATTTCGACCGGGACGAGGAGGGACATCAGACCCTGAAGTTGGAGAGGGACCGGAGCGACTGGCGCCGCTACATGTGCTACGCACGCTCTCGCGATGGGATTACCTGGGAGAAGCCGAACCTGGGGCTGGTCGAATTCGATGGCAGCCGAAAGAACAACATCGTGGCCGGCCATGGCGCCGCCGGGATCGAGAAGCAGGCCTACGGGATGGTCTTTCTCGACCCCAACGCTTCGCCCGGCGAACGCTTCCGCCTGGTGGTCCGGCTGCGGGGCAACGGACGCAACCAGCTCAATGTCTATTCGGCTCCCGACGGGATCCACTTTCGTCCGACCTACGAGCGGGTCCTGAGCTACCGGGACGACCGCAGACACCATTTGGACACCTACAACATCATCTTCTGGGACGATCGAATCCAAAAGTACGTCGCCTACGTGAGACGGAACGCTCCGGGGACCGGCCAACACCGGACCAACGCCCGCAGCGAGTCTCACCGCCTCGATCTGTTTCCCGACGTCGATGATTCGGCCGTCTCGCTGGCCACCGACCGTCTGGACCTGCACCACTCCGGCCCCAGCTCCAAGGCCGAGGTCCCGGTGGTCGACTTCTACACCAGCATCGTCGTGAAATACCCTTGGGCACAGGACGCCTACTACGCTTTTCCTTCCCTCTACTATCATTACGACGGGCGTTTCCTGCGCGAGTTCAGGGAGGAGACGCCGCATAACACCGGGGCCAACGACATCCGCTTTGCCGCCAGCCGGGACGGGATCTCCTGGCATCGTTACGACCGGCGCCCTTTTGTGGAGTTGGGGATGGATGGAGAGTTCGACACGCGGGACAGCTACATGGTCCACGGCGTGGTGCCGGCGCTGAACGGCCGGGAGATGTACCTCTACTACTCCGGCAAGGACATGTTGCACGCCTGGGGTTGGACGACGCGGGAGAATCGCCTGATCCGAAAGGCGGGTCTAGCTCCCACTCATGAGAGGGCCGCCATCAGCCGGTTGGTGCTGCGCCGGGAGGGATTCATCTCCGTCCAGGCCGGCTACTCGGGCGGCGAATTCACGACCCCGTTATTGAAGTTCCAGGGCAGCGAGTTGGTCCTGAACCTGAACACCTCCGCTGCCGGAATTGCGCGCGTGGCGATCCTGGATTCGGACTTCAGACCCCTGGACGGCTACTCCTTGGAAGACTGCGACCGGATCCATACCACCAACCGGATCGACCGGCGGGTTTCCTGGAACGGAAAACCTGTGCTGGGTTCGCTGGCGGGCCGTCCGGTCCGGCTCCATTTCGAGTTACGCGATCTGGATCTCTACGGGTTCCAGTTTCGGAGGCCGTGACGAGGAGGAAGAATCAGGCAAAATCGCCGTCACGGTTCGGAGCTGACCGAGAGGTAGGCGATGATGTTGGCCAGGTGCATGACGAATTCGGCCGTGATCGTGATCTTGTCCCCCACCGTCGGGTCGGGAGTCCAGAACTTGGTGTTCTCCCAGTGGCCGTCGTCGAACTGATGCTCCACGAACCAGTCACCCATGCGCAGGGTCCAGGCCCGATACGATTCTTCCCGCGTCGCGACGTACAACAGGCCTGAACCCCAACCCGACTTGCAGACCTGCTTGGACCGAAACTGGATGTCGTTCGTGCTCATGGAGAATTGTTCATACTCACGGGCCAGCCGGAGCCAACGGTCGTCCCCAGTGGCCTCGTGGATGTGGAGCAGCCCTGCGGCGGCGATTCCGCCGTTGAAGTGGTGTTGCCAGGGTTCGTCCTTGAGGGTCACATAGAACGCCGCCTCCGCTGGATCGTAGTCGCGCACCAGTCCCTGGGAACGCCTGTAAACGGCGTAAAGGCGGTGTTCCGGGTCAGGTTGCAGTTCCCAGAGCCGCTGGAGCCAGCGGCCCGCCTCCACCGCCTCGGGAATCCGGCCCACCAGGGAAAGGGTCATGGCGGCCTGGGCTGTGGGGAACAGTTCCTGGTCCCCTTCGACACCCTCCAGCGTGTTGGCAAAAAAGCCACCGGTCTCCGGATCCTGCCAGGAGAGCAGACTCCCGGTGCAGCGCCGAACCAGATCCAACCGGCCCAAGAGGCTGGCGCCGTAGATCAGGCATGCCAGAGGATACGATCCGTAGCGGAGCTGAGGTCCCGCACTGGTGGCACTCTCGTCCAAACTGCCTTCGGGGGTGATTCGGTTGCGATCGACCCAATCGAGCAAACGGTGAGCCGCTTCTGTCTCACCCATGAGGGCCAGCGCCCAGGGAACCCGGTAATAGTAGTTTCGCTCCGTAACGTTCCCCAGGGATCCATCCGGATTGAACCGGTCCAACATCCAATCGGTGCCCCTCCGGCAGGAACGCCGGTAGCTCGCCAGCTTGGTTTCGACATCGACGACTTGCATTCGTTTTTCTCCTGCGTAGTGCCTGAATGAATATGCTCAGCGCGCGGTGAACCCTCCGTCCACCGGGAGCAGGACTCCGGTGACCCAACGCGCTTCGTCCGAGGCCAGGTAGACGGCGGCATCGGCCACGTCTCGTGGCTGTCCCAGCCGTCCTAGCGGGTGCTGCTGAATCATTTCGGCCCACGCGGCCGGGTCCTCCTTGAGACGGCGAAACATCTCCCGATTGATGTCGGTGATCACGAAGGAGGGATTGATGGCATTGACCCGGATGTTGTGCTTGCCGAAATCGACGGCCATCTGCCGGGTCAGGATGGAGACGGCTCCCTTCGAAGCTCCGTACGCCGGTCGAATCGGGAGACCGACCAATCCTGCCACCGACGACATGTTGACGATGGCGCCTCCACCCTGCCGGATCATTCCGGGAATCACGGCCCGGCTCATGAGGAAGACGCCCTTGGCATTGACGCGGAGAGTCTCGTCCCAATCCTCCTCCCGGGTGTCGAGCACGGTTTCCCGGGAAGGAATGACTCCGGCGTTGTTGACCAGGATGTCGATGCCCGCCAATAGAGCATGCGTCGCCGATACGATTCGCTCCACCTGGCTCGATAATCCCACGTCACCCACCACGGCGTGAGCTTCCCCGCCCTGTTCGCGAATTGATTCGACAACGCGGTGTGAAGCCTGCTCCTGGATATCGACGACGACGACCCCTGCCCCCTCCGCGGCGAAACGGTGGGCGATGGCCTCTCCGAGGCCGCCGGCAGCTCCGGTGACCAGCGCTCGCTTCCCCGCCAATCGTCCCGATCCCGATTGGCGTGTCATGCTGATGCCCATCGTCCGGAAGCTGGCCGGTATTCTTGACACTGCATCATACTTCCCTCTCAGCATCCATCCTAAGGGGACGTCACCGTTTCCAAAAGCTTTCGAAACCGAATGTCGGCCGCCAGCCAAAGACTCGCTTGACCTTCTCATTGGAGAACTGTCCGTGAGGAAAATCGGCAGAGACGAAGTAGGCCTCGTAACGAGAAGGCAATCTCTCCAACGGAATGTCTACGGCCAGCGGAAACAAGGCCGCTGCATCCTGCCAAGTCACAGTGAACGGAACGAACGTGGGCTCGTCGTCGGGACGCGGTCGGGTGTCCCGGAAGTGGTAGAAGAGGAAGGAGCTGACATAGAGATCGTGATTGCGAACGAAGATACGGCAGATCTCCTCGGCCAGGCCTTTGGTCAGGGCATACGGATGGGTTCCCGGCCGGGGCGTGACGCCGGGATGCATGGAGAAATCATAGGGTTCACAGGTGGCGGGGCCGGTGATCGCGTAGAAGGGACCCGTCTGTATGAACCTTTGGATTCCATGTCTGCAGGCCGCCACCAACGCATTGTAGGCGCCGCGCGTGTTGACGTCGAAAGCCAGACGACGGTCGTGCCGCAGTACGGACAGGTTGATGATGGTTTCCATCCCCTGCGCGGCATCCAGCACCTGCTCCAGGTCGGAGACGTCGACCTGCCGGTATTCGTGGTCCCCGTCTCCGGACTCCTTGATGTCGGTCAGCCTCAACTCGTGCCGACCCTCCAACGCCCGGATCACGTGGGGCCCCAGATATCCGGCGGCACCAAGAATCAGGACCTTCACGTCCTACTCCATGATGAGTCGAATCCCAGAATCCGTTGCGCCCGTTCGGTGCCGTACCGCTGTCCGGGCACGTTGGATTGGATGTGAAATACCGAATACGCAGGCAAGTCTGCATAAAGTGACCGCCTCACTGCCTCGACAGCGTCCTGGAGGGTGACACCGTCGGCGGAGGCACGCTCCGGGCTCCACAGGATCGAACCCAGCCTGAGACAGACAACCTGGAGTTTCCCCTCCCGGGCGAACTCGCGGCACACGATCTCTCCCAGGCGAAAGGCGAGCGTCGGCGGCTCCGCGGCCGGACAGGGCAACCATCTCTCGGTAACGCGCAAATCGGCGGGATACTGATCCATAACCTCGAGGGAACTCAATTGGACCACCCGGGAAACGCCTGCCTCCCAAGCCGCCCAGAGCAGGTTGTAAAGGCATCGCGTCTGTCGATCCAGCCGCGTGGAGGCCTTCGCGGTTGAACCGGTCCAACCCGACCAGATAATGGCGTCCATTCCCTCGACCAACAGCCGGGTCCCGGCTCCGTGATTCAAGTCGCACGAAACAAACCGATGCCGGCTCCGGACAGGAAGAGTGTCGGTGAGGACGACTTGGTCTCGCGTGGCCAGAGCTTGAGCCAGATGTTGGACGAACCGATTCCTGGCGGTTGTGACTAGCAGCTTCATAGGAGGATAAATCCGCCGAGTCGGGACCGGCTCGCTTTCACCTGAATCGGTCGGCGCCGCCATCTACGGACCGGATTTCAAACATACAAGTTTCTCTTGGAATGATCCAGAGTGGGGAGTGCAGCTAGCCGGACCGTTTTCTGAGTGGAGCGGGTCAGTCGCCGTCACTGCGGCCGCGCTGTCTCCGGCGGCGGATCGGTGTCGATTCTGGGGTACAACCAGGAGTGGGTCAGCCCCGGGTGACGTTGCCCGTAACGGGCAGGCACATCCTGGGTCCAGTTGCTGGGGATGGTCAGGCAGAACAACAACAGGCAGGCAAAGGCGACCCGCTGGGAGGCGAGAGGCGGCTTGGGGCGCACTGCCCGGGGAGAAGGGAATGGACCACAGGGGAGACGGCCCCGCCTCCGCAGATGAGATCGATACAGCAGGATCGCCCCCAGCAGGGTCATCAGAACATTCAAGGTCTGGCCAGTCCCGATGGGAAGGCGGTGGGTCGGATAGTCACGAAAAATATCGATGACGAACCGGGGTAGCGCGTACCAGAAGACGAAGCGGGCCGCCACGGCGCCGGGTGTCTTGTTGGACCGCCTGACCCAGAGCAGATACCCCACCAACAGCAGATTCTTGACTCCATCGTAGAGCACGACCGGATGGCGAAATCCGTCCGCGTCGGGGAACTTCACCCCCCACCAGACATCCGTAACGGTGCCGACGATCTGGCCGTCGATGAAGTTCCCGATCCGTGCGGCGCCCATGAGAAACGCGGCCGGAATGACCAGCGTGTCGGCAAGTGGAAGGAAAGGCCTTCGGTAAAGGCGCGTAAAGAGCACCAGGCCGAGTCCGGCGCCCAACATGACGCCGTGGGTGGCCATGCCCCCGAGCCAGAAGGCCGGGATCAGCCCTGGATGCCGGCTGTAGAAGGGCCATTCATCGAAAGCGATCTCGATGGCGCGGCCCCCGGCCAGAATCCCGACGACGAGGAACAGGCTCAGGCTCCAGACCTCCCGGCCGGACAACTCCAGACGTGGTCCGGCCCGGCGGATCGAGAGGTGGAGATGCAGGAACCCGAGAGCGAAGCCGAGCCCGTACCACCAGAGGCGCACTCCGGCCACGTTAAAGAGAATCGGATCGATCTGGTGGGTGTAGGGTCCGATCATCGATCGATTCTACGGCAGGGAGACTGCCGGAAATCGATCAATTCCGGTCCCAACAGTTTGGAGCGCAACGCCGGCAGCCTGCCGGATGGAACTTATGGCCCGCTCTACTGGATTCAACTTTCCGGATGGAAACGAATGGAGTCGCAAAGCGCTCAGATTGCAGAACCAGGGGGAATCATGGTTGCGCCTTCACCCCGGCCATACGCGTCTTCACCATGCTCCAGAATGTCCAGTCCGGTCCTTTCTTCATTCTGAAGCGGCCTCAGGTTCCCGAACAGGGAGATGAACTTCAGCAGAACCCAGGTGACGACGCCGCAATAGACGATCGTGGCCAGCACGCCCACGGCCTGGATCACGACCTGCATCGAGTTTCCGTACAGCAGGCCATCCGTTCCGCCCCAGGCCGCGTGGGCGAAGACGCCCGTCAGCACTGCACCGCTCAATCCACCCATTCCGTGAGCTGCCGCCACGTCCAGGGAATCATCCAATCCGGACCGGGATCGAAAGAGGATTGCGTAGTAGCAGGGAAAGGTGGCGATGGCGCCGATGGCCACGGCCCCCAAGGGACTCACGAAACCCGCTGCCGGCGTCACGGCCACGAGTCCGACGACGATGCCGGTGGCGGCTCCCACTGCCGTCGCCATCCGGTCCCGAATTGCATCCAGAATCATCCAAACGGTCAACGCGGTGGCAGGGGCCAGCAAGGTGTTGACGAAGGCCAGACTGGCAGAACCGTCGGCCGCCAGAGCGCTGCCGCCGTTGAATCCGAACCAGCCGAACCAGAGCAGTCCGGCGCCCAAAAGCACGAACGGCACGTTGTGGGGAATGATCGCCTGCCGTCCGTAGTCGCTCCGGGGTCCCACCTGCCAGGCGGCCACGACGGCCGCCGTTCCCGCCGTCACGTGGACCACGGTTCCGCCGGCGAAATCCAGGGCGCCGAGTTCACCCAGCCATCCTCCGCCCCAGACCCAGTGGCAGACGGGCGCATACACCAGCATGACCCAGGCGCAGATAAAGACAAGGTAAGGCCCGAAACGGATTCGCTCCACCACGGCTCCGGAGATGAGCGCCGCCGTGATAATGGCGAAGGCTCCCTGATACGCCGCGAAAAGGAGGTGGGGAATGCTGCCGTTGGCTTCCAGATTCACGCCCTGCCAGAAGAGATGTCCCAAGCCGCCCAGCCAGGGTTGCATGGCATCGCTTCCCGGGGCGAAGGCCAGACTGTAACCGGCCAGAACCCAGACCAACGCGGTTACGCCCAGGGAGGCAAAGCTCATCATCATGGTGTTGAGGATGTTCTTGGACCGGACCAAGCCGCCGTAAAAGAAGGCCAGTCCCGGGGTCATGAGGAGAACCAGGGCACAAGAAACCAGCAGCCACGCAGTATCCGCAGCCGAGATACTCGCCGTGGCGGCAGTGGTGATTCCGGTTTCTGCCATGGCCGGTACTCCTACTCTCTCGTCACAACACCCGTTTACGCAGGTGTGATCGTCCGCTTTTCAGGGTCGAAGATCATCTTTCGACCGCTCCACAAGGAGTCCACAGCCATGATGCAGGCGACGGAATGTCCGTAACCCGCTTCGACCGGACAGGAGATTCCGTCTACATCGCGCCGCCGGACGCAGTCGAGCCAGTTGGCCATGTGAGGGAAGCGATGATTGGGCATCGCCCCCGGCTCGCCGGCGATGTATTCACCCTGCATCTGCTTCGCGCCAGGTTTCAGGGCCTGATCGCCGCGAATGCCGTCTCCGGAAACCCGCCAGGGCACTTCGTTGAAGAGCGGCGACTTCTCGAACGAGAGGGTTCCCTTCGTTCCCTGGAAGGTATAGCCGGTTCCGGCGCCGTTGATCAGGCAGCAGCCGTAGCTGGCCAGGAATTTCTTGTCTCCCGTCCCGTATTCGAAAACCGCTTCCGTAGTGTCCGGATTTTCCCGGTAGTCCTTGTAACGGTAGATTCCGCCTTCGGCACGTGCGCTCATGGGGTAAGGTTCCCCGGTGAGATAGTGCAGAGTGTCGATGTCGTGGCTCATCCACTGGTCGTAGATTCCGCTTGAGAAGTCCTTGAACAGCCGAAAAGACCGGTAGATTCTCGGATCGAAGGGCCGGTACGGCTTACCCAGCAGAAACTCCTTCCAGTTCAGATCTTCTTCCCGGCACTCGGCCAGTTGCTCCGGCGAGCGGCGCCACCGGTGAGGACTGTACTCGTTCTCGACCAACGTGACTCGAACGATATCTCCGATGAGTCGGTCCTTCATGATCCCGCGAGCGGCGATGCACTTGGGATGGCTTCTGCCCTGGGTGCCGATCTGAACCACGGTGCCGGCCTTCTTACAGGCATCCAAGGCGTCGTTCGCCTCGGAAAGAACGTTCGCCATGGGCTTTTCGCAATAGGCATCCTTGCCGGCTTCGACCACCATCTTCAACATCTTGCCGTGCTGGTGGTCGGCGGTGGCGATGATGACGGCATCGATTCCGTCATCCGCCAAAAGGTCGTCGATGTGGCGGTAGAGCTTGGTCTCGCTGCCGTAATGCTCGCGGAGGTGATTGGTGGCAATTTCCTGGTTCCGCTTCCAGATATCGCAGACCGCAGTGATCCGCGCGTTGTATGCATCGGCGTGTTCCAGACACTTCCTCAGCAGGTACATGCCCCGGCCGCCCGGACCCAGAACCGCCACTTGCAGGGTGTCGTTGAGGCTGCGGCGCTTGGCCAACAAGGACCCCGACAGTCCGGTCATCACCGCGCCCGCACCGGCGGTGGCCCCCATGAAACTGCGACGATTCAATTCCTTGGTCATTTCTTATTCTCCTTACGTTTTGGAAAACTCCGGTCCAGTGTCGCTCCCCTGGGCCATCACCAGGAGGGTTCAGCTCCTGGGAACACCGGCCTTCTCAAAAGCCCGGGACATCTTCTTATAGCAATGTCCAGCTGCAGCCACCGGATCATAACCCGGCTTCCTGTGAATCTGACCACTGACCTCAAGGACGATGGATCCCCGATAACCCTGGGCCTGAAGTTCCTTGAGGTAGGTCACGTAATCCGTATCACCATCCCCCGGCATCAGGAACTGGGTCTTGCCATCCTCGGTGATCGCCGCATCCTTGGCGTGTGCGAAGACCGCATGGGAGCCGAGAAGCCGAATCGAGTCCACCATGTCGAAATTCATGGCTCGGAAGTGGCTGTAGTCATACGTCACCCGCACCCACGGACTGTTGGCCTGCTGCATCAACCAGAGCGCCCCCTCGGGCGAGTGCAGGGCGCTTCCCACGTGCGGTTTGATGGCCAACAGGATTTCCTGGGATCGGCCCACCTCCGCCCAATCCCGGAGCCGTTCGGCCATGGCTTCCTTCACCTGGTCCCACTCGGAGGTCTTCCCTCCCAGCGTCAAGACCAGTACGGGGCGACGGTGCCGCCGGCTTGGAGTTCTGACGTTGAACGGATAGATGTCACGCCAGAGCTGCGCCGCTCGTTTGATCCGCTCCAGGTTCTCCCGGTGGGCCTCCGGACCCACCAGCAATCTCAGATCCTCGTCCAAGCCGCTCAGGCCCAATCCCAACTCGCCGAACAGATCGGCCAACTCCCGCCGCGCCGACCGGGTGAGGATCTTGGGATCGTCCTGCCAACCGGGATAGATGGCCGGTTCCACATCGTCGTAGCCCACCTCACTGGCCATGCGCATCGCGTCCGGCGTCCGCATGGTACGGTTGTTGTAGAGACTCCACCCCAGTCCGATACCCAGTTTTATTTCGTGTCCGGAGCCCAAGGCCGATACCGCGGGCATCAGCGTCGCGGCTCCTACTGGAATGGACTTGAGAAACGCTCGCCGATGGAGCTGGGACATTCAGGAATTTCCTTCAATTCAACGCCGCAAAGTCTAACGTACCACCCCCGATAAAACAAACCGCCGACATCCAACGAACAGGGATGTAATATCGATTTATCTCGCGTCAACCTGTCGATTCTTCGTAGCTGCACTCGCGGCCTGTTGTGGTGTAAACTCATCGGCAGGTCGCCGGAGTGGTGGAATTGGCAGACGCGCTGCGTTCAGGACGCAGTGGGCTAGACGCCCGTGGGAGTTCGAGTCTCCCCTCCGGCACCACCCTCCCGAGAGATTCCAAATTCCTCCGTGCCGAGAGGCGTTGGCGCAAGGGAGAAGCTGCCCGGCATCAGCATGCCTCATTTCGTTTTCGGAACGAAATGGTCCAGCTTTTCCTTAAGTTCAGCCATGCTGTAGGGCTTGGTCAAGACGTCCTGACCGCCCGCGGCCAGAATCTCTTCGACGCTTCCCTCCATGGCGGCGGCGCCGATGGCCAGGATCGGCACCCGGGCCAAGATCCCGGCTCGGCGAATTTGACGGATGACCCGAAATCCGCCTCCACCAGAGATCATCATGTCCACGACGATCAATTCCGGATCGAAGTCCATCAGTTCGGCGAGGGAGGACTGGGGCGAGTACGACCGCGTCTGAAAACCGAGACTCTGCAACACGAATTGAACCGAGTAGATGTCGTCGGCTATCTCCTCGATCACGGCCAACCGTTTCCACTCGGGACTCGGAGCCCGGGGGCGGCGGCGCCTCACTGTTCCAACATCTCTCTGAGCAGTTCGTTGACCATCTTCGGGTTCGCTTGCCCTCGGGTCTGCCGCATCACCTGCCCTACAAAAAATCCCAGCAGGCCCCGCTTCCCCTTCCGATAACGTTCCACGGCGTCGATATGCGACTCCAGAATCCCGGAAACGACGGTTTCCAATTCACTCCGATCACTGATCTGGGCCAAGTTCTGTTCCCTGACGATCGTCCGTGGCGACTTGCCCGTCTCATACATCTGATCGAAAACGCCTTTGGCCATCTTGCTGCTGATGGCTCCGTCTTCCAAGAGCCGGACCAACTCCCCGAGATCCTCAGCCTCCACAGGGGCCTCGTGGAGTCCCAGTCCATCCTGCCTCAAACGATGGGTCACATCGCCCACCATCCAGTTCAGGACCGTCTTGGGGTTTCCGGCAATTTTCGCGGATGCTTCGAAGTAATCGGCAAACTCGGGAGTCCGGGTGGCCACGAGTGCGTCGCTCTCATCGAGACCGTACCGGGAACCGAATCGGCGTGCGCGTTCTCCCGGAAGTTCCGGCAAATCGTTCCTGAGCTCGTCCAGCCGCTCAGCCGAGATCACGACCGGAAGCAGATCGGGATCCGGAAAGTACCGGTAGTCATGGGCTTCTTCCTTGCTTCTCATGGGGCGGGTCTCTTCCAGATCCTCTTCCCAGAGCCGCGTTTCCTGAACCACTTGCCGTCCCGACTCCAAGACTCGAATCTGCCGCTGAATCTCATAGTCCAGTGCCTTGTTCAGAAACCGGAAGGAGTTCAGGTTCTTGATTTCGGTCTTGGTCCCGAGCGAAGTCTCTCCCAACGGCCGGACCGAGACATTCGCATCGCAACGAAGACTCCCTTCCTCCATGTTCCCGTCACACAGCGCCAGATAAAGCAGGACTCTTCTCAGGTGGTCCAGAAAATCGCTGGCTTCCCGGCCGGACCTCAGATCGGGATGGGTGACGATCTCCATCAAGGGAACGCCGCATCGATTCAAATTGACTTGCGTGTCCTGCCTCGCTGCATGAATCGACTTGCCGGCGTCCTCTTCCAGATGGACACGAATGATGCCCACGCTGAGCTCGCGCAGCGTTCCCCGATTCCCCGGAGTCCCGCGATCCAAGGTCAGAAGCCGCACCCGCCCGTCGACCGCCAGCGGCTCTTCATACTGGGAGATCTGGTAACCCTTGGGAAGGTCAGGGTAGAAATAGTTCTTTCGGGCGAGAAGTGAACGCCGGTTGATGCCGCAGCCCAGGGCCAATCCGGCCGTGACCGCCATCTCCACGGCATGGCCGTTGACCACTGGAAGGGAGCCGGGAAGACCCAGGCAGACCGGACATGTCTGGGAATTCGGGGGCGCACCGAACCGGGTGCTGCAACCACAGAACACCTTGCTCCGGGTGCGCAGTTGAGCGTGGACTTCCAGACCGATTACCGGCTCGTAGTGCATCGAACCAATTCCAGAAGCTGCTCCAACGCCGATTCCGACTCTCCGGGCGACGGGATCCACTGCATGCCGTCCTCCCGTCGAAACCAGGTCATCTGCCGTTTGGCGTAGCGGCGTGTGTCCCGGATCGTCAGCTCGATGGCGTCCTCCAACTCCAACTCGCCCCGAAGGGTCTGCACAGCGTAACGGTAGCCCAACGCCTCAAAGCCCTTGCATCGCTCATCGTACCCCTTCCGGAGTAGTCGATCCACTTCGTCCAGAAGGCCGTTGCGAAACATTTCCCGGACTCGAGATTCGATCCTGTTATAGAGGAGCGTACGGCGCAGGTTCAGTCCGATTTTCAGAATGCGGTATCCGGCGAGCGGTTCTCGGCGCTCCTGAAGCCGGCTGATGGGAGTCCCTGTCAGGTAGTAGACCTCCAAAGCGCGTATCAGGCGCCGCCGGTCTCCCACGCCGATCTTCCGGGCCGTCGCCGGGTCCTTCCGGGCCAGGAGACGATGCAATCTCTCCTGGCCGCGGTGTTTCACCATCTTCTCCAAGCGGTCCCGAAGGGTTTCACAGCGGGAGGGTCCATCGAAAACTCCCTCCAGCAGAGCCCTGAGATAGAGTCCGGTGCCTCCTACCACGAACGGAAGCCTTCCCCGATCCCGGACCCGATGGCAGACCCTCCTCGCTTCCACCATATACCGCCCTGCGCTGTAGAACTCGTCCGGTTTCAGGAAGTCGTACAGATGATGGGGAACCGACCCGGTTTCCCGGGCCGACGGTTTCCCGGTCCCGATCTGGAGTTCGCGGTAAAGCTGGAGCGAATCGCAGTTGATGATCTCCCCGTCCAGCCGCAGAGCCGCCTGGACTGCCAGGGCGCTCTTCCCGGAGGCCGTTGGGCCGGCGATGGCGATCAGGAGAGGAACATCGGTCGGTGTCGACGGCCTCTTCAACGCAGACGGTCCCATTCCACCGGCATTTGCCTGTCCCGTCAATTGGCGCCGTCCGGGACGGAAAACGCCGATCGTGTCTGTCCGGCCACGGTCATCCTTTCCAGGATCTCCAGAGCCAGCTCCAGGACCCGGGCGCCTTCCCCGCCGCTACATCCGCGCCTGGTTCTCAGCTCCCGGCCGCGCTTGCTCGCAATTTCCTCCAGAAACGCCATGATCTCCATCTTCAGAGGTTCTTCGCTAACCACCTCTGGAGACCGATTGACGATCCGCCTGGACCCACCGACTTCCACCATGCTCGAGACCTCCGCCACCTGACGGTCCAGATCCAGTGAGATGTAGTCGTCCGCTTGGAAAAACCGCAACTTTCTCATCTTCTGCTTCGAGACCCGGCTCGAAGTGAGATTGGCGACACATCCGTCCTCGAATTCCAGACGGGCGTTGGCGATGTCGATCCGGGGGGTGAGCACCGGAATCCCCACGGCGCGAATCTCCGCGATGGGGCTCCCGACCATCCGGGTGATGAGATCCAGATCATGAATCATCAGGTCCAACACCACATCCACGTCAAGGCTGCGTGGCGTCAGCACGCTGAGCCGGTGGACCTCGAAGAACCGGGGCGTCTTGATGAAGGGCTGTACCGCCAGAACTGCGGGATTGAACCGCTCGGAGTGACCCACATTGAGGACCGTCCCTGCGGCCTCATCCACCATGCATAGTGCGGATTCCAGGTCTTCGGCGATGGGTTTCTCCACCAGAACGTGGATACCCCGCTTCAGGAACGGCAGGGCGACGGCAGCGTGCAGAGAGGTGGGAACGGCTACGCTGACGGCGTCTACCCGGTCCAACAGAGGGCCGTGATCCGGCCAGGATCGGCAGTCATACCGGGAAGCCATCTCCTGCCGCCTTTCCCGGATCGGATCCACGACTCCCACGAGTTCCACTTCCGGGAGACTGCTGTAAATGCGGGTATGGTGACTCCCCAAAACCCCAATGCCGACCACCCCGACCCGGATCCGGTCCTTGGCACTCACTGGCAGACCACCGTTATTCTCGACTCGTCGGCGCCGTGGACGAAGTGGTCCCGGTCCAGGATCAAGGTTCGTCCGGAATCGATGGAGAGAGCTGAGACCCGGCACTCTCTCAGAACATTCAATGTCTCCGATCCGATGACCGGTACGTCGTATCTCATCTCGTTTCGGGCGCGGCCGGCCTTGACCACCGTGAGACGGCTCCCTGCAACCAAACCAGCGGCTCTCCGGATGGTGGCATCTGTCCCCTCCATGGCCTCCACGGCCACCACGGCCCGATCCTTGACGACCACGGTCTGGCCCAGATCGAGTCGGGACAACTCCTTGGCCACCTCCAGGCCATATTCCATGTCCCGCTTCTCCCGATTGTTGGGCTTGCGGCGAGTCAGCACGCCCCGCCCCGGGATGAGATCGGCAAGGAGCCACGTCGAGTCCAGGACCTCGATCCCCTCAGCCCGCAGGACTCCGATGACCCCTTCGATCAGCGATCGCGTATTGCGCCGCCGCAGTGACGCCAGCATGCGCAACATCTTGCCGTCGGGCAACGAGGAAAGGATTCCCGCCGGCGTCCGAACACCGGCTGCGAATATACGGACATGCTTCACTTGCCCGGCCATGACCGCGTGCCGTATTCCCGTGTTCTTGAACACGCGGACCAACTTCCCCAACTGGCCCAATCCGATCCAGTGAAACGACGAGCCGCCGGAGAGTTCGCCCGTAATCTCTTCCAAACCGGGATCCGCTTCTTCTCGAATAGCGGCCACGACCACAGGCAGCCGCCGATTTCGGGCTTGATCCAGCACCAGGAACGGAAACCGTCCGTTTCCGGCGATCAATCCGAGTTTTTCGACTTCCAACGATTCCCCTCCCCGTTCCCAAGAGGTGCTCGCAAAAAAATCGGCACCGGTCTCACGCTTGACTCGGGAACTTTCGGTGCGCGGCGCCTACCGAATAAAACCCCGGCTCGAGCTCTCCAGGAACAGCAGCAACGATTCGACATCAGGCGTTTGCAATTTCTCTCTCAGGATGCGGTCGCGAGCATGCGGAACGGCAAGACGTTCTCGAAAAATCCACCGGTAAGCCTTCCGCAACGCGTGAATCCGTTCCTCCGAGAATCCCTTGCGGGAGAGACCGATTCCATTGATTCCGTAAGTCCGGGCCTGGTTGCGATGTCCCACCGTCTTGATGAAGGGTGGTGCGTCCCGGGTGATCACGGAGTAGCCGCCGATGAAGGCGTGACGTCCCACGCGGCAAAACTGGTGAACTCCGGTGAACGCACCGACGGTCGCGCCGTTCCCGATCTCCACATGGCCGGCCAGAGTCGCCGCATTCGCGAGAATGCCGTCGTTCCCCAAATGGCAATCGTGAGCCACGTGAACTCCCGTCATGCACAGATTGCGATTTCCAATCGTTGTCTTGCCTCCACCCTGAGCCGTACCCCGGTTGATGGTGACGAACTCGCGGATGATGTTCTCGTCACCGATATAAAGGGAGGTCTCCTCGCCCTGATATTTCAGGTCCTGAGGATCCGTCCCGATGGCACTCTGCCCCAGGATTCGATTTCGTTTCCCCAAATTGGAAGGACCCATCAAGACAGTGTGGGGACCGACCTCGGTCTCTTCACCGATGACGACTCCGTCCCCAATGATGACAAAGGGACCGACGGTGACTCCGCGTCCCAATTGCGCGCCGGAAGACACCTGTGCCGTGGGATGAATCTGGGCAGTATCGGCGACGGCCATGGCGTCAGCCTCGGCCGGAAACGACCGAGGAACGGTCCACCAGAGAGAAGAGGATCTGTGCTTCTGCCGCGCGCTGGTCTCCGACAAAAGCCTGGCCCCGAAGTTTGCCCGCCCGGCCCCTGACCCGGACGACCACCATTTCGAGCCTCAACTGATCTCCCGGCCTGACCGGGCGGCGAAATCGGGCCTTCTCGATACCCATGAGAAACACCAGCTTGGATTCCCGATCCGGGAGAGACTTGAACACCAGAAAACCGCCGGCTTGCGCCATGGACTCGATGATCAGGACCCCCGGCATAATGGGCGCCCCGGAGAAGTGGCCCTGAAAGAACGGTTCGTTGATAGTGACGTTCTTGATGGCCACGATCCGTTCGCCCTCCTGGTATTCGACAATCCGGTCCACCAGGAGCATGGGATAGCGATGGGGGAGGAGATCCATGATCTCCTGAATTTCGAACATGCCGTGTTCCTGCCCTTCCTTCAAAAGAAATATCCTACCCACCACCGGAAAGGCGTTTCAAGGCTCAAGGCCGCCCCTTCTTCCAGGCACGCCACTCCGCCATGAGTTGAGGAAGGCGCCGCGTCAGGGCCTGGATCTTCACCGTCGTCCGATGGTCTCTTGCCGGCTGTCCGGAGACGGTCATTCCGTCCGGGATGTCCTTGGTGACTGCCGTCTTGGCCAGAACCTTGACGCCGTCGCCGATTCGGACGTGGTCGACGACTCCCGAATGTCCCGCCAGAATGCAGTTCCGGCCCACCGTGACACTGCCCGAGATACCCACCTGCCCCACCATGACCGTATTCTCGCCGATGGTGCAGTTGTGCCCGATATGGACATGGTCGTCCAATTTTACGCCGCGGCCGATGGTGGTCTGGCCAAAGGTCGCCCGATCCACGCAACTGTTCGCCCCGATCTCCACGTCGTCCTCGATCACGACGGTTCCCCTCTGTGGAATCTTGACCTGCTGCTCACCATCGAAGACATACCCGAATCCGTCGGCGCCGATCACGGCGCCGCTGTGGAGAATGACTCGGGAACCGATGCGAATTCCGTCGTAAACCGTCACATTCGGATGGAGAATAGTGCCGTCACCGATGTCGCAGCCGTTCCCCACATGAACCCCGGGATGGAGAGTCACCTCTTCGCCCAGTGTGACTCCGTCTCCGACATGGACATGGGGAAAGATGGACACCCTCTCGGGGATCGAGCAACCGCGGCCCACCGTGGCGTGAGGTGAGACGCCGGCAGGTACAAAGGGCGTCTGATGAGTGAATTGCAAGAGGCGGGCGAACGCCAACCGCGGATTGCCGACGCGAAGCAAGGGACGGTTCCGAAATGGCACCCCCTTGGATACGATCACGGCCGACGCGCCGGTTTCCTGAATCCGCTCCGCGTACCGTTTCTCGGCCGCCAACGTCAAATCGCCCGGACCAGCCGACTCGAAGGGTCTCAGACGCTGGATGGGAGTGTCCGGATCTCCCGCGATCTCTCCACCCACGTGTTCCGCCAGCTGTCGCAGACGATAGAGCACGATCGTTCCCTTACGGGTATCGGCGCGCCCGCGACGACGATTTCGCCGGGCGCATCATCGGACTCGGAGGGAAACAGAACCTGGATCCGCAATCCAGTATCTATCCTGCCGCGGCGGGATTACCGGTCGGGCGCTACGGCTGCGCCGGAGCGGACGAAGCCTGGGCGGAAGCCACCGGATGACGTTGATTGTAGATGGAGACGAGTTCCTTGGTGATGTCCAAGGCGGGATCTACATAGCTCTGGCTCTCATTGCGCAAGAAGATGACCGAAAAACCGTTCTGCTGGGCGTACTCGCTGATGATCGTCTGGATCTTGGTTCCGATCTGTTCCAGCATCTGACGATTTCTGGCCTCGGACTCCAGTTGGCTGTCTTCCTGTTTCCGGCGCAGCCTCCGGTCCCGATCCTCGATGGTCCTCATCATTTCCGTCCGAGTATCCGGATTCAGTGTCCGTTCCTGGGCGGCGAACTGTTCGCGCAACCGATCCAACTCGGCCTTGTCCTGCTGCAGTTCCTTTTGCCTCGACTCGGCCCACTGCTGAAACTCGGCCAGCTTCTGCCTGCCCTCGTCGGTCCCTTGCAGAACCTCAACCGAATTGACAAACCCAAACTTGAGCCCGCCGCTGGTCAGACCCTGGGACATGGCCCAGGGCGCGGCGCCCATGACACCGGCAAGGCCGGCAAACACAAACAAACGCAAACATCTTCCATATCTCATGAACATGATCCACCCTCTCCTTGCTAGAAGGTATATCCTACCGTAAATCGAATGTTCCTGCGACGTTCCTGCATCGGATAGCGGATTCCATTCACCGTGACCGTGGTATCCATGACCATGGGATTATAGGCGAATATCAGGCGAAACGGTTGGTTGAGCATGGGCATGACAAACTGGAATTCCACCCCCGTCGACATCCGCCACACATCGTTGGTGCTCTCAATCAGGTCAATCGCCGTGTTGGGCCCGAACAGGACCAACTTGTTTTTCTTCAGCACCGTGTTGATCCCGAAATCCGCGAATGCAGCCAGATGAATGGGCCCGGCCACGGGAATTCGATACTCGCCCGTAATCAGTAAAGAAGTGTCTCCGCCGGACGGAATCAGATTCTCGCTCAGGGCCGGCAGTCCCGTACGTCTGTCGATGATGGGATTACCCGATTCGTCCCTCAGGGGGGATCGAGTCTTGGCCCATGGCGTCACCGACCTCAGATCGAATCCACGAAAGTCGAACTCCCCGCCTCTGTAGATCCGTTCGAAGAAAGGCACTGTCATGGGGCCGCCGTTCGGCAGCTCTCCGTAAGGCAGCAGGTGCAGGAATTGGGCTCGGAACCCCATACTGTTGCGGCCGCCGCTCAACCAGCGGTCTTCCGTGAATTTCTGATATTCGAGTACCGGAGAAATGACGTTGTAGGTCCCCCCCAAGGGCCCCCCAGCAAGGGGTACCTGGAGTCGCAACATGGATCCCCGGGTGGCGCCGAAAAACGCGTTCTTGCTGTTGTAGGTGAAACTGGGCGTAACCTCGCTGCGGATGATGCCTTCCTGAGCATCTTCGCGGCTGCCGCCCGGAGTGAACCCGGTCAGCTGGCTCAAGGCAAAATCGCTGAAATTCTCTGCCACGTCCGTGATGCTGATCCGCTGCAACTGGTATGACAGTCCCACCCGCACCCATCGCCACAGGGGATGGGCGGTCTGCACACTGAACCCGGTACTGCTCCGGGTAAAAAGGTTGACGTTGTTCTCGGGCAGGAACAGACCATAGAAAGCCGAAAAAGTATCGTAACGGAAGCGCTGGCTGAAGACGGAGAACCCCAGGGAAAGGCGCGTATCCAGAAAATAGGGCTCTTGGAATGAGAAATTGTACTGCTGAGTTCGAGTCCCGGTGACTGCCTGGACGTAGATCTGCTGGCCCAATCCCCGGAAGTTGTTGGTCGAATAACTGACCCCGATGAACTTGCCGCTGATTCCGCTAACGCCGCCGGTCAGGCCGATGGATTGCTGACTCTGCTCCTTGACCGTGACCAGAACGTCCACCTCGGCCAGGTCCGGGCGCTTGACGACCTCGTAATCCTCTTCCTCGATCTTGTCGAAGAACCCCAACTGGTTGAGGCGAATGACGGATATGTCCAACAGGTCGCCGTTGAACTGACGCTGTTCCTCCAGCAGAAACTCACGCCGGAGGACCTTGTCCCGAGTCTTGGTATTCCCCAGGAAGTTGATCCGCTTCACCAGGTACTGCTTACCTTCCTCGACGCGGATCGCGACGTTCATCACATTTTCGCTTTCACCCTTGTCGATCTCGGGAATCGCCTCCATATCCAGGTAGCCGTACCTGGCGTAGAGTTTTTTCAGGTCATCGTTGGCCTTCTGCAGTTGGACCCAGTTGAAGATCTCCCCTTCCTGTATGTTGTAGGCGCGTGTCAGGACTTCAGCGTCGAAGTTCTTGATGCCCTCCAGCTTGAAGTCGCCGAACCGGTACTGGGGCCCCTCGTCGATGGGCACGGTGATGAAGTACTGTTGCTTGGTCTTGCGGAAGCCGATCAGAATGCCTCTGCCGGCCTCCACGATCTCCACTTTGGGCTCCCCGAGCCGGGCGTCCATGTAACCCCGCTCCCGGTACTTGTCCATCATGTTGACGTGGAGATCGTGCTCGACCTTCTCCTTGATGTACTTGTCGAAACCCTTGAAGAGGGTGATGGGCCCCCGCTCCTTGGTCAGCTCCAAGCCCCCCCGCAGTTCCCCGTCCGAAAAGACCGTGTTGCCCTCGAATTGAATCTTGCCGATCCTCACCTTGGGTCCTTCGTCGATGTTGAAGACCACTTTGACGGCGGACGACGTGATCGGCTCGACGGTGACCTCAACTCGACCCAGAGGGCGCCCGTTCGTGTCCAGCAAGGTCCGCAGGGCCCGCCGCGCTTTGGGCAGCTTGGCGCCGTCGAAGGGGTTGTCGACAGTCATTCCCACCTTGAGCTCCCGGAACTGCTCCAGGACGTCCGATTCCTTGAAGGACTTCATGCCCTCGTATTCGATGGTCCGAATGAGGGGGCGTTCCTTGACCTCGAACAGGACGATGGTTCCCGTCTCTCCCTCCAGCTTCTTCACCTTGGCATCGACGAAGAAGTTGGTGTTGAGGAGACTCCGGAAATCCCGGAGGATCTGCCCTTCGTTGTAGACGTCCCCCTGCCGGCTCTGGATGTAGAAACGAATGGTGTCCTCGCTGATGCGCCGATTCCCGAGGATGCGAACTTCCTCCAGGCGACCGACCGACTGGCGTGCCTGGGCGTTGAGAAGCTCGGAGCCACCCCAGGAGAGCGCCAGCATCAGGAACACGATCCGGACCATTCGGCCGGGGTTCAGTCTGTGAGCAGCACGAAACGGTTTGCTCATCATTTAGATTCTATCCACTGCCCTCCGGCAGAACAATTTTCGTTCGACGAACCCATCCCGATCTCTGACCTGGACTGGGAGACTCGTGAACTGCAGCCGGCGGCATAAGTCTGGGTGGCATCCGACCAAGGGCGACACCCGGGGGAAGGGGTTGCTCCTCGATCAGATACGCCCGTTATGCTTCCTCGTCACGCCTTGTCCGGCGAACCACTCGCCGCTTCAGGTCCTCCGCGGGACTTACACCACAGGCCGCTACGCGATCCCGAATGACAGGGGGACGCCTGCACTCTTGGATCCCTTGGCCCGATAGTACAATGCTCCACCCTTGATAAAGATGGAGAGAGTTTCCTTTTCTTTCAATTTCCCCTGAATAATCAACTCCGATACCGGATCTTCAATATATTTCTGGATCGCTCTCCTCAGGGGTCGTGCGCCATAGGAACGGTCGCGGCAAGTCTTGTCAATGATCCATCTTTTCGCGCTCTTGCCCAAGGATATGCGAATCTGCTTCTGAGACAGATTCTCGTTGCCCTTGTCGATGAGCAGATCGACGATCTTGCCCAGATCCTCTTCGGTCAGGGAATCGAACAGGATGAGGTCGTCCACCCGATTCAAGAACTCGGGATTGAAGACCCGTTTCACCTCGTCCATGATGACCTCTTCCACCCTCTCCCTCCCCTGATCCGTTCCACTCGCAAACCCCATCTGGGGTTTGTTCATCAGGTATCGGGCGCCGATGTTGGAAGTCATGATGATGATGCTGTTCTTGAAATCGACCGTATTCCCATGGGAGTCGGTCAATTGGCCGTCTTCGAAGACCTGCAGCAACAAGTTGAAGATGTCGAAGTGGGCTTTTTCGACCTCATCCAGAAGGACGACGCAATAGGGATGGCGCCGGACCCGTTCGGTCAGCTGCCCACCCTCTTCGTGTCCCACGTATCCAGGGGGAGAGCCGATGAGCTTGGACACCGAATGCTTCTCCATGTACTCGGACATGTCGAAACGGATCAGCGATTTTTCGCTTCCGAACAGGAACTCGGCCAATGATTTGGCCAACTCGGTCTTGCCCACGCCCGTGGGCCCCAGGAACAGGAACGATCCTACGGGCCGGTTCGGATGCTTCATCCCGGCCCGGCTCCGGCGAATTGCCCGGGCGAGCGCGGAAACGGCCGTGTCCTGGCTGATCACCCGGCGGTGCAGGTCCACCTCCATGCGCAACAGCTTCTGTGTCTCCTCTTCGCGCAACGCGCTTACCGGAATCCCGGTCCAGCGCGAGATGACCTCTTCGATATGTTTCCGGCCAACCAATGGCGTGATGCGATTCTTCAGTTTCCAGCGATCCTTGACGATCTTCAGGTTCTCCCGCTCCACCACCTCCCGATCCTTGAGTTGGGCCGCCCGGTCGAATTCCTTGGCCGAGATGGCATCGTCCACCTCCCGGACAGTCACCCGAATCTTCTGTTGGAGAACCGTCACTTCGTCGGGAAACGAGCTGTAGTTGAGTTTCACCCTGGCACCGGCTTCATCCAGGACGTCGATCGCCTTGTCCGGCAGAAATCGATCGGGAATGTAACGATTGGAATGGCTGACCGCAGCCTTGATGGAATCGTCGTCGTATTTCACCCGGTGGAAACTCTCGTAACGTTCCTTGATGCCGTGGATGATCCTTATCGTCTCTTCTTCATTGGTCGCCGCCACCTTTACGGATTGGAACCGGCGTTCAAGCCCCCGGTCCTTCTCGATGAAGCGCCGGTATTCATAGGGCGTTGTCGCCCCCACGCACTGTAGATCCCCACGCGACAGGGCCGGCTTCAGGATGTTGGCCGCATCCAGCGAGCCCTCTGCCGAACCGGCGCCCACCAGCGTGTGCAACTCGTCGACGAAGATCACGAATTGAGGATTCTCGATGATCTCCTTCATGATGGATTTCAAGCGCTCCTCGAACTGCCCGCGGTATTTGGTGCCGGCCACGATCAAGGAAATGTCCAGAGCGAGAATTCGTTTGTCCAGGAGCATGGCGGGAGCGTCACCGTTGACGATTCTCTGGGCCAAACCCTCTACGATCGCCGTTTTTCCCACTCCCGGCTCACCGATCAGCGCCGGATTGTTCTTGGTCCGGCGGCAGAGAATCTGGGTGACACGTTCGATCTCGGCCTCACGGCCGATCAAGGGGTCCAAGTCTCCGTGCATGGCCGCTTCGGTCAGATCCCGGCTGAACTCGGTCAGGATCAAGGATTCCTTCACCTTGTGCGGCGTGGGACGTCCCGGATTTCCCGCCAGTTCATCCCGAACCCGCGCCAGATGCAGCCCTTTTTCGGTCAGGATCGACGAGGCCGCCGATTTCTCTTCCCTGAGCAGGCCGAGAAGAATGTGCTCGGTCCCGATATAACTGCAAAGGAGGCGTTCCGCTTCTTCGGCCGCAAACGTGAGCACCCGCTTTGACTCATCGCTCAAAGGAAGTTCGACTGAAGTCGAGACCTTCTCCTGCACTCCCGAACGACCCTCGATCTCCTTGCGAATCGCCTCCAGCGTGGCCTCGGTCCTACGGAAGAAGCGGCTGGTGAGCCCCTTGTCCTCCCGGAGCAGGCCCAACAGGATATGTTCTGTTTCGATGGACCGGGAACCGAGCTGACTGGCCTCGTAACGGGCAAAGAAAATGACCCTCCTGGCCTTCTCCGTGTACTTCTCAAACATGGAGCGATTCCCAACTAATTTTAAGCAAACCGCAAATGCCCGGGCAAACGGCTCACCGACTCCGCCGATTATACACACGCGTAGTGATAAAGCCGGATGCCGGCGCCGGCGCGATGCCTTCGGGAACCGGAATCCCGCCCGATTGCGAATGGAGTTCCGGAGACAGGCGAGACAGCGAAACGCTGTTGGCCGACCTAGGAGCCTGCGCCGCAGAAATCAATCTACTGCGAAAGCGGTGAATCGGTCCATATTTCCTCGATTTCTCGGCGAATAGAACGACTATGCACCTCAAAATCGAGAAAATCTGGCCTCGATTCCCCACTTTCTCGCTACGATCATTTCTACGGCGCAGACTCCTAGACGAGTTTCCCTTGAATGACCTCCTTACGGACGCTGCACAGATCCGCCAGGGACGCATTGTGGGTTGCGATCAGTGACGTAAGTCCGTGGTTCCGATGCACCTGATCCAGCAGTTCGTAAATTCGCTCGGAGGTGGCCGGATCGAGATTGCCTGTGGGTTCGTCGGCCAACAACAGCCTGGGTTTTCCCGCCAGGGCGCGCGCGATGGCGACTCGCTGTTGCTCACCGCCTGAAAGTTCCCCCGGCCGGTGCCGCATCCGGTCACCCAGCCCCACCTCTGCCAGAAGAGCTTCAGCCCGCTCGGACGCCTCCTGGTGGGAGGCCCCTCGCAGCAGCAAGGGAAACATGGCGTTTTCCCGGGCGTTGAACTCGGGGAGGAGGTAGTGGAACTGGAAAACGAATCCCACGGTCCGGTTCCGGTACAAGGCCAGCTCCCGCCCCTGCAGTCCGGTGATCTCAAGATCCTGGAAGAGAATACTCCCCGAATCCGGTCTCTCCATTCCCCCGACCAGGTGCAGAAAGGTGCTCTTGCCCGAACCGCTGGCTCCCGTGACCGCCACCATTTGCCCCGTCTCAACCGTCAGATTCAATTCCACGAGAATGCGCAGTCGCTCCTGCCCCGAACGATAGGATTTCGACAGTCTGCGGATCTTGAGAAGATCACTCATAGCGGAGCCCTTCCACCGGATCCAGCCTGGACGCGGCGCGCGCCGGGTACAGGGTGGCGGCAAAACTGATGAGAATCGCCAGTAGCGAAACCACGACAAGATCCCACGGATTCAACTGAAAGGGGACGTAGGGGATCGAATAGACACGAGGTTCCAACTCGATCGCCTGGAAGGCGTCCAGGTACCAGGCGGTGGCCGCCCCCAAGATGCCGCCCAGTCCGGTGCCGGCCAAACCGATAATGAGGCCTTGGAGCATGAACACCAGGGTGACCGTTCGAGGAGTTCCTCCCATGGCGGTGATGATGGAAATATCCCGGTTCTTGTCCATGACCATGAGGGTCAGGGTGCTGACGATGTTCAGGGCAGCGACCAGAACGATAAGTCCGATGGCGACGAACAGGGCCAGCTTCTCCAATTCCAGAGCCGAAAACAGCGGCCTGTTCAGTTCGATCCAGGTGTTGGTGGCGAAGTCGGCACCCATCGTCTCCTGCACTGCCCGGGCCTGGTCTTCGACGGCGTAGATGTCCTCGACGCGCATTTCCATCGCCGAGGCCTGATCCTTCGAAAGACCGAAGAAGGACTGCGCGGCGGCCAGCGGCACGAGAGCCCAATTGGAATCGTATTCCCACAACCCGGACTCGAAAAGAGCCGCGACCCGGAAATTTCCGACGCGAACACTACTGCGGCCGACGGGTGAGAGCTCGCCTTGTAGCCCGTAGGCCCGAACCTGTTCTCCCACCAGCGCTCCCAAGGATCCCGCCAAGTCCTTCCCGAGAATGATGGGAAAGGGCCTGCCGCCGTCTTGGAATCCTGCCGTGGTCCCCTCGATGATCGAGACACTCAGGTTGGACGGACGGCTCGGATCTCCGCCGATCCCCTTCAGAATTACCCCTCCCTGTCTCGCACCGACCCGCAACATCGTCTGTCCATAGACCGTTGGCACGACGCTCTTGATCCGGGGCATCTCATTCAGGATGCGCGCGACCTCCTGGTATCCGGTGATGGCCCGGTCCCGGGCAGGGATGAGATTGAGATGGGACGTGGCCCCCAGAATGCGGGCCTGAAACTCCCGTTGCAGACCGTTGTTCAGGGCCAACGCGATGGTGAGGGCCATGACGCCGGCGGCGACGCCGACCACCGAAATGACACTGATGACCGAAATGACGGCTTGTTTGCGTTGGGCTCGGAGATACCGGAGGGCGACAAACAGCTCGAAACGCATTCACGCCCCTTATTTCGTCGCCTTTTCACCGACTCCGAGTCATTACAATCCGGCCAACGCCCTGCCTCTCACTCTTCATCCCGGGAGCCTCTTTCCCTTCGCGACGGACGGAGGTGGGGAAAGAGAATCACTTCCCGGATGGAGGGAGAGTTGGTCAGCAGCATGGCAAGCCGATCGATTCCGATGCCCTCGCCGGCGACCGGCGGCATTCCGTACTCGAGGGCCCGCACATAGTCCTCATCCATCTCGTGGGCCTCGTCGTTCCCCTGCTCCCGGTCGATCAGCTGCTCCCGGAATCGCTGCCGCTGCTCTTCCGGATCGTTGAGCTCACTGTAGGCGTTGGCCAGCTCCAGACCTCCGGCGAACAGCTCGAAACGCTCCGTGAATCGGGGGTCATCGGCTTTCCGCTTGGAGAGAGGGGACAGCTGCGCCGGGAAATCATAAATGAACGTGGGCTGGATCAAGTGCTTTTCGGCCACCGCCTCGAACAGCAGTCCCAGCATGCGATCCCAACTCGATTCCGCCGGCACTTCCACATTCTGGTCACCAAGCAGAGTCTTCAGCACCGTGGGATCCGTCAGGCTCTCGGTCGATGGGCTCTGCGGTCCCGGCCAGAACTGACGAATCGCATCCACCATGCTGTACCGTTGGAACGAAGAGAAGTCGATGGTCGCCGGTCCGTACTCCACCTCCAATCCCGGGCAGACCTCCTGGACCAGCCCCCCCAACATCTCTTCCGTCAGATCCATCAGATCGCCGTAGTCGCTGTAGGCCTGGTAGAACTCCAACATGGTGAACTCGGGATTGTGACGGGTGGATACGCCCTCGTTTCGAAAATTCCGGTTGATCTCGAACACCCGATCCAATCCCCCCACCACCAGGCGTTTGAGGTAGAGCTCCGGCGCGATTCTCAGAAACAACGGAATTCCCAGCGCTTCGTGATACGTCCTGAAGGGCCGGGCTGTTGCGCCTCCCGCCAGGACCTGCATCATGGGCGTTTCCACCTCCAGGAACCCCCTGGCCTCCAGAAAGCGGCGGAGGAACGAGATGATCCGATTGCGGCGGACGAATACGGACCGCACGTGGGGGTTGGCCATCAAGTCCAGATAGCGCTGCCGGTAACGCACTTCCACGTCGGCCAGCCCGTGCCACTTCTCGGGCAGTGGCCGGACCGACTTGGATAACAACTGGACGGAATCGGCGAAGACGGTCAATTCTCCCGTACGGGTCCGCAGCAACTCCCCCTCCACGCCCAGAAAGTCCCCGATGTCCAGCAACCGGAACAGATCGTGTTCCTCGGATCCCACCCGATCCCGCCGCACGTAGATCTGGAGCCGGCCGCCACCCTGGCTCAAGTGGGCGAAGCTGACCTTGCCATGGCCCCGAATCGAGACGATGCGGCCGGCGGTTCGAACTCTCTGCCGCGCCGCTTCCAGATCAGCCGCCTCCAACTGGGAGAAGCTCTCCAGAATCCAGGGTATCTCGTGGGTCAGGTCGTAGTTGGCGGGATAGGGTTCATAACCGCCGGCCCGTATGTTCCGCAGCTTCTCCATCCGCCGGTTGAGCAGTTCGCTTCCGGAACTCATCTTTCCGCTCCCCGCTCCCCGGGCCTCTCTGCGTGGTCCGCCGCGGACGTCATCTCCCTCTCCTCAAACGGTGTCACTCTGCGCATCCAGTTCCTTCCGAATGGCGTCCAGGATACCGTTGACAAAATCCGCCGATCGCTCGGTCCCGAATTTTCGCGCGATCTCGATGGCCTCGTTGATGACCACTACCTTGGGCGTGTCCAGGAATAGGAACTCGGCGATCCCCATACGCAGCACGTTTCGATCAACCGCCGAAATCCTCCCCAATTTCCAGTTGTCGCAATGACGCCGGATCAGGGCGTCGATCCTGCTCCTGTCTTGAAGTGACTTCCCGAACAGGTGACCTGCGAAGCTGCGGGACTCTGCGGCGGCCGCGGCATGTGCGTTCCAGAAGGCCCGCTCCACCAGGGAGCCCGGGTCCCGGGTCACCTCCTGCTGATAAAGCATCTGCAGGGCGTATTCACGGGCCCTCCTTCTGCTCATATCGAACTACTGAACCAGAAGGGTGGTCCCACCTGGAGTCTGCGCGGCAGAAATGATCGTAGCGAGAAAGCGGGGAATCGAGGCCAGATTTTCTCGATTTGGAGGTGCATAGTCATTCTATTCGCCGAGAAATCGGGGAAATCTGGACCGATTCTACCGCTTTCGCAGTAGATCGATTTCTGCCGCGCAGGCTCCTGGGCAGTGGGATCGATCGTCACGCACCGCGCAGGAGGCCATTCCAGGTCTGACCGTCGGAGCGGGAGACCAGAAGGCGCAGCCCTTCCCCGTATCCACCGGGCGCATCACCCGTCCGCCAGCTTCTGACGAGCCAGATCAGCCATCTCCACCGCTGCGGACGCCGCTTCCGCCCCCTTGTTGCCATGCTTCAAGCCGGCGCGATTGATGGCTTGCTCGGTCGTATTCGCCGTGATCAGGCCGTAGGTCATGGGGACGCCCTGCTCCAGCGCCAATCGCGACAGGGCTCCGGTCACATGCGAAGCCAGGTATTCATAATGATCCGTCTCTCCCCGGATCAGGGTCCCGAGGCAGACGACTGCATCGCAGATCCCGGCGGAAGCCAGTTTCCGGGCGGCAAAAGGGATCTCGAAACTCCCAGGCACATGAACGACGGTCACGCCCTCATCCGGGACTCCGAGCCGGTGGAGCACGTCCAACGCCCCCTTCAGGAGTCGATCGGTGACCAACTCGTTGAAGCGGCTGACAACCACGCCGATCCTGAGATCCGCGCCATCCAAACGTCCTGTGATTTCCTTCACGTCCGTCTCTCCCAAATCCCAGTCTACTACGACTGGCCTTTTGCCACGGGCCGCCAGGCTTTTGGTTTCACCGGCCCATGAAACGGGGCTTTCTCTTCTCCATGAAAGCCCGGGTCCCCTCCTTCATGTCATCCGTGCCCGACGCCAGCCCGAAGAGGGCCGTCTCCAGCGCAAGCCCGGCTTGCAAAGGCAGGCCGTATCCCCGATTGACAGCCTCGAAGCAGTACCTTACAGCCAAAGGCGCCTGCCCGGCGATCCTTGACGCCAGATCCCTGCAGGTGGGCAGCAGATCGTCCGGTTCCACCACGAGAGTCACCAGACCGGCCTGCAAGGCCTCCTGGGCGGTCATGGTCCTGCCGCAGAGCAACAACTCGAGGGCCTTGGAACGCCCTGTGATTCGGGCCAGACGCTGCGTGCCTCCATAGCCGGGAATGATGCCGAGCTTCACTTCAGGCAATCCGATTCGAGCATCCGTCGCCGCGATCCGGATATGACACGCCAGCGCAAGTTCGCAGCCTCCACCAAGACAGAAGCCCCGCAATGCGGCCACAACCGGTTTGGACCCGTCTTCGATCCGATTCAGGACGGCATGGCCCCGTCGAGAGAAAGCCTGGGCGGTCTCGGCGTCCAACCGGTGCACCTCAGGGATGTCCGCGCCGGCGGAAAACGCCGCTCCGCCGCCCGCCAGAAGCACGACACGAACCTCCTCATTCCGCTCCAGGGACCGGAAGGCCGTCTCCAGTTCCCGAATCGTTTCCTCGTTCAACGCGTTCAGGACCTCGGGCCGTTCAAGGGTGAGTTCGGCCACTCCTCCCGAATCGACTTCCAACCTCAGGTTGCGGAATTCCATGACGAATCTGATTCAACCCCCGATATGCAGGCGATTCATCCCCGATTACAGGCAAAGATGCGAACGCCGCGGACCAGGTACTGGAGACCGCTACCCACCGTCAGCAGGGCCGTGAGACCGACAAGACCGCTGTGAAAGGGCATTCGCCACGGGACCAGGTTGTCCACGAGGACCGCCAGGATGGTCGTGAACTGGGCAAGCGTGGACAACTTTCCCAAGATGGACGGCGGAAACGACCTGGTGCCGGTGAAAACGTAGGCCGAGAGGGCGCCAATTCCAAGCAGCAGGTCCCGGGCCACTACCGACAGGGTCAACCATTGGGGTATTTGGACCTCCAGAGCCGGGTTCTCCAGAGAGAGCACGATGAGAGCGCCGACCATCAGGAGTTTGTCGGCCATGGGATCCAGAAACCTTCCCAAGGAGGTCCGTTGGCCGAATTTCCGGGCGATCAGCCCGTCCAACCAATCCGTCGTCCCAGCCAGGAGGAAGACCAACAGGGCGGTTCCGACGGCGCCGTAAACGACCAGTGCCAGAAACACCGGAACCGAGAGGATGCGAAGCAACGTGAGCTGGTTTGCTGAGGTCATTGCGATTCACCGCCAAGTGGTCTCACCCCCATTCGGAACGGGTTTGCGGAGAGGTCAACTCTTCACGAACCGCGAGCCCGATCCCTGGCCGACGGTCTCCCACGACGGCATCTCCCGTTTCACGAAGCTCTCGACTTCTTGAATCGTAGAGAACTCCAACAACTCCTGAATTCGCTCCCTTGCTTCCTCGTAGACCATCTCCCGAATTCGTTTTTTCACCGTCGGAATGGAGAATGGATTCATGGAAAGCCGTTGGAAACCCATGCCGATGAGCAGATACGCGTAGAGTGGCTGCGCGGCGATTTCTCCGCAGACGTAGGCGGGAATACGGTTTTCGGACGCGATCCGGGCAACCCGTTCCAGGCTCTTCAGAATGGCCGGGTGGAGGGGATTGAAAAGCGGAGACAGGACGTCGCTGGATCGGTCCACCGCCAGAGTGAACTGGATCAGATCATTGCTTCCCACCGACACGAAATCGGCATGCCGGCAGATTCCGTCCAGAACCAGAACGGCCGAAGGGACTTCGATCATGGCGCCCATCTGGATCGGCGATTCCGGTTCGATCCCCGTTTCTCCGGCTACCTCCCGCTCCACTTGCCGAATCAACTCGCGAGCGGTGACCAGTTCGTCCGCGCTCGATATCATGGGGAGCAGAATCCGCAGGTTTCCCTCCGTCCGGGCGCTGACAATGGCTCGCACCTGGTCTCGAAAAAGATGGGGTTGGTCCAGGCTCAACCGAATGCCCCGGAGGCCCAACACCGGCCCTCCGCCCGCCAACCGGCTGAAGTAAGGGTGATCTTCCGTTCCCATATCCAAAGTCCGGATTACAGCCGGTCGCCGCCGGGTCAACCGGGCCAACCGCCGATAGATGGTCAACTGCTCTTCGAACCGGACGGGGCCACTCTTTTCACCCATGTAAACGAACTCGGAACGAAAAAGTCCGATACCCTCCGCACCCAGGCCAAACGCTACGGTGGCCTCGTCTTCCATGTCGGTGTTGGCAAGCACCGAGACCACCCTCCCGTCTGCCGTGCGGGACGGTCTGGAGTCCCCTTCCAACTGCGAACTCCGACGTTGTTCCTGTCGTAGCAACACCTGGAAATTGTGGCGCTCTCCCGCCGACGGCTGAACCAGAACGACACCTTCGGAGCCGTCGACGATTATTTCATCTCCGGTCCGAATGGCTCCCTCGACCTCCCGAACGCCGGATACGGCCGGAATACGGTGCACCCGGGCGATGATGGTGATGTGCGAGGTCTGTCCGCCACGCATTGAAACCAGTCCCTTGACCTGGCTCAAAGGAAAGCTGGCCAGATCCGAGAGTCCGATTTCCGAACCCACAAGGATCAGGTCCTCGGAGGGTTCTTCCTCCTCGCGTGGCGGCCCGGATTCACCCAGGTTGGCAACGATCCTGCGCGCGACTTCTTCAAGATCCGATCCTCGGTCCCTGAAAAAAGGGTCGGTCAAAGTGCGGTACAGGGCCAGCCACTCCTCAGTGGCTTCCCAGACGGCCCGCTCGGGACCGTAAAGATGATCCCTGATCTTGGATCGGATCTGGTCCAGGAATTCCCGATCTTCAAGGATCAGCCGATGGGCATCGATGATGTAGGAGTGTTCCTTGCCCAGTTGTTGTTCGAATCGTTCCTTGATCCGGACCAACTGGTCTCGGGACTTGGCCAGAGCTTCCTGCAGCCTCTCCAACTCACGGGGCGCCTCGGCCGCAGAAAGATGCAGCCGATGGAAGTCCGGCGCATGTTGCTCGATCCGATACGCTCTTCCGGTCCCGATGCCAGGAGAGAGGGGCGTGCCCACCAATCTCCGGCCGGATTCGTTGGGTTGCAGCTTCTCCACCATGTCCCTCGAAAATACAGCAAAGACCCGGGTCTTCCTATCTGGAGCGAATCGCGCCGGTCAGCCCGAGGATCACCCCTGGGAATTCACTTGTCTTCTCCAAAGCGGTTTCCCACGAGACTCTCTATAGCCTCGGCAGCCTCAATCTCGTCGGATCCACTGATGGTGAATTCCAACTCGGTGCCGTAGGAGGCGGCCAACAAGAGAATACCCAGAATGCTCTTGCCGTCGATCCGCTCGGACCCACCGACCCTTGAGAGCTTGACGTCGCTGTCATAGTGGGACGCCGTTTTCACCAGCTTGGCCGCCGCCCGAGCGTGCAACCCCAGACGATTCCGGATCTGCACGACCCGCCGGATCATTCTCCCAGCAACCCGCTGGCCAACGCGATGTGTTTCTGTCCCTGTTCCAGAACCCGGCGCGCGAGTTCGCTCACGTCTTCCTTCCCCGTCTGATTGGCCAACTTGATGATCATGGGAAGGTTGACCCCAGTGACGATTTCCACCTCTCCCTTCTTCAACAAGGCGAGGGTGAGATTGGATGGCGTCCCTCCGAACATGTCCGTCAGAATGATGACTCCGCCGCCACGGTCCAGTGTGCTGATGGCTTCCTCGATCTCCTCCCGGGACCGGTCCACGTCGTCGTGCCACCCAATGGAGACCGGCAGGATGTGGGGAATCTCGCCCACGATCATCTCCGCGGCGGCGACCAGCTCATGGCCCAGTCTCCCGTGAGTGACGACCAGTCCTCCGATATGGGGCCGTTCCGTGTCATTCATTGTCTTGATCCCCCGCCCGGGGTTGCTCTTCTCGATCCCACGGTACTTGAATCCGCCTTTCCAGAAGGCGAATCGACTCCAACGCGGGATTATATCCCTGCATTTTCAATTTCTGGATTCTGACGGCCACCTCCACCAGGGTCGCCAAGGTCCGTCCGGGCGCCACCGGAATCGTGATCAACGGAAGATCCACTCCCAGTACCCGATACTTCTCTTCCTCCAGTCCCAAACGGTCCCGGGTCTCCCGCTCCGGCCATTTTTCCAGTTGGATCACCAGATCGACGGGCCGGGCGGGGCTCAGCACGGAGATGCCGAACAGATCCCTGACGTTGATGATGCCCAAGCCCCTCAGTTCCATGTGGAAGGGCGCATCAGGAGGACCCGACCCCACCAGGCTGTCGCCCGAATACCTCTTCAATACGACCAGATCGTCGGTGACCAGTCGGTGGCCCCTCAGGATCAGGTCCAGCGCACACTCACTCTTCCCGATTCCCGACTCCCCCACCAGCAGGACTCCAAGTCCCAGGAGTTCCACCAGAACGCCATGGATGGTCCGGGTGAGTGCCAGATGCTCCTGCAGATTCGCTGTGACCTCTACGATGGCCTGGGAACTGAGCGCCGTTGTCGTGAGGACCGGAGTCGCCGCCTTCTCCGCCTCGGCCAATAAATCCGCTGGCGGCGCCAATCCGGTCGTCACCAGGACGCAACAGAGTCCTACGTCGAAGGCGTCGGCAAAAACCTGCCGGCGGCGCTCGGGGGACAACTCCTCCATGTAGTAGATTTCGGTGCGGCCGACGAACTGCACTCGTCCCCGGTGCAGATAGCGGGTGTATCCGGATAGGGCCAACCCCAGCTTCTGAATTCTGGGAGACGTGATGGGATTGTCCGAACCGGCCGCGCTGGTGGCCAGCTCCAGGTTCAGGGCCGGATCCATGGACTTGTGGAACTGCCGAACGGTCACCGAGGGCACGGAATGATTCTGCATGGTTCACGCCTCGCCTGCCGCCCTCCCGGCGGGAACTGAGGGGTACCAGCTACAACAGATTCGCCTTCTTTCTGGCGAGCGATCCGGGAACTCTCATCTGATCCCGGTACTTGGCGACGGTGCGACGGGTAATACGGATCCCATCCCGGTTCAAAAGGTCGGTGAGTTTCTGATCGGACAAGGGCTTCTTCGGATCCTCCCGCCGGATCAGGGTTCTGAGCCTGTCCTTCACCTGCATGGTGGAGACGTTCTCTCCGTTCGCGTGCTCCACACCAACGGAGAAGAATCGCCGCAACTCCATCACCCCCTGCGGCGTGTGAGCATACTTGTTGGCGACGACTCGACTTATGGTGGACGGATGAACCCCGAGTTCATCGGCTACATTCTTGATCAACAACGGCTTCAATTTCCGGATGCCCGATTCCATGAAATCGTGCTGCTTCCGGATGATCACGCGGCAGACTCGGAAGATGGTCTCCTCCCTCTGATCCACTCCTCGCAGCAACTCGATGGCCGACCGAAACCGCTCGCGGATAAAGGTCTTGGTTTCCTTGGGGACGCCGTTTTTTCGAAGCAGCTTCCGGTAGGAGCGGTTGATTCTCAGCTTGGGCAGGCCATCGTCGTTGAGGCTGATCTGGTACTCGTCTCCAACCTTTCGAATGTGGACATCGGGCCGGACGTAGACCGGTTTGGCAGCGGCATATTTCTGGCCCGGCCGCGGCGAAAAGCCTCGAATCAATTCCAGAGCGCGGGACAGTTCCTTCGGATCGCAGGCCAGACGATTCCGTATTCCGGAGAATTTTCTGGCTTCGACCAACGGCAGGCAGTCCCGAATCAGTGCGCCGGCCAGGGAGTCTTCCAACCCTGCGGCCCTGGCCTGCAGCAGCAGGCATTCACGCAGGTCCCGGCACCCGATACCCACCGGGTCGAGGGCCTGAACCGCCGTCAACGCGGCGTCGACACTCTCGGAAGAAACCTGCAGTTGCTGGCCAATCTCTTCGGGCGCAAGGGTGAGGTAGCCATCCTCATCCAGGTTGCCCACGATGAAATATGCGATCTCTCGCAGGTCCGAATCGATGCCACTCAGGTTCAACTGCCAATTCAGGTAGTCCCATAGAGAATCCGCAGACGATAGAAACTGCTCGAATGAAGCCTTCTGTTCTACCGGCTCGAACTCCTGCCGCTCGTAACTCGAACCCAGGTAGTCTCCGAAGAAATATTCGAAGTCCAAGTCCTCCAGACGGCTTCCTTCCTCCAGCGGATCCCCGTCCTGCTCCGATTCCCGGGCTGGTTCCGAAGCCTCCGGTCCGGCTTCGAAGTGATCCGAAACCTCGTCCAACAAGGGATTCTCTTCCAACTCTTGCTGGAGGATTACAGAGAGTTCCAGCTGATTGACGGAGAGCAGCTCAATCTTCTGGAGGAGCGAAGGAGTGATGGCCAGCCGTTGCGACAGGCCAAGGACCAGGGAGGGTTTCAATTGGGCGCGTCGAATCATGGCACTCCGGAGGTGCTCCGGTTGAGGGTCCCTTGGCAGCCCGAAGCAAAAGTCCGCACGTCATTTGGCAGAGCCAGCATCCCGGGGGACATCGCCGGCCCTCGGTTCCCTTCGATGCAGAGTGCTTCCTCGTCCCGTCTTGTCCGGCGGGCGCATACCCGTTGTCGGTGCTACGCGGGACGTTCGCCACGGACCGCTGCTGATGACCCCCTGCAGCGCGGAGGGAAGCTTCTGGCCAGTCCAACTGGCGCCCACAGAGCTCAGTATAGCTGGAACTGATCTCCCAGGTAAACTTTGCGCACGTCCGGATCGGAGGAGAGTAGATCCGGAGTACCTGATCGAAAGATCCTCCCCTCCGTGATGATGTAGGCCCGATCGGTGATCCGAAGCGTTTCGCGAACATTGTGATCGGTGATCAACACGCCTATTCTCCGCGCCTGGAGTCGGGAGACCATGCGTTGGATATCCAAGACGGCGATGGGATCGATTCCGGCAAAGGGCTCATCCAGCAGGATGAAGTCGGGTCGGAGGACCAGCGCGCGTGCGATCTCCAGACGCCGTCTCTCGCCGCCCGAAAGGGTGTAGGCGGGACGCTTCCTCAATCCTGCGATCCCGAATTCATCCAACAGCTCGCTGACCAATTGATCCGATTCTCCGTGGGGGAGATCCAGGGTTTCGACGATGGCATACAGATTGTCCTCCACCGAAAGCCTGCGGAACACGGAAGGTTCCTGGGAAAGATAGCTGATCCCTCTTCGCGCCCGAACGTACATGGGCAACGGAGTAATATCCTCGCCGTCCAGGAAGACCTCACCCCTGTCGGGATCCAGCAGCCCCACGATCATGTAGAAGGTGGTCGTCTTTCCGGCCCCGTTGGGTCCCAGCAGACCGACGACCTCACCCGATGAGATGGTGAGGCTTACTTCACCGACGACCTGCCTGCTCCGATATGACTTACAGAGGCTCCGCGCCTCGAGAACCTTCTCCAGAATGCCCCCTTGGAATTTCGGAACGGAAAGACAGGACCCGAATGAGCCGTGGCCGATACGCTCCGGGATGCGTCACGATTCGTAGAAATCCGCGGACAATGGAATCAGACTTCTGGTCCGGACGAAAGCCTTTGCAGGCCGTGGCATGTCCCGTTGAAAGCGGGTCACTGCGCCGGAAGCGCGGCCGGCTGATCGATCACTATCTTGTCGGTTCCCACGAACATGGTCACCCTCCGACCGAACGCGCTGCCGCGGAGCGGCTCCACCACCTCGGCGAGCTCTCCGGTCAACTCCACGCGCCCGTCCTGGGGATGATATACCGCCTGGTCTCCGCGAGCCCATCGTTTCCCCTCCCGGATTTCGACCTTACCTCCTGCGGAAATGCTCTGAATGGTGCTCGACGACGAATCCTCCAGCAAAAGGTCCAGATGGGAGGATTCCACTTTGAAATCGCCGGACTGCATCTGGACACCGCCACTGTAGGCCGCCTTTCCCGAGCTCCGCTGATAGACGAGCTCGGGCGCCTGGATCCGGCACTCTCGGTCCGAATCCCCCCCCGGCTCCCAAAAGGTGCTGTCCACGTCCTGAACCTCCAGCCGTTCGGCGGCGGAGTCCAATCGGATCATCGTTCCCTGGATCAGGTGGGACTGCCGGAGCATCCGCGGATTTCCGGCATAGGACAGCGATTTGACACCGGAATCCAGCACCAGACGTTCAGCCTGAATCAGGACCGGTTCTTTTCCGGGCCGACTGAAGACGGTTTGGACCCCCCCGGCGGCAGACAGTTCTCTCCGGTCGGCGTCCATCCGAAAACCGTCGGCCCGAGTCCGGGACTCCACGACGCCTGTGCCTTCCATCGAGTTCTTGGCGTAATAGAGATGAGCACCTTGCGGATCCGAAAAGGAGAACAGGTTCGGTCCCGCTTCATAGGCCGCGTTGTTCGCCTTCAGCGTGAGGCGGCCCTCAGGGCTGTCTTCCCGATAGACCACCTGACCCTCCCCTCGGGCTTCCTGGAGTTGCTCGCCGAAGAATCCAAGGTCGAGCCTCCCGCTTTCCCCCTCTCGCCGCATCATTTCCGAGCTCATGGTCCAGTGCACTTCGCCCACGGCCGCAAGCTTCAGTTCGCCTCCCTCCTCGAAGACAGCCTCCATGCGGGTCGACTCAACTCTCCGTTCCCCTTCGGGAACTTGCTGGCGCAGAACCGGATCTTGGGTGGCAACGACCCTCTTCAATTCCCCACCCCGGTAGAACGCGTCCATCCGCCCCGCTTGAAGATGAGCCGAAGCCCCGTCTCCGGTTCGGGACCAAGCCACAGCATTCCCCAACACCGTCGCACGATCCGGGACTCCGTCAGCGCCGAGATTCAGAATCAGCCGGTCTCCCTGTATGGACTCCCGGGATCCCCCGGGGTCTCGCAGCCGCCCGACCAGTGTCGTCTTTCCCTGCATCTCCAACCATTTGAGCCGCTGATGCTCAAGACTCAGGCGAGCCGACATCCGGTCGGCACGCCCCTCTTCGAGACCCAGAGTCCGAGAGCGGACGAGAACCCGCCGGTGCGCCAGAAACCGGGACTCCTCCGAATCCGGAACCCCCGCCAAACCATCGATGCGGTCCGCTTCCAGATAGGTCTCGGGATCTTCGTACACGGCGCGCTGCTCGGGAGATTCCGGGGTGGCTTTGCCTGAGTAGACGTGGAACCGCTCGATCCGCCCCCCATCGGAAGCGGAAAACAGATGGATGGACTCTCCGGAAAACGTCCTTTCCGAATCCAGGACCAGGCGAACGCCGCCGGAGGTGAGCATCCTCTCCACGCCCCGGTCTTCGGTGAGGAAGACCCGGACGTAACCGGCGGCCAATTCTCCCTGCGGACTTCGAATGCGAGCCCTGTCCAAGAGATCGACCCGTCGATTCTCCAGATCGTACAAGGCCCTTGACGCCGAGACCCGGAGCCGATCCGTTCCCTGCGTGATGGTCAGTTCGAACTCTTCGTCGACCCGAAGCCGGCTCCGCAGGATTTCATAGCTAAGAGATCGGCCGTGCCCGGAAAGCTTCTCCATTTCGAAGCGAAAACCTTCGTCGATGGCCACCAGGTTACGGGCAAGGTCGGCCTTCAGACGATCCGCTTCAATCGTCGTCCCATCGGAAAGCTCGATTCGAACCTTTCCGGTGAACTCGATTCCCCCGTCGACGACCCGGTAGATCGCTTCGTTTCCCGAGATCTCTTCGGCGACGCTTCCATCCGGGCCATAGTGAGTCAGTTTCACCCCAAAAAGACGATGGATTTCCTTGACCGTCTGAGTACTGGTCTCGGCCTCCACCTTGTAGACCGTCCGCTCTTCCTGGTGCTCGGTGTGTTCGAATTCCGTGCTCTGCTGCTGCACCTCGGGCGAGAGCAGCCGTTCCCGCACCAAGGGGGGCCTGGTGTCGCGCCGGGTCAGAAAACTCCAGACCACGGCCCCCATGGCCGTCGCCAGCACCACTATCAGAACCAGCCGTAAGAGCTTGAGGGAACGGGGACGCATAGAGAGTCCGGTTTGAAGCAGTCCTTTCAGCCCGTAGAAAAGCGCCAGCGGGCCGCCCGGCTCCGGGCGCGATTCGAAGCCGTCCCCGGGGGGTCATCGAATCGCCTCGCCCAACGAAACAACAGGGTCAATGCCCTTCTCCCAATTGGACGGAAAGCCGAAAAGGATCGTTCACGGGCCCGTGACGACGTGCGCCGAAGGTTTTCAAGAACCGGACGAGATCGGTTGCGTGCGAAGATCCTGGACCGTCATGAGCAGACTCTCCACGCCCCGGTACTCGTTTCGATTCAAGGTATAGGCCACATCGATCTTCGATCCTCTCGGTATGGTAGCAGCGGCATTCCCGTTCTTCCACCAGATCGCGTCCACGCCGGCTCCGTTGGCGCCCAGACGGATCTTCAGATGCCTGTTTTTCAATACCCAGGGACCGCCGGTCACGTCCAACCCATTCGTGGCGAAGACAGGAACCGGATTCCCGACTCCGAATGGCGCGAGCCGCTGGATATCCCGGTAAAGCGAAAACGAAAGGTGGCCCGCCCCCAAATAGGAGTCCAATGAGACGAGAGGCGTCAGATCCTCTGGCGACAACACAGACCGGGCGTGGGAATCGAGGCGATCCGAAAGACTGCGGAGGCGCTCTTCCAGGGAATCGCTTCCCTGCATGGCGCAACCCACCGCCTGAGCGTGTCCGCCATATCGATCGAGGAGATCGCCGCACGCCTCCAATGCCTCCAACAGATGGAAGCCGGGTATGCTCCTTCCCGAACCCTGACAGTCGGATTCCCCGACCGAGAACACCAGCGCGGGCCGGAAGAATTTCCTGGCAACCCTCGAGGCAATGATCCCGATCACCCCCCGGTGCCAGTTCTTCCCAGCTACGACAATGAATGTCTTCCGGAACAATTCCGGCCGGCTCTGCTCCCACTCATGGATCTCCTCCAGGATCGCCTCTTCCTGCCGCCGCCGCTCCCGGTTCTTCGAGTTCATGTCCCGGACGATCGCTTGGGCTCGCGACCTGTCGCGGGTATCGAAGAGGTCCAACACCTCGGGTCCGCCTCCCATGCGGGTCACGGCATTGATGCGGGGAGCGATTCTGAAGGCCACGTCGTTGATCCCCACCTCTCCAGAAACCCCGGCGCCGTCCAGCAGGGCCCGAAGCCCCACGTTGTGCGGCTGGGCCAGGCCTTCCAACCCCAGTTTGACCAGGATTCGGTTCTCTCCGGTCAGCGGAACCATGTCGGCCGCCGTTCCCAGGGCCACGACTTTCAGGAAATGGGGAAGTAGCCGAGAGCGCTGGGCTTTTTCGAAGAGTGCCTGCACCAGCTTGAAAACGACCCCTGCCGCCGACAAGTTCCGGTCCGGGTAGTGACAGTCCGCACGGTGTGGATCGAGGATGGCTCGCGCCGGGGGAACTTCCGCGGCAGGAAGGTGATGATCGCAAATCAGAACGTCAAGGCCCAACTCGCGCGCCCGGCCACAAGCTTCGAAGGCTCGAATTCCGCAGTCGGAGGTCACCAACAGCCCCACCCCCGACTCGTGGCACCGTTCCACAAATTCGGTTCGGATCCCATATCCGTCCTTGAGCCGTCTGGGGATATGGATGTCGACCCGGCCACCGAGGATCTCCAGTGCCCGTTTCAGAATCAGGCTGGAGGTGATCCCGTCCACATCGTAGTCGCCGTGGACCATGATCTGTTTCTTCCCCTGCAGAGCCCGCCAGATGAGCGGGACCGCCCTGTCCATGTCCTTCATGAGGTAGGGATCGTGAAGATTCTCGAAGCGGGGATGAAGAAAACGGTGCGCTTCATCCGGATCCTGGATGCCGCGGTTGACCAGCAGACGAGCCGTCAGCTCCGACACTTCCAACTCGGAAGCCAGAGCCCGAACTGCGTCCGCCTCCGGCTCCCGCACTGCCCACCTGCGTGTCATGGGCGGATCTTATCAACGTCTGCTGACGCCCGCCGGACCGTAGGGGCGCCCCTCGTGGGTGCCCTCTTCGCCCCTGCTGCGCGCCTTCTTCGGTCCAAACCGGAGCAGGACCCGACCAATTGAAAATCCGGGAACCGGCACGCCGCCATTCCGTCAGGGACATTCCGGTTCCGGATACGCCAGCTTGGGAATGACAGCAGAGTTTCCCGAAACCTCCCCTTGGCCGAAGGTCGGACGCCCGCGCCCGGTTGCCTTGAATCGTCCCCCCGGAAGCCCTATCTTGACTATCCGTAACCGAAAGCCGACTTCCACGTCTGAAATCCCACCGGCTGAGGCAGGAATCAAATTGCGGAGCCGACTTCTTCTCCTGGCTTTGATCTTCTTCGGGCTTCTGGCCGTCCTGATTCTGCTTGCTACCGAATTCTGGCTCCGCCATTCCTTTCTCGGGGAATCCGCGGAACCTCGCGATCACGCCGAGGAGACCTGGTACCTGCCCGTCCGCCTGAGGGGAGACTACGAAGGCGTCATGTGGGACATACCCTTCGCCACCAACGCCCACGGTTTTCGGGACGAGCCACCACTGGACCCCGTCCCTCCGGCGGGCGAATTCCGCATCCTGTCATTGGGAGATTCCATCGGTTTTGGCCTCGGAGTCCCGTCCCAGGACCGTTACGGGCAAGTTCTGCAGCGGGAACTCAACAAATCGGCGGGGGGCCTGCGCTTCCGGGTCGTCAACGCATCCGGGCAAGGCTACAGCCCCTCCAGTTATGCAGCCTACGTCCATCAGGAAGGCCTCGCACTGAACCCCGATCTGGTATTGATCCAGATTGAACTCTGCAACGACGTGACCGACGAGGCCCTGCTCGGCTGGCCGTCAGGGGGCGAAGCGGCCCTGCCAGACTCGATTCGCGGCGGCCGGTACGTGGTGGGTTGGGACGGGAACCTACTGGGAACCTGGTCGCGAGGACCATATTTCTATGAAAAAACCTATACTTACACAGTATTACTTCGCAAATTACTTGAATCCCTGTACCGAATCAGGCCCACGGAGCCGTTCCACAGCACCCGGGGGCTGACCTACTACGCCATGGGTTACGAGAAGTTTCTACTGGACCGCCATCGGATCGACGCCGGTTGGAGAAGGCTTTTTCGCGCATTGGAAGGTATCCGGGATCTTCTTGAGCGAGAGCGGATACCGTTTCTCGTCATGTTGGTCCCCTCCCGTTTTGTGTTTCAGAAAGACGTGCCGGAGCATGCTGCCTTCGCCCGCAAGCTGATGGATCGAGCCATCAAGCTATGTCGATCCCGGAAGATTCCGCATCTCGATCCATCTCCCGATCTGCGACAAGCCGGTGGATCGGAGCTCTATTTCGATTTCGCTCATCTGACCGGCGAGGGGAATCGGATCACAGGACGGGTTCTGGCCCGGGAACTCCGGCGGCGCTATCTCGGTGTCGGGCGGACCAGAAACGAATCCGACACCTCCACCGATTCGCGAGCGAACGACTAGAGGGAGTTCAATTGGATTCGGGCCGCACCAGGTCCCGCGCCGCCTGGCTCAACGGGGTCACGGTTCGGGTCTCCAGATCCACCGACCAGATCAGGTGAAATTCAGGGTCCGCGCCCCGGGTCGCGACGAGATCGATCCAGAAGACCGGAACATCGTCTTTCACCAGTCTCCACTCCTTGAACGCCTGCCCGGGAATCTTTCCCTCCGTAAGGTCCTTGGCAATGTCCGACTTTTCCAGGAGCAGGCGGTAGGCCGTCTCGGAGTCTCGAGTCTTCTTCAGCGCCCGGGCCTGACGGGGTCCGTCACCCGGGGCCTCCCCGGTCGAGACGGTTCCCCCCTCCGGTACGTTCGAACCGGTCACGATGGGGACGGGCGCCTGAAAGACCACCTTCTGCTCGGCGGGTTTGGGAGGTGGGGGAGGAAGCCGATAGATATGGGACCGCGTGACGTCGCGGGCGGCGGCAATCCACAGTTCCGAAACCTGAAGGACCAACTCCTGCCGGACGGAGGGGAACATGAGGAGATAGATGGTGCTTCCCATGACGCCCATGAAGAACACCAGATAGAGAACCTTGCCGAGGAAGGACGGATCGGATCGATCGGACGGATCCATCCTGTCCCTTCGAACCGCCACCCGGAGTCTACGGGCCTGTTCCCGCAACTCTTCGACCGGAAACTGGCCTTGGGATTCCGGAGTTTCCTCTGGTTCCGGGTTCTCCGGAGATTCAGATTCTACTTTCACAAAATATCCCTAAATAGTTGTCAAGTAACTCTTCAAGATCGAGAATCCGTAATCCTTCCACGCCGACTCTTCTCCAGGCTGCGCCGTTTCAGGCAAGCTTCGATGAAACGATCGATTCCGCCGTCCAATACCGAATCCACGTGCCCGATCTCGATCCGGGTCCGGTGGTCCTTGACCAGGCGATAGGGGTGCAGCACGTACGAACGAATCTGGCTGCCCCAGGCGATATCGGCCTTGGCGTCCTCGACTTCATCCAGTTCCTTCCGTCTCTTTTCCATTTCGTAGTCGTAGAGCTTGGCCCTGAGGACCTTCATTGCCGTGTCCTTGTTCCGGTGTTGGGACCGTTCGTTCTGGCATTGAACGACGATTCCGGTCGGCAGGTGGGTGATGCGGACGGCTGAATCCGTGACGTTCACGTGCTGCCCGCCACTACCGGAGGACCGGTAAGTGTCGATCTTGAGATCCTTCTCCTCTATGACAACCTGCACACTGTCGTCAATCTCGGGTGAGACGAAAACCGAGGCGAACGAGGTATGGCGCCGGGCGGCGGCATCGTATGGAGAGATACGAACCAGGCGATGGACACCGATCTCACCCAGCAGGTAGCCGTACGCATAGTCTCCTTGAGCCAGGAACGTCACCGACTTGATCCCGGCTTCCTCACCCTCCTGGAAATCCACGATCTCCGTCTTGTAGCCCCGCTTTTCGGTCCATCTCAGGTACATCCGCATCAACATCTGGGCCCAATCCTGACTCTCGGTGCCACCGGCGCCCGGATGGATGGTGACGATGGCGTTGCAGGCGTCGTCCCGGCCTGAGAGAAGCGTGTTCAACTCGGCCTTGGAGAGCCGTTCCTCGAGGTCCCGCACCTGTTGCCGGATATCATCGAGGACGTCCTCCCCCTCATTCTCCAGTTCGATCAATACCTCCAGGTCTTCCAAAGAGTTCTTGCACTCCTGCGACAGCTCCAGGCTCCGGTGCAGGTAACGGCGGCGGCGGAGAACGTGTTGGGACTCCTGGGTCCGGGTCCAGAAGGCCGGGTCCGAGATCACCTCCTCGATTTGTGACAATTCCTGTTCTTTGGCCTCGACGTCAAAGATACTCCCAAAGGTTGCCGATCCTGGTCCTCAGATCCCGATAACGTTCCTGAATATCCTCCATGGCGACAGCCTCCCTGTATCTCGCGTACGAATTCCGGCGAAGATGCTTTCCAGACGTTGCGATTCAATCAGAACTTACGGTGACGCCTTATCGCCGTCTCCGAGGAAAAAACAGACCGAGAAGCGCCAAGCCGACCAGAAACATATTAATCCATTCCCCCACCCGGGAGTAAACGGACCGGTAGGAGCTCGATTGGACCGTGTCCACCAGCATTCCCTCCTCAAAGAGATCGGTCTGGCTTCGAACGGCGCCCGTGGCATCGATGTGGGCCGAATGCCCACTGTTGGCGCAGCGCAGTAGGGGGCGGCGCTGTTCAATGGCTCGAAAGGCTCCGAACTGGAAGTGTTGCATGGGAGCCGCCGTCGTGCCGTACCACGTGTCATTGGTGATGTTGACCAGGATCTCGGCCCCGTTCCGGACAAAATCCCGGGCCAACTCGGGAAAAATCCCTTCGAAGCAGATCAGCGTCGCGAACCGGACTCCGGAGACCCGGCCCAGGACGAACTTCCCGCCGGGCTGGAACCCGCCCACCTCCTGAACCAGAGGCGTGGCAAATTCGAGCCACTCCGCCATCGGGACGTACTCCCCGAATGGAACCAGATGAATCTTGTCATACCGGTAGGCGGCTGCTTCCCCGCCCTCCAAGAGATAGGCGCTGTTGAAATAGCGGGTGGAAGGAGGCGGTTCGATCGAGGTGACGTTCAGCAGCAGGGGGACCCCCGCCGTACGAACCTGACGTTGCCAGAATACGCGAAACTCTGAGTTTGTCTGAAGCAGGTAAGGGTTCTGGGCCTCCGGGAAAATCACCCAGTCGGCGCCTTCTTCAACCGCCTTCCGGTAGTGCCGAGGAAGGTCATCGAAGTATTTTTCGGAATAGTGCCGGCGATCGGCGAACAGCCCGACATTGGGCTGCACCAGGGCGACGCGCAGATTCGGACCGGGCGGCGGAGTCCAGATATGGCATCGGTACAACCCATACAGGTTGGCTCCCGTGAAGCAGATTGCGAATACGATCGGAATTCTCCAACTTCGGTATCGAACCAGCGCCACGAGAGCCGCATTTCCCAGCAGCACCAGAAAGGAAATCAGATAGACGCCGCTCAGATCCGCCACCTGGACGATCCAACGGTAGGGGAATTGCGCCTGGCCCACCAACGCCCACGGAAATCCGTTTACGGTGTAGTAGTTACGCAGCAGCTCCGTCAAGATCCACAGGCCGGGAGCCGACCAGAGCGCGACGCTTGCGGATCTTCGGGCCACGGTGTGTGTCAGGAGGGAAAAAGGGAGCAGGAACAGATCCAGCAACAGGATCATGAGCCCGAAGACAAGAGCGGACGTGAACCAGTCCAGATTGCCGTACTCGACCAGTACATCCGGAATCCAAAAGAGGACTCCGCCGAAATAGAGGGACGAGAAGATCAGATGCCCTGCCAGAACCCGGCGCCGGGAGCTCGTCTCCAGGAGAAATTGCAGGTAGGGCGCCAAAGCGACCCACGCCAGAGGAAAGAGAGAAAACCCGGGAAAACAAAGGCAGATCCCGATGCCCGAGACCAGAGGACGCAGCGTCCAACCCTTCATTGGGAATCGGAAGTGCTCCGGACGAAAGTTTGGAATCCGTCTTCGTACAACCGCCGGGCCACACCGTAAGCTTCCCCCTCAGTGGAAAACTCTCCGACCCACACCAGGTAAAAGGGGTTTTTCGGGCCCGGCCGACGCATTACGGCCGGGTAATCCCGGGCCCGAACCCGCATAAACATTCGCCGTGCCGCTTCTTCATGCTCCATGGCGGCAATTTGGACGGTGTAACGGCTACCGCCGGACGGTGTCGCTTCCGGGTCGCTCAAGCTGCCGGCGTCCCGCGTGCCCTGCTGCGAAAGGGGAGAGGACTTGGCTCCGGCTGCGCCCGCACCCCGCGTCGCCGGGTCGTTCAAGCGCCCGTAGAACTCCAACTGAGGCTGCGATTCGGAACTGGAGGAGCTGCCCCCCACCGGCCCCGTATACCGTGCCGGTTCCGCTTCCACCGGAGATTTTCGGCCCACGTAGAGGCCGAGGAGGAAGAATCCAGTTACTGTCAGGAGAGTGAGTCCATAGAGGTGAACTATCTCTCTCCAATCAATCTTCGGAATCACCGCCGCTCTGAACCCCGGCTTTCTTGGCGATCCGCATCAGGGGAGTCAGGAGGTCCATCGGAAGGGGAAACACGATGGTGGAATTCTGCTCGGTGGCGATCTCCGAGAGTGTCGACAGATAGCGCAGTTGCAGCGACACCGGCTCCCTGGAGAGGGTGGCGCCCGCTTCCCGCAGGCGTTCTGCCGCCTGGAACTCACCTTGGGCGTGGATGATCTTGGCTCTCCGTTCCCGCTCGGCTTCGGCCTGCCGGGCCATGGCCCGCTGCATCTCCGCCGGAAGATCCACGGTCTTGATCTCGACCAGGGAAACCTTGATTCCCCAGGGATCCGTATGTTGATCCAGGATCGACTGCAGCCGGTCGTTGAGCTCTTCCCGTTTGCTCAACAGGTCGTCCAATTCGACCTGGCCCAGGACCGAGCGCAGGGTCGTCTGGGAGAGCTGGGAGGTGGCGTAGAGGTAGTTCTCCACCGACACGACAGCGCTGTTGGGCCCGATGACTCGAAAGTAGACGATGGCGTTGACCTTGACCGAGACGTTGTCCTTGGTAATCACGTCCTGGGCCGGGACGTCCATGGCCACCATCCTCAGACTGATCCGTTCCATTCGGTCAATGGGCCAGAAAACCAGGATCAACCCGGGACCCTTCGAATCGGGCAGCAGTCTTCCCAGGCGGAAGATGACCCCGCGCTCATATTCCCTCAGGACATTGACGACCGAGAGGGCGTAGAGAATGACAATGCCAACCAGCACTATGGTCGAAAACGAGACAGCCTCAAACATGGAAACCTCCATTCCTGCAAGAAGACCCGCATTGGGACCGGCAGCACCGATTCGGGCCGGTCATGCCTCCTCCTCTGCAGGCATCGCCAAAGATACTCCCGTCCCGGCATAAGGCTCAACGACCAGAACCAGATTCTTGGCACCCACAACCTTGACTCTGTCGCCCTGGGGAATCGACGTCACCGACACCGCTTTCCATCGTTCCCCGGCAACCAGTACCCAACCCTCATCCCTTTCAACGGGAGTCTGGGCCACTCCAAAACATCCCACCATCCCCTGCGTCCCGGTCGTCACCTTCAATCGCACCGACTTCACGGTCAGGTGCAGGAGCAGGATGGCAATCAAGGCGAAGGGAACGGCGACCGCCACGGCCAACCCGTAGTTGATCCGGAGCTCGGGAAATGGAGAGTCCACCAGAAACAGGATGCCCAAAATCATAGCGACGGTTCCTCCGGCGCCCAATATTCCGAATCCCTGAACCGTGACCTCGGCCACGAACAGGCCCAGGGCCAGGAGGATGAGCAGTATGCCGATGTAGTTCACCGGAAGCAGCGAGAATCCGAGAAGGGCCAAAAGCAGGCTGATCCCTCCCAACACTCCGGGGAGAATCAGGCCCGGATTCGAAAACTCCAGATAGAGACCCAACAGGCCGATAACACCCAGGATGAGAGCAACGTTCGGATTGGCGATGGAACTGAGAATCTTCTGGCGGAACGTCATCTCGACGACCCGAACATCCTGTCCTTCGGTCGTCAGAACCTGCGAGGCTCCGGAGAAACGCTGGATCTGTCTTCCCTGCAGCGTCGCCATAAGTGCGGTCTCGTTATCCTCCACCAGGTCGATGAGACCACCCTCCAGGGCTTCTTGAGCGGTATAGGACTTGCTCTCCAGAACTCCCTTCTCGGCCAGATCGTAGTTCCGCTTCCTCTGTTGCACGATCGCCCTCAAGCCGGCCACGGCATCGTTTTTCACCTTCTCCAGCATGATCTTGTTCTCCATGCCGAAGGGGAAAACCGGATGCGCCGCCCCCGTATTGGTTCCGGGGGCCATGACGGCGACATCGGCCGAGAGCAGGATGAAAAAGCCCGCAGACGCGGCGCGGGCACCCTGGGGAGCTACGTAGCAGACGACGGGAACCGGCGAGTTCAGGATGCTCTGGATGATCTCCTGCATCGAGATGCCCAGGCCTCCCGGCGTGGCCAGACGGATCAAGAGGAATTCGGCATTCGAAGCCTCAGCCTGTCCGATGGCGGAAGTGATGAATTCGGAGGTGATGGGATCGATGGGCCCATCGATCTCGACCTTCAGGATCTCCGCTTGCACAACGGGTGTCGAGAGGAGCAATAACAAGCCCAGCGCCCTCTTCATCAGATCAGCGATACTATCAGTCCCAGGCGAAAGTCGCCAAGATATCCGGCCGGCTCGTGACTCTGCTTGAAGTCGACTAAGGCGGGCCGAATGAGGGCTTTCAGTGAGTCTCCGCCCACCACCCGGAGCCCACCAGGGTCAGAGATGAAATCGGCCACCGAGTCGATCCGGATCAGAGTCGCAAATGCGGGACTGTCGCCCGAAACGCAGGGGGGCACGCACTCCACAATCTGGTCATTCACTGCGTAGCGGCAGAATATTATCTATAGATAGTAAATTATGCCCTTTATTTTACTATGAATAGTAATTTTTAACCGTTGTTACGAATCGAGAATTGAATCCCATCCTCCCCACCAACTGGCGCCCAAATCCATGTAAACGACCCGCCTTTCCCCACTCTTTCCTCTCTCCTCTTTTCTCTTTCCTCATCTTCCTGAACTCATCCCTGCTCCGGGTACGACTGCTATACTTCGTCTGTGGTCGTAAATATCTGTCTTTTCGCCTCCCTCCGAGACGTCGTGGGCCAGTCCGAGATACGCCTCGGATCGGTCCCTCCGGGCGCCACGGTGCGCGAAGTCTTCCGCCGGTTGGTGCACCAGCATCCGGGCGTGGAGCGCTATCGCACGGCGCTCCTGGTAGCCGTCAACCAGGAGTACTCGGCCTGGAATCACGAGCTTTCGCCCGGGGACGAAATCGCTTTCTTTCCCCCCGTGAGTGGAGGAGCCGCGTGATCGAACTCGTCACGACTCCCATCGATCGGGAACACGTCGTCCGCAGCATCGCTTCTCCCCGGGCGGGTGCGGTGGCCACCTTCGACGGCGTCGTGCGCGATCATGCCCGCGGCAAGTCCGTCACCCATCTCTACTACGAGGCCTACCCGGAAATGGCCAGGACCGAGATGGCCAAGATCCGGAAGCAGGCCCTGGAGAGGTGGCCGCTTCAGGGATTGGCCATCGTCCATCGAACGGGGCGACTCGAGATCGGAGAGAGCAGCGTCTTCATCGCCGTCGCCTCGGCCCATCGAGCGGACGCCTTCGAGGCCTGCCGGTTCGCCATCGACACGCTGAAGACCTCGGTTCCCATCTGGAAGAAGGAACACTACAAGGACGGAGAGGTCTGGATCGAGGGCTACGGCGCATGAAGGCCGTAGTCTTGACCATCAGCGACGGGTGCTTTCACGGCCACAGGCCCGATCTTTCCGGAAAGGCTCTGGCGAAGCAGCTCCGGGAGGCGGGATGGGAGGTGACGGCGAACCGCATCGTCCCGGATGAGATGGACGACATTCAGGAACAGGTTCTCGCTTGCAGCGACTCAGGCGACACCAACCTCCTGGTCGCCACGGGTGGCACCGGACTCGGTCCCAGAGACGTGACGCCGGAGGCAGTGCGGCCCCTTCTGACCAAAGAGGCCTCGGGCCTGGCCGAACTCATGCGCCTGGAGGGCCTTAAGAAGACTCCCTTTGCCGCCCTGTCCCGCTCCCTGGCCGGGGCTCGCCGCCAGACCCTGATCCTCTGCCTCCCGGGCAGCCCCAAAGGGGCTACCGAATCGTTGGACGCCGTCCTCAAACTGCTTCCCCACGCCGTGGACCTCCTACAGGGCCGGACCGGCCACTGATTGCTGCCGACGGCGTCATAACGCCGGCCAACAGATTGTCTTGGTCCTTCGCACCTGAGTTCCGCCGGGTCGACGCCGGATCGTCACGCTCGCGACCGAGCCCCCGGATGGAGCTTGTGGGCGCGTTCCGGGTGTCTCGTTTGGATTGGTGATCCCGCACCTTAAGAGGAAAGGGGAAATAACTACGGACAGTTTCCCGCGGCCCAGGGAGACTGGGCGAGCTACTCGGTTAGTGACAGATCACTTGGCGGGCGTGGCGTGGCGTGGCGCACCGAGTGATTTGATCCGCGCCAGCCGTTCTCCTATTCTCCAGTCTGAACGTGGTGTTAAACGACAACTGCGGAGACCACTATTGGCGCGATTAAAAAGGCACAAGCAGATCCTGCCGGCCGCTGAACGCTGGAAAGATCGATGCCTGCTCGGTGAACGATCGCTGTTCACCGACTGGTCCCTATGGACTCGCCGGAACTTCCAAGAGCTGCACTCACTCTTTGTGGAGAATCCGGACGAGTCCAAGGATTCGTTCCCCACCAAGCTCCAACGTCAACTGTCGCCCGGCTCCCCGGACGCCAAGTGCCTTTGGGCCGAAATGGCATGGGTGTACCACCTGATTCAGGATCGAAAGTCCATGGGGCCGGCCAAAAAGAGAGGTCGGATCAGCGAGATTTGGAAGTGGTCAGAACGAGACTTCCCGGAAGGCCATGATCTCCTCCACGACGCCGTGCTCGGAGCGGGAGTCGTCAACCCGGGCACTGGGTACAACACACGGGCCTGGATGGAATTCCGCTTCTTCGTGGTCGCAATGATCGCGTGGTTCTCCTTTGACCGAACCGAACGTGAATCCCTTCTTGGCCAACCATGGGAATTTGCGTCCTGGCTTGATGCCACAGAGTTTGCCTCCGGTCGCATGTTCCGACATGCACTCCTGTTTCTGCTCTTCCCTGACCAATTCGAGCAGATCGTTTCCAATACGGGCAAGAGACGGATCATCAGCCGACTCCATCAAGGCGAGCCTTTTGACACCTCCAACCAGGTCGCGCTCGACCAAGCCCTGGTGACTATCCGTCGACGCCTCGAAGACGAGCATCCGGACAAGGAGGTTCACTTCTACCTCTCTCCGTTCAAGGAACTATGGCAACCAAAACCGACTCCCAAGCCAGTAAAAAACGGCGAGACAGCCGGTGGATATGAACCCAAACCAAACCCGGTAGACTCTACAGCAACGTACACAGTCGACCTCGCTCACCAAGACCTCTTTATCCCCCTCGACCACTTCACCCGCCTCCTCATTTCCATCAGATCTCGCAAAAACCTCATCCTCCAAGGCCCGCCCGGCACCGGGAAGACCTTTATCGCCCGCCGAATCGCCTGGTGCCTCATCGGCCATCAGGACAACGGTCCCATCGAAATGGTCCAGTTCCACCAGTCGTACGCCTATGAAGACTTCGTCCAAGGCTACCGTCCCACCAACAACGGCGGATTCGAACTCAAGGACGGCGTCTTCCACCGCTTTTGCGAACGTGCGCGGGCCAAGCCCGACACTCCCCACGTCTTCATCATCGACGAGATCAACCGCGGCAATCTCTCACGGATCTTCGGCGAACTCCTCATGCTGATCGAGCGCGACAAGCGCAGCAAAAAGTACGCCGTCGCGTTGACCTATTCCGACCAGCGTTTCCACGTCCCGGAGAACGTTTTCATCCTCGGCATGATGAACACGGCCGACCGGTCGCTGGCCTTCGTCGACTACGCCCTCCGGCGGCGATTCGCCTTCGAGACTTTGGAGCCGGCCTACGGGAAGGACTGCGGCCGGGCGGAGTTCGAGAATTACCTCACAGACAAGGGGGCCCATCCGGAGTTGGCCCGCCGCATCTCCGACCGGATGGACAAACTCAACGAGGCGATCGGAAACGACAGGGAACTCGGCCCAGGCTTCCAGCTCGGTCACAGCTACTTCGTTCCCGGCGACGACGACGATCCGTCGGAGGACTGGTACAGGCAAATCGTGGACACCCAGATCGTGCCGCTCCTGCGCGAGTACTGGTTCGATTCCCCGGAAGACGTCCAGGAGCAAGTGGCTAATCTCACGGCCGACGCCTGACCTTGAAGAACATTCCGATCCTCAACGTCTACTACCTTCTCTGCTACGCCTGGGGGCGAGTTCAGGAGCGGGACACCAGGCGGCTGGGCACGCTGGGCGGCCTCTCGACAGTACAGGACCTGCTGGGCAAGGTGCTCGCCGGCGGCGTCAACCACCTCTTCCGCCGCGGCATCGACCGTGGGTACGTGGAAAGGCGGGAGGACCTTGCCGGCATTCGCGGAAAGCTGGCGGTTAGCGACACAGCGAAGCGTGCTCTCCAGGCCCGAGGCAGGGCAGCTTGCGAATTCGAGGAGCTATCAGTCGATATCCTGCCGAACCGCATCCTCCGTACGTCGTTGAGCACGCTACTGGGCCGACGAGTGACCTTGGATAGCCACGTCCGTGGCGACGTTCGCTCCGCGTACAGGAGGCTCGACGGCGTAGCACGCACCCGCCTTAAGAGGAACACCTTCAGCCAGGTCCAGCTCGGCGGTAACCGAAGGCTCTACCAGTTCCTGCTCTCAGTATGCAGGCTCCTGTACGAGAGCTCAGTAGTCGACGAGAAGACCGGCCGCGCCACTTTCCGCGACTTCCGGCGGGACGAAGCAACCATGTGGGCCCTATTCGAGGAATTCGTCACCGGATTCTACCAGCGCGAGCAACGCGTGTTTCGTGTCAATTCGGGAGGCCGCAACGTCAAGTGGGCGGACATGGGCTGGGCGACAGACGACGACCGGGCGAGGATTCCCGTAATGACCGCAGATGTGATTCTTGAATCGCCTAACCGCCGCATCATCCTGGACACGAAATACTACAGGGAAACCCTGGCCCGCAGACACGGCTCCGGCAGTGGGAAGCTTCACTCCGGCAATCTCTACCAACTCCTCGCGTATCTGCGGAACCGCCAGGCAACCACGCCAGACGGTGCGAAGCACGACGGCATCCTGCTATACCCGCAAGTGGGCGACGAACCGCTAAGGACCGACATCCGACTTGAGGGCTTCCGCATTCAGGCCTGGACGGTCGACCTCAACCAGGATTGGCGGGCGATTCATGCGGAAATGTTGGAGACAATCGGGATATGCGATTCCAACTCCGCGGAGAGAGTCCGTCCTGTGGATACTGACGACAAGGCCTGAGTTTCAGATGGTGACGCAACGGTGTGCTGGTGGACGTCTTACCGGATTTCGTCTCCAACGAGGAGAACGAGGAAAAGCAGAACGATGACTGACCAACGGATCGAACAGTAAACGAACCCGCCGACCCGCTTCCGCGAGTCCCCGACCACGCTCCGCTCGTGGTGCCATGCGCACCATTGCATCCGCCTCCGCTAGACGCCGTTTCTCTGCACTTGTCCAACCCGCTGTAGCTGGAACCATAATCTCTTCGCCGGAACCGTAATTTTTCAGCCGCCGACCTTTCGTCTGGCCCCGTCTTGCTCCGCTTTGAACCGAAGAGGGCACCCACAGGGGGATCCCCTACAACGATTATTCGTCAATTTGCACCAGAATTCGAGATTGAGGACCTAAGAAAATCCCGACTCGAGCGTTAACCTGATAGAGGATGACGAATTCCGGGACAAACTCTCGAACGCTTGAGGAGGCCGATTGGATGCGATCCGTTCTGGATGCCTATCAGGGTCCGCTGGTCCGATACGCCGCTCACCTCACCGGTGATTTGGACCTCGGCCGGGATGTGGTCCAGGACACTTTTCTGCGCCTCTGGAAACAGAAGAGGGAGAAGGTCGAGGGACACTTGCCCCAGTGGCTCTTCACCGTCTGCCGGAACCGGGCGCTGGACGTGCTGCGCAAGGAGAATCGGATGAATCGGATTACGGCGACCGGGGAACTGGAAGCGGCCAGCGGCGCGCCCGGACCCGCACAACTGCTGGAGCGTAAGGAGAACGTGAACCGTGTTCTCCTGGCCTTGCAGAGCCTGCCCCCCAGGGAACAGGAGGTTTTGCGGCTGAAGTTTCAGAACGGACTCAGCTACCGGGAAATCGCCTCCACGGTCGGCATTTCGGTGAGCAACGTCGGTTATCTCATCCATACCGCTGTGAAAAAGGTGCGCGCCGAGTTGGAAAGGCACTCCAAGCCGGCCGCCGCAACATCGAGGAACGTCCGATGAAGTCAGATTTCCAGGATCCGGCCCAAGACCCCAGACTGACGGCCTATGCCCTGGGGGAACTCACCGACGCCAATGAAATTGAAGCGGTGGAGACCCTGTTGCAAAGGTCTCCCGAACTCAGACGGGAAGTGGAATCGCTGCGCGCCACCGCGGAGCTGATCCGATTCGAGTTGGAGCAGGAGCCTTGCCCCTCCCTCGCTCCCCACCAACTCGCCAGTCTGGGCGAACCGCCGCGCGCTTGGAGGCTGTGGCCACGGATCCGTTCGGCGAACAGGTCCTGGTTGTTTCCCGCGGGGCTGGCGACGGCCGCGGCGGTCGCCGTTATGGTCTCCGCCGCGCTCCTGTTCCTTCAAGAGACGGAAGAGCCGCCGCTCTCCGCCGCTCTCCAGCGGCAGGAATCTGTTGTGGACGAAGCCCCTGCGGTTTCGGGAAGGATCACGAATCAGGCACATGACCAGACCAGCCCGGGTCCCGGTGCCGCCGCTCCCCCGCAAGGCCTCGCCCAAACTGTTCCTGAGCCACCGAGGACAGTGTCGCCGGCGCCTGCTGCCGGCCAGGACAGCTCCGGGTACTCGCTCCCGGCAGTTTCGGAGGCGGCTGATTCGCCCGCCGTTTCGCCATCCAGCCCGGTCCAGTCCAACGAACAGAGACTCTTTCCCTCGTCCCGCTCCGAGCAGGATCATGAAGCCTATGTCGAGACGGCTCGAACCGCGGAGATGGTCGGTTCCGTCTCCGAATCCAAGCGTCCCCCAATCTCCTATGCGAGAGCAAGAGTAGTCGAGCCCCCGGTACTTCCCGGGGGAATCGTTCGGGAGCGATTTGCTCGCAGCGCAGATTCGCTGGTGCCACTGTCGGTTCCCTTCTCGCCAACCGTCGAAGTGCGCGCCAACCTTGACGAGTTGCCGGCCGTACCGTCACCCGTCCCCAACCGGTCCAGCACCGAGGACTACCGGTATCAAGAGGAGAACCCGTTCAAAAAGGTGAGCCGGGCCCCCCTTTCCACCTTCGGAATCGACGTGGATACGGCGTCCTACGCCAACGTCCGCCGTTTTCTCCGCCAGGGTTCGCTTCCTCCCAGGGATGCCGTCCGCATCGAGGAGATGGTCAACTATTTCTCCTACGCCTACGATTCACCCCGCGGAGAGAATCCCGTCTCCGCCCTCATGGAAATGGTCCAGGCTCCCTGGAAGCAGGAACATCTGCTCCTCCGCATCGGGATCCAAGCCAAGGCAATCGATCCCGGGCAGCGGCCTCCCGGCAATCTCGTGTTTCTCTTGGACGTCTCCGGGTCGATGCGGCCCGCCAACAAGCTTCCCCTCTTGAAACGGGCCATACGGCTCCTGATCAAGAATTTGGGAGAAAAGGACCGGGTGGCCTTCGTCACCTACGCCGGAGAATCCCAGGTTGTCCTTCCCTCAACGCCGTGTGATCGGAAAGAGGAGATATTCCGGGCCCTGGAATACATCATGGCCGGCGGTCCCACCAACGGAGAGGCCGGTATCCGCGAGGCTTACGCCACCGCCGCAGGCCATTTCATCCCCGGCGGAACCAACCGGGTGATTCTGGCCACGGACGGAGATTTCAACCTGGGCATGACGGATGAGGGAAGCCTGATCCGATTGATCCGGGAGCAGGCCCGGAGCGGAGTCTTCCTGAGCGTTCTCGGCCTCGGAACAGGCAACTACAAGGACGCCTCCTTGGAGTCCCTGGCCAATCGGGGAAACGGGAACTTCGCCTATCTCGACAGCTTGGCGGAAGCACGAAAAGTGCTGGTTCGCGAGATGGGAGCCACTCTGGTCACCGTGGCCAAGGACGCCAAGATCCAGATCGAGTTCAATCCGGCACGGGTCGATTCCTACCGTCTCATCGGGTACGAGAACCGGGCGCTGCGGCACGAGGAGTTCAACGACGACACCCGGGACGGAGGAGAGATCGGAGCCGGCCACCAGGTGACGGTCCTGTACGAGATCGTTCCCGCCGGAACCGAGTCTCCGGCCGGGCGGGTCGATCCCCTCAAGTATCAGACTTCCCCTGCGCCGAATCGGGACGGCGATTCCGATGAGTGGCTCACGCTGAAGATCCGGTACAAGCCGCCCGATCAGGACGTGAGCCGGCTTCTGGAGTTCACCCACAGCGGGTCCCCCGTCACCTTCGCGGATGCCGCGCCCGATTTCCGGTTCGCCTCCGCCGTGGCCGCGTTCGGAATGATCCTGCGCGACTCGCCCCACCGCGGCACTGCCTCGCTGAAACGGGTTCTGGTCTGGACTCTGGATTCCACTGGAGACGATCTTCAGGAGCCCAGGGCCGAGTTCGTCGAACTCGTGGCAAAGGCGATGGCTCTCGAGCGGTAGGCGCAGATCCGCTGAATCACTGAAACTTCAGTGAGTAGAGATCCGCATCGACCAGCTCGAAACGGAGCCGGACCGGTTTTCCTGACAGGGGCGCCAGATTCCTGCCGTCGCCGAACTCGACGAAGTGTTGAATCTCGTCGCCAAAAAACTCCTTGCTGGACTCATACCCGGGAACCGGCTGCTTCGTGACCGCATCCAGAACGGCGATCCGGATGCCGCCGCCGGCTCCGGTGGCGGCATTGATCTCCAACCGGGTTCCCTGGAAGACGAGAGGACGCGTGATCGCGGTCCCGCCTGGATAACCGCCGCCGTGAAGGGACCGGAAGCCGTCGACGCGAAGCACCCCCCGCCGAATGAAGGTGTCCGGCTGATGGTCGTGCTGCAGGTAGTAGAAGGAGAGTTCGTCCGCGGCCGTCTGCAGCATGCCCCACGCCATGAGGTTGCCGTGTTTGCTCCAGTTCCTGGGATCCCGCCCCGGGCGCAGGAAGGGCTCGTCCGCCAACACGAAGTTTCGGGTGTCGCGGCTGTACATGAAGGCCGTCTCGCTCAGACCGTGGGAGGTGCCGTGGAAGGGCTTTCGGGGAGCCGTACGCAGCGGGAACCCGAGAATCAGGTGGGGCGCCCGGTGGTAGGGTTTCAGGCCGCTGGTGTAGAGGGAGTGCCGCCATTCCCGCCGCGGTTCCCCGTATTCGATGGGCTCGATGTTCTCCCAATTCAGGAAGTCCCGTGAAGTAGCGCGCATCACTGATCGGGTCTCGGGAAGCCGGCGCTTCCCATCCCGCGACAAGCAGGGCAGATAGGCCCGGAAGAAGAGGACGTACTGCCGGTTTCCGGAGTCCCAGAAGCTGACGTTGAGAGAGTCCAGGATGGCCCTCCGGCGGCTCGGATCCATCCCCCAACGGATCGCACCGTAACGGTCGAAGGCTGGTTCCTCTCCGTCCAGAATCGGTTGCTCTTTTAGTTTTCGCCATTCGAGTCCATCGGCCGAGGCAAAGACAAATGCCTCCGGGTTTCCCCCGACAGCCTTGTAACGTTCCGAGGGCGGCGTGCCGGGGCGCGTATCGATGAACGGAGCGAAGTTGTGCGATGCCCTTCCCTTGAGCAGGATGTTGTTGTCGGTCGACCCCTCGAATTCGACACGGCCCAGCCGGACCCGGTTCCAGGTCACCCCGTCACTGCTTTCCGCGTAGCATGTGAACTGAGTCTCCGGGTCCCTGGGCTCGAAGCGCAATCCCAGGTAGGAGGCGTAGTAGAGACGAAATCTGCCCCCGTCCTCCAACACCACCGGGTAGCCGCAGACGGTGAACCCATGGTATTTCCGGCCCTCCCACGGCGCATCCAGATCCAGGATCCTTTCGGCGTCGCGAGGGGAGTGCTGACGAAACTCCAGGTCTCGAATCGTCTCGAACAGGGTGTCGTCCAGCATCAGCTCGCGCCGGGTGCCCAGCTCGACGGGATGATTCCCTTCCCCGAGGAGAGAAACAGAAACCAGGAAAAGAGATGCCAGGGAACCGAAGATCCGAAGGCCCGGTCGACGTCCCCCCATTTCAGATCTTGCTCAATGCTTCCAGGACCGGCCAGAAGTTCAGTTGCTGGACAGCATGGCTGCGGTAGATGCCGACCCCGGAAGCTCCGTTGTCGACGGCGATCTTGCCGGCGGTCAACATGGAGTCTGGATCCTGAAAGCTTCCCGGGTGATAACAGGAGAGCTCGACGATCACGGGTACGCGGCCGGCGGCCACGTCCACGGCGTGCCGGACCTGCCGCCGGACCGCCTTCAGATCCGAGTCAGTCCGGAACCAGAGGTAGAACTCGTCCAGCAGACCCTTCTCGGTCCACGCCGGCCAGTCCTGCAACACCTTGATGTAGTCCTCCGGCTCGCCGGCGATGATGGTGGTGGAAAGGACCGCCTGGGGCGAGGACCGCTTGATCCTCGCCCGGACCTCCGAAAGAAACAACGTGACGTAATCGGCGCGAAACTGCATCCAGTCCGGGTCGTCATTGGGCAAGTCGAAAGGATTCTTGGCAAACCTGGCCCGAAACTCGGACACGGTACGGTCCTCGTAGCCGTAGGGCACGACGCCGTGCTCGTCTTCATTGCCCAGAACGAACTCGACCTGGAGGCCGTCGGCGCGGGTCACCTCCAGGGCATCGACGAACATGTGCGCCTGGCGGTCCCGCACCTCCGGGAAAGAGGCGCTCAGATAAAGATCCTGGCCGGGCTCGAGCACATAGGAACGGCTCCGGGTCAGACTCCGGTATTCCGGATGACGGACGGCGAAATCGGACATCTCGGTGGTTACGTACGGACCGTGATAGATGGGCCGGTGCTGGTCGAGAATTTCTCGGGCCTCAACCGACGTCACGGGGGGCCGCAGAAAGTCCAGGGACCAACCGTACGTCATCCGGGCACTGCCGTGGCGGGGAAAGCCGTTGTAGTCCACATAGGTGTCGAACTTCATCCCCGCCCGGCGCGCGGCCCGGGGACGGGCCAACGTCCGTTCACCCGCCGGCAGGACCCTGGCGCTGCCGTCGATGATCTTGGTGACGCCGTGATCGGCGCATTTCTTCATCCAGGCCGACAACAGGAGGCTGTCCTCGGTCCCTTCAGGGCTTCCGTCCAGGTCCGGCGGACCCCAAAGTACGACTGTTTCAGGCACTTTCGGTCTCCTCCAGGCAAATTCCAGACTGACACACGGGAAAGCGTAAACTCAACCGGCAAACCGTCGGCATCCGTTCATTCATGATCGATTGGATGGATCCATTGGAAGGTCTTCCGTGAAATCTTGTGGGACCCTCCGTTACTATCTGCGCAACGGGTTCGAAGATGAACGAACGAATGGCGCTCGATAGAGAGTCCGGAAACCGGGTCAAGGAGTATTTCTCTTGACGGAAATGTTCATGCTCGTCGGGTTTATCCTGGCGGCCTATTCCATCGTGGCCAACGACGCCATCCAGACTCTGGGGACGTTTCTCAGCTCCAACTCCCGCCGTCCCTGGTGGGTGTTGTGGATCTACGCCTGCCTGATACTGCTGGCGGTCCTGGTGTACGGATGGCTGACCAACGAGGGCGATATCGCCTACGGGCGACTTGAACAGTTCCCCGAACCCGCGGGAGGCATTACCTGGCTGCACGCCATTCCCCCCGTGTTCATCCTGTTGTTGACCCGGTTCGGTGTGCCGGTCAGCACGACCTTTCTCGTGCTGACGGTGTTCGCTCCCACAAATCTGCTGAAGATCCTGACCAAATCGCTGTTGGGCTACGGCGTCGCCATCGGAGTCGGCTTCGTCCTCTACCTGATCGTCGCCAACCTCCTCGAATCCCGTTTCATGGCGACGAAGGACCGTCCTCCCAGACCCTACGCCGTCGCTCTGCAGTGGCTCGCGACCGCCTTCCTGTGGAGCCAGTGGCTGATCCAGGATCTGGCCAACATCTTCGTCTACCTGCCGCGCACCGCGGAGCTCCATGTGCTCATTTTTGCCGCCGTGGTGATGCTGGTGCTGCACGCGGTCATATTCAAGAACCGCGGGGGCCGGATTCAGGGAATCGTCACCTCCAAGACCAATACGAACGACATCCGCACAGCGACCCTCATCGACTTCATCTATGCCACCATCCTCCTGTATTTCAAGGAGATGTCCAATATCCCCATGAGCACGACCTGGGTCTTTCTGGGATTGTTGGCGGGCCGCGAACTGGCGTTGGCCTTCCGGCTCCGGCACCGCACGATTTCGGAGTCGATCCTTCTCGCCGGCAAGGACGTGGGAAAGGCGGCCATCGGGTTGGCGGTCAGCGTTGCGCTGGCGATCGGCTTGCCCATATTGGACCGCAGTCTGCAACAAGGGTTTTCCGATTCGGCAACCGTGCCGGTACGGACCGGTGACGTGTCCGCGGGAGATCCCGCGTCCGCCGAAGCCCGTCCGTACGCCGAGGCCGAAACCGGGCCCCGGTCAACTCCTAAGATTTGGTAAAGATCTCCGAATCGGCCGGATTCAGCCGGAGGCGGAGTCCTCCAGTTCCCGCAACCTGCCCAGGCACTCGCGCATGCCGATCTGACCGAAGTACATGAGGTTGCCGGCATTGATGAAGCGGTAGCCTTGTTCGTACGCTCTCCAACAGGCGTCGAACCCGCCGAATGTGATCCCGCTGGGTTTGCCGCAGGAGGCTGCGCGCGCGGGAAAGTCCTCCAGGCACTTCTGAACCTCGGGATGACCGATGTTCCCCAGATGACCCATGGAGGCGGCAATGTCGGCAGGACCCGCAAACACAACGTCCACCCCCTCGACCTCGGCGATTCGCTCCAGATTGTCCAACCCCTCGGAGGTCTCGACCTGGACGACGACACAGGTCTCCTGGTTGGCCGACTGCAGATAGTCGTTGAGATCCACGTCCAGCAGCATGGGCCAGACCGGGCCTACTCCCCGATTCCCCTCGGGAGGATATTTGCAGTACTGGACCGCCAGCCGGGCTTGGTCCGCATTGTCTACCTGGGGCACCATGATGCAACTGCAGCCCATGTCCAAGCCCTTCTTGATGAGGCCCGGATCCAGATTGGGGACCCGCAACAGGGCGTCCCGGCCTTCGAGACGGCAGATGATGGGAACCAATTGGACTTCGTTGATCCCGAAGGGTCGATGTTCCGTGTCGATCCAGAGGAAGTCGATGCCTTGTTTGAGGGTGGCTTTTGCCAGCAATTCGGAAGCGTCTGCAAGGGCCGATCCCCAAGCCGCCTTGCCCTCCGCCAGAAGTCTCTTGACCCGATTCTCCAACATCACGTCCTTTCCGGCCCAATAAATCAGGGGGCCTCAACGGCCCATTCCCGTGTGGCCGTCCGATAAGGCGCGCACTATACCAGTCCTCGCAGGAAGTCGCCACGGAATTCCATGTCGATGATCTTGTGCGTGCCGAACCCTCGGCCAATCCCCTTCTTGGTATTTCCGCCACACCTTCCCAGCCTTCACAATGGTCGGTCCGCTTTCCTCATTTCCCGGTTTTGGTATGATTTGTCATTAACTGGTGAAGCGCCGACGGATCGGGTTCGACTTAGATCTAATTTGTCATTATTAAGGGGGATTTATGAAAAGTATTCTGGCAAAGTACTCGAATGAGACGTATGCTCTGGTCCGGATCGTCTCCGGCTTTCTATTCGCCTTCCACGGGGCCCAGAAGGTCCTGGGCCTATTCGGCGGCGTCGGGGGGGAATCGGGCGCGGCGGCGCCCCTGATCAGCCTGATGGGCCTGGCCGGAATCGTCGAGTTGGTGGGGGGCCTTCTGATCGCCGCGGGACTCCTGACCAGTTGGGCGGCCTTCATTTCCAGCGGTCAGATGGCCGTGGCCTACTTCATGGCCCATCAGCCTCACGGCATTTGGCCGATCCAGAACAAGGGGGAGTTGGCTGCGATCTACGCCTTTCTCTTTCTGTTCATCGCGGCCAAAGGCGCGGGAATCTGGAGCCTCGACAAGAAGGGTTGAGCCATCGAACAGGAGCCGTTACCGCGTCGCCTCGCGGGCGATCTTGCGATAGACGTCCTGACCCTTGCGAAACAGGTCCACAACCTTCTGTTTCTGGGCTGCGTTCTTGAAGATCCCGTTGCGGTCGACCCGCTCCAGAAGCTTATCGATCTGCTCCACGAAATAGAGCGCATCCTCCCGAAAATGGATGCGCGATCCGTCCCGATAGCAGTAGACCGGGCTGGTGTGGGCGTAGAGTTCGGTGTCGTTGGGCACCAGGCGATGAGCTTCGCCCCGGACCCGAACGGCGATCCAGGCGCTCTCGTCCAGTTGGATCTCCCGTGACAGGCTCACCTGCTCGCCGCCGTCCGTGGCCTCCACCGTATAGACCGGCTTTCCGTTAACCACCACCTCCATGGTCTGCATGGGGACATGGGAGACCGCGTGGGCCTCGACGCGCACCGTTCGGGATCCGGAACTCCAGCGGATCTCCTCCCCCGCCCCCTTGCCGTCGACGCTGAACTCGACGAGGGGAGCGTTGGAGGCAAAGCTCTTGCCCTCAAGATAGGCTTGGATCCACTTGTCATAGGTCAGCCGGGCTCCGGTCTTCACGTAGACCCGGCCCGCTCCCGCCAGCAGGTGATAGGGAACATTCAGGAAACAGTCGGTCCCGGCCGAGATCCCGCAGCGGAATCCGGAGTTGAGCAGCCGGTACCAGTCCGCCGTGTTCTTCTCTTCGTTCCCCTGGCACATGACGTCGATGGTGTCGACCACTCCCAGGGCGATGTCCACCGGGTATTCCTGGCGCGAGCCCGGATGCACTTGGATGACGGCCGCTCCCTGCTGCTTGGCGGCAGCCGCCAACTCGTAATTGGGCGGATAGTCGTAAGGGTGATCGGTCCGGGGCCATCCGACGTAGGAGGGATGCACGAACTCCTTGAGCTTCAGGAAGGCCATGTGGCCGTAGATTCCCAGGTTCCTCATCTCCTGGTTCCAGTAGAGGATGTAGTTCTTCTCCGAGAGGCGGTTGGGTTTCCCTTCGAAATAGACCAGGTCGGTGATGAATCCGTCGGTGTCGTTGCAGGCCAGGAGGTGGGGTACGTTCAGGTCCTCGGCCTTGGTGATCCGCAGAACGTCCCGAGGCCGGATCCGGGTGTCGGAAAAGAGGTTGGGGTGGATGTGCGTGTCCCCCGAAAACCATCCCTTGGCCGCCATGTTGTAGGTGCGATCCAAACGGGCCACGACCTCCTTCCGGCCGGACGCCGGCATCTGAAAGGTCATTCTGAGCGGCGCGTATTCCAATCCCTTGACCACCTCCAGCCGGGTCTCGCCCTCGGGCAGACTCACGGAGAATCCGCCGTCGGTGTAGAAATAGTATTCGCCGCCGTAGGGTTGACCGTAGTCGGCGCTGGTGATGCGGGGAATGATCTCGGCCGGCGTATGCCGCTTCCCATCGGCCCCGGTGAGATAGACGCGGGCGGGCGTCTCCAGACCTGAGTTATCCACCACCTTGACCCGCAGGAGGCTCATATTCCTGACCCGCGCGGGGACCGACACTTGTCCCTTGACGGCGCCCGCATCCACCGTGAGCACCAGAGCCGAGGCTTCCGCCCGGATCGGGGAGACGATCAGCCAGGCGCCCTGGGTCTCTCCTCCCCTGAGACGGACGATCCGGGGCTCCACTTCCACATCCTCGGACCCGGAACCGATGGTCACGGCCACCTCTTTGGCGCTGGAGTTTCGAATGATCAACGGAACCTCCGTTCCCGCCAGCCCCAACAGGTCCAGTTTCGCGGGCGCCTCCAACAGGGTCACGGAGGACCCGACTTCGATCTTGGTGAGCTGGGGACAGGTGAGGGATTCGTAACTCTCGGTCGTGAACCGGACGATCTCCTCCAACTCCGGAGCCTCGGTGGCGATGCCGCTCCAGCGGCGGTAGAAACTGCCGACCTTGCCCTTGAGGGTTCGCTGCAGCTTCGCCACGCTCCGGTCGGTCTCGGTCCATTGCAGGAGATGGATGGAGAACTCGGCCAGATCGGAAAGCTGGCGGCCGATGACCGGATCCCCGATAAAGTCAGGGGCCGTGAACGGCACCAGAGTATTGGGAGGTCCCTCGTGCCCTCTCAAAGAGACCGTCAGGAGGCAGAAAAAGATGGCGAGTGATGCGTTTCCGAGCTTTCTGTTCATGATATCGGAGCCTAGCCGCACTCCCACGACCGGTCAAGGCGGATACGACCCGCCCGTCTTCACTCTTTCCTCTCTTCTCTTTCCTCTTTCCTCGCTATCTCATCCTCACATGTCCATCAACCGGTCGATCTCCGGATCCAGCACCGGCGGCGGGGAAGCCAGTGAAATACCAACGAACAGGGAGAGCGAAACCACCAGCGAAATTGCTCCTGGATCGATGCCCCACGGAATTTGGACGTCGAACAGGCGAAACGCAAAATTGATGGTCAGGCTGACCAGAATCGCCGTCTTGGCCGCCAGGGCCGTTGCCCGCTTCCAGTTCAATCCCACGGCTACGACCGGAACCAGCGCCGCCGCAAAGGTCCCCCAACCGAAGGCTCCCAGAATGGCCACGAGATCACCGCTGTAGAGGGCGAAAACGGAAGCCGCGGCGGCGATGATCACGGTGGCTGTCCGGGCCCAGAAGAGTTCGTCTCTCAACGACCGGCCCCGCAGCGCCCGGGGAATGTCGTGGACCACGGCCGCGGCGCCGATGTTCAGGAAGCCGTCGGCCGTCGACATGATGGCCGCGAAAAGGGCCGCGAAAACGATGCCGGCCAGGACCGGCGGCACGTAGTGGGCCAGGAATTGGGGAGCGGCGGAATCGGCTCCCGGGAGTTCCGGGTGAATGCCTTGGATCACCAGAGCACGCATGGCCAAACCGATGCTGATCCAGAGCAGCGCGGAGACCGCGTATCCCAATGCGGATACGGGCAGGATGTATTTGGCGTCCTCGATCCGCCGGTTCATCATCATCTTGGTCACAACGTGGGGTTGCCCGGAGACCCCCAGAATGAAGAGCAGGTACCAGGATAGTCCTTGGAACGCCCCCATAGTGCCCCACGGACTCATGGAACCGGGGTCGTCGGTCGCTAGGGACGAGACGATCCCGCTCCAGCCTCCAGGCGCCACGTTGGCGGTGGCCAGGAAGACCAGGACGGCGGCGGCCACCATGACCAGGCCCTGCACCAGATCCGTATAGACCGAAGCGATGATGCCGCCCGTGACGCAATAGAAGACCAGGACCGCACAGGAGAAGGCAACGCACGCCTCCATGCTGAAATCGCCCAGGCCGGCGCCCGCCACCAGGTCTCTGAGCACCGTGGCCATTGCCAGGATCTGGGTTGCGAGATATCCCATCACGCCGAGGAGAATGGCGATAGCGGCGAGGAAACGACATCCCTCGCTGCCGTACCGGGCCGCCACCGCATCGGGCAGCGAGACCGGTTCCCTGAGTTCCGCAAGCAGCCGAATCCGTTTGGCCAGGAGGGCGAAACAGAGAACGTATCCGAGGGGGATGCTCATCACCATCCAGACGGACGTCATTCCCATCCGATAGACCAGACCGGGTCCCCCCACGAACCCGAATCCACTCATGGTGCTGGAGAAGACGGCCAGGCCGGTGACCCAGATGCCCAGGTCCCGCCCCGCCATGAAGAAATCCCGGGTAGAGCGCGTCCGGCTCAGAGCCCACAGGCCGACTGCGACGCACATTCCCATGTACAGGCCCACGAAGACCAGGATCACCGAGCTTCGGGAGGAGTCCATCACCCTGATCCCTTCCCTCTCCGGGAATGGAGGAGTTCCCGAAAGCGCCGGCGACTCTCATGGTTCAGGATCCACCGGTCGAAGGCCACGACGTACAGGATCACGAAATAGAAGGGGGGCAGAATCCAGAGTAAGAACACCATCACCACCGTGGGCGGCGGGAAGGACCATAGGGAAGGCGCGATCGGAAAAACGTGGGCCAGAATCATCCAGGCAAAGATTCCGGCGTGAAGGAGGCCTCCCAGCAACAGGGGAATTCGTAGCGGACCCAAACCCTTTCGACCCGCCAGACCGAGACCCAGGAGACAGAGGTACACGGCGATCTGCAGCGTCCCAACCAGCCAGACACCGGCCAAGAGAAGATCATCGGTCTCCCAACTCCAGCCGCTGCGTTGCATGGTCGGAAACTCGGGATGATCAATGGGTCCCCAATTGCTCCTGGCGCCATTCAGAATGAGAGTTCCCAGGACCAGGCTCAGCGTGGCGAGCAAAGCCAGGAGCAGCCACGTCAATCGAGTTCGCGAATCGCTATCGGACATCTCTTCACTACCCCTGGGGAGAGAAGAGCGGTACCAGGAAAACCAAAAGAATCAGAATCACCACCGTCAGTGGCGTCCCGACCCGGATGTAGTCGATGCTTCGATATCCGCCTGCCCCCATCACCAGCAGGTTTGCCTTGTGGCTGAATGGAGTCATGAAGGCGGCAGATGCGGCCAGACTGACGCTCATCATGACCGTGTGCGGGTCAAGACCCAGTTGCCCCCCCGCATTCAACGCCACGGGCGCCAGCAGTACCACCGCGGGGGCGCCGTCGAGACATTGGCTCATCAGACTTGTCAGCAACACCAGAGCGGCCAGGATCCCATATTCGCCCCAAGGACCTGCCAATCCGGTCACCGTATCGGCCAGCAACAACGCCGCTCCCGTTTCTTCCATGGCCGATCCGAAGGCCAATACCGCCGCCACCAGAAAGATGGCTCTCCACTCGATGGCACGGTAGGCCTCCTCCATGGTCAGAGTGCGGAACAGAAGAACCAGGCTCGCTGACGTGAAAGCTGCCACGTGGATGGGCTGGAAACCGCTGACGACCATGGCGACCATCACCAGCAGTCCGGCCAGGGCGAACGGCGCCTTGTGGGTCCGCCGAGGGCGGCGCTCTACTCTGGAGAAAAGGACCAGATCGGAGTCCAGCCCCAAATTCCGAACTCGGTCCCAGGGTCCTTGCAGCAGCAGCGCATCTCCGAAACGGAAGGCAAGATCGGCCAATCCCGAATGGATGGGCCGGCCTTCCCGCCAGACGGCCAGGATTTGAAGGCCGAATCGATCCCGGAACTTCACTTCCTTGAGGGTGCGGCCCACCAGAGACGAGCGCGGCGCGAGTGCGGCTTCGGCGAGACCCACGTCGTCCGTTTCAAGGGAGATTCCTCCGGCACCAGGATCGAGTTCCACGTCCCCCGCCCCGAGACGGCGCACGATCTCCTCCGCATTCCCCGAAACCAACAACCCGTCTCCTTCCCGGATCTCAGCATCTGCGAACACCCCCAAATGGGTCATGCCTCCACGGATGATGGCGCCCACGGTGACACCCGCCAACTCGCCGATCCGGCTGTTGCCGACCGTTGAGCCGACCAGGGCGGACCCCTTCGGAACCCGGATCACAGAGAGGTGATCCCATACGTTCCTCAGCACCGACAATCCCACTTCCTTCACCCGCAGGGCATCTTGGGACCGCAGTCTCTCCAACTGGGTGCGAGCTCCCAGCGCCAGCAACTCATCGTCTCTCCGCAGCGTCCTTCTTGCCAGGTCATCCTTTAAATATTCGTCACCCCGATGGATGGCCACCACGACGGCATCGAAGCGTTTCCGGAAATGTACATCCCGCAGATTCCGTCCCACGAGGTCGGAATCGTCCGACAAAAGGAGCCGAACCCCCGTCACCCCCTTGACCGGCCGCGGCAGTTGGCCTGCGGTGGTCTGCTGGATCTTCAAGTCCCGAACCTTCATCAGATCTTTCAGATCCGACCGGTTTCCCTCCACCAGCAGCACGTCCCCGCCTCTCAGGAACGTGGCCGGTTCCGGGGCCAGCCGTTTCCTGCCGTGCCGCAATATGGCGACAACCTGGATCCCCAGGGCGGTCCCAAGCCGTGACTCTCCCAGGGAGATTCCATCCAGCCGGGATTGGGGAGGAATCCGGACTGAGAACAACCGTTCATGTAATTGATAGACCTGGGACAGATGAGACGACTCGCTGGTGACGGGCCCCATTTCGCGCCGGGGCAGCAACTTTCGGCCCAGGGTCACCATAAACAGGATGCCGGCTGCCAACAGAGCCAAGCCGACGGGAGTGAAGTCGAACAGCCCGAAGGGCTCCAGGCCCCGTTCCCGCATTATGGTTCCCCCCAGGATATTGGGAGGAGTGCCGACCAGTGTCGTGGTTCCTCCCAATATGGCCCCGAAGGCGAGGGGCATGAAAAGCCTGGAAGGGGGAATACCACTCCGGTAGGCGATGCTGCCTACGGCCGGCATCAGAACCGCCGTCGCTGCAATATTGTTCATGAAGGCGGAAAGCAATCCCGCAATCGCCATCAGGATCACGGTGAGGGGAATCTCCCGGCTCCCGACAAGCGTATAGATGAAGCCCCCGGCACGGTCGGCCACGCCGGTGTGCAAGAGCGCAGCACTGACAATGAAAACCGACATCATGGTGATCACCGCGGGCGACGAGAATCCGGTAAAGGCGTCCGTCGGCGTCACAAAACCCACTAATGTGAGGACCACGAGGCCCAGGAAGGCCGTCAGATCGACAGGAAGCTTTTCGGTCAGAAAGAGGTAGGCCATGACCGCCAGAAGGAGAAAGAGAAAACCGATTTCCGGGGTCATTGGTGTGGTTCTCTAATAACACCGGCCCCCGGACCCGGTCAAACCCGCGGAAACTCCTCGGAACGAAACAAAGGGGACCCGTTCCCGTAATGATCCAGTGAAAGCGACGGAAACAGACGGCAACCGGAGGTCAATACGAAATGTCACAACAGCGACGGATTATTCCATTGTTCGCTACGGTACTGATGATGTTCTGGGCGGGGACTCATTCCCGCGCCGAGGAAACCCCGAACTTGACGGGTGACTGGACCCTGAACGAGGACAAGAGTGAGATGCCCCGTTTCGGCCGCGGCGGTGGCGGAGGTCGCGGCGGTGGTCGAGACGGCGGATTCCGTGGCGGAGGCCGCGGCGGCGGAGATCGAGGCGCCGGTGGCCGAGAGGGTGGCTTCCGGGGTGGCCGGCGCGGCGGCGGCCGGGGCGGCGGGATGGTGCCTTCCCGGATCTCGGTGAGCCGTGACGGCGATGCACTGATCTTCGTCCAGGAGGGAGGACGAGGCGGCTCCAGCGAGATCACCCTCAAGCCCGGCGCGGGAGCGCAGGAGGTCTCCACCCCCAGGGGCACCGCAACCATTGAGGCCAAATGGAAGGGCTCGGCTCTGGAAGTCAATCAGATTCAGGAGCGGGAGACTCCCCGGGGCAACTTCAGAATCGAGCAGGAGACGCAGTGGAGCCTTGCGGATGACGGCAAGACCCTGACCGCATCAGTGACACTGAGGACGCCGCGAGGCGACATGAACCATACTTTGGTCTACGACAAGGAATGATGCGACACCCTTCCCCCCGGAAGCGGCGCCACCGTTGGATCATTCCGGCGGTGGCGCCGCTGCTCTGCTTGTTTCCCTGCTCCGGAGCTCCCGACCCGGACCTCCTGCAGCGCCTCGCTCGCGTGCTTGAGCTCAGAAAGGAACTGCTATCGGGTTATTCGGTGGAGGTTGAAAGCCGGACCCTGGCCAACACGCCCTTCGGAAATCAACGGTTCGATTCCCGCGAACGCCACTACCTGGGCGGCACGGAGGAGTTCAAGAAAGAGGTCTTGAGCCTGAGACGGAACGGTCAACCCATGGACCCCTCGTCGCGCCGCGGCCGGGGCGGGCGTTTTATGAATGCGCTCGGTCCGCTGGAGGGGCTCGACATTCTGACCTCCCGGAATTTCCTCAGGAAGGCGAAGGTCATCGGTCCGGCGCAGATTGACGACCGGCGGGCCATCGAGGTGAAGACGGAGCCCAAGATCCGTGGGTTGAAGGTTCGGGAGGCCCGCATCTGGATCGACCCTGAAACGGCCATGCCGCTCCAGGTCCGGATGCGCTTCTCGGCCGGCGTATTCATCAGCGACGCCCGGCTGACCCTGAATCTGGCGCTCGACGCCAACCAGGGGATTTCAGTGCCCCGATCTCAGACGGCGACAGTCACTATGGGCGGGTTTGGTCGAGGGGGTGGTTTCGGAAGAGGGGATCGGCCGGGTGGGCGAGGCGGTGGCGGCCGAATGGGTTTCGGCGGCGGAATCGAGATCGAAACTTCCCAGTCGTGGAAGGGGTATCAATGGGGCCTGGAATTCGAGACGGGGTTTTTCCAGGCCGAAGCCCGTCCTGCGCCATCCAGGCAAGGCCGCGCGAGACGCCAGAACTCCTTCGAAGACGATCCTTTCGAAGAAATCCGTATCGGTGCTCAACAGGGCGTCGGGGCCCAGGACAGGAGTCTGGAACAGACCACTGACGAGGTGCTGATCCAAGGCGCATCCCTCCGCCAGGGAGGCGGATTCGGCGCCAGCGAGAGTCAGATCATGGGCGCCGTCATGGGCCGCGGTGGGCGCGGTGGACGAGGGGGGTTCCGTGGAGCCCGAATCGCCGGCGGCCGGGTCAATCGGATTCAGGGCAGCGTTTCCATGGGCTTCTCCGGCTCGGCGCTGGATGCGAAACCCTATTCGCTGGACGGTGGAGAAACGCCGGACCCGGACTACATTTCCTGGAACACGGGTATATCCGCAGGCGGCCCTCTGATCCGGGGAGACGACTCGTCGAGGGGATCCTTTTTCGGCCGCCGCCGTTCCTTTTTCTTCGTCGACTTCAACACCAATTGGGGAGACGAACTGCGTTCTCAGTACGCATCGGTTCCCACAGCCGCGGAACGGCAAGGCGACTTCTCCCAAACCACCTATCGATCCGGTCCTCTGGCCGGTGAACAGGTCCGAATATTCGATCCTTCCAGCGGTCAACCCTATGCCGGGGCATCGCTTCCCGGCAGCCGGCTCAACCCCGTTTCCCAATCTCTGCTCGCCTTCTTTCCCCTCCCCAACCGTTCCGATCCCTACCTCAACTACTTGAACCAGGAACCCTTGGGCATTGCCGGAAACCGGCTGAATTCCCGGATCTTCCACTCGCTTTCCGGCGCCCTGCGACTGATGGGAAGCTACAACTTCAACCGCAATGATCGTGATGAATTCAACGCTTTTCCGGCCCTTTACGGACGCGGCAGCGAGCGCGGGCAGAACCTTTCGTTGAATCTGGTCCAGACGACGGCAGGAGGCCTCCTGCACAACGTGCGCGTCCGCTGGAACCGGAACCGGAGCCGGCGGCTCAACCCGTTCGCCTATCAAGCCAACGTGAGCTCCGATCTGGGCATCCGGAATACGTCGACGGCTCCCATCGATTTCGGCCTCCCCCAGATTCAGTTCACCAACTACACCTCCCTCTCCGATGGGAGCTCCTCATTGAACATCCGGGAGACGCATTCGGTGCGCGATTCTCTCCAGTTGACCTTTGCTGGACACCATTTCCGTATTGGCGGCGAGATGGCCTGGAACCGGCGGAATCAATTGGGCAACCCGGAAGGCGCGGGGGTCCAGGTCTTCGCCGGCGTGGCGACCAGTGCCTATCGCGGGGACCGGCCCGTGGCCGGGACCGGTTACGACCTGGCCGACTTCCTGCTGGGTCTGGCCCAGAGCAGCCGGATTCAGTACGGCAACAGCGACCACTACCTGAGGGCCCCGGAATACTCCCTCTTCATCAACGACAACTGGAGGATTCACTCCCGGCTGACCCTCCAGTGGGGTCTCCGCTACGAATACGTGGCGCCCTGGGAAGAATTGTACGACCGGATGGCCAATCTCGACGTGGCTCCCGGGTTCCAAGCGGCGGCGACCGTGTTTCCGGGCAGCCAGGGACCCTATTCGGGAATCGTTCCGCGAACGTTGATCCGGGATGACCGCAACAACCTGGCCCCGCGAGTCGCGCTGGCTCTGCGCCTCAGGTCCGGCCGGTCGGCGACTGTCCTTCGCGCCAACTACGGAGTCTTCTACCCCCACGAATCCTACACCGCCCTGGCGGGAGAGCTGATCTCGCAGCCCCCCTTCGGATTCGCGATTCAAGAAACGGTGGCCGGACGAGATTTTCTTCCCGTCGAGTCGGCGTTTTCCGCAAATCTGGAGGAGGAAATCCCCAACACCTACGCCGTGGACCCCCACTTCCGGCTGGCCACGGTGCAAACCTGGAACCTGTCCCTGCAACAGGCGCTTCCCCGCAACTTCTTCCTCAGCGTGGGCTATGCCGGCTCCCGGGGGACGGGCCTGGAATTGTTGCGGGCGCCCAACCGGCTCCAGGATGGAACCCTGCGGATCAGCGACACGGCCCAGTTCCTGTTCCTGACTCCGGGGGCTTCCTCCTATTTCCACGGCCTCCAGGCGTTGGCGGTGAGACGGGTCCGATCCGGCTTTACGCTGAACCTCCGATACGAGTACGGCAAATCGCTGGACAACGCGGCCACGCTCACAGGGGGAGGACGAGTGGTGGCCCAGAACGACAACGACTTGAGCTCGGAGTGGGGACCCTCCAATTTGGACCGGCGCCACAGCCTGCGGCTCGGCGGTTTCTATGAACTCCCCTTCGGAGACCGGCACCGGTGGCTCCGGGACCGGGGAATCCTCAGTTCCATCTTCAGCAACTGGTTTCTGAACACGAGCCTCAGGGTCAACAGCGGCCGCTTCCTGACGGCCCGGGTGCTGGGCAATCAGATCAACAACAGCGGCAGCGCCTCCCAGGCCAGCGAACGGTCCAGCGTGACCGGTCTTCCGGTTCAGCTGTCCGCTTCCCAACGCTCCACCGGAGCCTGGTTCAATACCGCGGCATTCCGTCTCCCCGATCCGGGGAGCTTCGGGGACGCAGGCCGCAACACCATCCAGGGGCCGGGATCCTGGACCGTCGACTTGAACCTGGCGCGATCCATCCCGCTGGGAGGTGAAGGGAGGCGGCTGATCCTGCAGGCGGAGGCCGCCAACCTGCTGAATCATGTCAACTACACCGGATTGAACACCATCGTGAACTCCCGCGGGTTCGGACAGATCACCTCGGTTTCCGAGATGCGGCGGGTCCAACTGCGCCTGAGATTCATGTTCTGACGGCGAGGTCCCCAAGTGTCCATACAGCGACTCGCCAGAACTGGAAGCAGGAATCTTCCGAGCCGGCAGAAGCCCAGGACGCGGGTCCCGGCCCAGGTGGTTCTGTCCGCCATGGTCTGGGTCTTGGCTTGGAACAGCCTTTGGAGCCAGGACGCACCCATCCGCTTCCGGGTGAGGACGAACCTGATCTTGGTGGACGTCCAGGTCCGGGATTCCGAGGGGCGCCCCGTCCGAGGTCTGAAGTCCGAGGACTTCACGCTTCTTGAGGAGGGAGTCTCCCAGAAGATCGGGTATTTCCAGGAGGTATTCCTGCCGCTCACCAGCGAGCGCGTCACCGTCCGCCGGGCCTTGCCCGAGACTCCTCGCACAACGGCTCCCTCCGGTCCGGAATCGGAATTTCCGGCAACGCCGGAGAAACGGTACCTGATCCTCCTCTTCAACTTCTCCAACGCCAACCTCCAGGACTCGAGAATGATGCGCGAGTCGGCACTCCGCTTCCTGGACCGGCAACTGACGCCGCAGGACGCCGTCGCCATCCTGGCGTACGATCAGGGGCTCGAGCTTCTGGTCGATTTCACGTCCGATCCCGCAGAGTTGTCCGGAGCACTGGGACGCCTCTCCCAACAGGACCGGGAAAGCGATGTCTCGTTGCCGGATGAGGATTCGGACGCGGCCGCCGACGGGGAGTTTCTGGCCGACGAGACCGAGTTCGCCCTGTTTGAGAGCAACCATCAGCTCAGCGCCATCCAGGCCATCGCCGACGCCTTCCGGGACGTTCCTGGCCGGAAGGCCCTGGTGTACTTCTCTGCCGGCCTCACCAGCCGGGGAATCGAGAACGACGACCAACTCCGCTGGACCGCCGATCTCTGCAATCGGGCCAATATCAGCATCTATTCCGTGGACGCCCGAGGACTGGTGGCCCTTGCCCCCGGAGGCGGCGCCCACCGCTCGGGAGGAGGACAAGGCATCTTCACGGGCCGGGCGGACCTCAACCAACTGGTCCGGCTAAGTGAGTCGCGGGAGGGTTTGATCACCCTGGCGGCCGAAACCGGCGGCGCGGTGCTCCTGGACGACAACGACCTCGGGAAAATCTTCCGCAAGGCCCGGGAGGATTCGAGCCACTATTACCTGCTTGGCTACTACGCTCCCACCCCGCCGAGCGACGGACGGTTCCGAAAGGTCGAAGTTGCAGTCAGCCGCCCCGCGGTCCGCCTCGCCTACCGGCAGGGTTACTATGCGGACAAGCCCTACGCCGCCTTGAGCACCCCTGAAAGAGAATTCAAGTTGCTCCAGACCGTCCTGGAAGGCGCCGCCAAAATCGAATTCCCGGTGGAGATCTCGGCGGAATATTTCCCCGATTTCGAGGGACAGTACCGGGTCCCCGTCCTGGCCGCATTCGATCGCGCCGAATTCCCCTCCTTCGACGAGTCAGGACGGCTCAACCTGGAGGTGATCATCCTGGCGCGCGATCTGCAGGACGTGGCTCGAGCCGGACTTCGGGACCGGGTGGAGATCCGCCGGCGTCACGAGGGGGAGAAGGACACCCGGTTCGTCTACCAGAACCTATTGGTCCTGGGACCGGGTCAGTACGTGCTCCGTGTGCTGCTCCGGGATAACCGGTCGGGCCTGTTGTCCCAAATGGACCATCGGCTGGACATTCCGACTCGCGGAGAGATTCAGTCCAGTTCCCTGGTGTTGGCCGGAAAGCTGGAGAAATCGGCGTCTCAATCCCGCTACCGGATCAAGACGGGCAAGCAGGTGACCGAGATCGCCAATCCCCTCGAAATCGGAGCCCGGGTTCTCATTCCCCGGGTCGGGGGCCGCTTCCACCGGCACGAGACCCTCTACGTGCACGGCCAAGTCGAAACTGCCGATGAAGGTGACGGGGAATACCGGATCTTGATTCTGAACGCCGGGGGTACGAACATATACGAAGGAGTTTGGAAAACCCTTCCGGGGGAATCGGAAAATGCGGCCAGCGTCAATGCACGGCTCCCGTTGCAACAACTCGGCCACGGCAAATATCGAATCGTGGTGGAGGTGAGCTTCGCCGCATCCCAGAGGCATCGTCTGGCTGAGGATTTCCAGATCGTCCCGGACGGGATCTGAAATTGTAGCCGTCGCCTGAGATTCGAGGTTTGCCAATGAGGAAATCGATCCTGCTTGTCTCGTGCATCCTGTTGCTGATCACGACCCCGGTCTGGCCCCGTAAATTCTGGAAGGAATCCGCGTATTCCGACTGGTCCGAAAAGGAAGTCATGCGGATGCTCAACAAATCCCCCTGGGCGAAGGAGCTGACCGTGAGCTTGCAACGGCCTCAGGGAGTCTCCCGAACCACCATGCGAACGGGCCGCCGCGACGGACCCAACGCGTCCGGCCGGGGTTTCGGCGGCGGCGGTTTCGGCGGTGGTCGCGGCGGCGGCAGAGGGTTCGGTGGTCGCGGCATGGGCAGGGGGTTCCCCCCGGCCATGAACCTGACGCTGCGCTGGTACAGCGCCATGCCCATCAAGCAGGCCTTCGCGCGAGCCCAGTTCGGCGATCAGGCCCAGTCGACAGCCGAATTGGCCGAACTCCTGACTCCGGAAGAGAACCACATCATCATCGGCATCTCCGGGCTCCCGGCCCGCATGACGAGGATTCCCCCCGATCGGCAGCAGGCGGTCATCGAACGGCTCAGGTCCGAATCGTTCCTCAAGATCAAGGGCCGCGAGCCTATTGCTCTCCAGGCCGTCCAGATGAGAAAAGAACAGGTTCACCTTCTGAACGCTCGAACCGGCCAGTCCGGTTTCGAGCTGATCTTCGTTTTTGCTCGTCCCAGGTCGAACCCCGTCACCGTGAAGCAAAAGAACATCGAGTTCGTCACACGGCTCATGGGCCGCAAGGTCTCAAAGAAGTTCAAGCTCAAGGACATGGTCTTCGACGGCAAGCTGGAACTCTGACCTGGGAGCCTGCGGCGCAGACTCCTAGAACGAAACGCTCAGGCTGAACCCGCCCCAGAGGGTGTCCGCCAGATCGGCGCCGGTCGGCTTGGGAACTTCCCGAGGATCCTGAAACTGGCTGTCGCGGATGTCCCCACCGAGGAGGCTGCTGTAGGTGACGAAGAAACCCGCGGACCAGTTGTCGTTGATGGTGATGGGAAGGGTCGCCGTGAGACTGGCGTCGTGAAGACCTCCGGAACTCACGCCGTAATAAAAGTCTGTGAATCCGGTATTCACCATCGCCAACGTAGCCGACAGATCGAAACTGGAGAAGACGTCGTGATTGAGGGGGAAACTATGCCCCGCAGCCATTTGAAAATAGAGCCCGGTGCTCCCACCGTTGCTCGTCTCGTCCACATCCACGTAGAGGGTGAACGACGGGGCAAGTGGCGCGTTGTCCAGGCTGACTCCTCCGTAGATCTCCGTCGTCGACGCCAGTGAAGCCGACCGCTCCGGAAAGGTGTAGAGGATTGTGCCCACGCTGATGGTGGCGCCCTCCACGGAATGATCATAGGAAAAGGTGTAGTCGACCTCCGAGAACTTACCCTTCAGACCGTCGCCCGGCTGGATCGGCAACGCATCTCCCGGATTCACGGCAGTCATGTCCATGGTTCCCCAGATATTGGCGGAGAACCCGCCGATGCCCAGAGTGAACGCCGGCTGCATGCTCCAGTCGTTGGTCAATCGTTGCCCGCGCCACAGGTACTTGTTGACCATGGCGACGTCCCCGGCCGCCGAATAGATGGAATCCTGGGCTGCTGCCATGCCCTGAAATCCGAACACCAGAATGGCGAGTGTCGTGATCGTTTTCTTCATTTGCTTCAACTCCGTTCCACGTTCACATTGACAATTGGCTACTACTGAACACCATAGCGAGCGTAGAGAAATCCACCGTTGAAGCCGAACGGGGCAGACCGGCGCGAGAAGACGAAGATGCCCGGCGAGTCGATGATCAAACTACCAGCGGAATCTTCGAGTCGCCCACTCCGCGACTGTCCAACTGTGTTCTCGTCGGGAACGATATTGAACAGGTAGTTGACGCCCAATGTCAACTCGGTTTTATCTCCGAATCCGAAAGCTGAGGTCCAGATCCGCGAGCCACTTGCCACCGAACTCCCGCCGGGCGCTTACGCCTTCCTGAACCCAACAGCTCCCGAAATAAAAGTTACTCGTGTCCGGCCTGGAACGGAGTCTACGCGACCCGGATCAAATCCGGGCTCTTCTCTCCCGCGGCCTCTTGGAATAACTCAACCACCGCCGGGTGACAGGTGAAGACCAGGACCTGGTTGGTCCGAGACAATTCAACGAAGGCGCGTGCGGCCCGCAACGCACGGTCCGGATCGAAATTCACCAGGACCTCGTCCACGACCACCGGTAACGGTTCCGTCCGCCGGCCCAGTTCCCGGATCAGTCCGAAACGCAACGACAAGAACAACTGTTCCCGGGTTCCCCGGCTCAACTCTTTGGGCGATTTGCGGCGACCGGTATCGTCGGTGACGATGATCGTCCGTTCGCCCAAGGGGGCGTACACCTGCCGGTATCGGCCCCCGGTGATCCGCTCGAAGAATCGTTCGGCATGACGGACCACGCCAGGCTGCCGTTCCCTCTCGAACTTGTTCTGGGCCGTTTCCAACAGCCGGTGGACCAGCGTGCGGATCACCCAATCCCGGGCATGACCCCGGATCTGCTCCAGGAGCAGATGACGTTCCATTCTCCAGCCCGATGACTCATCCTCTCCGATGAGCCGGTCCAGATCGCTCCGGATTCCGCCGCGTTCGGTGGAAAGGGCCTGGATCTCTTCGTCGGCTTCGACGAGTTCGTCGCGCACCTCGTTGATGCGGGCGAGGATCGACTGAAGGTCCGCGCTTTCAAGTCTCTCCTCCAACGATTGCAGATGCTCACCCGGACCACTGATTCGCTGGAGCCGGCCCACGGCCTCGCGCTTCCGCTCGCCGAGTTCCGTGCGCTGGCGGAACCGTCCGGCCCGTCTTCTGAAGTGCTCGGCATCCGTGGCGCCGCCCGACTGCAAGAGACGAGCCATCTCTGCCTCGGCGTCGGACAACTGCTTGTACCGTTCCTGCAACTCCCGCTCGGCCATCTGGAGTTCGTCAGCTGCGTTGGATCGATCCCTCACCTTTTGCGCCACCCGCCCATGCAGATCGACCAGAGAATCGGCCGCTGCGGCGACGGAATGACCGTCGCCGGGATCGAATTCGACCTGGAACGACGAAGCCAGCGACGCCACCATCGCCGTGTATGAATCGATATCTTCCTGAATCCCAGTGATCCGTTGTCGCCAGTTGCGAACCTCGGCAAATTGGTTTCGTCCCAGTTCGACCTGCCCTCGAAGCTCTCCCATGGCCTCCGGGTTGAAGGTCGTCCGCAACCTGCGCTCTCCGAGCCAGGCCTCCCACGCCTGCTTCGCCGAGTCGACTCGCCGCAGCGCCCGCTCGACGTTCGCGGCCATTTCGTCCTTCCTGGCCGCCCGCCTCTGCAGGGACGCCTTGCCCCGTTCCAGGACGTCCCGCAGCCGTTCCCACTGTCCGAGACGCAATTTCTCCGCATCCAACGCCTGCTCGGCGCCGGTGACGATCGACTCGTTGATCCCGCGGAGATTCATCTCGGCGGCAGTCTTATCCAGTTCGGATCGTATGGTCACGAGCCGGCGCCGCGCATCTTCGAGCAACCGGCGGATCGGAACTGCAATCGGCGATTCCGTTGTTGTGGAATCGGAACGGTTTCGGAAATAGAGGTAGGCCCCCAATCCGATTACGAACAAGCTCGCAACAAGGGCCATGGCCAAGACCGTCCCGCCGACCATTGTTCCGGCCACGGCCAGGGAGATCCCGAACGCCGCGCACAGGACGGGGAGCCACTTCATTTCGCTCCCTGCCGCTGGAGAACCCGTCTGGTAGACACCGTCCAGTTGCCGCTTCAGGTCCGAAGCACGCTGGGCCTCCCGGGCATACCGATCCAACTGGACCCTGGCCATTCGGATCTGATTTCGCCGCTGCCTGATTCCGGCTGCGTCATACATCGGCGTTGGTGCAGATGCCAACTCCTCTTCCGCTCTCTCCACCGATTGCGACGCCTCGTTCAGTCGGGCCTGCGCCTGCTCCAAGGCCGACTCGGTGCGCCCCAAATCCTCTCGTACCTGCCGTAGCCGGTCCTCGTACCGTGATATCTCCTCGCGGACAGCCAGCGAGAGGTCGAAGTGGTCCAGACGCTGTTCGTCCCAATCCGGTCCCAATTCCCGGAGCGTCTTGGCCAGATCATTCTGGTAATTCTCGAGTTCCGCTTGTCGCTTGGGAAGATGGCGAACCGACTGGTCGAACGCCCCTCGGAGGCGCTCCAGGTTCCGGATCTCGGCAGAATTTTCGACGATGACACCATGCTCAATTCGGACGGTCGTCTTTGCCTTGGCCTCCTCCACGCTGGTGCGGGCGGAATCGTATTCCCGCCTTGCCCCCCTTAACCGCTCCTCCAAAGCCTCCAGCCGGCGTACGCCGTCGGCCGGGAATTCGTCTATCACCGGAAGTTCGGACAACTGCCTCTCGATGGTGATCAGATCGTTCCAATCTTCCCAGGCATCCTGAAGCTGGCGCCGGCGGTCGAGCCGGACCTGGCCCTGGCGGCGGACCTGATGCAGGTCCTCCAGTTTCGCCTCGACTTCCTGGAGACGCGTCGTGAGACGACCGTACTCCGCAGCGTTGGTCGCAATGCTTCGAAGCCTGGCCTCGATTTCACCCAATTTTCGGGCCGTACGGGCGATCCGGTTGATGCTTCCCCCTTTGCGGAACAGAGCTTCCCTCTCCGTTTGGAGCGTCCTCATCACCGCCGGGAGCCTTGTGATTCCCATGCCGGCACTATAAATCTGGCGGTTCACGCTCGATTTCCCCAGCAGGTCGCCACTGTGGAGTTCTTCGAGCGTGAAGGCGAAGACACTCTCGAAGACATCGCGGCTGTGGTGTCCCAGAAGTTGGGCCAGCACTCTCTCGTCGAGATTTTCTCCGCCGGCGCCTGTGGTAGCGACCGGTCCGGCGCCTCGGCCTTGGACTCGATGCACCGAGTAGCGACTGCCATCGCCGCTGACAAGGTCGATTCGTCCACCGTGGCGGCCACCCGACAGCGGCGAGTAGTGCTGGTGTCCGAGGCGACGGGGAAACCCGAAGAGGATGGTGCGGATAAATGCCAGATAAGTGCTCTTCCCCGCCTCGTTGGGGCCGTAGAACAGCGTAACGGAATTGTCGAGAGGACCGACGGCGTGGTCGGCGAATCGGCCGAAGCCTTCGATATGGAACCCCTGTATTCTCAAGATTCGTCGTCCTCGATCAGCAGGTTCAAGGCCATGGATTCGGCCTCGTCCAAGAGCGAGCACAAGGCGGGATCGTCCGGAATCGTGTTCTTCAGGTACCGCCTGTACTTCCAATGATGAAAGAGGTCGGAGAGGCTCTCCCGAAGCTGTCCCAGCAGCTCGGGATCTTGTTTCGACTGGTCGCAGAGACGGAGCAAATCCGCCACGAAATCGGATCCCTGAAGGCGCGCACTCCGATCGTAAGGCCCTGCCGTGCGGTCATCGATCCGTTCACACCAGGCGAAAGGGTGCAGGTTGGCCGAAGCCCGTTTCAATTCATCCGCCAAGTCGTCGACGGAGCCGGGCTGACGCAGGAAGCGGTGCAGCTCACCGCGTCCGGAGAGCGTCATCCGCAACACCAGCGAACGGCCTTCTCCGTGCTCGAGAGCTTCCCCGATACGCCGGTGCAACAGATCCAACAGATTCTGTTCCGTGTCGGTATCGGCAATATCGAGATTCATCCGCTCCCAGCGAACCGTGTCCACGGGCCGAAAGCCGAGATCGGTCCGGCCCGATTCGTCCACCGTAACCAGATAAACTCCTCGGGGTCCGGTCTCATTCAGGTGCCTGCCCTGTGGATTCCCCGGGTAGACGACGGCCGGGCTCTGTGGATTCAGCACACGTCGAGTGTGGACATGTCCCAGAGCCCAATAGTCGACTCCCGTTTCCACGAGGTCGGTCAGGGAGCAGGGAGCATACGCCACATGGTTCGAATCGTTGTCCACGTTGGCGTGAAGCAGACCGATGTTGAAGGATCGGGAATCCACTTGGCCCAACCGGCGGACCAGGTTCTTTCGGACATTGCGCGTCGGGTAGCTCACGCCGTGCACGACGGCGGCCCCGGGATCATCCTCGAATACCGGAACTGCCTCGAATTCGGACCCGAACCGATGACAACCCGGCGGATATGCCAGTCGTGCCTCCCAACCGTCCAGGGGATCATGATTCCCATGGCAGACGAACGAGCGGATACCGGCCTGGTCGAGCCTGTTCAGGCCATCGATGAACCGGCGTTGCGCTCGCAGGCTGCGGTCGGCGCCGTCGTAGACGTCTCCCGCGATGAGAAGCGCGTCCACACGTTCTGAGACGCAGAGATCGACGATGTTGTCGTAGGCATTGAAGGTCGCTTGCCGAAGACTCGTGGCTACATGCTCCGGCACACTGGACTTCAAGCCCGTGAAAGGGCTGTCGAGATGCAAATCGGCGGCGTGTACGAAACGAAACGGCTTCACGGTATTCCGGACGATTGGAGATATGTGCGCTGCCAGTGTAGCCGAAGCTCACTGCAATCCGCCAATATCCGGCCTGAGATGCGGGCTGACCAACAAACGATATTGCCAGTGGAGGTCTGATTGGATTCCGATCCGGCAGGGCGCTTGCCTGCAGTCAGAGGGGTCTTCACGGGGCAGCCGCGGGAGCCGGTCCGATCGCGTAGAGGCTCTTTTCGCCCCGCAGATAGAGTTGCCGGCCGGCCAGCGCCATCGAAGCACTGAAGCTGTCCTCCAGCCGGTTGACGGCGAGCGCCTCCGGAGAGTCGGTATGACTCAGGACCAGGGTAGCTCCACTGAGGTCCGTGATGTAGATCCGTTCCGCCGCAGCCACGGGGGAGCCGTAAACGTTGCCGATGCCGGGCAGGCGCAAGGGCCCGGGCCGATCCTGCCCGGTTCTCGCGTCGACCCGGGTCAGGACCCCCTGGTAGTGCGCCAGGAAATAGAGTGTACCGTCATACAGAAGAGGGGACGGGACGTAGGGGGTCGTTCGCCTGCGCGTCCACGGCACCCGGTCCGTTCCCGTTATGTCTCCCCGAGCCCCGTCCAGGCGAATCGCCAGCAGAACCCGCTTTTCATAGCTGCTCCCCACGAAGGCCATTCCATCGCCCGCCACAGGAGAAGCCACGATATTGTTTGCCAAACCACCGCATTCCCAGATCACCTTGCCCGTATCCAAAGCGTATCCGCGAACCCGGCTCGTGCCGGCGACAATAACCTGAACCACGCCATCCTGCTCGACGGCAGTGGGGGTCGCCCAGGAGGTCACCTCGTTCCTGCGGACCTTCCAGCGTTCGTTACCGGTATTCTTGTCCAGGGCAACGACGAACGATTGGCCTTCGTGGTCCCAATTGACGACCAGCGTCTCGCCGTGCAGAACCGGCGAGCTTCCCTCCCCATGACCGTGTTTGGTCCGCATCACCCCCAGTTCCTTCTTCCATTGCACCTCTCCGTCCAGATTCAGACAGTAGACCCCCTGCGAGCCGAAGTAAGCCAGCAGGCGTTCCCCGTCGGTGAGCGGAGAGGCCGAGGCCAGGCTGGATGTGTAGTGCCCACCCTCGTGTGGGACACTGGTGCGCACAGTCCGTTCCCACAAGATTTCTCCGTTGCTTCGATCCAGGGCCAGAACCACGAAGCGCTGCCGGTGGGTCACCGGCAGGTTGCCGTGCGAGCCCGGCGCGTCGTCGTAGATGGGACCAAACGCCTCTCCTTCGGGAACGGCGGCGGTCACGTAGATCCGGTCCTCCCAGACGACGGGAGTCGAGTGCCCGAGGCCAGGGAGGGCCTTCTTCCAAAGCAGGTTCCGAGACTCGCCCCAGTGAACCGGCGGGTCCGCTTCAGGCGCCACGCCGGTCCCCAGGGGTCCTCTCCATTGCGGCCAGTAACGGGTTGCATCTCCTGATTTTCGCTCCTCCGCCCAAGAAGTGGAGACGAGCAGAAAACAGATCACCAAGGCTTTTTGGAGCATACCGATCTCACATCAAGGCAGATTCGGCGTAGTCGAGAAGAAGAAAGATCCTCACGCCAGGATTTGTTGAATCACTCTTCCTCCCACGTCGGTCAGCCGAAAATCGCGTCCCTTGAATCGGAACGTCAAACGCGTGTGGTCGAACCCAAGGAGGTGCAGGATGGTGGCCTGCAGGTCATGGACGTGAATGGAATGATCCACGATGTGGAATCCCAGATCGTCGGTGCGGCCGATGGTCTGTCCCACCTTGAGTCCTCCCCCGGCCAGCCACATTGTGAAAGCCTGGGGATGATGGTCCCGGCCCATCTTTCGGCCCAGCGCCAAGTTGCTCTCCACCATGGGAGTCCGGCCGAACTCGCCCCCCCAGATGACCAGCGTCCGCTCCAGCAGCCCTCGCCGCTTCAGGTCGCGGACCAGGGCAGCGGAGGCCTGGTCGGTGAGTCCGCACTGTTTGATGAGACCTCCCTTGACGTCGGAGTGGTGGTCCCAGCCGGAATGATAGACGTTGACAAAACGGACTCCCCGTTCCACCAGCCGCCGCGCCAGCAGGCAATTGCCGGCGAACGAGGGCTCCCCGACCTTCGCACCGTACATTTCCAGCGTCGCCGGACTCTCTTGTGCAAGGTCCATGAGTTCGGGAGCGCTGCTCTGCATCCGGTAAGCCAATTCGTAAGAACTGATGCGGGTGGAGATCTCAGGATCGCCGATGATGTCCGCATGGTGCCGGTTCAGTTTCCGCAGGAGGTCCAGAGAGTCCCGCTGGAGCCGATCGTCGATCCCGGGCGGATTGCCCAGGTTGAGAACCGGGTCGCCCTGGGACCGGAAAGGCACCCCTTGGAACGCCGTTGGCAGGAAACCGCAGCTCCAGTTGGCCTGTCCTCCACTGGTCCCGTTTCCCGTGCTCAGAACGACGAAGCCGGGGAGGTCCTCCGCTTCGCTTCCCAGGCCGTAGGTGACCCACGAACCCAGGCTGGGATGCCCCAGTTGGGAGGTGCCGGTGTTCATGAAGATCTGGGCCGGGGCGTGATTGAAGACATCGGTCGTCATTGATTTGACGAAGACCACGTCGTCCGCGATTTCGGCGATCCTGGGAATGATCTCCGAAAGCTCGGCTCCCGACTGTCCGTACCGCTTGAAGGAAAAGCGGGACGCCATCAGGTTGGCGTCCCGTTCGATGAAAGCGTAACGTTGATCGCGCACCACCTCTTGCGGGACCGAGGTCCCGTCATACTTGAGGAGCTCGGGCTTGTAGTCGAAGAGGTCGAGCTGGCTCGGAGCTCCGGCCATGAACAGAAAGATCACCCGGTCCACACGGGGCGTATAGTGGGGTTTCCGTGGAGTCAGCGGATGCGGCCGTTCCGGCCCGGCCGCCAACCTCCCGGGGCCTGCCAGGAGTGTGGCGAGAGCGATCTTGCCCAGTCCGACCCCACATTCATGGAACAGATGTCTTCGTGTCAGATCCCGCACTCCATCTACTCCTTGGAAATGGTCCGGTCGAGGTTCAACAGCACGCGCGCCACCGCGGTCCACGACATCAGCTCCTCCCGGTTCACGCCCTCGGAAACGAGTTCCGGCTCGGACTCTTGATTGCCACCCATTCCGCCAGTCCGGATCCGGTTCAGTTGAGCCTCCAAATAGGATTGGACCGCCGCCGATTCAAACCGATCCGGCGCTCTGGAGAGGCACCGCCGAAAGGCATAGTCGATCCGTGCCGACGCCGGCGCATCCTCCAGAATCCGGAGGGCGAATCCTCGGGCCGCCTCCACGAAGACCGGGTCATTGAGCAGCGTCAGCGCCTGCAGGGGAGTATTGGACCGTCCCCTCCGTAGACAGGTGGTCTCGCCCTGGGGGGCGTCGAAGGTGGTGAACGCCGGATAGGGAACGGTCCGCTTCCAAAACGTGTACAACCCGCGCCGGTACCGGTCCTCACCCTCGCTCACGTTCCACTCCTTCTCGCCGAAGATCAGGTCTGCTACGCCGGCCGGTTGAGGCGGGAACACGCTCTGGCCACCCAGCTTCGGGCTCAGGAGTCCGCCTACCGCCAGGGAGATGTCCCGGATTGTTTCCGCGTTGACCCGAAATCGGGAACCGCGGGCGTACAGGGCGTTCTCCGGATCCTTCTCCAGCAACTCCGGTGTCAACCGGGACGATTGCCGGTAGGTGGAAGACAGGACGATCCGGCGGTGCATCGCCTTCATGCTCCAATCCTGCGCCATGAATTCGACCGCCAGCCAGTCCAGCAGTCCCGGATGGGACGGAGAGCTGCCCCGCAGGCCGAAATCGTTGACGGTGGCGACCAGTCCTCGCCCGAAGTAGCTGGACCAGAGGCGATTCATGACGACTCGAGCCAGAAGCGGATTCTCCCGGCTGACCAGCCAGCGGGCAAAGGTGAGCCGGTCCCTTTTCTGGTCCGCCGGCCATGGATGGAGTACCGCCGGCACACCCGGGCTGACGTGGTCTCGAGGCTCGAGGAACTCTCCCCGATGACGGATCCGGGTGGTCCGTGGGCTAGTGCGCTCCGCCATGACCAGAGTCGTGGGATGGCCGGGCATCGTCTTGCGGAGCGCCTGGATCTGTTCCTGCTCTTCCCGGAGTTCCGGAGCCACCGAAAGGTAGTGCCGGAGGAGAGCCTGCCGGTCATCGGGCGTCACGGCATCGGGTGAAGCCGACAGGATCGACTCGATCCGCAACGGCAGACCCGAACTCGACAAGGGGGTTTCGCCGTCCGACACGAATACCCGAAAACGTCCGATGGTATGGGTGTGAATGTGATTCTGGACCAGGGTCACCCGGAACCGCTCGCCGTCGGCAACGGCGATTGGTTCCTGGAACTCGTAGACGATGCTCTGCGGCGTACCGCGTTCCCGGTCGGGAGACCACCCGGTCTGCCGGTCTCCATCCAGGGTCATGCCGGGATGCAAATGGCGACGAAACGAATCTGCGGTGGCTCGCCGGAGCGCGTATGGGCTCGATCCCGCGGGCGCCGAGGGGGAAACACCCTGGACCGTGATCTCGCTGAGCATGAAGTTGCCCTCCCCGGAGGCGGTCCCGCGGCCCGGTCCTCCCCCGGGCAGGCTTTCATGACTCAGGAATTCGATTCGTAGACCGGTGACGGCGGGCAGGCCCGGCTCGATCTCAAAGGAATAGGTGTCTGAATTGGGACGGTCGCCGCTGGCCAGGACCGACTCGTCGCCCAACACCGTGAGCGTGGACGATTTCCCTGAGACCAGATTCAGAGGACGGCGGACCGACCAGGATCGAACCAGACGGCGGGTCTTTTTCTTCCAGGCTTCGTATTTCGCCGCCAGATGCCGGCCACGTTGTTCCGGCTCCGAAAGATCGGGGTGATAGCTGGTCCGATGCCCCTCCCCCGGGGAGATCCGAAATCGGCCCAAATTCTTCCCGTCCCCCGCGAGCTGTTGCAAGACGACGACCATTTCCTCACCGGGCGCCAGGCGGACGGGTTTCTCCACGCGAAAGACGGCTTGGTGGTGGCCATACGTCCTGGCCAGTTCCCAGCCGGTTTCCGGGTCGCCGTCGAGAGCCTTGAAAACCTCGGCGTCCTCTCGCGACAAGGTGGCGGCCGGCTTTACCAGGGACAGCCGGCGAAGCGAGCCGCCGGTGCCGTTCTTCAAATAGAGTTCGATCTCGGAAAGAACCGCCTCTCCCTTCTCCCCACGTCCCGGACCCTGAGGTGAGCCGGCCGGGTCATGAAAGATTTCGAGCCGGATCTGGTCCACCCGAGTCTCGGGGCGAGCCACCCACCGATAGGCATCCTGCTCCGGATTCGGACCCGAAACCTCTATGGAGCCGTCCGGGCGCCGGGTGAGGCGCGCGCCTCCCGACGAGGTGACTGCGAGAGGCGGTGTCGTGTCCCAGACGCTCCGGTGTCCATACGACGGAAAATTCGCCGAGAGCCGGGACTCCAGGGATCTGATTTGCTCCTGGATCTGCTTCCGCTTCTCGGCGACCCTTCGATCCGGGACCCTCATTTCCGGTTCGTCCGCGTTGTTCAGAAAGGAGAAGAACCGGAAATACTCTGCTTGGGAGATGGGATCGTACTTGTGATCGTGGCACTGGGCGCAGGCCAGCGTGAGGCCCAGAAATGCCCCCGCCGTGGTGTTGACCCGGTCCACTACGGAGGCGAACCGAAATTCCTCGACGTCGATTCCGCCCTCCTCATTGAGCATGGTGTTGCGGTGGAATCCAGTGGCGATCCGTTCTTCCGGACCGGCGCCGGGAACCATGTCCCCAGCCAGTTGGTCCACGACGAAGCGGTCGAACGGAAGGTCCTCGTTCAAGGCGCGGATGACCCAATCCCGATATGGCCAGATGGAACGGACACGGTCTTTCTCATACCCGTTCGTATCTGCGTAACGAGCCACGTCCAACCAGTCGCGGGCCCAACGCTCCCCGAAATGCGGAGACGCAAGCAACCGGTCCACCATGCGCTCGAAGGCACCCGGTTCACCGTCCTGAAGGAATCGATCCAGTTCTGAAACGCTGGGAGGAAACCCGACGAGGTCCAAATGAACGCGGCGCGCCAGGGTCGCGCGCGTCGCCTCCGGAGAGGGGTTCAGATGCTCGGCTTCAAGCCGTTCCAGAATGAAGCTGTCGATCGGATTGCGGGCCCTTTCCCGGGATTCCGGGGACGGCAGCGCAGGACGTTGGGGACCGACGAAGGCCCAGTGGCTCTGATCCCGGGATCCCTTTTGCCCGGGCCAGTCGGCGCCCTGGTCGATCCAACGCCGGATGAGTTCGATCTCCGTTCCTGGAAGCGGGTCTGCAAAGGCCGGCATTCGCCGGATATCGGAAGAATCGTTCGCGGTCAACGCCTGGAACAGAATGCTGTCCCGGCTACGTCCGGGGACGATGGGGGGCCGACCCGATGCCCCGCCCTGCCCTGCCGACTCACGGGAATCCAGCCGCAGCCCGCCGGATTGGATGCGCGGCCCATGGCAAGCGTAGCAGTTCTCCCTGAGGATCGGTTCCACGTCACGGAAAAAATCGACGGGCTCGGAAGAGGGCGCGGCTGCAGCGGAACTCAACACGAAAAACAGGGAAAGGCTGGAAAAAAGCCGACACCGATGCATCATGAACCCGCAAAGACGATCATCACTCACATCTTCACTCTTTTCTCTTTTTTTTTCCTCTTTCCTGATTTTCCTCTGTTACCTGGAAGAATAGCGTACTATTTTCCAGGACGTCCCACCCCTCCCGCAACGGCTGCGGCAGGGGACGGACCGGGATTGTTGTCAGGAGCTGGAATCCTTGTTTTCGAGCCGACTCGGAGTTCAGACCATTGCCATCCTCTTCTTGAGCGTGGGGGGGTGGGTGCATGCCGCGGTCCAGCTGAAACCGGAGACCGCTCAGGGATACGACCAATATGTGCGGGAGTTGAAGACCATCTTCGGAAAGCGGATCAGCGGCGAGATGCCCTTCCTCTGGTCCGACCAGGACCCGGCACATTGGACCGCCTTGAAGAGAGGGCGGATTCTGATCGACGAACTGAAGGATCTCCCTGCCATCCCGGGTGGGAGGATCCACGTCTGGATGGGCGCCGTATTCATTCCCGGCGCCGCATCCGCAGACGTGATGTCGGTCCTGATGGATTTCGAACGGCACAAGGAGTGGTATCCGGAGGTTCTGGATTCCAGACTCCTGAGTCGCGACGGGTACAAGCTTACCGGGTACCAGCGCCTCAAGATGAAGAAGATCCTGACTGTGATCTTCAACACGGAGCACGAAGTCGTCTACTCCCAGGTGTCCCCGGAACGCTGGCGGGGAGTGTCGATAAGCACCAGAATCGCTGAAGTCAAGGATGCGGGAAAACCGAAGGAGCGGGAACTGCCTGTGGGGGACGACCGAGGGTTCATGTGGCGGTTGAACGCCTATTGGCACCTGGAACAAAGGGAGGGAGGCGTCGTCGCCGAGTGTTGGGCCGTGTCCCTCTCCCGGAGGCTTCCCTTTGCGCTCCGATGGATGCTCAAGCCGCTCGTGACAAGCGTCCCCCGGCAGGCTCTTCGGAACACCCTCCGGGGCACGCGTCAGGCGGCGCTGGACAAGGTCGGCAAAGGAGTGGGAGGTCAGGAGTCGGAACAGAAGGGACATTCGGAAACCTTGACGGAGTGAGGGGAGCATTCCCGCGACTGCGATGAGACCCACGGCTGAAATGATGCCCGTTGGCGGGCGGGGATTCCCCGGCGGCCGGGAGTGAGTTCGTGTCCGACAACCCAGAGGCGGTAGCTCGTCTGATCCGGGAATCCAGGTCCGGAGACGAGCACTCCCTTTCTCAACTCTTCCCTGTCGTCTACCGTGAATTGCGAGGGCTGGCCGGAAAGTACATGCGCCGGGAGGCTCGCCAGACGTTGCGCGCCACGGCCCTGGTCCATGAAGCGTATCTTCGCCTACTCGGCGAAAAGCAGTTGCATTGGAAGGATCGGGCCCATCTCCTGGGTATCGCAGCCCGTTCCATGCGGCAGATTCTGGTGGAGCGGGCGCGGGCGAGAATGGCCCAGAAGCGGGGCGGAGGCCAGCATGCGGTCACCCTGATCGACGAGACCCTGGGTAGGAGCGCTCGATCCATCGATTTCCTGGCGCTGGACCAGGCGCTTCGGGCTCTCGCCGAGTTGGACCCGAAACAGGCCCAATTGGTCGAACTCAGGTTCTTCGGGGGGCTTACCCTGGCGGAAACCAGCGAGGTCATGGGCATCTCACCCGCCACCACCAAACGTTGGTGGGCCCTCTCCAGGGCTTGGTTGCGACGCGAGTTGAGCGCTTGAACCCGAAAACGTTTCGGCGAGTCAGGGAGGTCTTCGAAGCCGCCCTGAAACAGGCGTCGGAATCGCGTGAAGAATTCGTCCGGCGGACCTGTTCCCCGGACACGGATCTGACCCGGGAGGTCCTGTCCCTCCTGTCCCATCACGATCCCGACGCCAGCTTCCTGGAGGGAACCCTGGTTCAAGAGGGCTCTCCGGAAACAACAGTGCGCCTCCTCGCCGAAGGCGAAACCCTGGGCCCCTACCGGATTCTCGGAGAGGCCGGACGGGGTGGAATGGGCGTCGTCTACCGTGCCATCGACACCCGTCTGGACCGCACCGTGGCTCTCAAGGCCGTCTCTCCCCTGCGGGACCGGAACGACGAACAACGCCGGCGGCTTCGCCGTGAGGCCAAGGTCGCGGCTTCCCTGAATCATCCCGCCATCGCGGCCGTCTATGCCTTGGAGGAATTCGATGACGGACTATTCATCGCCGGTGAGTACGTCGAGGGAGAGAATCTGAGATCGCGCATCGAACAGGGGCCTCTTCCCCTCCCCGAACTCCTCCGGGTGGCCGCGCAGGTGTGCAGGGGTCTGGTGGCTGCCCACTCCAACGGCGTGATTCATCGAGACCTCAAACCTGAGAACGTTCTGTTGGATGTCGATGGCAATCTGAAGATCGTCGACTTCGGTCTGGCTCTTCCCACCCTGGAAACCTCCCACAGCCAACGTTTGACCCAGGCCGGAACCGTTCTGGGAACTCCCGTCTACATGGCTCCGGAACAGTTGGAGGGTCAGGAAGCGGACTTCCGGTCCGATATCTTCTCGTTCGGCGTGCTGCTGTACGAGTTGGCCACCGGACGTCACCCATTCGAAGGCAAGACTCCTCTCGCTACCGTTGCCAGGATCCTGGAGAGCAGACCCGGCCGACCGGACACCATCGGACCGCCGTCCGTGCTGGAACCGATCCTCTTGCGTTGCCTCGAAAAGAATCCGGACGACCGTTTTCCATCCACCGATGAACTCCTGGAACAGGTGCTGCGCCTGGAATCGGACCTCAGAGGCAAACCCAAGGAAGCGTTCGCTTCCCGTGAACCACTTCAGGGTGGTTGGTGGGTCTTCCACCAGTCAGCCGTGATCCTCCTTTACGCCGTGATGGTCTACGGCGCCTGGGAATTCAAACAGGCCGCCTCTCGGCCGCCCGGCGTCCAGTTGATGCCCCTGGCCCTTTTCTTTCTGGTCCTGGGCTGTGCGCTCTTCAACGGCACCATCCGCACCCACCTCCTGTTCACTGCGCGGTTCAACCAATCTGCCATCGAAGCGGAACTGTGCCGGGTCGGCGGGTGGAAACAACGGGTCGATGGACTCTTCTCCCTCTGTCTTCTCCTTGGAGGCGCCCTGATCGCCACCCAGGAACAAATCCTCGCCGGCTGCCTGGCTGCCGTTGCCGTCAGCTATACGGTGGTCTTCCTGGTGGTCGAGCCGGCCACCGAGCGCGCCGTCTTCAAGCCCGGAGCGCCCCCGGTCCCAGCTTCATCAGACCGATCCTCCCACCTGGACTGAGCCCTTTTTCCCGCCTTTCTCACATTCCCTGTCAGTGCGGCCGATCGCCGCCGGCGAAGGACCCGGCGGTTCACGGGCTGCTGAAGAGGACCAATGAGGAGGGTTCATGGAGAGACAAAAGGGTTTCAAACACGTTCGGAGCCACGACAGCATCCTGGCCTCCGCCGAAAAAAGACTTCTGGTCCGGATCGCCCGGCGACTTCCGGCCTGGGTCAACGCGGATCATCTGAGCCTGTTGGGGGTTCTGGCAATGCTGGGAGTGGGCCTCTCCTACTGGGCGGCGTCCTGGGACCGGAGTGCCTTGGTCCTGGTCGTAGCGGGCCTGGTTCTGAACTGGTTCGGAGACAGCCTGGACGGCACCCTGGCCCGGGTCCGCAAGCAGCAACGTCCGCGTTACGGCTACTACGTCGATCACGTCCTGGACCTCGTGGGAACACTGTTTCTCCTGGGCGGCCTCGCCGCGTCCGAATTCATGAGCCCCGTCATCGGACTCGGCCTGCTCATCGCCTATCTGATGGTTTCTGCCGAGATCTATCTCGCCACCCATGTCCTGGGAGTTTTTCGGCTCTCCTTCCTGAAGTTCGGGCCGACCGAATTGCGGGTCTTGCTGGCCGTGGGCACGGTATTTCTCTTCTACAAGCCGGTGGTCGGATTGGGAGAACTGGGAACCTTCAAACTCTTCGACGTCGGGGGCCTGGCCGGAATCCTGGGCCTGGCGCTGGCTTTCACCGTCTCCGCCCTCCGGCATACTCGAAGGCTTTACCGGGCCGAACCGCGGCCACGGTTGCAGCCGCCACTCCCCATCAGCTTGCCCCGGTTCCCCTCGACCGGATTCGGTCCGGCCAGATCGGCCTTGACCACCTCTCACCGCCACCGGTCCTGAGGACATTGGAAATGGAACACCTGATCCGCTGGGCACGTTTCAACGCCGTCGGCCTGATGGGAGTGACGGTTCAGATCACGGTGCTCATGTTTCTGCGCGGAGTCTGGAACCTGCACTACCTGCCGGCCACTGCCCTGGCGGTGGAGATGGCGGTGTTGCATAACTTCTGCTGGCATGACCGTTGGACCTGGTCGGACCGCACGGCAACGGCCGGCACCAGCGTTCTCTGTCGCCTGCTGCGATTCAATTTGATCGTCGGCACCGTCTCCATCGTCCAGAATCTCTCTCTGATGGAACTCCTGGTCGCCGGTCTGAATCTCCATTACCTGGCGGCAAACCTGCTGGCCATCGCCTCCTGTTCCACGTTGAACTATTTTTCCAGCAATTGGCTGGTCTTCAAGCAGGCCGCCAAGGAGGACTGAAATGAAGCCGAATCCGTCGATCGAGAGCAAAGTGGCGCAGGCAACCATGATTCTGGCCACGGTTTTGATCCTGGGTCTGGACTCACCGGTCCAGGGAGCCGAGTTGAAACCCGAAACTCTGCTGGCCTGGGACCGATACGTTCGACTCACCGAGGACAGAATCCGGAACGAGCTGGCATCGGAGAATGGGTTCTTCGTGCACGAATTCGGGCGGCTGAAGGAAGCGAGAGCGACTTGGCAACAGGTTCGTTCGGGCCGGGTCATGGTCGCCCGGATGGAAACGGAGGATCCCCGGGGTCGAGCGATCAAAGTCCCCGGTGGAATGATCCACCACTGGCGTGGGACCATTCTGATCCCCTCCGTACGGTTGGAACAGGTCATCCATCGCCTGCGCTATCCGGACCCCGGCGTTCCTCCCCAAAAAGACGTGCTGGAGACCCGGATCCTGGAGCGGGACCAGGACTCCCTGCGCATCTACCTGAAGTTGGTCCGCAGGAAGATCGTCACCGTCGCCTACAACACGGAACACCTGGTCCGCTACCGGTGGCACGATCCGCTCCGGGCCTCGAGCCGCAGCATTGCCACCCGCATCGCCGAGTTGGAGAAGCTCCACACTCCTCAGGAGCGGGAAAAGATTCCCGGACTGGACCGAGGATTCCTCTGGCGCCTCAATTCCTATTGGAGATACCAGCAGGTCGACGGCGGGGTCGTGGTGGAATGCGAGTCACTGTCCTTGAGCCGCGGCTATCCCCTCATCTTCAAGCCGATCGTGGGCCCCATCGTGAGATCGATCGCCAGAAAGTCCATGAAGCGGACGCTGGCCTCACTCCGGCATCGCCTTCTCTCTACCCACGTGCAGAGGGGAAACCTGGAACAGGTTCCGGGATCCTGATTCCGAGGAATCCCGGTTCCGGCAGCGGCGCCGGCTGAACGGTGGAGACTTGGGCCCCGGGCTGCTAGGCTGCCAGAGGCATGGGAACCGGAGAGAACCAGAGGCGGAAACTGCGCGGCGAATACCGCTACAGTGGATCGCTCCTGTTACTTGTCGGGCTCCTGCTGTTGGCTTCCTTTTACTACACCTACGCGCTGTGGGAAGTGAAGCTGCTGTTGACCCTGTTCCTGCTGGCGGCGGCAACCTTCCTGCTCTGGAAGGCCGGCCGCCTCTCAAGACCCTGATTTCCTCAGAGTTTGGAATCGCCCGTTCCGAGGAACCATGCTGAAGCGCACGGTCGGCGACGAACTGTGGTGCATCTCGCAGCCTGACCACGCCGCTGCCGCCGGTTACCTGGCCGCCCACTGGGGCAACGACGAATTCGCCCGCCCCGGCCAATACGCACGCTGTCCCGACCCCGAACGTCTGCGAGCCGAAACCGTCCTCGCCATCGCCGAGCACGACAACGGTTGGTGGGAATGGGAGGCCGATCCTCAGATTGACCCTGCCGACGGCCTCCCTCTGGATCTGACGAGCCTCAGGCAGTCCGACGGTCTCGAACGCTGGCGCCTGGGCGTATCCCGCTTCCGGGACGGCCATCCCTACGTCGCGCTGCTCATCAGCTTGCATGCCTTCTGGCTGCACGCGCCACGTGTACAGGCGCAGGAGACACCGGTGTTCCTCCACCCGCTCTTTGGCAGCCCATCTGATCGGCCTCCACCCGACGGCGAAGAATTCTACGAAGCCAAGCGGTTCGTTGCCGGACAACACGCCCTGCAGGAACTGCTCATGGATCGCATGAAGGCCGATCCCGTATGGGCCGCCGCCCTCGAGCGGTGGCACCTGCATCCTCACGTCCGCCTTCTGCAATTCTGCGACGCCCTCTCGCTCCACCTCTGTTTCGGCGGAGACAAGGAGCGAACCCTCCGCGAGATTCCGCGCACGAGCTGGAACGATCGAGTCTCACTCAGGGTCTGTCCGGCAGGCCAATCCCGAGTCGTCATCGACCCGTACCCCTTCGATCAAGATCCGCTCGCGGTCACTCTTCGAGCCCGTATACTCAACCCGGAGCATCGGCCTCCGGACGACTTTCAGACTTGGTGGCAGGCGTGCGCCCGCCGGGAAGTCCGGTTCCGATTCGTCCGTCGAGCGGACAGCAATGGGGGAACGAGGAGAATTGCAGGCGGAGGCGGCATTGCTGCCAAGAAAGGTCGGACGACTCCACTGTAGCCGTCCGCCCGGAGTTGCGTATCACCATCTCAGTGTGAACAATCACACTTGGCAACGCCGGAATCGGCGCCCCCATCGGGTGGCGTCCTTCGGCGGATGATTCGGCAAGCGGAGTGGAGCAGAGAATCGCGATGGCCAGCGGGACCAAAGATCCGACTTGGGGACACCGCTGGGGATTCGCCGACACCCGATTCGTCCTCAACGACGACGACTCGGTGACACTCACAGGTACTCGCTACGAGTTGTGCGGCTACAAGATGCACGACTTCCTCCCCTACGTGAGAGAAGTCCTGGGTCTCGATCCCGATTTCAAGGAAAAACGCCGGGAGGTCGATCCCAAACCGGTTCCCGCTCCCAGAAAGAACAACCGGTTCTGCCGTCGTCTTGCCAACTTCTACCGTCCCGACCAATACACCTTCGACGATCGCGAAAGACTGGTCCACAGTCACGGCCAGACCAGTGCCGACGAAGTCTTCCGGGTCGTTTACTGCCAGCTCGAACGAGTCGCCGACATGGTCATCTACCCCGAAGCGGAGAAGGACTGCGCGATGCTGGTCGCACTGGCCCGGACCATGGACGTCTGTCTCGTTCCCTACGGTGGCGGCACGAGCGTCAGTTGCGCGCTGAAACTTCCTGCCTCGGAAGAGCGCATGATCGTTTCTGTGGACATGAGACGGATGAATCGCGTCGAATGGATCGATGGCGAGAATCAGCGGGCTCTGGTCCAGGCGGGCATCACGGGGGACGAGCTGGAACGCCGGCTCGGGGAGGCCGGTTTCGTCTCCGGTCATGAGCCCGACAGCATCGAGCTCTCGACTCTCGGAGGATGGATTGCCACCAATGCCAGTGGAATGAAGAAGAACCGATACGGAAATATCGAGGATATCGTCGAAAAAGTGACGCTGATCACGCCCACCGGCCGGGTGGAGCATCTGACGGCGTCCCCCCGGGTCTCCATGGGCATGCAGCCGCAGAGCCTGTTCTTTGGCAGCGAAGGCAACCTGGGCCTCATCACCAGCGCCGTCATCAAGGTTCATCCCCGGCCCCAGGTCCGAAAGTATGGCTCCCTGGTCTTTCCCGACTTCGCCAAGGGCGTTTCCTTTCTTCGGAGCTTGACCGAAACCAATTTCGTGCCCGCCAGCATCCGCCTGGTGGACAACGTCCAATTCCATTTCGGCCAAGCGCTCAAGCCGAGGGCCACCGGGCCGGCGGCATTGATGGACAAGCTGAAGAAGTTCCTCGTGCTCAAGGTCAAGAAATTCGATCCCCATCGAATGTCCGCGGCGACCATCCTCATGGAAGGATCCCAGGAAGAGGTCTCCTTTCAGGAGAACGGCCTCTACAAGCTGGCCAAGAAATACGGAGGCCTGCCGGGCGGAGCCGAGAACGGACGCCGCGGCTATCGGCTCACCTTCGCCATCGCCTATATCCGAGACTTCCTTTCGGACTTCCACATTCTGGGAGAGACCTTCGAAACCTCGGTCCCCTGGGATCGCATCCACCAGGTTTGCGACGCCGTCGTGGCTCAAGCTCAGGCCCGACACGAGGAACTCGACCTGCCGGGACGGCCCTACGTCTCGTATCGAATCACTCAGGTCTACCACACGGGGGTCTGCATTTACTTCATGTTCGGCTTCTATGCCAAGGGTGTGGAGGACCCGGAAACCGTATTCAGCCAGATCGAGCACTCGCTGCGCCAGGCCATCATCGACGCGGGCGGGTCCATTTCCCACCACCACGGAGTCGGAAAACTCCGTAGTGAGTTCATGAAACACACCCTCTCTTCTCGAGGCATACGGCTCCTGAAAGAGATCAAGCGGGCCACCGATCCAAACAATATCTTCGGAATTCGAAATAACGTCCTGCGTGATTGAGCGGCAATTGCCGCACCGCCGGGACGAGCACCGTCACGACCTGCTCCATGCGAAAAGAGAACGTCACACTCCAGGGCAAGACGGCCCTCATCACCGGCGCCTCCTCCGGACTGGGAAAGAGATTGGCTATTGATCTCGCCGCCGCAGGATTGAACCTGGGATTGGCTTCCCGCTCGGAGCGGTCGCTTCAGGAAACGGCAGGCGGCGTGCGGCGATTCGGAGCCGACTGCCTCGTTGTTCCCACCGACGTGACCGACGCCCGGCAGTGCCGTGAAATGGTATCGGCGGTGACCGCTGAGTTCGGAACTCTGGACTATCTCATCCTCAGCGCCGGCGTCAGCATGTGGACGCTCTTCGACCAGGTTCGCAACACGGATATCTTCAGGATGCTCATGGAAGTGAACTACCTGGGGGCCGTCCATTGCATCCATCCCGCTCTGGCTCCCCTGAAGGAGCACCACGGCATGATTGTGGCCATCTCCTCCGTGCAAGGCCGGGTGGGGGTGCCGTTTCACAGTGGGTACACCGCCAGCAAGCACGCCTTGGACGGCCTCCTGGAAACGCTGCGGATCGAGTTGCACGGTCAAGTCCGGATTTTGAACGTGATGCCCGGATGGATCCGGAGCACTGGCATCCGCGCCCGCGCCCTTTCCGCCGACGGATCACCGCTGGGCTCCGCCTCGCATCGGTCAGGGCGGGAGCGAGGAGTGAGCGTCCGGGAGTGTTCCCGCCGAGTCATCAACTCGTTACCCGGGCCTGGGGGTAACCTCTACATTCCCCGAGCCATGGGATTCCTCCCGCTGGTCAAACTCCTGTTTCCTTCGCTGCTGCGGGCCGGCGTCCGGCGAGCCGTCCGGAAACAGACTAAAGAGTGAAGGCGGGGAAACAGGAAATGAGGAAAGAGGAGTGCTCCGGCCTCCTGCAATGCGGCTCAATAGAAATAGAAGAGGAAGAAGACGGCGGCCGCGCAGAGGCATCCGGCCCAGAACCGGTCTTCGCGGACGACCCAGGACACGAGATTTATCGGTCCCCGGCTACGGGACCGGCGCCTCAGCAGCATCCAGAACATTCCCAGGGTGAAGACCGAAGCAAGAAAAGCCGCAGATGCGGGGGGCATACGGCCTCCGGCGACGGCCACGGCGAGCGTCGCCAGGACTCCAAGCCAGACCAACAGTCCCAGGAGCATTTTCCTGACCGCCTCCGGTGAAACGGCGAGCACTCCGGCCCACGTCAGCTTTGCTTTTTCCTCGGGGCAGCTGCCCAATCGACTCACCAATACGGCCGTCAACGTGCACAGCACCACGACCACGACGACCCGGTGGAAGAAGTTGAGCACCTCGCCTGTCAACGACGCCATCGCGGGTAGCGGTGCCAGGTGCGCAAGGTAGGTCCACTCCACGGCCCAGGAATAGAAGACGCCAAGGACGATGGTGACAATGGCCGCTGTGGGCGTCGTCCCCCGCCAAAACAGTCCCAGCAGGAAGACCACCAGAAGCCCGGGCGTCAAATAACCCTGGTAGTCGACGATCTGCAGGAAGAAATTCTTCTCCGAGTTGGGATCGATGACGAAAAGAGCGAACAGGCTGGCCACCGAGACAAACCCCAGGATGGACCATCGTCCTACCCGGATCATCTGGGCGTCGGTGGCCTGCGGATTGAGGTAACGGCGGTAGAGATCCATGCTGACGATGGTGGCGCCCGAGTTCATCATGGAATCGATGGAGGACAGGATGGCTCCCACGGCGCCGGCCGAGATCACGCCGATGAGTCCGAATCCCAGCGGCTGGATCACCAGAACGATCAGTTCGGTGAAGGCGGTGTCGGGGGCCACGGAGCGATTCGGAAGTTCGGACTGGAAGAGATAGAAGGCGGCCACTCCGCTGGCGATGGAAAAAAACGGGATCAGCAATTTGAGGAAACCGGCCGCTACGATTCCCAGGCGGGCCTGCGAGTCGCTCCGGGCGCTCAGCGCACGCTGGACGATGAACTGGTTGGTTCCCCAATAGAAGATATGCAGCGCCATCAGACCGGTCAGGACCCCGGTCCAGGGCAGATCAGGATGATCGCTTGGCAGATAGAGGCGCATCTTGCCGGCTCCCGCCCGATCCAGCTCCATCAGGGCGCTCCAGCCTCCCAGCCGGTCAAAGGTGAGGGCCGCCAGGAGGATGCCGCCCAACAGAAGCAGGACCGACTGGATCACGTCCGTCCAGATCACCGCCTTGAGCCCGCCGAAGATGGTGTAGCTGGTGGCGATGGCCGCCAGGATCAGAACGAAGACACTGTAGTGGAACCGATTCACGCCCAGCTTCGCCTTGCCCGGCGTCTCCGTCGAGGTGCCTGATCCCGGCTCCGCGTCCGTTATCTCTCCCGCAATCGATTCCGGGCCGATCTCCTCAAGTGCAGCTCCGCCCATGAGGACGCAACTGGAACGGGCGCCGATGTAGAGCGCCGGAACCAGTTGGACCACCGCCATGGTGATGACCAGGATGACGGCGTAGGCGGCGCGGCTGCGCTGATCGTAGCGGCGCTCCAGATATTCGGAGAGGGTGTAGATCCTCAACTTTCGATAGACCGGGAGGAACCCGTAGCAGAGGAGCATGAGTCCGGCGATGGCGCCCAGCTCGAAGTGGCTCTGGGCGAAACCGACGCTGAAGCCGATGCCCATCATCCCGATCATGTGATTGGCGCTGACGTTGCTGCCGTAGATGGACCCGGCGACGCCCCACCAGGGGATGTTGCGGCCCGCCAGAAAATAGGCCTCGGCCGTCTTCTCCCGCCGGGACGCCAGCAGGCCGATGGCCATCACCAGAGCCAAGGCGGCGAAGAAGACGCCCGCGTCGAGTGGTGTGAAGACGGTACCCACGGATTCCCAGTTTTCTCAGCCGGATGGACGGACCAGGACCCTTCGTGCCTTTTCGGCGCCCGCCACCAGGGTCCTCAGCTTCTTGCGGGTGATGTCCAGCGGGACGTGCTGGAAGCCGCATTCGGACGTCAGCAGCAGGCGTTCGGGAGGAAAATGCTCCAGGGCCAGCCGACTCCGTTCGACGATCAGATCCGGAGGTTCGATCTCGTCGCTGCGTTGATCCAGGACTCCCACGGCGAACTCGCCCCGATAGTCCAGTTCTTCCCAGAGCGGCATCATGTCGTATTCCAGGGTGCAGTGCTCCAGGGAAATCTGATCGACCGGAGCGGCGCGGAAGGCCTCGACCATGTCCGTGTAGCGGGCGAAGTAGACACGTTTTCGGTAGGCATTTCCCCCGCAGACGTGAAGACCGAATCGTATGCCGAGCCCCTCCGTGGCCAATTTCAAGGTTTCCGCCGCCCAGATCGCGTCTTCAGGAAATGCGGTCCATGCCGGTTCGTCGAATTGGATGAACTCGCAACCGGCGCGGACCGCCTCCCGAAACTCCTGGTTCAGGACCCGCGCGTAGCCGGCCGCCAATGCCGCGTCGTCCGGGTAAAGGTCGGGCCGGCGGTTGTCCGAGAACTTGGCCAACATGTGCGGGCCGATACAGGTGATCTTGACCTCGACGTCCGCTGGAGCAGCGTCACGGGCCGCCCGCCAGTCGTGGGCCAGTCCGACGCTGGGGTTGGAGAGGCGCCCGACCACCCGGGCCAACTCGATTCCGAAGCCGGCCGTCCCGAACTTCCGGTAGGTCATCTCCTCGAAGCTGACGCCGTCGACCCGCTTCTGGACGAAGTAGTACATGTTCTCGCGCCGGCCCTCGCCGTCGGTCACGATGTCCAACCCCGCGTCCACCTGGTCCCGCACGGCCCACCTTATGATTTCGTCGGCCTCTTCCCGGCTGAGTTCCGGCTTGCGCAGAGTGTCCGCCGGCTGGACCGGCCGCGGATAACTTCCGGTCACCGTCGTGCGAAATGGCTTGCGCATGCTGATCCTCAGACTGGTTGAACAACGAGTCCCATGAGTCTTCTATGCGGGATCATAACAAGTGGAATAGTCGGGAACGAGGAGTGAGGAACAGTACACGGGACTCTGCGAATACGCGGGAAGAATGAATCCGTGCCGGTGCGGCGGCTTCCCAACTGCCGGACTCCAAGCCGAGAGCGAAGGAAATGGGGGACAGGAATGTCCCCTCCCACTACTCCTTCAACACATCCGACCGTCCCTCCCAGCCTTCGGCCAGGAGGTCGATCACCCGGTCTCCCTTGAGGGGGTGTTGGCGGGCTACCGAGACGTCCAGTTCTACGCCGAGGCCCGGTTTTTCCGGCAACTCGATGTATCCGTTCCGGATCGGGGCCGATCCCGTGACCAGGTCCCGCGTCCAGGAGGGATAGGCGAACTCGGCGAACGCCTCCTGGATCAGGAAGGCGGGTGCGGTGAAGCTCACCTGGATCGAGGCCGCCATGCAGATGGGCCCCAGGGACTGGTGGGGAGCGAAGAACACGCCCAGCGCGTCGGCCAGCGCCGCCATCTTCTTCACCTCCAGAATCCCGCAGGAATAGCCCACGTCGGGCTGGTAGACGCCCGCCGCCCGGTCGGGCAGGTACTGGCTTGCCTGCACCAGGTCGCTGATTCCGGCCACGTCGGTCCCGATGGGAATATTGACCCGGGACGCCACTTCCTTGAGGGGTGCGGGCCCCAGGTATCCGAGCGTCGGCGCCTCGTACCAGAGCAGGTCGTACGGTTCCATGGCCTTGCCGAACTGAATCGCGGCTTCGGGATGAAACCGGGCGTGCGCCTCCACGATCAGGCCGGTTTCGGGTCCCGTGGCCTCGCGGAGGGCGGCGACGATCTCCACAGCCAAGCGGAACTCGGAGGGTTCGAGACGCCGGTAGGCGGCTCCGAAGGGATCGAACTTGAGCGCCGTGTATCCCTGGTCCACCAGTTTTCTGGCCTTGGCGGCCCATTGGCGGATGTCCCGGACGTCGAAATCGTTGTACCAGCCGTTGGCGTAGACGCGGATCCGGTCCCGCACCTTGCCCCCCAGCAACTTGTAGACCGGTACGCCGTAGTGCTTCCCCAGAATGTCCCAGCAGGCCTGCTCCACGGCGGAGAGAACGCTTCTCTCCACCATTCCCAGGCCTCGATCGATGCCCAGCATCTGGCGGGTGTCCAGGACCATCTGCTCGATGTCGTGGGGGTCCCGGCCCAGGAAGAGATGCTCCCCATTCTGGCGCAGATAGGCTTGAGCGGCCAGGGACCAGTGGTACCCGATCCCTTCACCGACGCCGGCGACCCCCGTATCCGTCTCCACCCGCACGAAAAACCAGGGATTCCAAGGATTCTCAACAATGTAGGAATCGACTTTGACGATCTGCATTTTCCCGTTCACACCTCCTCGACGGCCCGAGGCTACGACTTCAAACCCAGCCCCAGGACCTCCTTGCAATAGCGGACGCTGCGCTCCAACTCGGCCTTCTGGTACGAGGCAGCCGCGTCCACGGAATCGGCGCCCTCAGGAACCACAAAAGGCTGCAATGGCGTGCCTCGTTTGGCCAAGGCCACGAACGCGGCAAAATCCTGGGCCAGAGCGGCCGGGTACGGATTCCAGAAGTCTTCCTCCAGATAGGGAACGGATCTCTGCACACCGGAGATGGTTTCCAACTGGATGGGGACGCCGGGACAGAGTTGGGCAAATCGATCCATATAGGTTTCCAGGTCGACGCAGCCGTCCCCCATGGCCGCCCACTGGACCCGGGCGCCGGCCTCGTCCTCCCAGACCATGGAATCCCGGATGCCGCTGGAAACGGCATAGGGACCCAGGATCTCCAGATTCCGCACCGGGTCCTCCAGACTCCAGGTGGCGTTTCCCGAATCCACCGTCGCCCCCACGAAGTCGCTCCCCGCCTTCTCGATCACACGAACCGTCTCCCGGGCCTGCATGTCGCCGGCATGATTCTCGATGGCGATGCGAACTCCCGCCTCGACGGCTCTGCTCCTCAGCTTGCGAAAGACCTGGACGGTGCTCTTCATGTGAGGCTCGATCCCGTCCGGACCCAGACGATCCCGGCGAGATCCCAGAAAACAACGGGCCACCGGCGAACCCAGAATCCGGGCGATCCGGATGGTGAGCGCCAGATGCTCCTCCGCACTGCCGAACTCGGTCTTGAAGCTGGAGGAAGTCGGACAGACGCTCCCCGTCCCCACGTGGAGCCGGATGCCGGCCTCCTCCGCCTGAGCCCGAATCTCCTTCAGATAGGACTCCTCGTGGCTGTCGTAGACGTGAAGGTCCGAGAGCAGGCACGAGTCCAGCCCCAGGGACGCAGCAAACCGGATGAGGCGCGGCGCCTTCCAGCCCAACGCCCGAATCGAATAATTGTCGAATCCCAGGGGAATACGCCGTTTCTTAGTGACCACCGCCTCGGAATGCGACGATCCGGCCGCCAGCCCCAGACCCGTCGCAGCCAAAACCTGACCGAACTCGCGCCGGCGAATCGACCCCATGTTTTGTTCCCCTTTCCTGTCAGGAAAGCCGAATCGAATGAGAATACGGGTGGCAAGGACCGGCGATCCAAGAGCCTGCGGCGCGGACTCCTAGCCCACTTGAGCACGGAGGCGCCGGTCGTCCAACAACGAGGTCACTTCCGCCGGATCGGTGATCTTCTCCCTCAGCTTGCCTCGTTGCCGGCCCCGTTCCTGCTCTTCCCGGTCGATGATATCCCAATCGGAAAATTGAATCGGGCGGATTCCCCGGTCCAGCAGGAGGCGCGACACGCCGTCGTTCGCACCCGCGGAAATCGGTTGAGCCTCCCTGCCGCGGATATCCTCCATCATGCTGCGAACGGTTTCCGCAGAATCTCCCTTGTTGGTTCCGATGAGCCCGGTGGGCCCGCGCTTGATCCAACCCGCAACGTACTCTCCCGTGCCGTTCGACTCCCCGCTCCGGCCCAGGACACGGCCCTGGGCGCTGGGTATGACTCCCCTCCGGTCATCGAACGGGATTCCCGGGAAAGGCACGCCCCGGTAGCCCACGGATCGCAACACCAGATCCACGGGCACTATTTCGCTGACTCCGGTCCCCACTGACCGAATCCGGCCCTGTTCGTCGGCCACAAGACGATTTCGCTCTACCCGTACCGCTCCGACCCTCCCCCCGGTTGCGCGGATCTCTACGGGCGAAGCAAGAAACTGCAGGAGGACGCGGCGCGACCCCCCTTGGGGCCCCAGCCGGGCCCGCTCCATCAGGTACTGGACGTTGCGGCGCGCCGGCCCGTTTTTTCGCATCTCGGAAATAGAGTACTCGTCCAGTTCCAGGTCATGGGGTCTCACCATCACATCCACGTCGGGCAGACTGCCAATCTCCCGGATCTCCTTGGGTGTGAACTTCGCTTGGACCGGACCCCGGCGTCCCAGGACCACGACTTCCTTGATCCGGCTCTTGCGAAGGGCCTCAAGTGCGTAATGGGCGATGTCGGTGGAGGCCAGATCCTCCGGATCCTTGACCAGAATCCGCGTCACGTCCATGGCCACGTTGCCGACGCCCACCACGGCCACGCGACGGCCGGAGAGGTCGAACCGGTCGCCGCAATGATCGGGATGCCCGTTGTACCAGCCCACAAAGGCGGTTGCCGTGTGGCTGCCCGGAAGTTCTTCTCCAGGGATGCCCAACCGCCGGTCCGAACTGCAACCGAAAGCGTAGACCACCTGGTCGAAGTGCCGGCGCAGTTGTTCCACCGGGAGGTCGCGTCCCACCTGCACATTGCCGAAGAATCGGAATCGAGGGTCCCGAGCCGTCTTCTCGTAGCTGCGGATGACGCGCTTGATGCTCTGGTGGTCCGGAGCCACTCCGTAACGAACCAACCCGTACGGCATGGACATGCGCTCGAACATGTCGATGCGAAGATGCACATCCCTTTGCTTGAAGAGAGCGTCGGCGGTGTAGAAACCGGAGGGTCCCGAGCCGACGATGGCAACGCGGAGTGGGCGCTCAGCGCTGCCGAGGGGAAAGTTTGTGCGGATCATCATCGCGACCTTTCCGCCGACAGTCATGCTGCTTCGACCGCCCGAACGGCTTGTATTCATTTTATTGGGGCCGGTCCACCGATTCAATTCGGGCCCTTCGGGCGCGTGGACGTTTGGAGAGCTCCGTTTCGAATCCCGGAGATGGCTTCGGCGTCAGACGAGACTTTCGCCTCGGACTGCTACACTACGGTTCATGAGCGGTCTGAAGACCAAACGGCTGGGCAGGACCGGGATGGAGGTTTCGGTCGTGGGCCTCGGGTGCTGGGGGATCGGAGGTCCCATGGAGCGGGACGGCACCATCTCCGGGTATGGCCAGGTGGACGATACCGAATCGTTGAGGATGCTGGACCATGCCCTGGATCGGGGAGTCAACTTCCTGGACACGGCCCCCTGGTACGGAGACGGCCATTCCGAGCGGCTGGTGGGACAGGTCATCCGGAACCGGCGGGAAGAGGTCATCGTTTCCACCAAGGTGGGGATATTCCTGGAGGAACAGCGCTATGCCAGCGACTACTCAGGCGACTACATCATGGCGCACTACGAGGATTCCCTGGAGCGCCTGGGAACGGACTACATCGACATCTACGTCCTGCACTCTCCCGAGGCCGGTCTCTACCAGCCTTCAGGTTTGGCCGCCCTCAAGGAGCTCAAGCGGCGGGGGATCATCCGCGCCTACGGAATCTCGTTCCCCGCATCCCACGCCGAGAGCGAGTCCTTCTTCCTGCCTCTTTGCGAAGACGAAGAGGTGGAGGTGGTCCAGTTACGCTTCAATCTGCTGAGTTGGAGCGCCCGGGAGCGAATCCTTCCACGGCTCCGAAAACTGGACGTGGGAGTCGTCTGCCGCGAGCCCTTCTTCTTCGGCTACCTGACCGGCCGTTTTACCCGGGAGACCGTCTTCGATCCCACCTCGGACGTTCGATCCACCTGGCCTCGAGAGAGACACCTGTCACTGGTCGAAGCCTCGGAACGCTTCGACTTCATCCACCGGAGACTGGGTTGCTCCCCGGCACAAGCCGCACTGGGCTACTGCCTCTCCCAGAATGAGGTCGCGACCACCATTCCGGGGGCCATGAACGTCGCCGAACTGGAGGACAACCTGCAAGCGGCCAGCCTGGAGTTCGATCCGGCATCGATCCTCCGGCTTCAGGAGATCCAGGAACATCACGTTGGAACGGAGCTCTGAACCATGTCAAGCCAAATTTCCCTCCTTCCCAACTCCATGGCCGGACAGGAGCCGCTGGTCTTCCTCAAGGACCGAATGGTCCCGGCCTCCCAGGCGTCCATCGCCATATTCGACGCCGGCATCATCCTGGGCGCCACCGTGACCGACATGACGCGGACCTTCCACCACCGTCCCTTCCGGCTTGAAGATCACGTCGACCGGTTCTACCGTTCGGCCCGGTACACCCGGATCCAGCCTCCCTTCGATCGGGACCGGATGGAGGAGATCTCCCGGGAACTGGTTCGTCAAAACGCCAGGCTCCTCCCTCCCGGCCGGGAACTGTCGCTGGTCCACTTCATGACGGCGGGAGAAATCGCCTCCTACTCCGCCCTGCCCGGGACCGCCACAGCCATGGTGCCCACCCTCTGTATCCACACTTTTCCCGTCCCCTTCGAGGCCTTCACCCATCTCTTCACGGAAGGCGCTCATGTGGTCACTCCGTCGATCCGCCACTACCCTCCCCAATGCGTCGACTCCAAGATCAAGCATCGCAGCCGGATGCATCAGTGGCTGGCGGACCAGGAGACCCGACAGGTGGATCCCCGGGCAATCACCCTGCTGCTGGATCTGGACGGCAACGTCACCGAGACCAGCGGCTCCAACTTCGCCATCGTTCAGGACGGTGCGGTGGTGGCCCCTTCGTCACGCAACACCTTGCAGGGAGTGAGTCAACTGACCGTCTCCGAACTTTGCGAAGAGTTGGACATCCCGTTCGAACAACGGGACTTCCAGGTTTACGACGTGATGAACGCCGACGAGGCGTTGCTTCTGACCACGCCTTACTGCATCTGCCCGGTGACGCGGATCAATGGAGCGACCATCGGGGACGGCAAGGCCGGCGGACCCGTCTTCCGCCGCCTTATGGACGCCTGGAGCGAGCAGGTCGGTCTGGACATCATCGCCCAGATCACCGGTCGGCCGGCGGTTTCGTCGGGCACCGGATCGAGTTGAGCCTTATGGCTTCGGAACGAATCGCGGTCTTGGGCCTGGGAACCATGGGGCACGGGATCGCCCAGATCTTCGCCTCCACCGGGCACCGCGTCCGTTGCTACGATTCCGCGGCTCAGGCGCGGGAGACCCTGCAGGACCGGATCCGCAGCAACATGGAGCAGAAATCCCGGCTGGGACTCTCCCCGGGACCGGACCCCGAGGTTGTACTCGGCCGGATTGAAATCGTGGCCGGTCTGGAACCGTCCGTCCGGGGAGCCGATTTCGTCGTGGAGGCGGTCCGTGAAGATCTCCCGACCAAGAAGGACCTCTTCAAACGACTGGAGGACCTGGTTCCCGCAGACACGATCCTGGCCAGCAACACCTCCACCTTTCCCATGACCGAGATCTCCCGGGGCCTCCGGCATCCTCAGCGGACGCTGGTCACCCACTGGTTCACCCCCCCGCACATCATCCCCCTGGTGGAAGTGGTCCCTGGCCGCGAGACCAATGAGGAAACCGTCGGCAGGACAATGGACCTGCTGGAGCGGAACGGCAAGCTGGCGATCCGGCTTCACAAGGAGGTCCCGGGCTTCCTGGTCAATCGGATTCAGGCGGCCGTCTTCCGTGAGATCTGGGATCTCGTGGAACAGGGTGTTGCCACCCCAGAACAGGTCGACTTGGCGGTGAGTTCCAGCATTGGTCTCCGCCTCGCTGCGGCCGGACCCTTCGAGATCGCCGACTTCGCCGGTCTTGACATCACCGGCCACGTCTTCGGCCACCTGTTGAAGGAGATCTCGTCAAGCCGGAGCCTGCCGCCCGCCGTGGACCGCCTGGTGAAGGAAGGACACTACGGCGTCAAGAGCGGACGGGGAATTTACGACTACACTCCCGAACGGATCGAAGAGCGGCAGTCCCGCCGGGATCGGCTCTTTCTGCAGTTGGTCGACCTGCTGCATAGAGACCGGTAGCCCCAAAGGACGAAGGGCAGCCACGAGGGCCGCCCTACCGCCGCTGTCATTGACGCGCTTTCAGTCGGTGAAGCGGAAGGAGTAGAGGTCCGCGTTCTCCAAGCGGAACCGGACCCGGATCGTCTGTCCGGACAGGGAACCCACGTCGGGCTGAATCGTCTCCTCCTTGCTCGCCGTTTCTGTCTGGCTGCAGGGGCACTGCTTCCAGTTGACGAGGATCCGGGTTGAGTCCCCGGTCAGCGGAGGGCAATCGACCAAGGTATAGCCCGGGATGGGGCGACCCTCCTGGTCCTGTAGCTCCACCCGAAGTTGACCTCCGGGACGGGCCCGGAAATTCACCTCCAGGCGGCTGCCCGAGAACTTGAGCGCGGGGGTGACCAGATCGCCTCCCCCGGGGCCGCCGCTGGCCGACACGAAACCGTCAGCACGATAGGAGAAGCGCCGCAAACGGGTGTCCGGTCCTTCGTAGTAGGCCTCGGAAGCATAGACCGACATCTCTCCGGGGCGGTCCGGCAGTTCCAGGAGACCCCAGGTCATGTAGTTGCTGCGGTTCCCCGCCCGGTCCTTCGGGGCATCCTCGGGAATCACCGGATCGTTCCAGCGGTGAAATGTGAGCCCGTCCCGGCTGGCCATGAAGATGGGCTCCACACGCTGGCCCTGGTCGGGCAGGTAGCGGGTGGGAAATCCGATGAGGATGTGGGGCGCCCGGTGATAGGCCCGGATGGCGTTGGTGTAGAGATGCTGGTTGGGCGCACCCGGATATTTCAGCAACACGGGGTCGGTCCAGTTGACGAAGTCGTCGGAGGTGCCGGTCATGATGGCGCGAACCCGGTTGACGAAGATGCGGTGGTACTCGCGGTACTTCCCGATCCGGGGGTCCCAGAAGGCCAGGTTCTGGGAATCGAACGCCCCTTCGGTGATGACCGGCTCGTTCCGGATCAACTTCCAATGGATTCCGTCGGGAGACTGGTAGACGTAGAGTCCCTTCTTTCCCAGTGGACGGCCCCGGGAGATCCCCTTGTAACGCGCCTCCGGGGGCGCGTCGGGGTTGCCGTCCTTGAAGGCGACGAAACAATGGGTTCCGATCCCGTCCAGGATGATGTTGTTCTGCTTCGAACCCTGGTACTCCACAATCCCCAGATCGGGCTTGGTCCAATTGATCCCGTCCCGGCTCTCGGCGTAACAGGTCACCTCCGGATGAGTGGCTTTCTTGGCCGCCACATCCCAGTCTGACCCGCGGTAGTACATGCGGTAAAGGTCGCCATCCTGGAAGATGGTGTAGTAGGCGCTGGTATTGCCCTCCCAGGGCTCTCCCGTCACCAGGACCACTTCCTGAGGCTCGGGCCGATGCAGCTGAAGACGGGCGTCGCCCGTGATCTCATGGACCATGTGCCGATCGACGAACAGTTCCCGCCGGGAACCGATGTCGATGACACCGGCAATAGCGGTTGCCAGAGAAATAGTCATGACGGTGAGCAGGGTGCAGATCTGATGCATATCGGGTTCTCCTGGTTTCCATTCCTCAGTCGCTGGAATCGCCGACCGCTATTGTAGCAGCCTGAAATCGGCGGGTCGCCAAGTCCTCGGGAATGGCGTGGAGACTTTTACCGGCGGCTGCTATTGTCCGAACATGTCCACGGTCTCTTGGAACCGCTAGAAGCTGGGAGGGATAATCAATGAACAGAACCTTTTTGGTATTTGCCGGCATCCTGGGATTGGCGCTGCTCACGGCATCTTCACCGCCAGCGGACTTCGACGAGCAATGGCCCAACTGGCGCGGTCCGGACAATACGGGCCTGGCCCGCACCGGAGCGCCGGTGCGCTGGAGCACGACCGAGAACGTCAGGTGGAAGGCTCCCATCCCCGGAAAGGGGCACTCCACTCCCATCATCTGGGAAGACAGGATCTACCTCACAACCGCCATCCCGACATCTCCCGTTCCTGAAGCCCCCAGGCGCCAATTGACCCGGCCTCCCCGGCGGCCGCGGGCGGAAAGAGGCGAGGGCCGGCCCGACCGGGAGCGGCGGCGGCGCGTCCGGGGGGAAATGCGGCGCCGGATGGCCTCGGCGCTGGTCGAGCACAAGTTCCAGGTCATGTGCCTGGACAAGAACTCGGGAAAGACCTTGTGGAGCAAAACCGCCACGGTCGAGACGCCCCATGAGGGTTACCACCGCCGGTACGGCAGCTTCGCCTCCAACTCGGCCGTCACCGACGGCCGTCACGTCTACGCCTTCTTCGGCTCCCGGGGCCTCTATGTCTACGACCTGGACGGTAACCTGGCCTGGAAAAAGAACTTCGGCGTGCAGATGAGAATGCGCAACAGTTTCGGAGAGGGCTCGGCGCCGGTCCTTCACGGCGATACTGTGATCCTCAACTTCGATCATGAGGGCCAGTCCTTCATCCTGGCTCTGGACAAGAATACGGGAAAAGAGCTGTGGCGCCGCGACCGGGACGAGCGGAGCACCTGGACCACCCCCCTGGTCACGGAGCACGCGGGTGCGACCCAGGTCATCGTCACGGGTGACAACAAGGTCCGCAGCTACGACATCACCAACGGCGACCTGATCTGGGAATGCGGCGGGCTGGGGACGAACCCGGTTCCCATGCCGGTTCGTCACCAGGATACGGTGATCGTAATGACGGGACACCGGAGCCCGAACATGCTGGCCATTCGCCTGGACCGGAAGGGCGACCTGACCGACACGGACGCGATCCTCTGGACCAATCAGCGGGGCAATGCCTACACTGCCTCCCCCGTCTATTACGAAGGGAAGCTCTACGTCCTGACCGACCGCGGACTGATCAGCTGCTTCGACGCCGGGACCGGAAAGACCTTCTACCACCAGCAACGCCTCCCCAACCCCTACCAGTTCAAGGCCTCCCCGTTGGGGTCCGGGGGCCGGCTCTACCTGGCCAGCGAGCAGGGTGACGTCATCGTTCTCAAGATGGGTGAGGAATACGAAGTCGTGGCGGTCAATTCCATGCCGGACCACTTCTTCATCTCGTCGCCGGTGATCGTGGACAACCAACTCTTCCTCCGCAGCCAGGATGCCCTCTATTGCATCAGCGAGTGATTCTGGAGCGGCGGCTGGAGCGGCGTCTTTCAGGCGCCGACTCCTCCCATGTGACTATAAGGCGAAAGAAGTAGGGGGCGACTAGAAGACGCCCTTCCAATGGGCGACTGGAAAATCGCCCCTCCACCGGGAGGGACCATGCAGGACCGAAGACGATTCCTAAAAAACACGGCGGCCGCCGCCACCGCTACGACGCTGCTCCCTTCCCTCGCCGGAACCGGCTGCGCCCCGTCTACAGAGCGATCTGAACGGAGCAGCCCGAAGAAACGCGTCATCTGGAACAACGACGCCGACGACCTGGCGGGAATCGCGCAGGACCTGGGCCGGCGGCCCCACTGGCCGAAACGGTTCGATACCGTCGATCAGTATCTCGCCTTGCGTATGAACGACCTCAAGGGGACCCACGTCAACGGACTGGCCCACTGCGGCCTGGCCACCATTCCCCATTGGGAACTGCCACGGAAAAACATCCGGGCACTGGGTCCCGACCCGGTCCAGCCCGCCGTGCAGTTCGCCCACGACAACAATATGGAGTTCTTCTTCTCCATCCGCATGAACGACGTCCATTGCGCCGTTTACTCGGGGACCCAGTATTGGACGCCCCTCAAACTGGAGAACCCCCATCTCCTCCAGTCCCGAATCACTCCCGAGCGGTTCCAGGAGACATTCATGCCCTGGATCAAGGGAGAGTCCCCGGACCACCCTCACGACGCTCTCCTGGAATACTGGGGCGCCGGCGGTAGGCGCACCATCGACCGTTTTCGCAACAGTTCCCTCGGACCCATCTCCTTCTCCTGGCCCGCGTTCGACTACGCCCGCCCCGAGGTGAGGGACTATTTCCTGGGCGTGGTCCGGGAAGCCTGCCGCCGCTACGACCTGGAGGGCATCGAGCTGGACTGGTGCCGGCATCCCCTGCTCTTCCGCTATGGACAGGAGAGGCGCCACCTGCCGGTAATGACCGACCTCATTCAACGCATCCACCAAGTCCTGGAGCAACGCGGAAAACAAAGGGGACGGCCCATTCTTCTTTCCATGAGAGTTCCCGACTCACCCGACCTGGCCCTCTCGGTGGGACTGGACGTGGAGGAGTGGGTCGCCCGCGGCTGGGTGGACTTCCTGATCGCCGGCTTCGGTTCCCTCCCCTACTCCTTTCCGGTGGGGGAATGGATCCGGGTGGGCCGGGACCATGGCATTCCGGTCTACGGCGGCCTGAGTTGGAAGTTCGTCTTCGATCACGTGGAGGCGATCCGGGGGGCCGCCTACAGGCTCTGGGACGAAGGGGTGGACGGCCTGCACGCCTTCAACTTCCTGGACCCTGCCAGATTCGGCTCTCTCCATGAGATCGGAGAACCGGAGACGCTTGCGGACCTGGACAAGATGTACCAGATCGACTTGGACCGGAAGCGGGTCGGGTACATGAACGAGAGCCTCTGGCCGGGGCAACTGCCCCTCTCCTTCGCTACCCAGGCAGGTGCCGCCCGGTTCGACCTGAAGCTGAAGATCGCCGACCGGCCGGAACGGGCCACCAGCGTCCGGGTCGAAACGCGATGGGCCAACCCCGGCGCGGACGACCGGGTCACCTGGCGGGTCAATGGAGAGGGTCAGCCTCGTTCCCGGCCCATCGGAGACGACCGGCAAGGCTGGTCCGGTTGGGAGACCCGCGACCTGCGTTACGGCGAGAATTCCTTCCTGGTGACGGTCCATCCTCCCGAGTCCGGCGTCCCGTCCGAGTTGCTGACGCTGGAGGAATTGAGAGTCTGGATTCGCTACGGGTGAGACTAAAACACAAATCCGGCAACGACGAGAGGACAATATGAAGCGGTTCTTTAGAGTTAACGCAGTTTGGGATTCCGAAGCAGAGGTTTTCTATTCCCAAAGCGACATCGAAGGTTTCCATATCGAGGCGTCTGACCTGGATGAATTTGAAGACATCATGATGGACGTGGCGCCTGATTTGATTGTCTTGACCCATCGGACTGCCTCTGAGAACGATGTGTACTCTTCCAAAGAAATGATCCCCGTGATTCTGTGGCAATATCCGGAGATCAATAAGGCGGCGGGGTAATCTTGCCGAACATCTCTACAGCCTGTTATAGGCAGGTCCGATCGTCGGAACGGGGGTCCTCCACCGGCGAGCCGCTGTGGAGCACCCCGAGCATGGCCCGCGAACGCCATTCCTTGGAGGCGTCGTAAAAGGGCGCCTCGGCGTCGATGGTCGTTACCAGCACGCCGGCCCGGTGCAAAGGAAGCCGTCCCGCGATCAGGCCGTCCGGTTGAACGACGAAGCTGGAACCGCTGCTCTCCCGGCGAGCCGTATTGTTGACGCTGATCCACATGAAATTGCTGGCGGCGTAGGTCTGCATCGTGGCGCGCACCAGCACCCCCCAGACATCCTTGTATTCCCGCTTCTTCTCTGGAGTCATTCCCCCGTTGTGGTAGGAGTGGAACATCAACTGGACGTCCCGCCGCTTATATTCCCGGTAGAGTTCCGGATAGCGGAAGTCATGGCAGATCTGGAGACCGCAACGGACGCCTTTGACTTGGAAGACGACGAATTGGTTACCCGGACTGTAGTGGCTCAGGTCGTCCTCGACCCGGGTTCTGGAGCCGGTGCAGAACCGTTTGTCATATCGGTCCACGACCTTCCCCTGAGGATCGATGAGGTAAAGGCTGTTGTGGGGCCTGTGGTCGCCGCTCAGCTTGTGGTTGGACCCCAGAATCACCCATAGGCCCAGTTCCCGGGCCAACTCGGCTACCTCCCGGGCCGAGCGCTGGAGCAGATCCCAGTCGTAGCCCTCCAGCGACGGTAGATCGACGCCGGCGTAACCGCCGAGGCAGCACTCGGAGAAATGGGCCAGGTCGGCTCCCTTGTCGCGGGCCGACTTCATTTGCCTCTTGACGTAGCCCAGGTTGCGCCGGATGTCGCTGGTGATGGGAAACTGGCAGGTGGCAATCGTGATTTTCATGAGTAACTGACGTGGACTTCCACTTTCTCCAATTTGACGCCGTCTCCGGCCCCTGCGGTAACAAGGGCCAACTCGGCGGTGTTGAGGCCGACGCGGCAAACCTTGGGATCAAGACCGTACTCGATCCTCAGCAGTTTCTGGTCCGGGTCGACGCGTTGACTTGCCGCCTTCCCCGAATTGGGTTGGGGACGGGGAGAGACGATCTGGTAGTCCTTCCATTCGGGATCCCGGACGACCGACTTCAGAGCGCTGCCGTTGAAACGGACGCCGACGTTTGGCTCCGGTCCGGCGCCGAAAAGGACGATCCGGAGCTTGAGGGAGCCGACGCGATCCGACGCGGCCGCCACCGGCTCTTCGATTCTGAGATCCAGCCGCACCGGTTCCGCGCCCTCAGCCAGGCGGAGCGGCAACCGCGCGTCCGCGTTCCGGTTGAAGAACCCTTCCGCCCACGGAAAGGCGCCGCGCCGGTCCAGGGCGAAGATCTTGTCCCGCAGGCGCATGCTCTCCAGGCTTCCCAGTTCCTGATACCCCTGGTCGTGGGAGCCGGGGCCCGGATTGATGCCCATTTTCTCGCAAGTGTCCTGCGTCGCGTTGCTCCAGTTCCAAGTCACCACGCTGTCGGCTCCTTGCCGCCACCAGTTGCTGTACACGCCGCGCAGGAACTCGATGGGTTGCCACTGGTAGGCGTCCGAAGCGTGGTGGTCGTCCCAGCAGGGCTGGACCTTGATGCCGCGGCCCCGGGCGATGGCCAGGAAGGAAGCCACGTCCACCTCCAGGGAGCGGGTGCCGATGGTGAAGATGTCCACCAGGCGTTCCCGAGCCCACGACTCGAGATCGAAGCCGTCCTGCTTGGCGCCTTCGACGCTCTTGGGCACCCTCACGGCCAGCAGGAAGGGACGTCCCCGCTTTTTCTCGACTTCCAGAAGCATGCGCCGGACCCGGAGGATGAAAGCCGTAACGCGCCCGCGCAACTCCCATTGCCGGCCCGGGGGCAGGATGGGAGTGTGCCGGGCAAAGTCGATCTGAAGACCGTCGAAGTCGTAGTTCTCCGCCAGATACCGCAGATTCCTGAGCTTGAAGTCCTGCAGACCCGGGACAGCCAGATTCCACATGCCGTGGGGCCACCAGGTAGGGATCACCCAGTCGGGATTCTCGGTCTTGAGACGGAACGTCTTGCCGTCCAGTTCGACCTCGCTGATCCGGTGGTTGAAGAAGGCCTCCAGTCCCCGCCTGTGAGTCCCCTCCACCAATGCCTTCAGGGGATCGTTTCCAGCGGCGAACCAAGCATCGTAACGCGCCTGGACGTCCGCCGGGAATCCCTGATTGGGATAGACGGCCAGAGCCGCCATGTCCCACCAGATGGCGTCGATCTGGGTCTCCAGGTTGTCGAGATAGGAAAACCGGTAACTGAGCCACGAGGCAAAATCGCCTCCCAGCGGAGTCCCTCCGTGCCCATCGCCGTAGGCGTCCTGCATCATGACGATCCGGCGCTTGCGGTGGACCGCCTTGACGTGTTCGCGGGACAAAGTCACCGGAGACTCGGCGAGAACCGGGAGCCCGGGCGCCAGGAGACACCCGGCCATCGCCCTTCTCAGAAAATTCCGGCGCTTCATCGGGGAATCAGGACGAAATGGAGGCATATCCGGGACCGCTCCAGGCTACCACATCGGGACACCCCTTTCCGCGATGAACACAACTGCAAGATTCTCAACAACTTGACCTCTCTTTACTTGATTCTCAAACCAAACGCCGGATAATGAGCAGCATGTCTACGAAATCTTCGGTACTGTCAGGTCTTCCCCGAATTCCGCTGCTCCTCGTAACCGGTATGGCCGTGTGGGTGGCAGTCACTCTCGTCGCCCAGCGGGGCGGCGCCGAAGCCGTCGAGATCGGTCGTCACAACACGGATCTCCTCCCGGGAGGCAAGGAAGCGGACGGCATCCTCGGGGACTTCGTGCTCCGGAACGATCGCATCCACGCCCTCATTGGGGGGAACCTGCCCGCACGCCGGGCCAACATGATGCATGACCGGAACCAGATCATTCCGGGGACCCTGTTCGACCTGGATCTGGCCGGCGCCGGAAACGATCAGATCACCTCGTTTCGGCCCGGACACCTGTCGGGTCCCGTCAGCTACGTCCGGATCGTGAGTGACGGTAGTGACGGAGCGGCGGCGATCGAAACCGTCCGCACGGCCGCCAGTGGGGACGGACTCCACCAGCAGCACGTCTACCGGCTGGAGCCGGAGTGGCAACATGTCGAGATCCTCTCCACGTTTCACAACCATTCCGGCGAGGCCCGGAAGATCCAACCGCAACCGGTTTGGAAATCGCCCCCGGCATACGAGCGTCTGGCTCAGTTTTCGAAAACCTGGGAAGCCGGCGCGATTCGAGTCGCCGACAGCATCGATCCGTTCGACAAACGATCCTACGCGTGGGCGCCCCTGGAAAGGGAGGGCCTGTCCGAATTGGAGGCAGAGGTCGAGTTGGCGCCGGGAGAAAAGAGAACGTTCGGGATCGCACTGGCGGTGGCGGACAGCCCCGTCGCCGCCTACGGTCAAGTCGCGGCCGTGTTGCATTCGACCGGGACGGTGGCCGGAAGCGCCTTGGACCAGGACGGGAGCCCGGCGGTTCGATCGTCCCTGTTGTTCAATCTCGACGGGACTGAACTCCCGCTTTATCCGGACGGCAATGGACGGTTCTCGTTCCCGCTGCCGGCCGGAGCCTATTCGGCCCGGTTCACCGACTTTGGACGGCCCGACCAGGACTTGAATCTCCAGGTGTCCGCGGGAACGACCGTGAATCTGGATCTGTCACTCCCGACAGCCTCGGCCATCCGCTTCCGGATCCGGGATTCCCAAGGAAATCCGTCCCCGGGCAAGGTCCAGTTCCTGGGCGTCGACGGGACGGAGACGCCGAATTTCGGCACGGACTATCGGGCCCACGGCTGCGACCACCAGTACCACACCCACGACGGGGCGTTCACCCAGCAGGTTCCTCCGGGCAACTACCTGATCCGGATCACGCGGGGTCCCGAATTCAACCTGGTGGAACGCCGTATTGCCGTCCCCAAAGGAAAGACCGTGGCGGTGGAGGCTACACTCGAGCGGTCCGTGGACACCACCGGATGGATCAGCACCGACTACCACGCGCATTCCACACCCAGCGGCGACAACCACTGCAACACCTACGACCGGATCATCAACTTCGCCTCCGAGCAACTGGAGTTCATCCCGACCACGGAGCACAACCGCATCTACGACTGGCAACCCTACATCGACGAGTTGGGTCTGGGCGATCTGCTGCGCACCGTGCCCGGCATCGAGCTCACGGGACAGGGCCAGCACTTCAACGCCTTCCCCCTCGAGTACTCGCCGCTGACCCAGGACGGCGGGGCTCCGGCCTGGCAGTATGACCCCCGCCTCAACGCCATCGTCCTGCGCAACATCTTCGGCGGCGGACCCGACCGCTGGGTCCAGGCCAATCACCCGACAGTGGGTTACGTCTTCAACGACCGGGACCGCGACGGGAGGGGCGACGGCGGATTCACGGGTTTCGAAGAGCTCATTGACGCGGCCGAGGTCTGGAGCGCCGAGATCCTGAACCCGAATCCGACCTATCCGGTCCAGAACCGGCGCGGGACCGCCCAACGGGAGAACCGGACCTTCGGCTGGCTCCAACTCCTGAACCAGGGACGGCACCTGTGGTGCGTCGCCGTGAGCGACGCCCACCGGACCTTCGGCGGCAACGGTGTGGGAGGTTGGAGGACCTACGTTCCCAGCTCCACCGACGAACCGGGCAAGATCGATCCGGCGGAGGTCATCGCCAACTCCAAGGCGGGACGGATGATGATCACCAACGGGCCCTTCCTGCACGTGGAGACGGGGGATGGGATGCCCATCGGGTCCAGCGTGATCTCACAAGGGTCGGTGGTCCTGAAGGTCAAGGCCCAGACGCCCGACTGGCTCGAGATCGACCGGGTGCAAGTGATGGTCAATAGCCGGCTGGATCCCCGGTACAACTACACCCGCAAGTCTCATCCCGGGATGTTTCGCGATGGAGTCGTGAACTTCAAGGAAGAGATCCGCGTGGAACTGGAACGGGACGCCCACCTGATCGTGGTGGCAACCGGAGAAGACTCCAACCTGGAGAAAGGGTGGGGACGGAGTGGCGAGTCCAAGATGCACCCGGTGGCCTACACCAATCCCATCTACGTGGATACGGACGGGAACGGCTTCCAGGCCAATGGGGATACGCTGGACCACCCGTTGCTGGTCGCCGGCTCTCGGTAATCGCAGACATCCTCGGTACCGACTGTCCATGCCTCATGGTGGGCCGCGCAGAGCTTAGGGAAAAAATGATCGTATGGGGACCGGGATCAGCCTTTGAACGCGAACTCTCGATGATATTTGACGAAACCCTACAGTTTCATTGACCTATTGCGACTTCCAATCGCCATCGATCCGAAGAGAGTAGCTGAACTGATCAAGACAGGGACAAATCTTCTTGTAGAGATGATTTCTGAATCGAACGCGAGAAAGGGACTGTTTTTAACATCTCCTCAGAATGATGGCAATGAGGGAAGTTGAGGAAAGAGACCTTATCCACAAGCCATCTGACTTTTTTGCAGTTCAATCAGAGGGTAAGAAACCCCGAACATCCGATCGTCATACACATCTACCTTAACGAGGAGAAGTTCGTCGACGTCCTTGTGGACATATTCGCGAACGTCATAAGAGAAGCGTACGGGTTGGTTCACTAAGTTGCTCTGGCGACCATGCCTTTGCGTTTGGCATCCACTGATTTCTTTGTCCCGTTCTACTCGCCCATCATCGAATTATAATGACCTAACTGACCAGTTTCTTCGAAGATGTTTCTAAACACCTCCTTATAGTTTTCTACTGTTGCCTCCTGTGCGTACTCCGCATCCTCAATGACTGCGGCATGGGATCCTGCGTGCAGCCACGATATCAGTGATCTGAATACGTCTTGCTCAACGCCAGACAACTTACCGGCAATGTTTTCTAGTTCAAGATCATTGCCAAGAAACGTGCAGTAATACTCTAGAATCCGACGCATCGCATTCCGAAGGCACACGCTGTCTGGAGAGTCATTCTTTACCTCCGACCAAAGCAATTCATACGTGGTTTTGATGGGATTCTTGTCATGGTGTTCGATTTTGGAATAACCTCCGGTCTTTCGCACTATCCAGAAGCCTTCTTTGGACGGGGTGTCGCAACGAAAGGACACCTCTCTATGAAAATAGACGTTGTGAGTCAGAACGAATACCTGTTTGACTGCACTCGATCCGTTATTGGATCGAACATCATCAAATAGTTTACGTATAAGAGTGCTGACAAGATAGAGTACTTGACTGTCAAGACTGGACACTGGATCGTCAAAAACGACGATTCGATCCGTCTCTAGATCAGATCTGGTTGTGCTACCTTGCAAGAGGTGATAGAAATACAAGAACGTGATGAAACTCCTCTCACCCTCACTAAGTGTTGGTGCCGCGTTGGATCTATCGCTGCGCTGGATCTCATAGTGTTCCTTGCGGCTCGACTCCACCAGTTTGAACCCTTGGAAGTTGAACTCCTCCAGAGTGTCGTTGATTTTGTCGATTGTAGGCTGGACACTGACGGTTTTTGACTCAAGAGTTCTGATCGCAACATCTAACTCCTGTATTTCCTTGCCTCGGCCTTTGATCTGTGAATTCAAATTCTTGATCGCACTATTGAGGTTTGCTTTCCTTGTTTTGTATGCAACCACACTAGTCTGCTCTAGATCAAGCAAATACTTCCATACCTCTTCTACAAGTTGGGATTTTTCAGTATGGAAGTTCGCAACTCTTTTATTGTGAGTTTTGATTTCTCGATTCGCTTTGGTCAACATGCTTCTTATCTTTTCAAAAACACTGAGCAGGGAATCCAGACTGACTGGGGCGCTGGCTTGCTTCTGCTTCTCTTTGATTTGATTCAGATTTACGTCGATCTTTGAATCAAGCAGATCAAGTTGGTTCTTGAACGCAACCTTATCCAACCAGTTGTTTTTAGTAATATCGTCCAGGATATTCCCAAGCTTCTCCATCAACTTATTCGAGTCGGATTCGTAGTCTCCAAGAAGCGCCGCGATTCGTTCGGACTCCTTCTGGAAAGTATCATCGAAGTATTCGTTCAGGCTTTGTTCCAGTGATTCCGGCGTTCTCTGTTGACAAAACGGGCAGACCCGATCGTTCGGATCATAGTACTTCTTACCTTGCATAACCCAATCACTGTTTTTCAATTTCTCAATCAAGGCTGCTATATCCACGTCAGACTTGCCGATGACCTTATTCTCTAAAATCGGATTTGTCTCATGGGAGATCATCCGACGAATATCATTATCTGGCACTTCAAATAAGTCTTGGCGTGACGGTTGAGAGCCGAACAGAGTCGACGCTTTGGACTTCAGTTCTTCGAGAGGCAACAATTTGGACTGATTGCTTCTCGACTGTGCTAACAAGCTTGCCTTAAAGTTGGCTTTGTTATTTAGAACTCCTATGAACGCGTCCCTGAAATCGTCCTTGTTACGTGTCAACAACGGCCACCAAGCATCCTTGTACTCCTCCTCAAGTTGTGCCAAATCCACTACCTTCCCAGTTCCTTGATCCGGGTTATCTAATGTGCGGCGGTAATTATCTAATCTGCTTTGTATTTGATCCCTTTGCTGTCGGGCCGCAGTGATCTTCTGTTGTATTTTCTTTCCTTCCTCCCCCAACGTAAAGATTCCTTCCAACTCATTGGGCTTGTTGATATTCTTTTCAACAAAATCTCGGTTGTAGACTCGAGTCTCCATCGCCCGGTCATTTACCCAACTGATACTGCAGTCGCTATAGGAGCCAGGATCATGGATGACTCTGGATATGGTCGTCTTACCCGTAGCGTTCGATCCGTAGACAAAGTTGATTTCCTTCAACCTTGTGAGATCCTCACCGGACTCGCCGAATGACGCAACATTCCTAATAGAAATTTCTTTAATCATATTGTCCCCCTTTGTCTCCTACTTGCAACCTCGCAAAATCAGACCCCACCCGTCCTTGACACAACGGTCTATGTTTGATCAAGAGGGGTCTGGGGTCCAGAGTGGGATGCCTACAGGTCAGGGGTTGTGGAAGCAGACCGCGAGAACGTGACTATCCCCTTCTCCCCATTGGCTGGCGCGGACACGGACGGAAATGGTTTCGAGCCCAATGGGAACACGCTGGACCATCCGCCACTACTCGTTGCCGGTTCTCGGTGATCGGGGGTAACCGTCGGCGTGTGTTCGGTGTTGGGCAAGCACGAAGGATCATCAACCTTTGATACGAAATCCCGATTGAGCTTCCAGGCACGATCGGTGAGCATGGGCGCCCTCCTCACCCCAGCCTTCGCCGCAACCGATCGTACACATCGCCGCGTCGAGAAACGGTGAGGATCAGAATGACGAGTTCCTCTGACTCAACCGTATAGCAGATACGCCAGCCGCCTACCCGAATGCGCCAGACAGCCCCGACCCCGCCAAGTTTTCGGGCGCCAGATGGATACAGGTCCCTCGTCAAGGCCTCAATCGCGCCAGACAATCGACGGAGGGTTGTACGGTCGACGATTTTGCGAAGATCCATTTCCGCCGCTCTCGAAAATACTATCCGGCAAGTCAAAGACCGAGGTCGTCCTTGAGGTCGTCAAAGCTCACACCGCCGTTCGCTCGATAGTCCGCCAACGCATCCAGAGCGTCCAAGAGATCGAGCCGATCTTCCAGAGCCTCCAGAGCTTCAAGATCGGATGGCGGGACCAGGACGGCGACGGTCTTCCCATGTTTTCGCATCGCAATCCGCTCTCCTGCGAACTGAACACGGCTCGTGATCTCGGTGAGTTCGTCCGGGACTTCCGTGCCGGACAAGCCGATATCAGACATGAGGCCTCCCATCACTCTTGATTTTAGGAATTGTCAATCTGCTACCAATAATCTATCAATAATCAACGAATCATACGGCCGAAACAACGAAGTGCGGGCTTCAATAACGAAGTTCACACTTCGGCTGGGAAACATTGCCTGACACATAAACTGTGTCAAGCCCCATCGTCCTGCCAGAGCTTCAGTTCCTCGGGCTCATCAACCTTGTCCGCATACGCGAGTTGGAGATTCTCCAACATATTGAAGTCATCCCCCAGCAGCCCTTACGTCTTCCTCCAGATCAATGTCCGATCAGATCATGGCCACCGGCCACATCTCCAGGCCGGCTTCGAGTTCCGCGAAAAAGCGGACATCCCGTTGCTGCCGCGATTCTTGGATCATTTCCCGGGCCACGGTCAGGGAGCGGATTCGAGCCATGTGATCAGAGAGCGACGCCGGACTCAGCCCGACGAATTAGATTCAAGACCGCGTCCGCACTTGCCGAACTGGAGCGAGCGATATCGAAAGGCGTCTCACCGTTCAGGAGCGGATGCGGCCGGTTGAGAAACGCGTCGATCGCCTCCCGATCCCCATGATATGCAACGCCCAGCGCAGCCACGACTCGCGTCAAGCCGCTCGCATCCGATTCTGCCGGATAGCTGCAGGCTTTCGTGTCCACCATCATCTCTCCCGCAGTGATGGAGTCATCTGGCGACCAGCTACGCCAGGATCTCCTTCACCACACGGGCCGGGAACTCGTCGGTGAGGCGTTCGCTGCGGCCCTCCCGGACCATGACCAGCTCCCGGTGGTCCAATCCGAGCTGGTGCAGGATGGTGGCATGCAGATCGTGGACGCTGACCCGGTTCTCCACCGCCCGGAAGCCGATCTCGTCGGTGGAGCCGTAGACGGTCCCGCCCTTGACTCCGCCTCCGGCCAGCCAGACCGAGAATCCGGCGGGTCCGTGGTCGCGGCCCGCCAGGTTCCCCTGTCTGCTCTGGGAAAGGGGCAGCCGGCCGAATTCCCCGCCCCAGACCAGAAGCGTCGAGTCGAACAGGCCCCGTTGCTTCAGGTCCTCCATCAGGGCGGCCACCGGTTTGTCGGTCTTGCCGCAGGCGTACCCGAGCATCTGCTCCAGGTTCTGGTGGGTATCCCAGATCTGCCCCTCGATATACAACTGGACCAATCGGACGCCCCGTTCCACCAGGCGCCGGGCCATCAGGCAACGCCGCCCGTACGAGTCGGTCTCTTCCTGGCCGATACCGTACATCTCCCGCGTCGCGGCTTTCTCCTGGGAAAGGTCCAGCGCATCGCTGGCCGCCAACTGCATCCGGGCCGCCAGCTCGTAGTTGGTGATGCGCGCCTGAAGTTCCGACTGCCCTGGGCGCTGATCCCGATGGTGCCGGTCCAGGCGTCGCTGCAGGGTACGGGCCAGATCCAGCACTGGGTCGGGGTACTCGTTCTTCGCCTTCAGGTTCAGGATCGGCGTGCCCTTCGCGCGGACACGAGTGCCCTGATACACCGGCGGGAGCCAGCCCGAGTGCCAGTTCTGGATGTGGTTGATAGGCAAACCCTTGGGGTCGTCCAGGACCACGTAGGCCGGCAGGTTCTGGTTCTCGCTGCCCAGCCCGTACACGACCCAGGATCCCAGGCTGGGCCGGTTGGAGAAGGGCCGTCCGCTCTGCATCAGGAAGATGGACGGCTCGTGGTTGAAATGGGTGGTGAACATGGAGCGGATCACCGCGATGTCATCCACCCGCTCGGCCAGGTGCGGCATCATGTTGGACAGTTGGAGGCCGGACTGACCGTACTGCTTGAACTTGAAAGGGGAGGGCATGAAACCGCCCGCCTCGTTGACGAACTCGATGGTGCTGGCCAGGTCCCGTCCGGGTGGTTTGCCCGCGTAACGCTCCAAGGCGGGCTTGGGGTCGAACAGGTCCACCTGGCTGGGTCCCCCGTTCATGAAGAACTGGATGACGGAGGTCGCCTTGGGTTCGAAGTGGGGCTGGCGGGGCTGCAGGTCGTAGACCCGGTCCCGGACTCCGCTCGGATCGGGTTTGGCGCCTAGAAGATCGCGCCCCAGAAGGCAGGCCAGCGCGGCGCCGTGCAACCCGTCGCCGACTCGGGAGAAGAAGGTCCGCCGCGGCAGTTGTGCGCTGGGCGGTTTCGGGATCCGGTGACTCATGCGGTTCAGGTGATCCATCTTCAGGCTCCTCAATCGATGTAGAGGAATTCTGCGGTGTTGAAGAGAGTGTGGCAGAAGGCGCCCAGCGCCAGCCATTGCGCCCTGCCCTCCCGAGGCTCCGGCGACCGGTCCTGGTCCAGATTCCGTTTCCACTCTTCGGTCATTTCCGCGAGCGTCGACTTGCTCCAGTCCAGTTCCTTGCCCGACGGTGGACGGCCCAGAGCGGTTAGATAAACTCTCTCCACCTGTGCCTCGGAATCTCGTCCGACGGCGTCGATCACCCGTCCCGCCATGAAGCGGGAACTGGCCCGGACCGTCTCGCTGTTCATCAGTTGAAGGGCTTGAGAGGAGACGGTGGATCGGCTCCGCACCAGGCAGTTGGGCCGCAACTGGGGCGCGTCGAATGTGTCCAGCATGGTGACCGGGGTCGAGCGCCGTTGCATCAGGTAGATGCTTCTCCGGTAGCCGGTCTTCGACTCCTTGGCCACCACTTCTCCATCCGCCTTCTCCTCGATGGGATCGGGAGGGCCGAACGGTGTCGGGTCCAGCCGCCCGGAAACCTTCAGGATGGAGTCGCGGACGGCGTCGGCGTCCAGCCGGCGCATGGGGAAATAGGAGAGCAGACGGTTGTCGGGGTCACCGTCGATCCCCGGATTGCGCCGGGAACTCTGACGGTACGCCGTGGAGGTCAGGATCATCCGGTGCAGCGCCTTCATGCTCCATCCGCTCCGGACAAACTCCGTGGCCAGCCAGTCGAGGAGCTCGGGGTGGGAAGGAGGCGAGCCGGTCCGGCCGAAGTTGCCCACCGTCTTCACGAGACCGGAGCCGAAGTAGTACTGCCAGACGCGGTTGACCAGAACCCGGGCGGTGAGCGGGTGGCGTGGTTGCACGAGCCATTTGGCCAGCGCCAATCGCCGGCCGCTGGTGCCGGTCGTCCACTTCGGCTTTTCCAGCCGATAAGGCTCGAGGCCCACCTCCAGGACGGATGGGATCCCCGGACCGACAGGCTCCAGGGGATTCTGGTATTGCCCCCGGCCCAGGACGTGAACCGCCGTGGGTTCGCCGCCCATGTCGAACAGGGCTCGGAGCCTGGGGTTTCCCTTGAGACGCTTCTTGACCTCCTGAATGGCGTCCCGTTTCTCCTTGGCCGTCTTCTGGAAGGATGGGAACCGCTTCTCCAGTTCCTCCGGGAGGATCCGCAACTGGTCCTGGAAGCGCTCGACCAGGTATTCCTGGACCGGAGTCCGTTCCGGAGCCGGTGTCCGTTCCGCCGCTATCACTTCTTCCCGGACCAACTCCGGGATTGCGGCTCTCTTCTCCTTCAGGAGCTTCCCCCGCAGGACCTTCGCCTTCTCCTCGAACGCCCGCTCGATCTCTTCGACCTCACGCAGAACCGGGGCATTGGCCTCTTCGACTTCCCGGACCTCCTCCGGCAGCGCTCCCAGCAGCACGCGCATGTTGCTGTCGTTCCAATCCGCTTCCGGACCCACCGGAGTCTCGCTGGGAGAGAGCCAATCGTAGGGGTCGTAAGCCGTGCGCAGGATGGCGCTGAAGCGGTAGTAGTCGCGCTGGGGAATGGGATCGTACTTGTGATCGTGACAGCGGGCGCAAGCCATGGTAATCCCCATCACCGAGGAACTGAGGATCTCGACTTGGCTCGCCACCACCTCCAGGCGCTCGGGAACGAAGGCCTGCGACACGCTGTAGGTCCCGTCCGGACCCATGCGCATGAAACCCGTCGCCACCAGCAGCTCGCGCTGCTCGGCAGTCAGCTCGTCCGCGGCCTTGTAGTCGAACAGTTCGTCGCCGGCGATCTGCTCCAGCAGGAATCGGTCGTACGGTTTGTCGGCGTTGAGGGAGCGAATGACGTAATCGCGGTAGCGCCAGGCGTTGGGACGAATCGCGTCGGCAGAAACCTGCCCTTCCGAGTCGGAATAGCCGGTGGCGTCCAGCCAGCGGCGGCCCCAATGCTCGCCGTATCGGGAAGACTCCAGGAGGTCGTCCACCAGCTTCTCGTAGGCCTCCGGAGTGCCTTCGTAGGCTTGGACCGCCTCGGGAGACGGAGGCAGACCGGTGACGTCGAAGTAGACCCTCCGCATCAGCGTCAACGGCGGAGCGTCCGGCGAGAAGGCGTGTCCCTCCTGTTCCAGTTTCTCCAACACAAAGGCGTCGATGGGAGTCCGAACCCGGTCCTGATGCCGGATCTTCGGGATCCGCGGCCGAGCCGGCGTGCGGAATGACCAGAATTCGCGGTCCGCGTAGCTGACCAGAGGGTCCTTGGAAGCCACCACGGGCACCGGTTTCCGCTCATCGTAGGGGGCTCCGGCGGCAATCCAGGCCCGCAGGCGTTCCAGTTCGGACGAGGTCACGGCGCGAACCGAGAGCCGGGCCTGGTCCTTCTTGGGAGGCATGTCCTGGCTTTCGATGCGCCGAATGAGCAGGCTCTCATCCGGTTTTCCGGGTACGACCGCCGGTCCGGAGACGCCTCCCTTGAGCAGACTCGCCCGAGTCTGCAGGTCCAGGCCGCCTTCCTGGTTTCGGCGGCCGTGACAGAGGAGGCACTTGACGTTGAGGATGGTGGTCACAGTCTCGGGCCCGGCGACCACTTCAGTGGCTGCGACGGCGGCCGTCTCCGTGTCCGATTCAACGGCCTGCGCTCCGTCCTCGATCCAGCGCCGGACCAGGTCGATCTGATCGTCGCTCAATCGATCGGCGCCCATCGGCATGGCGCCGGAGTGGAGCTTTTCGAGCAGCAAGCTCTCCAAGGGCGAACCGGGCACCAGCGTGGGACCGGATTTCCCGCCCTGCAAGGTACTTTCGTAGCTCGTCAGGTCCAGATCACCTTGCGGCTGAGACACTCCGTGGCAAGACAGACAGTGGGTTTCGAAGAGGGGACCAATGTGGGTCTCGAAATCGGGCGGGGGCGCTTCCTGAGCGGCCAGAACACTTGAAATGCTGACCGTCAATACAAACGCCAGCACCGAAAAGACTCCGATGCCAGATCGGTTTGGCCTATCGCTGGCGGCCTCGCCTCGCCACGACGAGTCCCCTGCCTGAAACCAACTCATCCTGATAGTGTTCCGAACGCTTCGAGCGGTGAGTATATCAGCTTTACTATCCGCATTTGGTCCTTACTCCGACATCCCCTCTTCATCCAGAGCCCGTCGACAGGCGACGTTCATCGTCGATGAGGATGACACGGTACGGCCGCTGAAAGCCCCATTTCCAGATCACCAGATTGAGATCCTCGGGACCGGCTCCCACGGCGAAGCTTGGGGCCAGCATCCCGACAATGCCCGCTGAAATCAGGCGATCAGCCAGAGCCTGCGAGGGTGGAACCGGGCCGTCGAGCATTTTAGCCTCCCATGAACGGCAATCGAGCTCATGGTCTCTCACTTGAAGGGCGGCTCTTGCGGCCCGATCCAGTGAATCGAATACCGGATCCAAATCGACCTCGCAGGCACAAAGCGTCAGAGGCTGCATGCGCCGTCCCAACGGTTGCGCCTCACATATGGCAGTCAGTGGCGAAAGAGAAGTATAGAGTGCGGGAACGCCTCGCCGGTTGAAACGTCCGCCGTGGCGGCGTGCGCCTTCGCCGGAGAGTGGCGTCCAGGACCATTGGGGGTTGTGCGCCCGGTAGACCACTCCTCGGAATCGCATTATCAGAGGATGGAATCAGGCATATCCGCCCGCCATGATCCGGTCCAGGTAGGCATGGACATGGTCGGCCTTGCCTTCCCGCAGGAGCAGGTCCGGAGTGGCGCCGGCGAAGCCCGGCAGCGGTTCGCCGCGGAACCAGGCATAGGCGGCGAGAGCCGAGCCGGTCTCCACCTCGACCCGGTTCAGAATCTCCAGCATCTGCCGCAAACGAACCTGGGTTTTTCGTGCGCGGATCCGCGATCTACGGGAGAAGGCGTCCTTTCCGAGACCCAACGTACCCGCGATTTCGGTCTTCGTCGTCCGGAGCGCGACCGCGATGAGAGTCGGAGAAAACACCTGATCTTCCACGAAATCCTGAAATACCATTCCGATACCTCGTAATTTGCCACGCATTTTAACGTGATTCTGTTTGTAGTTCCAAATGCGAAGGTCACACCTTTTCCCTTGTGCAGCTCGCCCACAGCCGGGACGGCAAGCGCGTCCGCCCCGTCGTCGTATACGGGATGATGGCGGATGCGGCGGACCAACGGTAGCTCCTGCAACAAGAGGTCGGTTGTGCAATAATATTGCACAACCCGGAGGAACATGGATCGCATCCACTTTGTCGTGAAGGAACCGGACAAGGCTCGCTACCAAAGCCAGGCCCGGCGGGAGAACAAGTCCCTCGGCGCCTGGCTGCGGGAAGCCGCTGAAGAGAAACTCGCAACCGCAACGCGGTCCGGCCGTTTCACGCTTGATGAACTGAAGCGATTCAACGCCGAGTCCGATGCTCGGGAATATGGGTATCCAGAGCCCGATTGGGAAGAACACAAACGAACGATCGCGGGATCGAAAGTTCGCGGGCTCGATGCGCCATGACCTTTGTCGACTCCAATGTTTTCATCTACCACGTCGGCGGCGACCACCCGTTGCGCGGAAAGGCGCGGGCATTCATCGCCGAATCTCTCACTCAGGGTCGCCGCTTGGTCAGTTCGGCCGAGGTGCTTCAGGAATTGCTCCACGTCTATATCCCGCCTCGCAGATGGGCCACGCTCGATGCGGCCTTCGAACTCGTCAACGGATGCTTGGACGAGGTCTGGCCTATCGAAAAGGGTGATGTGGAGTTGGCCCGAGACCTCGCGAGATTTCACCCGGGTCTGAGCTCCAGGGATCTGATCCATCTGGCCTGCTGCCGCCGCCGCGATGTTGACGGCCTGATGACATTCGACCGTGTCCTGACCGCCGCATGGCATTGAACATCCCACTCGTGTCCACAACGAAACCAAAAGAGTCGGTTCATTTTCGGTCCGTTGTAAACCATCATGACGCGGTCGCTCGTCATCATCCTGCCTTTTGGTGTATGAATGTTGTATGTCACGCACGAACTTAGACATCGACGAAACCGCCTGCGCCACGGTTATGCGCCGGTACGACCCGAGGACAAAGAGTGAGGCGATCAATCTTGCGCTCCAAGCCTTTGCAGCGGAACCGATGAGCGTCGATGAGGCCCGACGTCTTCGGGGTTCAAGTTGGGAAGGCAACCTCGATGAATTGCGAATCGGACGGTCGTCGTGACTCTAATCGACACTCCATGTAGGTCGTGTTTCTCGGTGACAGCCATTTAACCTGAAGTTCCAGAGTTGAAGTCGAGTAACTCTTTCATTTTGATCAAGTTAGCTGTTTTCCACCTGTAGCTTGTGTGGCTACATCAGGGTCTCACCCCCAACAGTTGGAACGCCCGTCGCTGCAATTCGGTGGGCTGCGTCTTGAGCCTGAACGTGTCCTGACGATTCTCCACCTGCATGGTATTGCGGGTCAATGTCCCCAGATCCTGCAACAACGTACGAAAGCTGTGTACCGGAAGATCGTCCTCGGTCCTCTTTTGTGACGCCTTCTTCCGCGCCGAGCGGGAACGAACGGCCGCGGCCACAACGCTGGAGCGCTCCTGCTCGGCGGCTTCCCGCTCATGGTCGTCAAAGAGGATCGGCGCCAGCGCCTGGCGCATGTGCCACTCCACGTAATAGGCCAGCAGGCACAGGAACACGTGGGCGCGCACCCGGTCCGGACGCCGGTGGTGAAGGGGCCGGATCTTCAGATCCACCGACTTCATGCAGCGGAAGGCGCGCTCCACCTTCGAGAGGGCCTTGTAGGCCCGCACCGTCTCGTCCGCAGTGAACCCCTCCGGCTCCACATTGGTGCGCACGATGTAGATCCCGTCCAACGCTGCCTCGGTCGCCAGCGTCTCCGGGTTGCGCCGGAACTCAAACGAGGTCTCGGTGATCTCCGTGATGAAGTGCTTTGCCATCTTGTGCTTGTGGATCTTGCGCCCGACGCGCACTCCGATCTTGTCCTCACCCCGCAAGGCGCGTTTGGGGCGCCGGGTGGCCTCGACGATCTCCTCCAGCTTCTTCTCGGTGGCCGCCAGCAACTCCTCTCGCCGGCGCCGCCGCCGATGCGCCAGCAGCGGGTTGTAGCAGACGATCAGACGCTCGCCGGGAAACAGATCGCTCGTGACCTCGGCCAGATCCCGCTGATCGAACAACGACGGCTGCACCGTGCCTTCCTTGACCAGGCTCCGGATGGTGGGCGCCCGCAGCGCCGTGATCCAGTGCAGCCCCTCCGCGCCTTGCAGGTCCTCCCGAATGCGAGCTGCGGTCAACATGCCCCGATCCCCCACCAACACCACCCGCCGCAACCCGAAGCGGGAGCGGATCTTGTGCACTTGCGACGCCACCGTCGAGGGGTCCCCCGTCGAGCCCTCGAAGACCTCAATGGCCACCGGACAGCCTTCCGGGGAACACAACAAGCCGATGACGATCTGCAGTTTGCCCCGCTTGCCGTCGCGCGAGTATCCGCGCTGGGCCAACTGGCAGCGGCGACCCTCCAGGTAACAGGAGGTCACGTCGTACAACACCAGGGTGTTCTCCCGCAGGTGACGCCGGGCCAGGGCCTTTTCGACGGCCTCCTGGCGGGGACCCAGGAGCCGGTCCATGGCGCCGTAGATCTCGTTTTCATCGACGGAGCCGAGACCGAGGATCTCCGAGAGGGTGGAGAGTGCGGTCTCGCTGGAGAGCGCCCGGGCGGTGGCCAGCTTGGACTGGGCATCGATGACCCGGGCGACGATCAAGGCGACGATCAAATCCCGGTCCCGGCTTCGGGTGCGGGACAGGAGGGAATCGAGTTTGAGTTTCTTCAGCGTGGCCAGGACAGCGGCGACATGGCCATGGGGGAGAGAGCGGGTGCAGTGGAAGAGGTCATCGGGGTTGACGAAGGTCTCGCCCTTGAGGGCTCGGCGGATGAGATCGATGATGGTGTCGGAGAGATGCGAGATGTTGCCGAGGGTTTCATGTTTGACTTTACCGTCCTGACGGAAGGTTCGACGGAGCAGGTGAGTGCGGTAGACCTTGTTTTTGTATCGGCGAGTGGTGGTGGCTACGTGGACGGCACGACCTCGTTTAGGCATACCAGTAAATATAGCAATTAAAGACGAATGAGTCAAGTCTATTAGTGGCTACACAATTCCTCCAAAAACACCCCCTAAATCCTTTGACATCAACGATTTATCCTATGGTTTCCTCTGGAACTTCAGTTTAACCCCGCCTGATCCCGTCAACGATCCGTCGAGAAATAAGACGGAAACCTGAGACGACTTGACAATCCTCCTGCTATCTGGAGAAGGCAAATTTCCACTTACGAGAGCTTCCTACGGATCTGCTTACACTTATTGTAACGTTAATCCCAGCCTGAACCGGTCAACTGTGCGGATGCCGACGGCACCATGTTCGTGCCTCCTTCAGACTTGCTTTCCTAGTTATCCGTTTGATTTCAGCTTCGTAACGGTCCGAAAGCGGTGTGGTAATACCATTCTTTCTTGACTTTATCAGATAGGTGATACCATCCCTCCCTTTCTCTCCAGCTTTGGCTTGCGCGCTATAAACTGCCAGGCGGGCGAGTGTTGCAGCGGTGAGGTCGTGGATGTTTGAGCCGATCACCGTATAAAGCACGTTTTCAACGCGCCTGAAATTGCAAAGTAATTTGATCTCAACATGATCCGGTTTCGGGTTCGGCCGCACAGGATAAGGGGTACATCTTGTAGTGTCATTGATCTCACGTCGATAGAGACGGTCTATCGCTTCACAGATCGACAGTTTGACCACTAATATCTTCGCGTTGACTACTCCGCCACCTTTATATGGCACAAGCGTCGGCGCCCAGCACCGATTCCTGCTCTTGCGGGCAAACTCCACGGGGAATGGTGTACGGCAATCGATACGCTTGTTGATTGTTTTGCATATTTCGTCTCCTGGATCGTCAATCAATGATCCGTATGCAAGTATGCCGACTGTACTCATCAAAACTCTCCTGGGGATCGGGTAGCACTAGTCCAGACCGATCTTCCGGTAGGAACTCACTGAGGCGGGTCCATCGCTGACCCAGAGCCGGCGCTGGTTCAGGTCCATGGTGATTGCGCAGAGGGTCTGGAGCCAACTGGCGGTGTGGGCCAGGGCGGGGTCGGCGTGCTGGCTGATGGAGTTGCCTCCGTCGTTCCGGTCGGCCAGCCAACCCTGAACGGTCTCGGATCCCACGGGCTCTTGCGTCCCGGTTAATCTCTCCCACCTCCGACCCCGAACCCGGCTGTTCTCGAAGTGGTTCGGCTCCGGGACGTGCCGGCAGTGATTCGTGTGCCAGTAGACCTCGTCTTGTCCCAGATCATGGCGGCAGACGCCGCCGGGCGTCGCTTCGAAATCCGCTGCCCTGCCCTCTTTGTCGGCCACCAGGATATTGACTGTCGCCAGGGGCGCATTCTCTTCCAGGACCCGGCAGGCATCGTCGAAGCCGGTCTGGGCCAGGATGGTCCTCCCCAGGACCGTGAAGAGCTGCCGCCCGGTGGCCGCCTTCTCCCGGCAGCGCAGACCGGCCGAGACAACCCCGAGACCTTCCTGGTTGAAGCCGTACTTTCCGGGTTGGCCACACTCGGTCACCATGACGTGATCCGGCTGGTCGTCGCAACGGGAAATCAAGACCGCGCGGAAGTCCATGACCTCGGGCCGCCAGTCCCAACTCTGGCCCAGCAGCGTATGCCCGTTTCGTGAACGGTCGGGGCCCGCGAACAGATTGGAACAGTCCCCCAACGCCACCTGTTCGAATGTGATCTCGTAGCGGGCCGTCAGCGCCAGGATATCTTCCAGGCGTTGGCCCGAACCCTCGGCGATACCCTCATACTCCTCCATCAGGAGGGGGTTGAGTTTGGCCGTCGGTTCAATGAACGCCGACGCCCGGCGGGCCATACCTTCGGACGTCATTCCCAGATGTTCGCGGAAGAAATGGCGATAGAAGTCCACCGCCGTCCGGATCGCTTCCTTCAACTGGCGGCCGTGCTGAAAGCCTCGTTCCCGGCTGTTGCCCCTCAGCTCGATGACGTGGAGAGTGGAGGTCTCCGCTTGAACCATCAGGCCGGATCTCCGCCGTTATGTGCATGGACCAGACACCCCGACTTGTAGACTCTGAGGGGACGGCGCAGAACTTCCAGGTCCTCCAGCGGGTTTTCGTCCAGCAAGGTGAAGTCGGCCCGGTGACCGGGCCGGATCTGGCCCACCCGGGAGAGGCGGAGGTACGCAGCTCCCAGATCGGTCACCGAACGGAGGGCTTCGATCCGGCTGAGACCCGCCTCGACATAGCTGTCCAACTCGTCCACGAGGGCGTCGAACGGCGTGTTCGTGGCGCCGCAGTCGGTCCCTCCGATGATCTTCATCCCCAGCCGCCGGAAGTGCCCCGTGTTGACCAGGCGCCCCTCCAGGCGTTCCACGGCCGCCACGTCGCCGGGGTTATGAGCCGCTCCCGCCGCCTGGAAACGCCGGGCGGTCTGCAACGCCGAATAGACCGTCGGTCCCACGATGATTCCGGCGTCCCGCATCTCCCGCGTCAAATCCTCGTCGTAGCGATAACGTCCGGGCGGCTCCACGAAACTGGCGTGCTCGATCATGTCCAGTCCCGCCTCGATCCCTCGCCGGATGCTGTCGGTCGCGTGGCAATGAGCCGTGATGTGGACCCCGTTGGCATCGGCTTCCCGCACTGCGGCTTGCATAATCTCCAAAGGCAGGTCGGCTTCGTGCGGCACCGTTCCCGGTGTCAGCCCGCCTCCCGAAGCCATGAGCTTCACGAACCCCGCGCCGTGGTTTAGATTCCACTTGATCCTCTGGCACGCCTCCCGGACGTTGGCCACCTCGCCACCCAGGAAATGACAGTGTCCCTTGGGGCGCATGAGCGCGTAGCCGCAACTGACGATGTGGGGACCCGCTATCTCTCCCGCATCCACCTGGCGCTGAAAGCGGAACATGAGGCGCCCCGGCGCGGCACAGTCCCGCATGGTGGTGATGCCGGCCCGGATCGCCAATCGGGCGTTCTGCCTTGCCGTCTCCATGCGCTGGGAATCATCGCTTCGCAGGTAGGCCCGCCGGGGATCGGGTCCCGCATCCAGAAAGAAATGCACGTGGGAGTCGATGAGGCCGGGACAGAGATACCGGTCCGCGGCATCCAGTTTCGCCCCGCTCCAACCGGGAAACCGGCCCACCGCCTCGATCCGGTTTCTCCGGACCAGAACCGAGCGATCCGCTTCTATGGTTCCGGTCGAGACTTGGACGATCCGGGCGTTCTCGATAAGAAAAGTTTCCGCCATGTAGTGCCCCTTCAGCCGCCCGATGGATATTGGCCGGGAGGACCAAGTCCCAACATCTCCCTGGCTTCCTGGATGGTGGCGACGCGGCGTCCCAGGTCCTGGGCGATTCGGGCCACCCGGCGCACCAGTTGGGCATTGTCCCGGGCCGGCTCGTCCCTCTGATAGTCGATGCAGTCCTCCATGCCGGTTCGCACGTGCCCGCCCAACAGGATGGCCAGGGTGTTGATCTGCACAGCCTCCAATCCCAGGGCGCAGGTCTGGAAGATGCAGCCCGGCGGAAGGTTCCGGACCATGGAGAGCACGTTGTCGGGACTCGTCCCGATGCCGCTCTGCTGTCCGAAGACCAGTTGGACGAAATAGGGCTCGTCCAGCGCGTCGTGGGAAATCAGATACTCCAACAGGTCCAGATGGCCCGGGTGGTAGAGGAAGACCTGGGGTTTGATTCCCCGCTCCCGGAGCGCGTGGGCCGCCCGCTCGGTGTGATCGAAGGTGGTCGCCAAGACGACGCTGGGAGAACTTCCCTTCCCCCGAAAGGTCATGGGACCCGGATTGAGGGCCATGATCTCGGGCCCGGCCTCCAGGGGCAGCGATTCGTAGCGGTAGACCACCCCGCCCAGCTCGTCGTCCGTGGACTCGATGGGTCGGGCCGCCTGTGTGTTGTCGATGATGATGTCCGGCTCATGCGCGCGGATCAGCGCGTTGATCTCCAGGTAGCGTTCCGCTCGATCGGTTTCACGAGTGGGATCGTCGGGCTCCCGGCCGTGAATGTGAATGATCTGGGCCCCGGCGGCGGCCACCAGAGGCGCGGTCTCCGCCTGCTCCTTCGCGGTGACGGGCACGCCGGGATTCTCCGACTTCTGATGGCCGCCGGTGGTGGCGCAGGAGATGATGAGGGGCGGCATCCCGCTGTTCACCCGTCTCCGGTACTGACCCCCATTCAGGAAGTCCCAGGACCAGTCCGAATCGACGGTTTGGCCGGAAGGCCCGGATGCCGGAGAGGAGCGCGAATCCGGAGGACCGATCAATCAACACCTTCCTTCCACACGGATTGCGAGTCAATCACACGCCCGATAACCGGTCAAGAACGTAGCCGGGAGTCGCTTTCTTCTTTCCTCGCCCGTCCGGGTTTCTATTCTTGACAGGGTCCCGGCCGCTCTTTATGTTCGGCTTCGTTCGGATGACCGGGGAAGCCGGTTCGCCGACGTTTCGCTTGTCGCTCCGGAACCCGGAGGCCTTGCGCCATTCGGATCGCCGACGGCAGGCTTGAGGTCCGATTGCAGGGATTCACAGCTCTCGACAACGCCGTCCTCGTCTTCTACCTCGTTCTCGTCGTGGGGATGGGGTCCTTCTTCTTCCGGGACCAGCACGACACCGAAGACTACTTTCTGGCCGGGCGGAGGATGCCCTGGGTCGCGGTGGGCGTCTCCATCTTCGCCTCTCTGTTCTCCGCCATCAGCCTGCTGGGCAGCCCCGGCTGGGTCTACGAGAACGATTTGACTCTGGGACTGACCCTGGTGACCATCCCCATCGTCACCCCTATCGTCATCTGGGTGTTCCTGCCCTTCTACCACCGGCTTCGGGTCTTCACCGCTTATGAATACCTGGAACGGCGATTCGATCCCTCGGTCCGACTGGCGTCCAGCGTGCTCTTCCTCTTCCTGAGGGGAAGCTATCTGGCTGTCGTGATCTACGCGCCCTCTCTGGTCCTCTCCACCGTCACCGGTATGGAGTTGAAATGGACCATATTGCTCATCGGCGGCCTGGCGACGCTCTACACCCTCCTAGGCGGAATGAAAGCGGTCATCTGGACCGACGTGGTTCAGGCGGTTGTCCTGTTCGGTGGACTCATTCTCGTGACGGCCATCCTGATTCTCCGGGTCGACGGAGGCTTGGGAGAAATCGTTTCCGTGGCTTCCCAGGAAGGCCCGTTCCGTATTGAAACCGGTTGGAACGGTTGGGCTGAAGTGACGCTGGTGGCGGTCCTCATCAACGGTTTCTTCATCCACCTGTCCATGTACGGCGCGGACCAGATCACGCTGCAGCGGTGCCTGACCACGCCAACGCTCCGGGCGGGCCGCAAATCCATGATCCTGAATGCGGTCATGGTCGTCCCCGCCGCTCTGCTGCTTCTCTTCGTCGGGGGCGCCCTCTACGTCTTCTACCACCAGTTTCCGGCCCGTTTGGCCGAAGGGCTGAAGGGAGACGCCATCCTCCCCCATTTCGTCGTCCACGAACTCCCGCCAGGGGTCTCCGGAGTCTTCATCGCGGCCATGTTCGCAGCCGCCATGTCCACCATCGACTCCGCCATCAACTCGCTCTCCACGTCCTCTATGAAGGATCTTTACCAGCGCTATTTTCGGCCCGAGGCCGACGAGAGGACAAATCTGAGCAGGTCCCGCCTCTTTACCGTCTTTTGGGGCGTCGCGGCCACCGTGTGCGCCCTTTATGTCGACTCATTTTTCACCGGCATCCTGAACGCCTCCAAGACCCTGGCCGGATTTTTCACCGGAAGCCTATTGGGCATCTTCATACTGGGCATGCTCTCCACGCGGACGACGTCCACCGGAGTCTTGGGGGGCGCCCTGTGCGGGGTTGCAGCCGTGGTGTCGGCAGCCCAGTGGACCTCCATGAACTTCCTCTGGTACGCCCCGTTGGGCAGCGTGGTCACATTGGTTACGGGTTACCTCTTGAGCCTCATGACGACTCGAATCCCCGTGGGGCGACTGGAAGGCTTGACCATTCAGACTCAGCAAAAGGAAGGGTGACCGCGCCAGCAACATGAAGAAGGTCAATTTTCACGGACACATCCTCTCCCAACTGGTCTTGGGGACCGCCCAGTTCGGCTTCGACTACGGCATCGCCAATCAAGTGGGCCAGCCCTCGTACCAGGCGGTGCTGAAAATCCTGGAACGAGCCTTCGAGGGTGGCTTGAACGCGCTGGACACCGCAGCTCTCTACGGCGAGTCGGAGGTGGTCCTGGGCAGCGCCCTGAAGGACCTGGGCTTGAGGGACCGGGCCTTCGTGATCACCAAATTCCCTTGGGTCCATCAATCCGGAGACGCACACCCCGACCGGTTTCTGGAAAGGGGCATCGTCCGGGCCCTGCGCAACCTGGGTCTCGACCGGTTGCCCCTCTGCCTTTTTCACCGCTACGACGACCTGCCCTACCTGGACGCCGCACTGGCCCTCAAGGAGAAGGGGTACATCGAACACGTCGGAGTCTCAGTCTACGAACCGGACCAGGCGTTGGAGGCCCTGTCCCTGGAGGGAATCGAAGCGATCCAGCTTCCCACCAACATCCTGGACCGGCGCTTCCTTCAATGTGAGATTCCGGCCCGGGCGGAGCGGCGAGGAATTGCCGTGTTCGTCCGCAGCGTTTACCTGCAGGGCGTCCTGGGACTGTCCGACGACGACCTGCCCGATTTTCTTCGGGAATTGCATCCCGTCCGCCGCGAACTGGCCCGAATCGCGGGAGACCAGGGCTTGGCGTCCCTGGCCCTTCGCTATGTCGCATCCCTTCCCGGCGTCCTCGGAGTTCTGACCGGTCTGGAGACCCTTTCCCAACTGGAGGACAATTTAGCGTGGATCGGAAAGGGAGAATTGACTCGGAACACCATAAATCGGATCGACCGGGCGGTTATCGACGTTCCCCAGCGGCTTTTGGACATGAGACAGTGGCCCAACGCGTAGTCCGATCCGAGGGCTCTGCGACCGGCGGAGCGGGGTCCCGGCGGCATCGAAAAGGAAGAAGGCGAGACCATGAACCCATCTGACGCCCGCGTCCACGCCGCACCCCTCCGCCGCTGGACCGAGCAGATCCTCCTGGCCAAGGGGACCCCGCCCCGGGATGCGGAACGCGTCACCGAGGTCATGATCAAGGCCGACCTGAGAGGGGTCGACACTCACGGGGTCTTCGTCTGTGTCCAGCCCTACCTGGACCGCATCGACCAGGTCAGGCCCAACCTGCAAAAGATCAACCTGGAGCCGAAACTCAAGATTTTGCAGGACCGGGGCGCGGCTCTGTTGCTGGACGGCGACTGGGGCTTCGGTCAGGTGGCCGCCTGGGAAGCCATGGAGCTGGCCATCGAACGAGCTCGCGCCCACGGCATCGGCATGGTCTCCGTAACCCGGAGCACGCACCTGGGAATGTGCGCCTACTATCCCCTCATGGCCGTGGCTCAGGACATGATCGGCATCACCATGACCAACACCACACCGGCCGCCGTCCCCACCTTCGGCCGCAAGGCGCGCCTCGGCACCAATCCCATGAGCCTGGCGGCGCCGGCCGGAAAACATCCCCCGTTCGAGCTGGACATGGCCACCACGGTGGTCTCCGGTGGCAAGGTCTATCTCTCACACCTGGCCCAGAAGAAGATGCCGGAAGGTTGGATGGTGGATGAGCAGGGGAATCCCTTGACGGATGCCACTGTGGGCCTCCAGTCCGGGTCGCACCTGCCTCTGGGCGGTGCAGGTCTTCTCCATGGCGGCCACAAGGGCTATGGGCTGGGACTGATCGTGGAGATTCTCTGTGGAGTGCTGGCCGGCGGGAACATCGGCCCTCGAATCTTGGCCGGAGAAAACTACCACTGGGTGACCGCCATCGACGTCTCGGTGTTCCAACCGGCGGCCCGGTTCAAGGCCATGATGGACGACCTCATCGACACCCTGCACCGGACACCCACCGTGGCCGGCCACGACCGGGTCCTGGTCCCCGGCGAGCTGGAACATCGGACCCATCAGCACCGGATCGAACACGGCATACCGGTGTCCCCTGCCGTGCTCCCCTGGATCGAGGAGACCAGCCGGAAATTCGGACTCGATCCGCCGCAATTCGTCGAGCCGTAAACCATTCTGAATCACTTGCGGAGCTGGGAGGCCCGCCCGAAGACCGTCGGCGGCGGCAGGCCCGGCTATCCGGCGCATGACCCCGGCCGCTGGCGGGAACCTCATCCGGCGGATATAATCGGTCGCCGGTCGCCCCCGACCCGGGGCCCAGGGGGCGGCGAACCACTTCGAATCAGATGGAGCGAACTGATGAGATTTCGACTCTTGGTCTTGTTGCTGGGCGCCGCCTCCCTGGTTGCGTCCTCCGGTGCGTCCGGGGAAGGTGAAGCCATGATCAGAGAGGCTAATCGTTTCCTGGATTCCCTTTCCGCCATGCAGAAGGCGGTCACCCTGTATTCCTTCGACACCGAGAAACGGGTGGAGTGGCACTACTTCCCCGACAGCGGATACCAGAGGTCCTTCGGCTACGCCCGCCCCGGCATCGGCTACAAGTACATGGACGACAAGCAGGAAAAGCTGGCCCACAACCTGCTGAGGGCCGGTCTCAGCGAGCAGGGCTTCTCCAAGGTCCAAGGGGTGATCCAACTGGAAGAAATCCTCAGGATCATCGAGGACGACACTTCGGGCAACCGTGACCGGGAAAAGTACTACTACACCTTTTTCGGCAAGCCCTCGGCTTCCGGAACCTGGGGATGGCGGCTGGAAGGACACCATCTTTCGCTCAACTTCACGTTCAAGGACGGCAAGCTGGTCTCCGCCACGCCCGCCTTCTTCGGCGCTAATCCGCATGAGGTCCGCCGGGGCACCGAAAGGGGCCTGCGGGTGTTGGGCAAGGAAGAGGACAAGGCCAAGCAGCTCCTGCAGAGCCTGGAATCCGGACAGCGTGACCTGGCCGTCGTGCAGCACGTCGCCTACAGGGACATCTTGAGCTTCGTCGACCAGAGGGCGCGACTGGTCAACGAACCTCCCGGGCTGCCCGCCGCCGAACTCACCGACGACCAGTACCGGACGCTGCGGAGCCTGGTGCACGAGTATGCCGGCAACGGGTCCGTCACGATTACGAAGGGGAGAATGGATCGCTTCGACGGGACCCCCAGGGAGAAAGTCCATTTTGCCTGGGCCGGAGGGACCAAGCCCGGAGAAGGAGTCTACTACAGGGTCCAGACGCCCTATTTTCTCATCGAATACGCCAATACCCAGAACCGGGCCAACCACAGCCACACGGTCTGGCGAGACTGGAATGGGGACTTCGGACACGATGTGCTGGCCGCCCATTACCAGGATTACGACCACGGGATCGGTGAGCCGACCCACAGGGCAGCAAAGTAGCACCGCCGGGCCTTCGTGAAAGCAAAGAGAACTTTTTGACTCCGCGCGGACCCGGCCGGCATCGAATCGACCTTCCAAGACTGCGAACACAGGAGTGAACCCATGTTGCTAGCCCTCGACCAGGGCAGGCCAGACCGCTTCGATGGCCTCCAATCCATCGACTACGGGGCCGTCGTCCTCTATTTCATCGTGATGTTGATTGCCGGTTACTACTTCAGCAAGAAGCAGAAATCGACCGAAGAGTACTTCATGGCGGGCCGGAGCATGCCCTGGTTCGTGGTGGGCGTGAGCATGTTCGCCACCCTCCTGTCCACCGTCAGCTACCTCTCCAGTCCCGGCGAGATCATCAAGAACGGTCTGGGCATCTGGGGCGGGCAGATGCATATTCCCTTCACCCTGCTCCTGGTCACCGTCGTCCTGATCCCGTTCTTCATGCGCAAGCGTTTCACCAGCGCTTATGAATACCTGGAGGCCCAGTACGGTCTCGGAGCGCGGCTTTTCGCTTCAATCCTGTTCATGCTCAACCGGCTCTTCTGGATGGGGATGATCGTCTATACCGCCTCCTTCGCCATGACCCGGATGACCGGTCTGCCCTTTATCTGGGTGGTCGTGGGAATCGGCGCCATTGCCATCGTCTACACCACAATGGGAGGCATGCGGGCCGTGATCTGGACCGACGTGGCCCAGTTCGCCATCCTCTTCGCCGGCCTCGCGTTCACCATCGGCTTCGTCTTCTTCGAGACCGGCACCGGTCCCACCACCTGGTTCAACGACGTGATGCAGGCGGACCGGGAGCCGCAACCCTTCTTTGCCTTCGATCCTTATGTCCGGGTCAGCCTTCTCGGCATGGCCATCTATGCCATGTTCTGGTGGACCTGCACGGCCGGATCGGATCAGGTGGCGATCCAACGGTACCTCACCACCGGTTCGGTACAGGGCGCCCGGCGCTCCTTCATTTCCAACCTCGGCGCCGACATGACCATCGCCCTCTCCCTCGGTCTCACGGGGATGGCCCTCTACTCCTTCTACCTGGGCCAACTCCCGGGCACGCCCGATCAGGCCTTTCCCCATTTCATCGCCCACGGGATGCCGCGGGGACTGGCCGGCCTGGTGGTGGCGGCTCTGTTCTCGGCCGCCATGTCGAGCCTGGACTCGGGGATGCACGGAGTGGCGACGGTGCTGACGGTCGACTTCTTCCGCCGGCTTCGCAAGAAGGCCCTCGACGCGGCGGCGGAGTTGAAGCTGGCCCGGACGATCACGATTCTGGCGGGCCTGTTCGCCATCGGCTTCTGCCTCTATCTCAACACCATTCCCGAGGAGACCCGAGGCAACCTTTTCGATCTCACCGTTCGGATCAGCAGCTACATCACCGGCGCCCTGGGCGGCATGTTCTTTGCGGCATTCCTGCGGTTCCGTTGTAGCGGACGCATGATGATCGTGTCCGGTTTTCTGGGAATGGCCGTGGGCTTCTATCTCTCGCTCGCCACCTGGCTGCAAACCCACCCGGACGTCTTCATCTACGTCGAGGCGCCAGGCCAGTCCGAGACCCTGCGTTGGGAGCCCTCAAGGGACCGCGACAACACCATCGGATCGGACGAGGACGCGAACGAGTTCGTCCTGACCGGCGAAGGCGTGGCCGGCCGTCATGCCGTCGTCCGGAGAACCGAAAGCGGCTGGCAGTTGGAGAGCCTGGCCGAAACCCGGATCAACGATGAGCCGGTGACTCAAGCTCAGATCCGGCCCGACGATTCCATCGAGATTGCAGGTAACCGGCTCCTGGTCAAGGTCAAGGCCGTCTCCTGGATGTGGGTGCTTCCCAGTTCCTGTCTGGTGACTCTCTTTTCAGCGGGTCTGCTCGGCTTGTTCCGGCGACGGAGGGCCTCTGGAACTACAGCGTAACCACTCGTGACGACAATTTTCATCACGACCGGCCGGCGCCGCATCCCACAGCGCGGCGCCGTGTCGACACGGATACCTCCGTCAGCCTCGGCAATTGTTTCGGGACTCCTCAGCGCTCTCTCACTCCTCGCTCCCCGTTCCTCACTCCTCTTGGCAGCGTGCCTCTTCTGCTTCGCGTTCCCCGCCTGCCGATCCTTGCCGGAACCGTCGTCCGAGGAGATGATTCGAATTCCCGCCGGCACCTTTCTCATGGGAACGGATCAAGGATTCCCCTTCGAGGGGCCCCCGCACCAGGTCAGTGTGAGTTCCTTTTGGCTGGACCGCTACGAGGTCACGAATCGCCAGTTTCGCGGCTTCGTCCAGGAGACCAACCATCGAACCGAGGCGGAGAGCTACGGCTGGTCGGGCGTATTTTCCGAAGAGGACGGGAGCTGGCGACCCGTAACGGGCGCTTCCTGGAGACATCCCACCGGTCCCGGCTCCTCCATCGAGGATCGGTTGGACCATCCGGTGATCCAAGTCTCGTGGAACGACGCCGTCGCCTACGCCCGGTGGGCCGGAAAGCGGCTGCCCACCGAAGCGGAGTGGGAGTGGGCGGCTCGCGGCGGTTCGGATCAGGGGCCCTTTCCCTGGGGCGCCGACCTGAATCCCCACGAGCGGCACATGGCCAACCTCTGGCAGGGCGTGTTTCCCGTCCGGCATGAAGTGCTGGACGGGTTCCGCACCACGGCGCCGGTCGGTTCTTTCCCCGCCAATGGTTATGGGCTCTACGACATGGCCGGTAACGTGTGGGAATGGACCCGGGACTGGTACCGGAACGACTACTATCGCGATTCCGAAGGCGTCCGAGATCCGGCGGGCCCCGCGAAGGGCTCCGAGAGAGTGATCCGGGGAGGCTCCTGGATGTGCAGCGTCAACTACTGCCAGGGATACCGGGTGGCGGCGCGGCAGAAGACCCCTCCGGACTCGGGCCTGACGAATCTGGGTTTCCGGTGCGCCCGCGACGCCGTTGATGAGTAAGGGGCTCAGCCACGGTTCCGGTTACGAGCCTCGTCCGCAACCTTCTCCGCGGCTCTTCTGCTGGTCTCGATGCAATCGGGGATTCCGACGCCGCCCACGAAAGCACCGGTCAGGTAGATCCCGGGATATCGGTGCAGCCCGGCACGGGATCTCTCGATCCTGTCGGAATGACCCACCACCGGTTGGGGCATGGCCGGACCGTGGTCCCAGACATAATGCAGCGTCGGAGTGCAGGAGAAGTCCAGAATCCGGGTTAGTTCCTGGTGGACCCGGGTCACGCTCTCGTCTTCACTCATCGGCTCGCGGCGCCGGCGTCCGTCGTGAACGGCACATCGCAGCAGGACCGAGTCCGGCGGGCAACGGTCATCGAATTTACTGCTGACCCAAGTGCAGGCATCCAGCACCGTGTCTGCTCCTTCCGCGGCGACGAAGCCGAACCCGTTCAGCGGGTGCGAAAACTCGGAACGCCTGTAGCCCAAGTAAATGATCCGAGTCGAGGTATAGGGAACCCGGCTGAGAGGAGAGTCCTGCTCCGATGCGAGTCCGGCCAGCAGCCGAGAGGAGACCGGAGCCGGAGTCGACAGGATGACCATATCCTGGACTCCCTCGAACCCGTTGCCTTTCAGGAGATACCTGCCCCCGGAGGTCGGGGTCAGGCGGAGCCCGGAGACTCCGGTGTGGATCGTCACTCCATCGATGTGCGTGCGCAGGGCATCCACCAACTGTTCCATCCCCTTCCGCAGGGTCAGGAAGAGGGGTAGCGGCTTGGAAGAATTCTCGAGGGGCCGCCGCAGAAAACCCTTCCGGAGGCTTCCCTGGCTCTGCTCCATCCGGTAGAGGAGAGGCAACGCACTTTCGATGCTCAAGTGGCGGATGTTGCCGCCGTAGATGGCGGAAATCAGGGGCTCGGCGACACGGCGGGTGAACTCGCGCCCCAGACGCCGATGGAAGAACTCCTGGACGCTGGCATCCGTGCGGGTCGGCGGAACCCACGGTTCCAACAGGGCTCGAATCCTGCCTGCCGGACTCAGAGAGGCCGTAGACCAGAACGCCCGCCTTCGGACCGGCGCGAGAAACACCATCCCTTCCGGGAGGGGGTTCAGACCATCCTGGTCCAGGACGTAGACCTTGCGCCGGTCATCCCTTGAACCCAGCAGGTCAGCATCGAGCCCGAGTGCCTCAACCAGAATTGAAGCTGCCGGCTTGTAGGAGACAAAGGCTTCGGGACCGTCTTCCAGCAGGAATTCACCGACTCGTCTGGAGCGGATGACTCCTCCCAGCCGTGGGGCCTTCTCCAGGAGCGTAATCTCCAGGCCCAATCCGTTAGCGGCGTTCTCTTGATTCAGGTAGTAGGCCGCCACCAGTCCGGAGAGGCCTCCGCCGACGATTCCTACCCTCAGTCTCGAAGGCATTGAGGCGACGAATCTACTCCCCGCGGAACCGGAACCGGATGAGCTTGCGAGCCATTTTCCGGCGCCGTCCGGCTCCGCTCTGCCGATACAAATCGATCCATCTCCGCAACCTGGAGGAGTTCAGGTCCAGTATCCCGCAGACCCATTGGAAGCTGCCGGGATAGTCCTCCGCTGCGGCGAACCATTGCAATGCGTCCTGCTCCCAGAATCTCCACTCCCGGGAGGACCGATTCGGGGATACGATGTCCCGAAATGCCTGAATGAGAATGGCAAGAGCCAGATTTTTGGAGTTTTTGTCCCAAGCTCGGGCTTGAGGATAGAGAGACTCGTCGGCCAGAATCGCCCGCTTCATAGCTGAAGCCCCCGGCGGCCCGCTACGGGGAGGATAAACTCGCGATTTCCCCGGTTACGGCAACTGGAGCCGACATTCCCGGCGGTCGATGCCCCGGGAATGCCGCTCCATCACAATCCGATCGAAGCGTCCCCAGCCTCTGAACGTCCCACCCGACGACAAGTAGTTAAGATGCAAGCTGCCCTGGATAGTCGCGATTCCGGCTTCGGCAGGACCTCGGGGCGAGTCCGCGTTGCCGGGAAGGCCCGCGGCACAAAGCTACATCATCCGTTTGATAATGCGTTGGGACTGCTCCTGGGTAATCCCCAGATTCCTGTGCGCCAAGGGTCCGCCTTCGTCCAGAACCCCTTCCAGGCTGTGCAAAGGCGGCGCCAGCTTCTGAAAGAAGCAGCCGATATAGATATCGTCACCCCAGACCATCGCCTTTTCGCAAGCGGTTTTCCAGTCTGAGGTGTCGTGCCCCACGTCCTCCAACCTTCTCACTCTGGGCTTGAAAAACTTGTAATCGTTATCGTGGTTGAAGGTGACACACGGGCTGAAAACGTCAACCAGGGCAAACCCCTTGTGCTGGATGGCCTGCTTGATGAGATCGATCAACTGGCGCGCCTGCCCACTGAACCCGCGAGCTACATAGGTGGCGCCGTTCATGATGGCGGAGGTGATGGGGTTCACCGGCGCCTCGACGCTTCCATACGGAGTGCTCTTGGTCTTCATGCCCTCCTCGCTGGTGGGAGAGACCTGCCCGGTCGTAAGGCCGTAGATCTGATTGTTCATGACGAGATAAGTCATATCTACGTTACGGCGGGCCGTGTGGGTGAAATGGTTGCCTCCGATTCCGTACCCGTCACCGTCGCCGCCGGTCGCCACCACGGTCAATTCATGATTGGCCATCTGCGCTCCCGTCGCCACCGCCAGGGCCCGGCCGTGCAGGGTGTGCATCCCGTAACCGTTGAAATAGCCCGGCAAGTTCGAAGAGCACCCGATCCCGCTCACGGTGAGGATCTGATGGGGGCGGAGGCCCAATTCGGCGCAGGCTCTCTGCAGCGTCCGCAAAACGCCGAAATCTCCGCATCCGGCGCACCAGTCCGGTTCGACCTTTCCCTTGAAATCCTTTGGCTTTAAAGGTTTGACCGACGCTTGTTGAGTGACAGCCATACTCATGACGCTTCCCTTTCGTGTATCGGGTTTCGAATTGGATCGACCTGTTGCCGGATCCTATACCATGATCTCCTGGTAAGGAACGGAGTGATTCGTCTCGCCTCGCAACTGTTCCAGCACAGCTTCCACGATGTGGTGGGGCATAAACGGTTCGCCGTCGTATTTTCGAATGTGGCCGTCGGCCACGAAGCCGGTTTCACCCCGCAGATACCGGGCGAACTGCCCGGAATGGTTGTTCTCGACGATGATGGTCCGTTTGGCTCGTCCCAGGGTTTCCAGAATGGCGTCGCCGTGCAACGGAACGATCCACTTGATGGGCAGATGGTTGACGTGGACGCCCTGCTCCTCGAGTTGGTCAATGGCCTCTTTGATGACGCCGTACGTCGATCCCCAACCCACCAGGGTCGCCTCACCGTCGGCGGACCCCTCCAATCGGGGCGCCTCGATGTCCTCCAGCACATTGGCGAACTTTCGGGCTCGTTTCTCCACCATCTGGCGGCGCTTGTGGGGATTCGTGAACTCGTCGCTGATCAGCACTCCTTCCTCATCGTGCTCGTCGGTGGCCACGACGTGGACATATCCCTCCAGGCCCGGGATGGCCCTTGGAGAGACTCCGTCTTCGGTGTCCAGATAGCGCTTGTATCCGTCAGTTTCCGAATGCTCGGTTATCAATCGGCCGCGGTCGATCGGGGGCTGGAAATTGATGTCATCGGGATCGACGCTGAAGGTTCCCTCTGAAATCAAAAGGTCGGAAAGAACCATGCCCGGGCACTGGTACCGATCCGTCAGGTTGAAGACTTCGGGAATGGTATTGAAGGCGTCCAGCGCGTCCTTGGGCGCCACGATGAACCGCTGGAAGTCTCCCTGGCTGGCCCCCAGCATCTGCCACAGATCCCCTTGTTCCGTCTTGGTGGGAACTCCGGTGGATGGACCCGCTCGCTGAACATTGATGAAGACCACCGGGATCTCCATCATCGCAGAGGCGCCGATGGCCTCGGTCATGAGCGCGAATCCGCCACCCGATGTGGCGCACATGCTCCGGGCCCCGGCATGGGCCGCACCGATGGCCATATTGGCGACCCCGATCTCATCCTCGACCTGACGTACCATGATGCCCAATTCAGGAGCATTTCTGGCCATCCAGTGCAGCACGCCGGTTGACGGGCTCATGGGGTAGGCGCAGTAGAACTTGCAGCCGCCTGCGGCTCCACCCATCGCCAGTGCATCGTTGCCGGTCCAGACCGCGAGCGGTTTGGACCCCACCGGGACTTGTGCGGGAAAAGGATCGAAGTTGTCTTTGGCGAACTTGAATCCAGCTTCCGCCACTGAGACGTTCTCGTCCACCACCGCCGCACCCTTGCGCTGGAACTGGAGCTTCAGCGCCGCGGCCAGCACATCGAAGTCCAGACGCAAAAGGGAGACCATCACACCCAGGGCGACGGTGTTCTGGATCAACCGATTCCGATTGCCGCTGGTCAGATCCACCACGGGCATGGGACACAACTGGACTCCGGCGGCGGCGGCGCCGGGCTTGATGGCGTCGCTGTTGTAGATGGCGCAAGCGCCCGGACCAAGCAACCCCAAATGCCGATTCATCGTGTCCTGATTCAAACAGACGAGAAGATCGAGCTTGTCGCCGTGAGTCTCCGGATGGCGATCGCGGAGCCGGATGGTGAGAAAGATATGCCCACCACGAATGATGGATTGGTAGGCGTTGTACGCGTTCAGATGAATCCCGCGCCGCACGAAGATCCGAGCCAGGATGTTCCCCGGCGTCGCGATTCCCTGACCGGCGGCGCCTCCAATGGCCAAGGCAAAATCAAACTGTCCCGAACTCATATTCACTCTCCTCGAGTTGGGGGCGGACCCGGACGAGCCGCGCATGAGCTCCGCCAGGGCCGAATCTCGTTACCGAATAAAGAAATGGCCGGCAGGAACGCTCCCGCCAGGGCCAATCCTACCCGTCCTTCCTTTTCAGACGCTCTCGCGAAGACCGCTTCACCTTACACGATTTCCCTTCCGAATGCCAGATACTCGGCCACCCGTACCGAAGAGCACCCCCGCATCACGCTCTTTTGGCTTGGGCCAGGTCTTTGACCTGATCTTCGGGCCCCAAAAGCACCAGGATGTCTCCCGATTCCATCTTCTCGCCCAAATCGGGATTGAAGAGCATGGGACCGTCGGGCCGTTTGATGGCGACGACGATAAGGCCATACCGACTGCGAATCCGGGCCTCTTCGATCGAGTATCCCGCCAGCACCGAGTCGGAAGGCACGCGATACTCTTCCATGATCAATTTCAGGTGTTCTCGATGGATCACCAGGTCCATGAACTCCATCAGCGTCGGACTCAGAACTTTCTGGAGAAGCCTCAGGCCGACGAGTTCGTAGGGAGAGACGACGTGATCGGCTCCGGCCCTTGCCAGCTTGGTTTCCGCCCCCTTTCCGGACGCCCGGGCCACGACCACCGTCGACGGATTGAGGCCCTTGGCCGACAGCGTCAGGTACAAGTTGTCCGCGTCCGACGGCAGCAAGGCAAAGACCGCCTTGGCCCTGGATACCCCGGCGAGAATGAGATTCTCATCTTCGGTGGCGTCACCGATGACGTACCGATAGTGGCGCTGCCTCAGTTCCTCTTCCGCCGCCGGATCATTATCGATCACGCAAAAGGGAAGCTCGCGGCGGTCCAGATAGGTCGACACGGTGCTGCCGACACGCCCGTTTCCGCAGACGATGTAATGGTCTTCGAGATTACCCCGATGGCTTTTCATTCGCCGTCTCCCCAGAACTTCGGCCAGTTCTCCTTCCAGCAAGGTTTGCCCCAGGATGGAAAAGGTATAGATCGCCGTCCCCAGACCCGCCGCGATCAGAAATACAGCAAACGCCTTCCCATAGTCGGAAAGAGGATGCACTTCGCCGTAACCGACCGTGGAGATCGTGATGACGGTCATATAGACACCGTCCAACAGGGGCCAGTCCTCGATCCAGGAAAATCCGAGACTCCCTACCACGACCCAGAAACAGAGGAGTCCGACTCCCAGGATCACAGTGGGCCGTCTTCGCGCCATGTTCCTCCAAGCCGGGATTGATAGGGGGATCGTTTCCGAGCTGCGCGGAAATCATGATCCCTTCCGGTGCCGCCGGTCTCTACCGCGCCAGACTCGTCTTCGATGAGGTTCAGCCCAGAGCCACGTCCAGAATCATCATCACGGTGAAACCGACAATGGCGCCCATGGTGGCCAGATCGGTATCTCCTGCCCTCTGGGACTCGGGGACCACTTCCTCCACCACCACAAAAATCATGGCTCCGGCGGCAAAACCGAAGGCATACGGCAGCAAGGGCCGCGAAAGAGAAACCAGGACGGCTCCCATGACACCGGCCACCGGCTCCACCACCGCCGAAAGTTGACCGTACCAGAAACATTTCAAGCGGGAGACCTTCTCCCGGCGCAACGGCATGGCCACGGCCACGCCCTCCGGCAAATTCTGCAGGCCGATTCCGATGGCGAGCGCCACCGCGGACCCGAATGTCATGGTCGAATCGACGCCGAGTGATCCGAACGCGACTCCCACGGCAAGACCCTCCGGAATATTGTGGATGGTAATTGCCAATATCAACAGGCTCGTCCTGTGCCAAGTGGTCTTGATTCCCTCCGATTCGGATTTGGGAAAGCCCAGATGCAGGTGGGGCATCACCTTGTCGATGCACCATAGAAACGAGGCGCCGGCCAGAAATCCGGTGGCTGCGGGAAACCAGGCCGGCAGATTCCCGCCCTCCGAAAGCTCGATGGCCGGCGCCAGAAGCGACCAGTAACTGGCGGCGATCATGACGCCTGCCGCGAACCCCAGCATGCCGTCCAGAACCTTGCGGTTCAGGTCCTTGGCGGCGAAGACGAGAGCCGCGCCCAGGGCGGTCATGAACCAGGTGAACCCTGTCGCTCCCAGTGCCTGCAGCACCGGATGCCAATCGCGAAATCCAAACAGATATTCCATTGCCGTCGCTCGACCGGGGAATTCTACGTGAGGCCCCGCAGTTTGTCGCCGCCATTCTAGACCGGCGGGGAGACAGCATTGGATCCGGCGGCTTGAACTCCCGGGCGACTCTTTCTATTCTTCACGCGTGTCCACGAACATCGCCCTTTGTCTGGCTGCTTGGCTGATTCCAGGTTCGGGTCATTTGCTGCAGGGACGCTGGGCCAGGGGATTGCTCTTCTTCTCTGTCGTGATGATTCTGTTCGGGTTCGGTCTCTCCATGGACGGGCGCCTGTTCGGTTTGGGGCCCGGTTTCTTCGGAAAGCTCAAATTCATCGCCGATCTGAGCATCGGATTGCCCTACCTCCTCGGGAAATGGGCGGGTTGGGGAGCAGGCGACATCCACTCCTTCGGCTACGAATACGGCAATACTTTTCTCTACACTGCGGGGTTGCTCAACATGCTGATGGTGCTGGACAGCTACGATATCGCGGCAGGGAATCGCCGATGAACCATCTTGCCGGGCTGGTCCTGCTGGCATTGAGCATCGGTATCGTGTTCGCCATGATCAACCAGGAGGGCAGGCGGGAGCGGGTTCGTTATTTCCTCTCCCTCTCGGCCTACCTCATCCTGGGATCGCTGGCTGCCGTGTGGCTGATGCAACTGATCCCCTGGTAACGGCGGTGTCGATGTGGGGACCCTTTTGCACTGGATTCCGGCACTCGCCACCATCTGCCTGATCGTATTCCTTTCCCATCAGAGTCACCCCCCCGGAGCCGGGTTGGGTCTCAATCCCCTGCTCCACGTCATCGAATATGCACTCCTGACCGTAACCCTGGTCTGGGGACGAAGCTCAGGACTGCGGCGCAGAGTCAGGACCCGGCAACTCGCGTGGCTCTGGATTCTGGGGACGCTCTTCGCCGTGAGCGATGAGGTCCATCAGTCCTTTGTTCCCAGCCGGGATGCCTCCGCTTCCGACGTGCTGGCGGACATGGCGGGAATAACTTTGGTCTTGGCGGCCTACCGCCTGGTCCGCAACAGGATCTCCTGAGCCCGTATTTCTCGCCAGGGAGCGCGAGGACCACGCAGGAATTCCACTTTCAGAGCGTGGTTGCGACCGGCTACGCAGCTGGGACGCCGGAGAGCCTGTTCGGTCGAGACTTGATTCGGTGAACACCCGGTGCAAACCTCAATGGCACTGTCTGGTGGGCATGGGACTCTCACCACGGACTGTCAATCACATGAGACGTAGAAGGTGGGCAGCAGCAATGCAAAAAATGATTTTTCTTCTGATGCTCGCGGCGGCCGCCGGACCAGCCGCTACGATCCATGCGCAGGAGACCAACCTTACAGCCAGCCCTCAAACCGGAGTTGAGCACACAGTGAAGATCAACCCGGCAGACCGCCGCGGCACGGTCTCTCCCGGGATCTTCGGTCATATGGTGGAGATGATCGGCACGACCATTTACGACGGCATCTGGGTTGGCGAAGACTCCAGCATCCCCAATGACGGCGGATTGCGGCTCGACACCATCGAAGGCTATCGCCAACTTCGCGCCCCCGCCTTTCGCTGGCCGGGAGGCACCATCGCCGACTCCTACCGCTGGCAGGATGGGATCGGACCTCGATCTCGACGCCCGCGCATCATGAACTTCTGGCAGGAAGTTGAACCCAACTCATTTGGAACCGACGAGTTTCTGCAGTGGTGCGCAGCCATCGGAGCGGAGCCGGTCATCCAAACCAATATCGGGATGGGAGACCCCAGGGAGATCTTGGCCTGGATGGAATACGTCAATGGCACCCATGAGACCCAGTATGCCGAGCTGCGGCGGAAAAACGGGCACCCGGAGCCCTACGGGGTCAAGTACTGGACCATCGGCAATGAGACCAGCTACCAGTGGACACCCGAACAATACGCGATCCAAGTCCGCCGCTACGGTTTCTACATGCGTCAGTATGCCAGGGACGCCAAAATCATCATCAACGGTGAACCGGACAGCGACTGGGTCGACAGGCTGCTCAAAGCGCTGAGCGACCGCCTCGAATTGTTCGACCTGATTTCCCTTCAATGCTACGTCAAGCCGGCTCTTGCAGCCGAGAGCCAGGCCGCCGACACCTACGCCCTGCTGGCCGATGTCGAGCGGTGCCAGGAAGTTATTGATATCGCGGCCAGGTCGGTCGACCGTTGGATCGGGGATCGCAAGCACATCGGAATCATGTTCGACGAGTGGGGCTCCTGGCACACCGAGATCGATCCCGTTGAATCCTTTCCGATTTCCATGTCAGGCAAGGACTTCGTGCAGCCGGACACCATGCGCGATGCGCTCATGGCGGCTCGCATGCTGCACGGGTTCATGCGCCGGGCGAAACGTCTGAGCCTGGCCCACATGAGCGAATCCATCAACGTCCTCCATAACGTCATGAAGACCCGGGGCCCCAGGCTGGTTCGGACTCCCACCTATCATGTCTTCGATCTGCTCAAACACCATATGAGCCTGGATGTCGTCGGGGTGGACGCAACGATCGGCGCCTTTGGGTTTGTGGACGACGGCAAGACCCGCTCGCTGCCGGACTTGGATGTCGTGGCTTCCGCGACGAGCGATTCGTGTCAGTTCGTCGTCTCAGTCGTCAATCCCCACTTGAGCCGCGGGCGTATGATCCGTTTGAGTTTTGAGGGCGGCGGAAGGTTGCAGGCTGCGGCTACTGTACTGACCGCCTCAGGACCGCTGGAAATCAACGACTTTCAGGTTCCCAACCGGATCAGACCGGTCACCGCGAACGTCGGTGAACAAGATCGGGAATGGATCCTGTCGTGCCCGCCGTTTTCCCTCACGCTGGTTCGATTTACGGAAATGGAAACCCCCGGGTCATAGAGGCGATCCGGACCACACTCACATAATCGTCAGAGCAGCGCTTCGGATCCCGGTCAACTCTCGGGAACCGAAGCTCGATTGGACTCTTGCCCGGACGACTTCAGCGGCGCCAAATCCCCGGGGACGGGCAAGAATATCGGATCATCGGCCCTCCAGGGAGTGCGGCAAGCTTGGCCTTTCTGATACCGAACTAAATTCTCCTCGAGCAAGGCGGCCAGATCGGCGCGTCCGGCTTGTTTGACTTCGTCAATCATCCCCTGCTGCACCTGCAGAGCTCTTTGGTACTGTCCGGATGCTGCCAGCGCCATCGCCAGCGTCTCAACATGTTCGAAAGCCACTTCGTTTTGCGACCCGAAGACGTCCTGTAGAAGCTGGAGAGCCCGGCGGCCATCGCCGACCGTGCTTTGGGGAGACGCTGCCAGCAGACGAGCCAGAGCATGAGTGATGTCGATTTCCTCGGGCAGGGCCTGGTGGCTGGCTTCCAGGAGAGTTCGCGCCGCCGGATAACGGCCCATTTTCACCAACGTCATGGCCTGCATGAAACGAGCGAAGGCGTGGCTCGGATTCAGTTCATTGACATTGCGATAATGCTGCCCGGCCTGTGCCATTTCCCCCAGCCTCATCAATAGATTCGCCACATTGAAATGGGCGTTCTCGAATCCGGGATCCAGTTCGACCGCATTCTGATAATGCTTGAGAGCCTTCGAGTAGGCCTTCTGCAGCGTGTAAACCAACCCGAGGTTGTAATGAAGCCGTGGATTACCCGGCGAGAGCCTCAACGATTCCTGATACTTGGCCAAGGCTCCGTTGACATCTCCAAGTTGAAGCAGCGCCGTTCCCAGATCCATGTGGGCAATCGGCTCTTCCGGATCGGCGGCCACCATCTGGCGGAAGGCTTCGGCGGCCTCCGCAAAGCGTCCTTCGCTCAATGCGACGGTCCCTTGACTCCAAAAAAACTGCTTGCCCGTCCTGACTTTCCGGAGGTCCTCCATCAGTGGATCCGGATATTCCGGTGTCCTGGTCCCACGCCTTTTGAGATGTTCTCTCGCCTTTTCAAGATTCCCGATCTGTCGATAGGCCATCGCCAGCGGATAGTGGATGCTTTCGGCCTCCGGTTGCATCGAGACAGCGGTCTCGAAGTACTCGATGGCCTCCTCAGGATCGTTTCGGGAGAGAGAAATCTTGCCCAACCCCACCAACGCCGCGGCTGACGACGGATATGGGTCGCGGGAAATGGCCTCCTTAAAGAGCGTCTCTGCCAAGTCCGGACGATTCAGGTTCAGTTGAGCCTGCGCCAGGTTCAGTAGTGCCGGAAGATCGTCCGGCTTGATTTCGGCCGCGCGCTGGTAGTGCTCGACAGCCTGCTGCAGGTCCCCTTGGCTCTCCAACAGACGGCCCAGAAGATACAACCAGCGAAAATCCTTCGGTTTCAGGAGAAGCGCATTGCGATAACAGGCTCGGGAGGCTTCGGTGAAATCGTAGGCATGGTAAAGCCTCCCCAACCCTCCGAAAGCCTCAGCCCGAACTGAATCCGGAACTTCGGCGGGTGAGACCCTGGCTTCCAACTTGGATCGCTCCGCTTGAAGTTGCTCCCGAATCAGCCGCTCGACAGCATTCAGGTCGGGGTGCGGAACGGGCGTCAGTTGCCTGTTGCCTGGCTCCTGCAGCAGGAGCGATTCCGGAACGGCATGGGCACCAACCAGCCCCAGAAGGCCCGAAGCCACGGTCAGGACGGCAGTTGCCTGGAAAGCCCTTCGGCCTCTTGGGAAATACGGGATCATTCCCATCAGAATACTACGAGCGGGAAAACAAGCGTGATCCTTGGTGGCAGTCCGGGTCATAAGAATGTTGGGCCGCCGGGTAGAAATTGGCCATGGTAGACTACCGAAGAAAAAAGATCCCATCCACTTCAGCCGGGGGGTTCTCCAGACCGCCCGTTGGTGAAACTATGGTCCCACGAAACTTGGCCGGGATCGCAATTTGCACAATTGCGTTAGCATGGATCGAGATCGTGCCGGCTTTCGGTTTTGAACCCCAGCACAAGCCGACGGCCAACTTGGCGGCGGTTCTGTCAGTCGCGCCGAATCCGCGGCAGTCGCCGGGCGAGAGGACCAGGCCGCAAGACCATAGACCTCCTGTACTTCTCCGTCTTCCCCAGTTCTCCCTGACCGATCACCTCTCCCGAACCTTCGGGACCCACCAGCTACTCGGCAGGACTTGGATCGCGGACTTTATTCGCACTCGCGATCCGCAGGCGGTGTCACAAACTGCCACGCTGGCAAAGCTCGAAGAGGAACTCGAACGACGGCCCGGCTGGGGCGATATCCGCCTGGTTACATTCACGCTCGACCCGGAGCACGACTCGCCGGAAGTGCTGCACCGGTACGCGACTGAGGCCGGAGTGGACGGGGAGCAGTGGAGATTCCTGACCGGCCGCCCGGATCTGCTACGGCAACTGCACGAAGGACGAGCGCAGGCGACGCCCGAGCCCGGCCGGAAACTGATGTTGGTCGATCCACAAGGGCAGGTTCGCGGATTCTACGACGGCAACCTGGCCGCTCAAAGAGAGGCCCTGAAAAGAGATGTTTTGACGACGCTCCAAGAACGCCTCTTGTGGCAGGAATTCCCGTGGCTGGAGGAACGTCGAGAGGCCCAACTGGCAAGCGTCGGCGGCATAAGGGTCTTCCATGCCTTTTCTTTCGCGGACCGGGTCAAAGAATCCGGGATCACTTTCCGTAACCGGATTGTCGACGATGCGGGACGGGCCTTCATTCTTGCCCATTACGACCACGGAAACGGACTCGCCATTGCCGACGTCGATGGCGACCGGCGGCACGACATCTACTTTGTGAGTCAGGCCGGCGGCAATGAACTCTGGAAGAACCGGGGCGGCGGCAAGTTCGAGAACATCACGGAGCGGGCGGGAGTCAGTGTCAAGAAACGCATCGGCGTGGCCGCTTCTTTTGCCGATATCGATAACGACGGGGACGCGGACCTGTACGTCACCACGGTTCGCGGCGGCAATGTGTTGTTCGAGAACGACGGAAACGGGGTTTTCAAAGACATCAGCGCCGAGTCGGGCCTCCGGTACACGGGCCATTCCTCGGCGGCGGTTTTCTTCGACTACAACCTCGACGGCCGGCTGGACCTTTTCCTGGTGAATGTCGGGGTGTACACGACGGACGAGGTCAGGACGGTCGTCCATGACTCTTTTGCGGGAGCCGATCGCACGCCATATACCTACTATCGTTCCACCCCGGACGCTTTCAACCGGCACCTGAATGCTGCGCTCTCGGAGACCAGCATCCTCTATCAGAACCAGGGCGGAAACCGATTCGTCGATGTCACCGAACAGGCGGGTCTGAGGGACATGAGTTGGTCAGGCGACGCCAGTCCGCTTGATGCCAACAACGACGGCTGGCCCGATTTATATCTGGCCAACATGCAGGGACATGATCAATATTTCGAGAACGTTGAAGGTCGACGTTTCGTGAAGAAGAGTCGCCAACTGTTTCCCGCGACGCCGTGGGGAACCATGGGGATCAAGATTCTCGACTTCGACAACGACGGGCAATTGGACCTCTATCTGACCGACATGCACACCGACATGTGGAAACACCTGGATCCGTTCAGCGAGAAGGAAAAGATCCCCTTCCCCGAAGAGACCGGCGATAAGCAGATGTTGGCCACCGACGGAAATCATGTTTGGGGCAATGCCTTCTTTCGCAACCAGGGAGACGGCACTTTCAAAGAAATATCCGATCAAATCAATGCCGAGAACTATTGGCCTTGGGGATTGAGCGTGGGGGACCTGAATGCTGACGGATTCGAAGATGCATTCATCACATCCTGTATGAACTACGGCTATCGCTATGGCATCAACAGTCTGCTGCTCAACGACCATGGACAGGGATTCGTCGACAGCGAATTCATTTTGGGCGTGGAACCCAGGCGCGGCGGCCGGACCCTCACCCCCTGGTTTGAACTGGACGCGGTCCGCGGCGACAAGGACCACGAACTGGTCCGGAAGGTCAGAGCCCGGGGAGCCAGAGTCACCCGCGTCGTGGCCTGGGGCGCCGTGGGCTCTCGTTCATCGGTGATTTTCGATCTGGATAACGACGGTGACCTCGACATCGTGACCAACGATTTCAATTCCGAACCCTTGGTCCTCGTCAGTGACCTGGCCGATCGCAAGCGGATTCGATTCGTCAAAGTCAATCTGACCGGCACCCGGTCGAACCGGGACGGCCTCGGGGCCCGGGTCACGGTGCGGGCTGGTTCGGCCAGCTACACCAAGGTTCAGGACGGGCAATCCGGCTACCTCTCGCAAAGTCTTTATCCGCTCTATTTTGGGCTCGGCGAAGCCGAACACGTCGATCGGGTTGATGTGCTTTGGCCGTCTGGAAAGCAACAGGTGATTACCGGACCCATAGCAGCCGGCTCCGAATTGGCTATAACTGAGCCATAGCTTGTATAAGCCATGCTGACTTTACAGATTTCGGTCGACTCAATATTCACGGTCTTACCTGCATTGGATAAAAGGAAACCAACGGCCACACATTTCACCTTATGCTTGGGATGTCTCGCTGAATATGGCACTTCATAGCTTTTTACTACTGACATTGCTGGGGGTGCAGGCGACCGAGTCGGCCTTCCAAATGCCGCCGGAGGTTCAGGAACACTTTCAGAATGCCGCTCGCGCCGAGCAAATTGGCGACTGGAGTGCCGCTGAGCAGGCCTATCGGGCAGCGCTGGAGCTCCAACCCGAGTTCCCTCCCCTCCATGCCAAGTTGGGTCTGATCTATCAGTTCCAGGGAAGATTTGCGGAAGCCGTCGCGTCGATCGAGAAAGCCCTGGAACTCGAACCCAAGCTGCCCGACGCCCATTTCTTCTTGGGGCTCGCTCACTACAGCTTGTATGACTATCAGAAGGCTGTCGAGTCATTCCAACAGGCAATTTCCCAGAATCCCGAAAACACAAAGGCACTAGTTTATCTGGGGGTCTGTTATCTGGCGTTGCAACAACTTGACAAGAGCATCGAACACCTGGAGAGGGTCACCGAAAAACATCCCAAAGAACTGGAGGCATTGCAGACGCTGGCTCAGGCTTACTTGAACCGGACCAGGACTTCCTACAACAAGTTCCAGCAGGTCTTCTCGCGGATTGAGGAGATCGATCCGGAGTCCTTTCGCACCCATCAGCTACTGGCTGAGGCTTACGCGACCCAGGGACGCCTGAACCAGGCTATTGAAGAATACGAGAAAGCCGTTGCCCTGAATCCCAACGCCCCCGGAGTCAACTTTGCGCTGGGTGATCTCTATTTCGGTTTGGGACAGTACGACAAGGCGGAGCCGGTGTTGGAAAAGGAATTAACGATCGATCCCCACCATCCCATCGTCAATCTCGAGCTCGGAATCATCAAGAACTACCGCCAGGAGTTCGACGAAGCTATTCGGTATCTGGAAGCGGTCATACGCGTGGATGACCGGATTTCTGACGCATACGCCGCTCTGTCCGCGGCATACGCGGCCAAGGGACGGTTACAGGATGGTGTAGCAGCCTTGCAGAGAGCAATCGCCCTCGATCCGAACCAGCCCCAATCCCACTATCAACTGGCCCAGATCTATAAGAAGCTCGGACGGCTGGAAGACGCTCAAAGAGAGTTGGAGCTGTTTCAGAAATTGGACACGGAAGCACGAGACAAGAAGCAGCGCGATGCCGGAGCCTTCCTGCAGGGAAAACCTCCCTGAGTTCGGCCGGCCCGTCGGTCCGGTTACAGCCGAAGGCTCCAGGACCGGGCCGGCCTTCTGGAACCGGCTTCTATCGACGCTCTGCGGGTAATGCAAGTCGCACCCCGCCGCCCTGAAGCAATTTCGTGTAGGTATTGATCGGTACTTGTTTCCATTCTTCTGCTCGTCCGTCGGGCCAAAACACTCGCACGGCCTCGACTTGAGTTGCTTCACCCAGCCCGACCAGCACCCTGGGATCGTTTGCGGAGGCGTAACTTCCGTCCGAGCGGACCCGGCGCCACAAGGTTCGCCCCTGGGGCAACAGGACAGCGACTCGGGCGCCCAACATGTCCCGGCCCGACCGTCCACCGGCAAGCCTCAGACCCATCCAATAGCTGTCACTTCCGACCTGGTTGGTCAGCAGCCGCGCGGGCCCGTTGTTGTTGAGAATCAGGACATCCGTGTCTCCATCGTTGTCGACATCCCCGAATGCCGCTCCGCGACTCACTTCGGACAACTCGAAGACCGCCCCGGCGGCTTTGGTCACTTCTTGAAACTGTCCCTTCCCCATATTCCTGAACAGTTGATTCGTCTGGTGCAATGGATAGGGATCTTTGGCGCGTGCCAGCGCCTCGACATTCTTGACGTGTCCGTTGGCGGCCAAAATGTCCAGCCTGCCGTCGTTGTCGTAATCGAAAAATGCCGTACCGAATCCGGTGAAAGCAATGCTGGGAAGAGCCAGCCCGCTCAGGTAGGAGGCATCCTCGAACGATCCCTCTCGCTGGTTGACGTACAAGGTATTCTTCTCGTTCAGCGACATGTGGGTCATGAAGAGGTCTTCGTCTCCGTCATTGTCGAAATCACCGGCGTCCACTCCCATGCTGGACTCGGAAAAACCCTCCCCGCTGACTGCGCAGCCGGCCAGCAGAGCCTGGTTCCGAAAACTGCCATCCGCCTGATTGATCCAAAGGTGATTCGGCCTCTTGTCATTGGCGACATAGACATCGATCCAGCCATCCCCGTTGAAGTCGGCTGTACTCACGCCCAATGCCCCGTTTGATTCCCGGGCGATTCTTGCCTTGCGGGATACATCTTCGAAGGTTCCATCGCCCCGGTTGCGGAACAGGCTCTCAGGTAACGGTTCGTATTGGCTGGGGTCGCAATACTCGAGGGCACTGCCGCTACCGGCATCAGCGAAAGAAAAGCACCGCTTGTGATTCGAGAAGCTGAAGTCGACGTAGTTGCCCACGTAGAGGTCCAGCCAGCCATCCCGGTCATAGTCGAGGAAAGCCGCGCTGACACTCCAGCGCGGGTCATCCGTGCCCGCTGCCGCGGTCACATCGGTAAAGGTTCCATCCCCATTGTTTCGAAACAACTGGTTGGGCCCGAAATTGGTCACGTAGAGGTCGGTCCAACCATCATTGTTGAAGTCCCCTGCCGCCACGCCCATCCCGTATCCCGTCGCCTTGATTCCACTTTCCTCCGTCACGTCGAAAAAGCGCAGACGGCGCCTGCCGGTTTGGTGCGCCTGCAGGTCGTTTCGGTAGAGCCTGTCTGTAAGCGGTTTGGAATTGGAAGGGGGGAAGTCCGCATCGGCAGGAGTTTTCCCCGGTCCGAGCATGCGGCCCTGAATCAGGTAGAGGTCAAGGTCGCCGTCGTTGTCATAGTCGAACAGGGCTCCACCGGGGCCCATCATTTCACACAGGTAGCGCTCCCCCGACATGCCGTTGAAGTGGACGAAATCTATCCCTGCTTCCCGCGTGGCATCCCGGAAGATTTCGGTGATTGCCGAATCTCCATCTTGTTGCTCCGCACCGAGGGCTTGCTGCGGACTCGTGGCTGAAGAAAGGGCTAGTAGAACCCAAACTGCCAGGATGACCCAGGGATTATCTCGGTGAGAGCACATGCTTTTCTCATCCCAGTACGAACGAAATCGGTAACGGAGGGGCGGCTATCTGATCTCCTCACCGGGGGGTAGTCTCTAACAACTCCCGTGCCAGCTTCAGGTTGCGCTCGGCATCGGCGTAGCTGGGATCGATCTCCAGGGCGCGCCGATATTCAATCACGGCCCTGCTGAAATCCCCCGACGACAGAAGTGCATTGCCCAGATTGTTGCGGGCCTCTGCAAAGTCGGAATCGATCCTCACCGCCCGCTCAAAATGGTACAGGGCTTGGGCCAGATCTTCCTGCTGAGCAAAGGCGATGCCCAGGTTGTTGTGTGCCCTGGCGAACTCGGGCTCTATTTGGACGGCTCGCCGCAAGGAGGCAATGGCTTGGCTGGTGCGGCCCATGGACAACAGGGCTCCGCCCAAATTGTAGTGGGCTTCGAGCAGATCCGGCTTGATCTTCAGGGCCCGGCCGTAATGGCCAATCGCCTCCTGGGTGTGACCCTGCTGTGCCAAGGCGGTCGCCAGATTGCTGTGGGTCTCCGCATAGGCTGGACGGATTTCCAGCGCTTGGCGATAGTGGCGAACGGCATCCTCAACCATCCCCCGCGCCTGAAGCACCTGGCCCAGGTGGTCGTGCGTTTGAGCATCCTCCGGCTTGCTCTTCAAGGCGTGCCGGTAGCCGGCAATGAACCTGTCTCGCTCTTTGACCCGGTAGTCGGTTTGCAGTTTCAGCAAGTCGTCCCGGGTCCCGGTCAGCACCTGGAGCCACAGGTCGCCCATCTCGTCGCTGGAATTGGGGCCGTAAACCACCCGCTGAGGTGGGTTGTGGGGATTTCGCAGGTTGCCGGCCGAGTTATCGTAGCTGTATTGCATGGTCAGCCGGGTTCCGCCGGGCAGAGAGATCGGCTCGCGATAGACGTATTCGTCCTGCCAATTGAAGTCCCAATCCTTGATGTGGAGGAGCCAGCGCCTGCTGCCGTCGGGAAGCTGTGCGAAAGCGCGCATTTGTTTGCCCAGGTAGTGGGCATGCGGATAAACGCCCAGAATCTGCGCCGCCACAGGGAGAACGAAACTGTCTTCGATCCAGTATTTCTTCTCGCCCGGTGAAATGTCGATGGTCTGGGAGCCCAGTCCGATGATGTAGGCGGTCCTGGCCGGGGCCTCGTCACTGAAATAGAGCCCCACGCTGGGCTGAATCAGTTCCGGTTTGCCGGAGGGCATCAGGTGCAGTTCCAGAACCAGGTCCGCCCCTCTCTTCAACTGCCAAGTCCTGCCTTCGGCACTTTCTGTCGGGACCTTGCCGGGAGTCCAACCCAGAAAATGGCCGTCGGGTGCGCGAGCGAACTCGGTGGACCTCATGCCCTGGAAACCGGGAATGGGATCTTCCGCATCCAATTGCCGGCTGCGAAGAGTGGTGTCCACCAGCCCTACGGCATGGTGGACGACCCTTGGGTTCCCAGGCCGTAATTCAAAGGCCCGGACATAACGGTTTGAAGGTAGAGGAACCGGTATGACGAACATCCGGAAGACGTCCGGACCATCGGCCGCCAAGGTGTAGGGCCGAGGCATGGTGAGAACCAGATCCGGCTGGCCCAAGTGCCAGCCCGTCGGCCATGCCGGCGCCTCCGGAGAACTTGCCGGATCCCCTTCGATCGCTCCCTCAGCCACCCACTGCGCCACCATGCCGATCTGATCCACATTCAGGCGACGCTCCCCGATGAACTCCCCGTAACCCGGCTCGGGTTGCCAGGGAGGCATAAACCGACTCTGGGTGACGGTCACGATCTGGTTGGCCCGGCGGCTGACGTCTGGGTAGCCGAGCAAGTTGAATGGCCCTGCGCCCCCCGGCCGGTGACACGGTGCGCAGTTCTCGAACACCAAGGGAGCGATGTCCCGGTTGAAGGTCAAGGTGCCGGCCGGCCGGGGGGCATAAGTTTCCGGTGCTTCTTCGAGACTTGAATCCGGAAGCGGCGGGGCTGTCGGCGGAGAACCAGGTTGTGAGCACCCCACCCAAGCCGAGATGAAAAACGCCCCCATCATGAGCCGAAAAACAACGTCCGCCTTGAATCTCTCCCGGAAGGGTCGAGCCGATCTGTGCAGTTCCACCACCTTGCCACCGGTCAGGGTAGAGAGACGCCTGATTCCCGATTCTACGTGATTACGGTCCGGACCCGGCAATTTCTTGACTGGCCGTGCCGCCGGTATCGGACCGCTTCGTCCCGATCCTCTTGCGAATCCTCTCCACCTGTTCTCGTAAGTCTCCAAGAACATTGGGAAAGTCCGGACTAGGTTTGGCTTGACTTTTGCTGACGGATTCCTGTAATGTCCGTTGCAACTTGTGGAAGGAAGCTTTCACTCTCCCTGAAATTCCGTCCCTAAGGAGGACGCGGCAATGCAATCTTCTCTCTCTTCCGTCAGGATCATCCTACCGCTGATTCTTTTGATGGTATCCCTCCCGGTATCGGCCCAGGACAATCTGGGCAGGATTTCGGGGGCCGTCGTCGACGAGACGGGGGCAAGGATTCCGGGCGTCGACGTGACGGCCCGCGATGAAGCGACCGGCCTCGAGACCTCGACCGTCAGCAGCGAGGCGGGAGACTACTCTTTTCCAGCGCTGCCGATCGGCTCCTACACGATTTCCGCAAGTCTGCCCGGCTTCAAGACGGTTGAACAAGTGGGCGTGCGCGTGGTTTCCGGACTGGCGGTGACACTCGACATCACTATGCCTATCGGTGAAGTCGTCGACACCGTGACGGTGGAAAGCCAGGCCCTGGCCGTCGACAACCAATCCTCCAGCGCAGGCCTCACCCGGGTGGTCGAGGAGATCGAGGAACTGCCCATGGCAGTGAACCAGGGATCCCGGCACAGCCTGTCCTTCACTCGGACGTTGCCCGGCTTCTCGTACGATCCCTACGGCAAGGAGACCGACACCACCGACCGGGGCTACGTCCACGGCGTCGTCGGCGTCATGAGCACCAACATCGACGGGATTTACTCCAGTCCCGCCAACAACTTCGGCATGAGAGAGGATTCGGGGCTGATTCCCGAAGTCATCAGTGAATTTCGAACCGTGGCCAACGTCAACGCCGAGCACGGATGGAACATGGGCTCGAGTGTGGAAATGGTCATGAAGTCGGGAACCAATGAGTTTCACGGCAGCCTCTTCGAGTATTTTCGAAACGACGTCCTGGACGCCCGGCAATGGTTCGCCGCAGATGTCAACCCCCACCGGCAGAACGAGTTTGGAGCCGTTGTCGGCGGGCGGCTCATCAAGGACAAGCACTTCTTCCTGGCCAGCTATACCGGTTACCGCGAGCGTAGGACCGCCGGCGGCCAGACCTCGACCGTCGCCACCTCGTTGATGCGCGGCGGGGATTTCAGCGAGTTCCTGGGACCCCAAATTGGGACCGATGTCCTGGGAAGACCCATTTTGCAGGGGCAGATCTATGACCCGGCCTCCACTCGGCCGGACGGACATGGAGGTTTCATCCGCGATCCCTTTCCAGGCAACGTCATTCCTCGCAACCGCCTCAGCTCCATTTCGACCACTTTTCAGGACAGTATCCCAATGCCCAACCGGCCCGGCACGGTGGACAACCATGTCGGTCCGCTGGACAAGGGCGAGCAGGACATCGACAAGCTGACCTTGAAGACGGACCACAAGATTACCGATAGCTATAAGCTGTCCTTTGGGATGGACTGGCACCGGAAGGATGTCGTCTGGCCCGGGAACGCCGGCTATGACCAGTTGATCAACACGACCCACCTGACGCTGGGCAAACAGTACCGCTTTCGATTCTCAAATTACTTCACCCTGCGGCCCAATGTGCTTTTGAGTGTGCGCTTTGCCGGCCAGGGAGTCCCCCGGGAGATCGGCAAGCCGGGCAACACGCACGGCCGGGATTCGGGGCTCACCGGCTTGGTGACACCCGATACTCCTTTTACCAACATCCAGGGCGCCTCCGGGTTCGGATTCCTCTTCCTGAATCTCTTCATGCCCGAGTTCACGTACCCGGTTTATACGGATCTGACCTGGGTCAAGGGGAGCCACAACTACAAGTTCGGAATCCAGGGCAGATACGCCGCCGTGGGACGGAACGTCCAGATTTTCACCAACGGCAATTTCACCTTCAGCGACATCACGACCGGTTTGGCCGGTGGCAATCAGATGGAAGCGAACGGCAACGTGTCCGCGTTCCCCGATATCGCGCTGACCGGTCGTGGCTGGGCCAGCTACTTGTTGGGAGAAGTGAACACCGCCTTCATGAGGCCGTCTGACAACAAGAGAGTCAACAATCGCGTCTATGCCATTTATTTGCAGGACACCTGGCGCGCCACCCGCCAACTGACCGTCAACTACGGGCTTCGATACAACTGGTGGACCCCCTTCGGCGAAACCTATCATCGGATGGGATACTTCAGTCCCGACATTCCCAATACTGCGGCAGACGGACGTTTGGGCGCCTTGACTTTCAACGGCGAGGGACCGGGGCGAAACGGTCGAACCAGGGCCTACGATCGGGATTGGGGCGCCTGGTCGCCCCGTCTGGGTTTGGCCTACGCCCTGGACGACAAGACCGTGCTCCGAGCCTATGCGGGAATCACCTACGCCAATCCGGGCGCCGAGCTGCAGGGCGGCGGGAATGTATCGGCCCTGGGGTGGGCTGCCGAGCCGGCGTACAGTTCTATCGATGGCGGGGTGACCCCGGCCTTCAACTGGAACGACGGGTTTCCGGCCGAAGGACTCCAGATCGTCAGCAGTCTTCCCAACCTCGATCCGACGTTGGCCAACGGGACTGCCGTGCACTGGATTCATCCCCAGGACAACAAGTGGACCACCAGCAATAACTTCGGTTTCGGGATTGAAAGGGAGGTCGGGTGGAATCTCCTGCTCAAGGGGGACTACGTCGGCAAGCTGGGCCGGCATTACCGCTTGAACTGGGAACGCAACGAGGTGCCCCCCGGGATCTTCAGGCTGGGACCGGTCATCGATCAACCGATATCGTCCCCCGAAGGCATGGCAACCGGCGTCCCCGTTCCTTATATGGGGTTTACTGGAAGTGTCCGGCAGGCATCGCGTCCCTATCCTCAATACACGGGAGTTAATTTGAGAGGCGCCCACGGAGGGATTACCTCGTACCACGCCGCCAATATCAGCGCCCAGAAGCGTTTCGGCGGGGGACTCAGTTTTCTGCTGGCGTATACCCTTTCCAAGAACATCGCCACTGGCAGAGGTTATGGTGTATTCGGTGCTCCCGGGGTGTCGCATGAGGGGTATGGAGGGCCCCAAGTCAATTTCCTGACACCTTATGATCGCACCCACAATATGGCCTTGACCTGGACTTGGCAGTTGCCCTTCGGCCGGGGTCAGCGATGGGGGGCTGACGCCTCCACCCTGTTCAACCATTTCATCGGGAGATGGCGGATCATGGGTTGGCACAACTACATGTCCGGAGACCCCATCGACCTGGGGGGACGAATCAATCGCACTGGAAGAGGTATAGGAGGCGGGGGCAGCCACGGGGGATACGACCCCAACGGATCGCAGAAAAACACGCTCAACGTGGACGCCTTTGCGCCTGAAAACCGGGTGATTGCCTTCGCCGACACCCGCCAGTTGCCGGATATTCGCAAGTTCGGCTACTCGACCGAGAACCTGTCGATTCTGAAGGACTTCCAGGTCACAGAGGGCGTGCGCCTGGAGTTTGGGACGGAGATCTTCAATATCTTCAACCGCGCGCAATTCTATTCGCCGAGTTATTCCCTCGCGAATCCAAGCGCCTTCGGACGATATAGAAACACGGCCCTCGCCCGAATTATTCAGTTCCGGCTAAGGGTCGCCTGGTAGGCAAAAAGAGAACGGGGGGGCATTCGTGTCCCTCCGTTTACTGGAGATCGGGGGTTGAACGCCCCGCTCCCATTCCTTGATTGTCCGTCTCCCAAACCATCGATAAGGTCTGCGGCGTGGCCCGACAGCACGATCAGGGCTAACGGCCCGCTGGCGGTGCGATCTGCCCCCGGCTCGCACCGGGGGGAGACTCCAGTGGTTTCCATTCGCCTGGGCGCGGTGAAAAGACAGGATCATTCTCCCGCCAGGGTCTCCGGCAGGGCTGTTCCCGGCGATACCGCCCCAGGTTCTCTTGCAGCAATTCGGCAAGATCCAAACGCCCGCCTCGGCTGACGTCCTCGATCATGGCCTGCTGCATCTGGACCGCTCGCTGGAATTGGCCCGTTTCCGCAAAGGCCATCGCCAGCGTTTCCACGTGCTCGAAGGAGATTTCCTGCTGGGCTTGAAACACCTTCTGCAAGAGCTGCAGCGCCAGTTGTCCGTTGCGGACGCCGTTGTCGGGAGCCGCTGACAAGAGCCGGGCCAGGGCGTGAGTGATATCGATATCGTCAGGCAACGCCCGGCGGCTCTCTTCCAACCGTGTCCGGGCTGACTGGTAACGGTCCATTCGGATCAGCGCCATGGCCTGCATGAACCGGGCGAAGGCGTGTGAGCCATTCAATGCAACCACTCGCGCATAGTGCCCTTCCGCTTGAGCGTGCCTTCCGAGCCCCATCAGCGAGTTGGCGACATGCAAATGAGCTTCAAGAAAATCCGGTTTGAGTTCCAATGCCAGGGAATAGTGGCGAATCGCCCCCTCCGGGTCGTCCTGCTGCGTCAGGGCATTGGCCAGATAGGCATGCGTCTCGGCGCTGGAAGGATGCAATTCCAGCGCCTGGCGATAGTGCGTGATGGCCTCCCCGATCTTTCCCTGGGCGTAGAGTGCCTGACCCAACTGCAGATGGGTGTTGGCATCCTGGGGTTTCGTGTCCAATGAATGCCGGAAGCCGGCGATGCCCAAGTCGAGCTGTTTGCGGCGATAATCGCTCTGCAGCGTTGCCCGGTCGCTTTGGTCTCGCGTCAGCATCTGGATCCACACCTCACCCATCTCATCGAAGGAATTGGGCCCGTAGACCACTCGCCGGGGAGGATTGTGAGGATTGCGGACATTGTCGGCTGAGTTGTCGTAACTGTAGCGCATGGTCAGTTCAGTGCCACGCGGGAGCGAGACGGGCTCGGCATAGACGTAGTCGTCCTGCCAGTTGAAGTCCCAATCCTTGATGTAGAGGAGCCAACGCCGACTCCCGTCTGGCAGACGCGCATAGACCTCCATCTGCTTGCCCAGAAAATGGGCGTGCGGATAGAGACTCGTCACCTGTACCTCCACCGGCAAGACATAATTGTCTTCAATCCAGTGGTTTTTGCTGCCCGCCGGAATATCGATGGCGACGGAGCCCAGAATCAGGATGAAGGGGATCTTGGCGGGCGCTTGGTCGCTGAAATAAAGGCCGGCGCTGGGCTGAACCCGTTCCGGCCTGCCGGAGGGTTGCATATGCAGTTCCAACACCAGGTCGGCCCCCTCTTTTAGACGCCAAGCTAAGCCCTCAGGATTCTCCGTGGGAACCCTTCCGGGCGTCCAGACCAGGATATGGCCCCCGGGTGGGCGCGCCGTCTGAGTGGACCTCATCCCATCGAATCCGGGTGTGCGGTCCTGCTCGTCGCGTTGCCGGGAGCGAGGCGTGGGGTCGACCCCTCCCACGATATGATGCACGACCTTGGGATTTCCGGGTCTCAACTCCAATGCCCGAACGTAACGCATGGACTCCAGCGGAACCGGCAGCACGAAGGTGCGAAAGACGTCCTTCCCCGCCGCGCCGGCTTCGGCGGCCAGCGTGTAGGGCCGCGGCATGGTCACAATCAGATCCGGCGGCCCCAGCAGCCACCCGGTCGGCCACTTCGGGACACTGGGCAGGTCGGCCGGATCTCCTTCGACCGATCCTTGCGCCACCCACCTTTCAAGCGCCTCGATCTGCTCATCGCTGAGCCGGCGTTCGCCGATGAATTCGCCATAGCCGGGTTCGGGCTGCCAGGGAGGCATGTAACGACTTTGTGCGACCACAACCATCTGCCGACCCCGCGTTTTGGCGTCGTTGTAATTGAGGAGATCGAACGGACCCGCTCCGCCCGGGCGATGACATGGGGAACAGTTCCGGAAGATGATGGGCGCGATGTCCCGGGTGAAGGTCAAGCTGCCCGGAGGCTCGGGCACCTGGACTTCCACTCCTTCTTCAGAGCTCGATTCCGGAGCCGGCGGGGGGGTCTCCGGAGGTTCCGATTGCGTACACCCGATCCAAGTCGAGCTCAAAAACGCCCCGACTGTGATCGGAAAAGCAACCGCTGTCTTGAGTCTCCTCAGTCGGGAGCGAATCGAACTGTTCAGCTTCACCGCCTTACGCTGCCACAGGCCCCAGCGTTTCCCGGTAGCGCAGTTTGCCTCTATCTGGCTGACGATTACCGCCACTCGGCCCATCCTGCGACCTGACGGACAAGCCGGTCAAGTCGGGACAACGTCTTCGTGGATGGAGCGGTTCGACCCATTTCGTTGATCCCCAACGGGATCTTGCCTAAACTAGATTGCATTAGGCCGGACTCGATGAGATCTCCATTGGAACGAGGGTTCAGAGCCGTGCACCATGTATTCCTTCCCCTTCTGATGCTTCTGTCGCTGGGGCTTTCCTTTTCCGCGATGGCGGAAAAGGAAAAAGCAAATCCCGACATTCGACGCGAGGAGAGTGAGGACTATTTCAAGAACTGGCTGGAACGGGATGCCGTCTACATCATTTCGGACGAAGAGAAGTCGGTTTTTGCAAGTCTGACCACGGAGAACGAAAAGGAACGCTTCATCGAACAGTTCTGGCGCCGCCGGGACCCCGATCCCCGGACGGCGCTCAACGAGTTCAAGGAAGAACACTATCGGCGGATCGCGTATTCCAACGAGCGATTCCACTCCGGCAAAGAGGGGTGGCGCTCGGACCGGGGCAGGGTTTACATCATTCACGGGGAGCCGGCCGAAATAGAGACCTATGCCGCCGGCAGCTTTTACGACCGTGAATTCGAACAGGGTGGTGGAGAAACGACCGTCTACGCATTCGAAAGGTGGCGCTACCGGCACTTGGAGGGCATTGGAGACGACATCGAGTTGGAATTCGTGGACAGCTCCTTCACGGGGGACTACCATCTGGCTCTCAATCCGGAAGAAAAGGATGCGCTTCTGCACATGCCGGGACAGGGCCTGACCTGGTCCGAGCGAGTGGGTCTCACCAGAAAAGAGGACCGCCCCTATTTTGCTCCGGGACGGCACAACCCCGCCTACAACACCGGCAGTTTCCGAAACAACCCCTTCTACCGCTACGAGATTTTTTCCAAGGTACAGACTCCGAAGGAGATCAAGTACAACGATCTGAAGGAGTTGGTGAAGATCAACATCGGCTATTCAAACCTCTCTTTCCAGGTTCGCAACGACTACTTCAAGCTCAACCGGCAGAAGATTCTGGTTCCCGTGACCCTGCAGCTCCAGAACAGGGACATGACCTTCAAGCTCAAGGGAAATGTGCATACGGCTCGAATCGGCCTCTATGGCGCCGTGACCAGCTTGGACAATCGGCTGATCCAGGAATTCGACGATGAACTGGTGATCTCATACACACCGGAGGAGCTGGAGAAGAGTTTGCGAGGCCGATCGATGTACCAGAAAGTCCTGATTCTGGACAACAAGACCCGCTATAAACTCGATCTGGTCGTGAAGGACACCGAAAGCAGCAACATCGGCGCCGTCAAACAGGCCATTATTCCTCCGTCGGGATTGAAGGAACGCCAGAAACTGAGCAACAGTTCGCTCGTTCTTTCCGACTTCATCCGCAAGCTGGACGTGGTGCCCGAAGACAACCAGATGTTCGTTCTGGGAGACGTCAAGATACGGCCCAGCATGGACAAGAGTTTTTCCCCGAAGTCTCTGCTGGCGGTTTACCTGCACTTGTACAATTTCGGCTTGGATCAATCCTCCAATGCCCCCGAGCTGAAGGTGCGTTACCGGATCAGCCGCGGCGGCGACCTGATTCACGAAACCACCGACAACAACGGGGAGTCGGTTCAGTTCTTCTCCCCGGATAGACTCGTCCTGGTCAAGGGTTTTCACCTGGGGGGTCTGGAACCCGGAACCTACCGGTTGGAAGTCGAAGCTTGGGACCGGCTCAACGATGCCAAGACTCAGGTCGGAGACAGCTTCCAAGTCAAGGGTGGTTAAGGTCGTCACGGCATTCGACCGTCCCTGCATCGTGCGCGGACGGCTAAGATCACGACTCTCAACGAATCCTTTCCCGGTTCAATGCCACAACTCAATCGGCTGATCCTGCTGATCGGTCTCACGACCCTGGGGTCCTGTACCTCGTCGGTCTACCCATCCCAGACTGGCGACGCCGGCGCCGATTTGTTCCAGGATGTCGCCCAAGCTTCGGGAATCGACTTCCGCCACTTCAACGGCATGTCCGGGGCGTACTACTTTTGCGAAATGATGGGGCCCGGGGGCGCCCTCTTCGACTACGACAACGACGGCGATCTGGACGTCTACCTGGTGCAAGGCCAGATGCTGGGACCCGACAAGACATTGGACGACGCCCTTTTTCCGCCGCCGCAGAAACCTCCGCTTCGAGACCGGCTTTTTCGAAACGATCTGAACGTAAACCCGGACGGGACGGCCAACCTGCGCTTTACCGACGTGACCGCCCAGAGCGGAATCGCCTCGCTCGGTTATGGGATGGGGGCGGCGGCGGGTGACATCGACAATGACGGCTGGGTCGACCTCTACGTCACCAACTTCGGCAAGAACCGAATGTATCGCAACAACGGCAACGGCACCTTCACCGAGGTTTCCGTGGGCGATGGCGCCGATACGGAATGGAGCGTGAGCGCCTCCTTTATGGATTACGACCGGGATGGTTGGCTGGACCTGTTCGTGGGCAACTACGTGGACTACGAACTGTCCAATCCCAAGAAGTGCTACTCGAGTACGGGAGCCATAGACTACTGTGGACCCAGGAGTTACCCGGCCCAGTCCAACCGCTTCTATCGCAATCGGGGGGATGGCAGCTTCCAGGACGTATCCTCCCAGACCGGGATAGCCACCAGGCACGGCGGCGCGCTGGGCGTCGTGAGCGCCGACTTTAATGGAGATGGCTGGATCGATTTCTACGTGGCCAACGATCAACGTCCCAACCACTTGTGGATCAACCAGAAAAACGGCAGTTACCGGGAAGAAGCGTTGGTGGCCGGCTGCGCCCTGAACCGGGACGGGAAGACCGAGGCCAGCATGGGAGTCGACGCCGGAGACTTGGACAACGACGGCGACGAAGATCTCTTCATGACCCATCTCATCCGGGAAACCAATACGCTCTACCTCAACAATGGGCAGGGATGGTTTGAAGACCAGACTTTCGAGAGCGAACTGGGAGTCGCAAGCATGCCCTACACGGGGTTCGGGACTGCCTTCCTGGACTACGACAACGACGGCTGGCTGGACATTCTGGCATTGCACGGGGAAGTGGCGACCATCGAAGCTCTGGAAAAACTGCGAGACCCCTATCCGTTGCATCAACCCAACCAGCTCTTCCACAACCTGGGAAACGGACGTTTCCGGGAGGTCACCCAACAGGCTGGAGCCGTGTTCAAACTATCCGAGGTGAGCCGCGGCGGCGCCTTTGGGGACGTCGACAACGATGGAGACGTGGACGTGCTGATCGTCAACAACAACGGTCCCGCGCGCCTGCTTGTCAACAACGTCGGGACGCGCCATCACTGGTTGGGCTTGAGACTGCTGGGACGAGACATCCCACGAGACATGCTGGGAGCCCGGGTGGAAGTGGTCTTTCCGGGCGGTCTCACCCTGCTACGGCGGGTGAGGACCGACGGCAGTTACGGTTCCGCCAACGATCCCCGGGTGTTGGTCGGGCTGGGAAACCGGAACCGGGTCACAACCGTCCGCGTCTCCTGGCCCGGCGGCAGTGTGGAAGAGTGGGTCGATCTCCCCGTAGACCGCTATACGACACTACAGGCGGGCAGCGGCCGGATTGTCAGCGAGAATGAGTGATTCGACGACGCTCCTCAACCTGGGAGCCTGCGCTGCAGACATTGAACGGCCACGCAGACTCCTATTTCGCGTCGGCGCCTTGTTTCTTTTCGGGATCAGCGTTTTTCCCTCCACGCCCGCTGGAGAATCCGCGACAGTTCCCCACTCCAATGCTCCACTCCGTCCCATTCCCCATCCGGATCTGAGCCGGCTGGAGTCCGCCGCCCAGCAACGAATCAGAGACACCCGGGCCGAGCTGAATTCAATGGCAAAAGCAGGTGAGACCAGCAGGGAGGCACTCTCTCAGGCCTACGGCCAGATGGGTAAGCTCTACCACGTCCAGGATTTTCTGGGCGCGGCCGAGATGAGTTATCTCAACGCGCAATCACTGGCGCCGGCAGACTTTCGCTGGTCCTACTACCTGGGTCACATCTACAAGAACAAGGGGGACCTCGAGAGGTCCATCGCCGCTTACCAACAAGCTTTGCAACACCAACCCGACAACGTGCCGGCCATTCTGGGCGCGGCCGAAGGCCACCTCAGCCTGAACCGGCATGAGCGAGCCCGGCCTTTGTTTGAGCGTGCCCTGGAACTGGACGAAACCTGTGCTCCGGCCTTGGTGGGCATGGGAAAAATCGCTTCCTCAAGGCGCCAGGACAAGGAAGAGATCCGTTACTTCGAGGCCGCTCTCGCGCTGCAACCGGATGTCAACAACATCCACTACCTGTTGGCCATGAGTTATCGAAAGCAGGGGGATCTCGATCAGGCCCGGATTCACTTCCAGCAGGTCGCCATGCTGGAGCGGCTCCGGCGTGGCCATGCCACCGCAGGATACCCCGATCCCCTGATGGAGGCCCTGGACGATCTGACCACTGGTTGGCGCCACCATTGGGTCCGCGGAATGCGGGCTTTCGGAAAAGGACGTTTTGACGAGGCCGTCAAAGAGTATCGCACCTCCGTAGCTCTGGACCCCAAGAACCCCATTCCGCTCACCGATCTGGGTTCGGCACTGGCCCGAATGGGAGACCTGAAAGGTGCGGTCCGGGAATACGCTCAAGCATTGCGCGCCTCGCCCGGCAATCCCATGCTGCATTACTACTTGGGAACCACGTTGATGGGGTTGCAGTCCGAGGAGGAAGCAGCCAAACACTATCAGCAGGCCATTGGCGCCAATCCCGGGTTCATGGAGGCGCACTTTCAGTTGGCCAATCTGCTCATGCGCCTGCGGCGTTACGACGACGCCGTTCCCCACTACGCGGCCGTTATGGAACTGGATTCCGGATTCGGTAGCCGCACTCCGGAGAGCAGCCCTGCGGGCGGGCAAATCCAACAAATGAGCGTCCTGGCACGTTTCATGCGAGCGATGGCGCTGGTCCAATTGAGCCGGCATGAAGAAGCGCTGGCCATATTGGAGAAGGGGTTGCAGGTATTTCCAGGTCACGCCGACATGACCCACGCTGTGGCCCGGCTGCTGGCCACTTCGCCCGACGACAAGATCCGGAACGGAATGCGGGCCTTGCAACTGCTTAAAGGCTTATTCGAGGGCCAGGGCGACCTTGAGCTGGAATATGTCGAAACTCTGGCTATGGCGTTCGCTGAAACGGGCCAGTTTGAACGGGCCGCCCAAATGCAGCACGCGATGATTTCCGATCTGCAGCGGAACCAACGCTTCGACCTGGCGCGACTCCTGACCGAGAATCTCTCGCTTTACCAGCGTCGGCAGCCCTGTCGGCGCCCCTGGAGAGAGGATGATCCGATCTTTTCGCCGGTGGCCTCAGCCATGGACCTGCCGGGACCGTCCAGCAGTACGCCGCAATAGCTGGAGGGGCGACTTTCTTGTCGCCCATTGGGAGAGGGGGACGTTCTTGTCCCCCGTTCTTCAATTCGCCTGGTTGAAAGACGCTGCGCGGAGTGGGGACTCCGTCCCCCCAAGACCCCCCTGGTCGGCGGCAGGGATGCCGCCGCTCCTCGGCGGCAGGAATGCCGCCGCTCCTCGGCGACGAGAAAGTCGCGGCTCCCCCCTCGGTTGTCCACACTGCAACCAGATGCCAACATATTGGGGATTATATACCAAACTAGCCAAAAACTGTCATAGGTTTCTGGTACAATCCTAGCCATGATGAGAGAACGCAAGAGCAAGAAAGCACCGGGAAAGCATCACAGGGAAGGGCTGACCATCATCCAATTGCTCAAGCTGTTCCCCGACGATTCCACGGCTGAGAGGTGGTTCGAGAAACAGCGGTGGCCGGAAGAGCGGTGCTGCCCGGACTGCGGCTCAGTCAACACGATGGCAACCAAGAACCGGAAGCCGATGCCCTACCGCTGCCGGGACTGCCGACGCCATTTCAGCGTCCGCAAGGGCATGGTGATGCAGTCCTCCAAGATCGGCTACCAGAAGTGGGCCATCGCCATCTACATGATGACCACGGGGCTCAAGGGAGTTTCTTCTATGAAGCTCTACCGCGAGTTGGGCATCACGCAAAAGACCGCCTGGTATCTCATGCAGCGAATCCGTGAGGGGTTCTTCGGGAACGCTGGCAACTTCACCGGCCCAGTCGAGGTTGACGAGACTTATATGGGCGGCAAGCGTCGCAACATGAGCAACGCCAAGCGCAAGGCGTTGGCTGGAACTGGGCGCGGCTCCGTTGGCAAGACGACTGTCGTGGGAGCCAAGGACCGATCCACCAAGCGGGTTGCGGCGAAGGTTGTCCCTGACACCAAGGCCAAGACTCTCCAGGGTTTCGTCCACGATCACACCCGGCCGGGAGCGAAGGTCTACACGGATGATTCCTCGTCCTACGTCTCGCTGAGCAACCACGAAAGCGTGAAGCACACCGTCCAGGAGTTCGTCCGGGGCGATGTCCACACCAACGGCGTGGAAAGCCTCTGGTCCATGCTCAAGCGCGGCTACGTCGGGACCTACCACAAGATGAGCCCCAAGCACCTGGACCGCTACGTCCGGGAGTTCGCCGGCCGTCAGAACATCCGAGAGTTCGACACCCTGACCCAAATGGCGATCATCGCCAAGGGTCTGGATCACACCATCCTCCACTACCGGGACCTAATCGCCGATAACGGCCTTTCGTCCGGTGCCAGAGAGTAGCAGAGGAAAAGCTGTGGAGAATCCTTTGGGAATCCTGTTAAGTTCTTGTTTCTCAACTGTTTACGGGGGTTTTTGTTGCAATGCCGAGTCTAGCAGCCTACTCTGACGCCGTGTCACCGGCTGATGACCTATCCAGCTATCTGCACGGACGTAGGTTCGGGACCATTTTGGCCGATCCGCCGTGGAGGTTCATGAATCGGACGGGCAAGGTAGCCCCGGAGCACCGACGCCTGTCTCGCTACCAAACGCTCTCGTTTGAAGAAATCGAGGGTCTTCCGGTTCAGAACCACTTGGCGGACGTCGCTCACTGCTATCTGTGGGTTCCAAACGCGCTTCTCCCTCACGGCCTCCAGACTCTCCGCGCTTGGGGTTTCCAGTACAAGACGAATCTGATCTGGTTCAAAATTCGCAAGGATGGCGGACCCGATGGGCGTGGCGTTGGTTTCTACTTCCGCAACGTGACGGAAGTGATCCTGTTCGGGGTCCGGGGAAAACACGCCCGAACTCTGGCCCCAGGCCGCCGTCAGGTCAATCTCATTGCATCCCGGAAGCGGGAGCATTCTCGGAAGCCTGATGAGCAGTATGACGTCATTGAAAGTTGCAGCAGGGGTCCGTATCTGGAGTTGTTTGGCCGGGGAATCAGGGATAATTGGACGGTCTGGGGGAATCAGGCCAAAGACGATTATTCTCCCGCTTGGCCGACCTATGCCCACAACTCCACCAATGCTGTCTGACTTGAGGAGTGTCGGTTTTGATGTCCAGACAGAGAACCACGCTACAGCTATCCTCACTCGGGACTTCCCGATTCCGTTTCGGGAAATCTGCGAGGTTCTGTTGGAATTCAGGATTGCGGACGTGGAATTGATCCGTGGGGGTGGGGGAGAATCCGCTCCGACTCAACGACTGAGGCGAGCGCTCACAATCCGGGGATGGACCAAGCGAAACATCGTTATCCGCAAGACCGTAGACGGCGAAGAGCGGTCTTCCATGACGCATGAAATAGACCACGTTCGACAGACTCCTAACGGCTCTGTGGCCTTGGAAATCGAATGGAATAACAAGGATCCGTTCTTTGATCGAGATCTAGAGAATTTCCATCGCTTGCATAGTGAGGGGGCAATTAGCGTTGGTGTGATTGTGACGCGGGGGCGGTCGCTTCAGGACGATCTGGAAAGGATTGTCCTCCGGTGCGCGCAGAATCATCAAGTGCAAGACTTCGATGATTTGTCATCGCTTTTTGGATTGAATCCGACCATACGGCAGAGACGTAGCGTCCGGTCTGTTGGGGATGATTTCTCCCGTGAATGGGCGCGGATGTTCGTCCGGGATAAATTCGGTTCCTCCACAACCCATTGGGTGAAACTCCAGGATCGGATAGATCGGGGTGTTGGGAGTCCCTGCCCATTGGTCCTAATCGGAATTCCCGACAAAGCTGTCCATGAGGAGTGAATGAAGGATAAGAAACGGACGAAAAAGCCGGGAAGACCCAAGACCCGGATCATCAAGTTGGACGCGACGCCGGAGGAAGTGGCCAAGCGGATGTTCGCCAACTCGAAGCCGCCAGACCCGTCTATCCGCGTCAGGAACCGGCCCGACTAACAGGGGCTTTGGCTAGTTTGGTATATAATCCCCAACATATTCCGATGAACATGCTCTTGGCGGACATTGACGCGTATTTGCTCCAGGCTTGTCCCGCACGTGACTCGATCCTCGCAGAAATGGAGTCCCGGGCGGCGGCCGATTCCTTTCCCATCGTCGGCCCTCTGGTGGGGCGCCTGCTGTTCCAGCTTGCCCGGATCAGCGGAGCGAAACGCCTTCTGGAGTTAGGCTCGGGATTCGGATATTCCGGCTACTGGTTCGGCTCCGCCGTAGGCCCTGGCGGCGAGCTCACCCTGACCGATTTCTCGTCCCGGAACCTTCGGGACGCCCAGAGTTACTTCAAGCGGGGAGGGATCTCCTGCCGCACGCGGTTTCGAGAGGGGGATGCCCTCCGGACGTTGGGGCAGGTTTCCGGGCCGTTCGACATCATCTTCAATGACGTGGACAAGGCGCGGTATCCGGAGGTGCTGACCCGAGCCTCAAATTTGTTGAGGCCGGGCGGATTGCTGATCTCCGACAATCTCCTGGTTCAAGGACGGGTTCTGGAATCTGGCGCTGATGAAAACGTCCGGGGGATTCGGGAATACACGCGGTTGATTTTCGACAACGAAGAGTATTTCTCGTCCGTGATTCCGATTCGGGACGGAGTATCGGTGAGCCTGAAACGAACCTGAGGCGGGAAGAGCATCGGGCTGATGCTCACCGCGAAACCTCACTAGTACCGCCGTCGCGACCGGTCCCCGTATGAGTCCTTACGGCCTCCGAAGGAGTCGCTTCGGCTGCGCTCGTTGGCCCGATCGACCCGAAGGTCGCGCCCTTCCAGGTTCCTTCCGTTCAACTGGGAAATGGCTTCATCCAGATCCTGATCCTGGCGCAACTCGACGAACCCAAAACCTCGGGATCGTCCGGTATACCGATCTCGAATGATCCGAATCTCTTCAACTTCTACTCCGAACTCACGGATAAACATTTCCAGAGCGCTCTCACTGACGCTGAAGCTCAGATTGCCGACGAAAATCTTGTTCATTCGGACTCCTTAGGATAATGAAACTCCGCCGTACGCCGGTCGGTCCCCAAGACAAACCATGCCATATACCCCGGATGTGCGGATCAGACCAATTGGAATGAGCAGGTCATTCTGATTGAATTCACCATACCACCATCCCCCTTCCCTCACAAGTCACCACAAGACATAGCAGACGAACCGCGTGAAACGCATTTCCTCAAGAAATCTTTTTCCATCGATCGCCCGGCGGAATCGTTGTTAGTGGGTATGAACGGAAGCGTCGAGCACCTACCTGCGCAGCGACTCTTCGAGTCCGGCTGGAACTCACTTTCGGAGGTGGAACTGTTGGCGTTGATGCTCGCTCCCACGGACTCGGATCAACAGGCTCTGATGCGGGCTCGCCGAATCCTGGAGTTGCTGGGTTCGACTCGCCGGCTGCGACGGGCCAGCTATTCCGTCCTCCGGCAAGCCGGCATGACCCGGAGACAGACGCAGGCACTCCTGGCCGCAGCCCATCTGTTCCAACGGTTCGGGAGTGTCCCGCTTGCAGCCGGTGATTCCCTGCACAACAGCGCTCAAGTGTACCGGCACTTTCGGGGTTCGGTCCCGGGACTTCTCAAGGAATGCTTTTGGAATTTGCTCCTGGATGGGAAGAACCGCACCCTGAAACTGGTGAAAGTCTCCGAGGGAACGCTGACTTCGTCGCTGGTCCACCCCCGGGAAGTCTTCCGGCCGGCCATCGAGGAAGCGGCGGCCGGCGTCATCCTGGCTCACAATCATCCGAGCGGGGATCCGACGCCCAGCCGGGAAGACCGTGAGATCACGCGCCGCCTCGTGGCCACCGGCGAAGTGGTGGGGATCCGGGTTCTGGACCATGTTATTATCGGTCCCCACCGGTACTTCAGTTTCGCCGACGAAGGCCTGCTCTGATCGGGAAGTCCGTCGTGAATCTCCTGCCCCTCAACGAAACCGGGAGCACGCCCGGATGACCGGCGCCACGCCGAATCGGTCCCGTACTCCGCTTGACAGTGTCTCGTTCGACATTAGCTGGCCCCGCGACCGATCCTTCCACATGATCGGCCAGGGGATGGACGCGGTGGACTGGGTCTGCCTCCTCCCCGAATACCCGGCCCATAGCAGCCGAATCGAGTGTGACAACGTCATGAAGATGGGCGGCGGACCGGTGGCCACGGCCACGGCACTCTGCGGACGATACGGCCTCAAGGCCAGGTTCATCGGAAGTGTGGGCGGAGACGAACTGGGCCGTTTTTCGCTTGAGGACCTCAGACGAGAACCGATGGACCTCTCCTGCGTCCGGATCGTTCCCAACGCAACTACCCAGTTGGGCATCATCCTGGTCGATCGCCTCACCGGAGAGAGGACCGTCCTCTGGCACAGAGACCACAGACTGCGCTACGCCGAGGGAGAGCTGAAAAGGGAGTGGATCGTATCCGGCCGGCTCCTGCATCTGGACGGCTGTGACCCTGACGCCAACCTCCAGGCTGCCCGCTGGGCCCGCGAGGCCGGAATGAAGGTGTCCCTGGACGTGGACGACGTCCAGCCGGGTATCCAGGAGGTCGTCGGACTGACCGACTTTCTCATCCCGAGTGAGGCATTCGTCAGGAATTTCACCGGATATGAGGACTGGAGGCCGGGATTGAGGGAATTGGCCCGGCGGAGCCGCGGTTTCGTGGCCGTGACCCGAGGCCGGAAGGGGACCGCCGCAATCTGGAACGGCCGGATTTTCCAGCTCCCGGCTTTCCCCGTCCGTCCCATCGACACCAACGGGGCCGGCGATGTCTTTCACGGCGCATTCATCTACAGTCTCTTCCAGGACTGGAGCGTCCAGCGCTGCCTCCTCTTTGCCGGAGCCGCCGCCAGCCTGTCCTGCACCCGCGTCGGCGCCAGGGCCGGAATCCCTCCCTTGGTCGAGGTGCTCTCCCTGTTGAAGGCCCATGCCCGGGGGAGTTAGAGTGGAAGCGGTCGAGACCCTTTTGGGGGGACGATGCATCCAATAGGTGTCATGAAGAGAATTTCCCCGATATTGCCGTTCCTTTTCTTCCTCGCCACGGGATCCGCGGCCGGAGCGAAGCTGGATCCCCAGGAGATCATCAAGCGCTTTGCCCAGAAAGAATCGGAATTCCGCCAAGTCTGGCAACAGTACACCTACACTCAAGATATTGTCTTCCAGGTCTTGACCCGTACCGGCCGGGTGCGTGAGCAGCGGAAGATGACCATCGAGATCTTCTTCACCAGCGATGGAGAACGCCAACATCGCATCGTTTACGACCGGGGCAAGCTGGAGTCGGTGAGATTGACCCGGGAAGATCTGGACGACGCCCTCAACCTGCAACCCTTCGCGCTGACCACGGAGGAGCTTCCCGAATACGAGATCAAATACAAGGGAGAGGAGCAGGTGGACGAGCTCAACTGCTACGTGTTCGACGTGAAACCGAAGCGGATCCGCCGCGGCCAGCGTTACTTCCGGGGACGGATCTGGGTGGACGACCTGGACCTCCAGATCGTGATGACCAAGGGGAAAGCCGTGCCGGACTTCGGCAACAACAAGTTCCCGGCGTTCGAGACGCTCCGGCAGCAGGTCGATGGCGAATACTGGTTCCCCACCTGGAGCGAGGCGGACGACATCCTGGAGTTCGGCGGAGGCTTCCAGCGAAGGCGCCGCGTACACGTCCGGGAACTGATCACCTATTCCGACTTCAAGAAGTATGAAGTAGGGACTTCGATCAAATTCGGAGAGGTCATTGGCGAGCCGGAGGCGGAACTGGAGGCAGCGACAGAACCGGAAGCGAAGCCAGAGCCGGAGGCGGAAACGGTGCCGGAGTCACCCGCGGATTCCGAGCCGGTCCAGGATCCGGCCCCCGAATAGTCGATTATTCCTCGACGGAATCCAGCTTCTGCCGGTAGACGGCTTCAGCCCTCCGGAACTGTTCCAGCACCTGCTGCTTCTGAATCGGTTCCTGGAACAGCCCCTCGGTCAGCAACCGTTGCCGCAGATCCCCGATCCAGCGCAGAAAGTGGGAAACGGAATCGGGATTCGCATACGCCTTGCCGCCCACAGTCAGGTACACGGGAGTCGTATGTGCGAACAGGTCCGTATTGTTGACGACCAGCCGGTGAGGACCGCCCTGGATCCGCGCAGCCAGCCATCCGCTTTCGGCGATGGGCAGGGAGCCCCGATAGAGCAGATGGGTTCCGTTGCCCGAAGCCTTCACCGTATGCAGCGGCTCCCCGTTGAAGACCAGGTCGAGTCGTTCCATGGGAGCATGGGAATATGCCTCCACGCGAACCCCCACCCGGCCCGGCCCTTCCAGGTCCAGTTCCGATCCCGGAAAATGGCCGTCCACTTCGAAAAAAAGGAGAGGACCGTTGGTGACGAAGCTGCGGCCCGCCTTGAGCCCTTGGACCCAAGAGTCGTAGTCGAACACCTCGCCGGTGTGAACGTAGACGCGGTCGCCGCCGATGACCTTGTGGCGACGGATGTTGTTGAAGGCGTCGGTGCCCGCCGCGGCGGCCAACCGGAAACCACAGTTCAACAACCTGTAATAGAGGCGCAGGGAGGCGGCAGGGTGCCCGTACCCCAGGATTTCCAGTCCGTCGACTAGGCCCAGAGCCGCGTCGACGGGAACCGCCTTGGCGCTGGACCCGGCCAGATCGTTGGCTTCCGGATTGTGGACCGGATGAACGTAGAAGATTCCGGCTCCCTGTTCCCTTCCTTTGCGGGCCTGAATCGTGTTGGAAGGGTAGTCAAACGCATGATCGGTGTTGCGGAACCCGGTGAAGTTGGGCTCCAGGAACTCCTTCAGGTTGAGCGCTGCCAGGTGACCGTAGAGGGAGGCCCGGACCTCCTCGTTCCAATACAGAACCCGCTCCGCCGTCGATAGAGGATGGAGCGATCCGGTGAAGCGGTCGCGATCGAAGGTGATGGAACCCAGCGAATTGCACACCAGCAGATTGGAGACGTCCAGGTCCTCAGCCTCGGCCTGGAGGAGTGCGTCTTGAGTCAATACCAGTTGATCCAGGGTCTTGTGGACCAGGTTGAGGTGAATATGGATGTCTCCCGAATACCATCCTCGAGAGGCACAATCGATCCCCGGTCGAGGATGAATCTCCACCACGTTGGCTTCCGGCTCCAGATTCACGTCCATGGTGACGGGAGCGTGCTCGAATCCATGCACCACCAGTATGCGGGCCGGTCCCGAGGGCAGGACCAGCGAGCTGGCTCCCCGGGTATGGAAATAGTGATGGCCTTCCGTCCAAGTGCTCCGCAGAAAGGTCCCGGCAGGGCCCCGTGCCAGCCGATCCGACCCCACCACGTAGACCCTGGCAGGCAGGAACCCGGCTCGGTCGTCAGTCTTGACTTTCAACTCCAACCGGGCCGCCTCGCGCCATCGAACCGGCAACGAAAGGCCGCGCGTCGTCCCCTCGACGGTCAGGCGCAAGCCCAGCGATTCGGCGCCCTCTCCCCAGACCCGAAGCTGCAATCCCGACACCTGTCCCGGAGCCAGAGACGCCTCCCGAGGAGGAAAATGAAGTGAGTCGCCGTCGGACGTCAGACTCAAAGTCACCGGTTTCCGTTGGTTGTTGCGAAGCAGGAGCAGGACCCGGTTCTCCATGCCTTCGGTGAAGACGGATACTTGGGCCGGAGGCGTCAGTTGGACATCCGGGTTCAGATCGATTCTGGCCAATTCCGGCGACGTCAGTTTCCAGAGAGCCTGGCTGACCTGACCTTGGATCTGGTCCTGCGAATCGGGAGACCAGACCCCTCGAACCGTCCTGTGCCGCATGGCCAGGCGGCGGATGCGCCGATACACGGTGAAGTTCTCGTCCCGCGGAGCATCCTCGTGGCGAAGAAGCGCCGTAAAGAACTCGGCGAATTCCCGGAGGGCCGGATGCCGGACCCGCAGGGCATCCACCTCATCTTCGCTCAACCCGTAGGGATTCCACGCGCGGCCACTCGCCCCGAGCGAAACCGGGGCCAGGATCAGCAGGATCCAAACGATGCCGGATCTCATGGGAGCGGCAACTCGACGAATACCGTGCGGTTCACGGGAAGATCGACTCGGGTCTCGCGCGACGGCCCGTCCCGGTCCACGGGACGGACGGAAACCGTGGCCCCGCCTGCCGGAACCAGCAACTCGAACAGCCCCTCCGTCCTGAACTCGCCCGCACCGTATCCGTCCGGAGCATAATGGCGTCCATCCGCACCGGTCACCCGCACCCGGGCGGGCACCACTCGATTCGCCGCGTCACGGACCCGAGCGTGGAGACGGGCCGGCGGCAGAACGCAGAAGCGCTGGGTCCAAGTCCTGGTGCGGTCCCCTGCGGTCAGAATCAGTTCCGCATCCCACTCTCCCGCCATCAGCGGTATCAGGACCAACGGTTCCGTTTCCCCGCTGCTGCCGGGCGAAACCTGTCGCCGGAACGGAACCAGGCCCACGGCATCGGCACGGGTGGCAATCCCAAGCCGGAGGTCCTTCCCGGTCCGGTTACTCATCCGGACCGGAACCGGCGTCATCCGGTTGAAGAGGAGACTGAGGCATTCAGGAGCCTCAACCTCCAACTGGCCGGGGGAAACTACGACCGCGATGGTTTCGCCGGTCTCAGCCGGCAGAGAGGGCAACAGGACCAGAATGACCAGACAGCCGCACACAACCAAGCTCCGCCGAAACTTCATAGGGCTCCGTCTTAACAGATGCAGCCGAGGCTCTCAAGCAACGTCCCGATATCCTGTCCGGCCCGCCCCAATCACACCCGGTTCGCCGACTTCCCGCACCGGGTCGTAGTAGACTGGGCGCCGGCAAATCGCGCCGGGGGTTGGAGAAATTCCCAGGCCGACCGACTCGAATGACTGGAGGCGCGGACCCAGGAGCAAACACATCATGAAGGAAACCATTCCGCACCTCTTCCCCACCCTGGTGGTGGGTAGCCTCCCCCGGCCGGAGTGGATACGCGAGCTCATCGAAGACCGGAAGGCGGGACAGATCGATACCACCGAAGCGGACCGTCTTCTCAGCGAAGCCATCCCCTCGAACTTGAAGATGCAGGAACGGGCCGGCCTCGACTACGTCTCCGACGGAGAGTGGCGCCGCGAGAGCTACATGAAGGTCTTCTCCGAATCGGTCTCCGGTTTCGAGATCGATACGGTCTCGGCCGGAGCCTCCAATTTCCCCCAACTCAGATACCCTTCCGTGGTGTCCGAGATGAAGGCCCACCGCTTCATGGCCGTGGGCGAAGTCCGTTTCGTCCGCGAGCACACGGACCGGCGGATTCTGGCCGCCGTCCCCTCCGCATACACTTTGGGCCGCCGGATGTGGGACCCGCGGTATTCGACCGGAGCCTATCCCACCCGGGAGGCGTTCATGCGCGCCTGCATCCCCTTCCTGCGCCGGGAAATCCGGGAGCTCATCTCCCTTGGCGTTGATGCCATCCAGTTGGACGATCCCTGGCTGGCGTTGCTGGTGGATGCCGACTATCGGGAACGTGAGGGGATCGTCGACATCGAGCAGGAGATCTCCCTGTGTGTCGACTGTTTCAATGCGACGGTCCGAGGATTCGAGGAGGCCTTCATCAGCGTCCATCTCTGCCACGCCCACTCCACGCGCGGTCCGTACCATCTCATCATGGACGCCTTGGGAGAGATGAACGCGGATCGCATCGCCATGGAGTTCGCCACGCCGGATGCCGGGGGCATCGAGAGTCTCCGCCGATTTCCCCCGGACAAGCTCCTGGGTCTGGGGGTGATCGACCATACCGACCCGCACGTGGAAACGCCGGAGGAGGTGGCCGGCCGTGTCGAGCGGGCCATGGAGTTCGTCCCCCCGGAACGGATCACACTGAATCCCGACTGCGGATTTGCCCCGTCCAGCCTCAATCCCATGAACTTGGACGAGGCCTACCTGAAGCTCAAGGCCATGTGCGGCGGGGCTCGGAATCTGCGCGAGAAATACGCCTGAAACCACCGGCGCGGATCGAGATGGTGAACGACCCGGAAAGACTGGACGAGGTCCGGAACATCTGCCGCGGCGACATGCGCCAGTTGGCCCGAACATTGACCGAAGTCGAGAATTCGCCCACGGAATCAACCCGACATCTGCTCAAGACCCTCTTTCACAAGACCGGCGGCTCGTGGGTGATGGGGATCACGGGCAGTCCCGGCGCCGGCAAGAGCACCTTGGTGGAGGCGCTGGCTCGTCACTATCGCAACGCCGGCGAGAAGGTGGGAATCGTGGCCGTGGATCCGACTTCACCCTTTTCGGGGGGAGCCCTGTTGGGCGACCGGGTTCGGATGCAGAATCTGTTCACCGACCCGGGAGTCTTCATCCGCAGCATGGCCACGCGGGGCCGTCTGGGGGGACTCTCCAGCGCGGTGGACGACGCCCTCCTGGTGCTGGCCGCCGGCGGCTTCAAGCGGCTGATGGTGGAGACGGTGGGAGTCGGTCAGGATGAGGTTGACGTGGTGCGGACCGCGGAAGTGGTCCTGGTTCTGCTGGTCCCGGGAATGGGAGACGACATCCAGAGCATCAAGGCCGGAATCATGGAGATCGGGGACATATTCGTCATCAACAAGGCGGATCGCCCCGACGCCATGAAGACGGAGCGGGAAATCCGAGCCGTCCTCTCCCTGGCGGCGCGGGACGACGGCTGGGACCCTCCCATCATTCAGACGGTAGCCACACGGGGCCAGGGAATCGACGAGGTTGCCGAGGCCGTGGAATCGTACCGCAGGTTCACGGATCAAGAGCGGGCGGCTTCCCGGAGGCGGGTCTTCCTCTGCCGGCAGAAAGTCCTGGAGATGATTCGCGATCGGATGGCTCAGCAGGTCGTGGACGAGATGGGTCCGGAAGTTTTGGACCGCTGGGCGCAACGAATGGCCAACCGGGAGGTGGACCCCTATACTCTGGTGGATCGCATCTTCGAGCGATCGGGGCTGAAAAAGTGATCCGACGATTGGCCCACGTGGGGATCGCCACCCGCTCTCTGGAGTCTCTTTCCCGCCTTTACGAGGATCTTGGATTGGAGGTCCAGACGACCGAAACCGTCCCGGATCAGAAGGTTCGCGCCGCGATCCTGCCAGTCGGAGATACGGCCGTCGAATTGCTCGAGGGCACCGAACCCGACTCGGTCATTTCCCGGTTCGTGGAGAAACGAGGGGAAGGCATCCATCACCTTGCCTTTGAAGTCGACGATCTCCGAGCGGATCTGAAGCGATTGAAGGAACGCAACGTGGACCTGATCGACGAAGTTCCACGCATCGGAGCCGGCGGCCACCTCATCGCCTTCATCCATCCCCGCAGCACCGGCGGAGTCCTGGTGGAACTGACTCAGGCACCCGTCCAGTCGAAGGAATGAGGCTGGGAAGGTTCCAACTCAACCACATCTCCGACGGTTCCATCCGGCTGGACGGCGGCGCCGTGTTCGGGATTGTGCCCAGAGTCCTCTGGGAGCGGAAGATGCGTCCCGACGACCGCAACCGGGTGCGCCTCGGCCTCAACTGCCTCCTCATCCGCACGCCGAACGAAACCATCCTCGTGGACACCGGGGCCGGACGAAAGTACTCCCCGAAGGAGCAGGACATCTACGGCGTCGGAGAGGAGCCGGATGTCGTGGCCCGTCTCGCGAGTCTGGGCATGGAAGCAGGGGACGTCGATCTGGTGATCAACACCCATCTTCACTTCGATCACTGTGGCGGCAACACCCGCCGCGAGGGGAACGACGTGGTGTCCAACTTTCCCAACGCTACCTACATCGTGGCGCGGGAAGACTACTTGACGGCAACCGGCAGGAACGAGAGGACCGCCGTATCTTACCGGTCCGAGAACTGGGTGCCGCTACAAGAGGCGAGCCGACTCAAGCTGGTCGACGGAGAGCAGGAGATCGTCCCGGGCGTTTCGCTGGTCCACACGCCCGGGCACACGCCTGGACATCACTCCGTCAAGGTCCAGTCCGGCGGGGAAACCGTCTTTTTCCTGGGGGACCTCTGCGCGACCACGGCCCATGTTCCCCTCCCCTGGATCATGGGTTACGATCTCTTCCCCTTGACGACTCTGGAAACGAGAAAGCGCATCTATTCCCGTGCAGTGGCGGAGAAGTGGCTTCTGCTCTTCGACCATGACCCGGATGTGGTGGCGGGCGTCATGAGCCGCCGAGAGGGCAGATACCTGGTCGAGCCGGTTCAGTGGGAGGATTGAGGCAGATGCGAGGCGGGAATTTTGGGTTAACCGGACATCAGGAAACACTGTTCGAAAGACAGTGAGGTCAGATCCAACAGCATTTATTCAAAAAAGATAACTTGCGATTTTCGACCCCCAAAAAACTGAGCCCCAAGTTACAGAAAAACTCTGACCGAATCCAGTCCCCTAAACTATTGTCAGAAAAGGGACAAATCGATACGGTCTGAGCGTTCCCGGTTGGCGGAACAGGCAGACGAGCGGGACTTAGAATCCTTTGGAAGGCACCCTCCGTGTGGGTTCGACTCCCACTCCGGGGGCTTGCCCCTCGTGTACACTAGCGGCGCAAAGGAGGGGGATGAGCGGTCTGGAGCAGTTAATATGGATTTCAGCCAGTATAGGCGGGCCAATAGGGACATTCTTTTTGATCCAGAGGCTCACGCACTGGTGGCGACCCCTTAGACTCACGGCATCGTTGAGCATCAGCCATGGAACTCGTGTCACTGAGCATATTAGTGCAACAATCACGAACATTAGCCGCGAACCTCAGCTCGTCATTGCGTGCAACATGCTGGCCGCTTATCCGGCTCGTGTAGCGTTGTGGATGCACTTGAAGAAGCCATTCACGCACCCGAAGTTTTATCGCGATTTTTGGTACGGAACAGTACATGTCAGGCTTATGCCGAAGGAGCCATTCCGGCTTCAACCTAAAGAGCAACGGGTGCTGAGGTGCTCCGTGTCTTTAGTGCCCCCGAGTCCATTGTCGCAAATGCGTCGATTGTTGTTTGTAACGGGTAGGATAAAGGTAGAGGTCCGGTTAGCTGGAAGACGGTGGGCGTTCCGGAGCAAAAGGACCTTAGTGCCGAAGCGGTGGATAGATTCCAACACCTAAGTCAAGTCAGTAGTGCCACTGCAGCCAAAGCATCTTCCTTGGTTTCGTACGCGCCTTCCCACTTAATCAGCCGGGCCTCCGACCTCAGGTAGATGCTCCACTTGTTCGGGTTCGGATACCGGGCGATTTCGGCCACCTTCCCCGGAGGCATACCCGTGACCCTGTACTGAATAGGGTCACTCCAATCCGTCTCACTCCCTGACACATTGCTGGTTCTCACCGCGAGCCCGAGTTTGTTTCTCATCGTCCAATCTCCGAACAAAGCACTTTCGCATGGCCTTCTGACATAGAACCTCACACCAGTAAGGCCCCGGTCCACTGAGAAACGGGGACACCGCCGAACTCCGCGCCCGGCCATGCGTTAGCAGAACCCGGCCTGTTTCTTGTCGCATCACCTCAACACGTACCTTGGGATCCCTTATCTCGTCTCAGGGGCGGAGAACGCAAAATGAGAATCGTTCCCGGGAGGCGGACACGGGAGCCGTCCATCGGAGAAAACCAGGAGAAAACACTCGCGCGCGTGCGCACAGCTGTCAATGGCCATTGAAAATGTCAGGGTTTTCGGTCTGGCCCGTGTAGGGAGCGGAGCGACCGAAGCGGGCCAGACCGAAAACCCGGCGACCCTCATGACACGGTTCCACCGGGGCTGAGAGGTTCCCGACGTCTTCGACCGGCGGCGGGATGGATCGCCTTGGAAAGCTCCGCATGGCGGCGCATCCGATAGCTGTTGCCCCGAATGTTGACGATGTGGCAACGGTGCAGCAACCGGTCCAAGAGCGCGGCGGCCATCACTTCGTCGCCGAGGATACGGCCCCATTCCTCAAAGCCCTTGTTCGAGGTCAGGACTGTCGAGGCGCGCCCGTAACGCCGGTTGATGAGCTGGAAGAACAGAATCGCCCCGCTCTGGGTCACCGGCAGGTAGCCGATCTCGTCCACCACGAGGAGGGCCGGATGGGTCAGGGTCTTGAGGCGACGGTCCAGCCGACCGGCGGCCTTGGCCTCCTCCAGGGAGTCGACCAGGTCGGTCAGCGTCCCGAAGTAGATCTTGCGTCCGCTTTCGGCCGCGCTGATGGCCAAGCTGATCGCCAGATGCGTCTTGCCGACACCGGGCGAACCCACGACACAATGCTCACATTGCGACTTCCGTTAGAATCCATTACCCCTTTCACCCCTTAGCCGGACGAGACCTTGAACTGGCCGAGCCTCCTCGTCACGGCCGGTGGGGAGATTGGTTCACCTGCCGGCTACCGGACAGTACTCACGCGAAGATCCCACGTTGGATGTGCCGGCCGGAAGCTGCGACAGTGGGTCGGGTCGACGACCAGCCGCGCTGCAGCGTCGTCGCCTTGCAAGAACTTCTGGACCTGATCGAGACGTTCGAGTCGAAGACGGATTGTCAGCCCCCCCGGGGCAACGTTTCCCCGGGAGGACGGCATGAAGCAAAAAGAATTCGCGTTTGCAGCACCCAACCAGCCCGAGTGGGACCAGCTACCCCCTTCGACCAGGAAGAGACTGCTGCGGCTGATGGCTCAGCTTCTCGAGCAGGCCTGGCGAGGGCGAAAGGAGGACGCCGATGAGAGGGAAGATCACTGAGGCTCACCTGAAACGCCAAGCCTACGTCTATGTGCGCCAGTCGAGCCTGCAACAGATTCGTTACCACCAGGAGAGCCGCCGGCTGCAATACCGGCTGGCGGCCAAAGCCGAAGAACTCGGATGGAACCAAGTCGAGGTGATCGACGAGGATCAGGGGCGTTCGGGGGCCAGTACCGTCGATCGGGTGGGCTTTCAACGATTGGCCGCCGAGGTCAGCCTGGGACGGTGCGGGGCCATCTTCAGCTGGGACGCCTCTCGACTGGCTCGCAACAATGCCGACTGGTATCGATTGCTGGATCTGTGCTCGCTGACGCGCACCCTGATCGTCGACAGCGAGGCCGTCTACGATCCGCGTCTGTCCAACGACCGCCTGCTTTTAGGGTTGAAGGGAACCATGAGCGAGGCGGAACTGAGCCTGCTCCGGCAGCGTGCCCAACAGGGACTACTGAGCAAAGCGGCTCGGGGAGAACTGTACACCTCATTGCCAGTGGGGTTCGTTCTGACCCCGAACGGATGTCTGGAGAAGGATCCGGACCGCCGGGTGCAGGAAAGCATTCAGGGGGTGTTTGCTAAATTCTCCGAGACGGGCAGCGCCCGGCAGACCCTGCTCTGGTATCGGCAAGAAGGGATCCGGTTGCCCGTGAAACGGCACACGGCTTGGGGCTGGGAGACGGTGTGGAAGCGGCCCGTCTACAGCACCGTTCTGAGGGTCTTGAAGAATCCCCTGTATGCGGGAGCCTACGCTTGGGGGCGCACCTGGACCGAGACCTACTTGAAGGACGGACAAGCGCGCAAACGGATTCGGACCCGGGTCAACCCGGAACAATGGACAGTCTGGATCAAAGAGCATCACCCCGGCTACATCGACTGGAAGCGCTTTGAAAGGAATCAACGCCTCTTGGCCGACAACGCGCAGATGCAAGGGAAAATGACGAAGGGAGCCGTTCGTTCGGGAACGAGTTTGCTGGCGGGCCTGCTGTTGTGTGGGCACTGCGGTCGCCGGCTGCACGTCGCCTACAGTGGGGTTGGGGGACGAGTCCCCCGCTACCATTGCCGAGGGGGAAGGACCAACCACGGCGTTGCGGGTTGCATCTCGTTTGGCGGACGCAAGGTCGACCGAGCCGTGGGGCGGGAGATCGTGCGAGTGGTTTCCCCGGGAGCGATCAAGGCGGCTCTGCGAGTGGAAGAGGACGCTGTCGAGCGAGACCGGTTGAAACGGGAACTCTTGGAGCGCGAACTCGAGCAATTGCACTACGAGGCACGACTGGCCCAACGACGGTACGATGCGGTCGACTCGGAGAACCGGCTGGTGGCCGCGTCTCTGGAGCGGAAGTGGAACGAGGCCCTGAAGAGAGTTCGCCAGGCGCAGTCCCGGCTGGAGCAGATCGGGCAGGAGCAATCAAGTGTGTCGGGACCGCAGCGAATGGAACTGCTCCAGCTCGCTGAACGGTTTCCAGTGCTCTGGTCCGAATCGGTCACCGACCATCGGATCAAGAAGCGGATCGCACGCACATTGATTGAAGAGATCATTACGAGGGTGGATCAGAGTCAGCGGCAAGTGGAGTTGATCATCCGCTGGCGTGGGGAAAAACACACGCGGCTGCACGTCAAAAAGAACCCCACCGGGCGTCATCGCTACCGCACAGAGAAAGACGTGGTGAAATTGGTTCGCCAGTTGGCCCGGCAGGTGAGTGACGATCAGATTGCCCGGATCCTGAACCGAATGGGCAAGAAGACGGGCCGAGGGCACAGTCGGAACCAGTCCCGAGTTCGCAGTCTACGCACGTATCGGCGCATTCCAGCCTTCTCGCAACGTCCTCAAGAGTTCTGCAACCTGGCAGAAGCGGCTTCGCAATTGGACATCAGTCCCAGTTCCGTCCGCAAGTTGGTTCGCCGCCAACTTCTGCCGGCACGGCAGGTGGTGGCCATGGCACCCTGGCAGATTCGGTACTCGGACTTGCGATCGGAAGCAGTTCAACGGGCCGCCGAGGCCATTCGAAATGGCAGAAAGGCTCCGCGAGGTGCCAACGCGTCACAGTTAAGTCTTGTGAATTCAACGGTGTAGAAAGGTGGTGCAGTATGTCACCGGATCGGGCGGACCCAGGAAGTCCACATTCTCCTGCCGCTCCAGAAAACCGAGTTCGTGCAGGGCGTCGATCGGCTCGCGTTTGATCGAGGGCTGGAAGGCGAAGTCGAAGTTCGCCAGGGTTCGAACGTACGGCAGCCGGCTCGAGCGCATGGCCACCTCCAGGCGCCGGCTGTTGCGCAACGCGATCTGGGCCGCCAGCAGGTGTTCGATCGCGGCCGCGCCCGTGGTCGCGCCGCCCTCGATCCCGGCAAGTACGTCGTCCAACGCCTCCAGCGCGCCCGGCATCTTGAGATCGGCGAGCTGGGACGCGATCCGCTCTCGACGTGACGGCGTCCTCACGAGACACCTCCGCTGATCCGGGCATAATCAGCCAGCGGGCGGCGCTGGACTTCGACGACCGGGGGGAACCTCCCCTCGGGGTTCTCCTCTGACGCCGAATCCTGGGATCGGGGGACCACCGGTCGGTAAGGCCAAGCAACCAAAGGCATTAAGTGCGGGCGCTCCACTTCGAACCGGTCGACCGGCCGCTGCTTCAGCGTCCCGTGGATCCGGACGTTCGCCTCCCTGTCCAACCACCGCAGTGCCTGCGCGTTGAGATCGTCGTCGGAACCGAAGTCCCGTCCATAGAAGAAGTTGTTCCGGAGGTAGCGGACCGGCCGCTCCACTTTGCCCTTGGTCTGAGCCCGGTAGGGGCGACAGGCCCGGATTCGGAAGCCCCAGTGAGCACCGAAGCGAATGAACTCCGGGTTCTCCACCAACCGCCCTCCGGTCTCGCGGCCGTCCTCGATGATGACGGCCTTCATCTGGTCGAACAGAAGTTCCGAGGGAACGCCGTGGAAGAAGTGAAACGCCGACTCCAGTCCCCGCAGAAGACCATTGACCGAGGTCGATACGAGAGCATCCTCAACAAGACACAGATCTCGTACAAGGCCAATCGCAGGATAGGTGGCGACGCACCCTCTCTATACCTGCCGAGGATCCAGTCGGAGAAGCAGGTGGCACTGGACAACGCTGCGATGAATGATCTGCTTGCCAGCCACGCCCTGTCGCCGGAGCTCCTCCGGGCGGATGTGTTCGATAGCTTCCTCGAAGACCGACGACGGCGACTGAGTCGGCTGGTTGAGAAGGCGATGGGGAAACCCGTCGTCAAGATTGCGGTGGCGGCCGACTAACTCGTCCAGTCGTTCACCGCGGGGACCGCCGCTCTCGACAGATCATCTTTTGAAGAGATATAGTTATCCATGGGACGCAAGCTAGCCTTGCTCTCTTTCCGAAGCCCGTGCTCCGGCACGGGCTTTCGTGTTTCCGGAGACCTAATCGGTGACTTACTTCGCCTATCTTGATGAATTCGGACATATTGGCCCCTACGTCAGCAGGCGAGACCGTAGATACAAGGAAAGCCCGGTGTTCGGACTGGCGGGCTTCGTCCTCTCTTCCGAAGTGGTGCGTGGGTTCGGAACTTGGTTCTTCCAACGCAAGTGCGAGCTTCTCGAATTTGAGATCAAACGGTCGGGTAAACATCCGGCCCTATGGGAAAAGAAGGGGGCGAGCCTCTACACTGCCACGAATGTGACGCGGTACGCAGAACTCAGGAAGTTCACCAACCGGCTGTTCAATAAGATCGAAGCGCTCAGCGGGTTCGTCTTCTATGTCGGTCTCAAGAAGACCGCGGCGCCGAGGGCGCACAATTCGAACCGGCTCTACGCACGGGTATTTCTTGAGGCGATCAAGCGGATTGACGGATTCTGCGAAGAGGAGTGTGACCCACCTGGGAACTTCATCCTGATTCTCGATGAACACGATCAACGATCTGCCCTGATCACCGCTGCCGCGCGGAGCATGTATGCAAGGACGGAACGCCGCCGGCATCTCATCGAGCCGCCGTTCCATCTGGAAAGCCACCGCTATCAGACACTCCAGGCATCGGATTGGATCGCTGGATTGGTGGGACGCCTTGGAGCGACCTGGGCTGATCCGGCCGCGTATCCCGAGAACGAAGTGTTCCGCCGGTACTTCGAGCACCGGCTCAATCGCGTCAGCCGACGAAGCGGAGTCCGAAGTTAGCGCATCGGGCGAAGGACCGCGGACACTGAAGGAAACCTGGGCGTCAGAAGGAGTAGAATAGAATACGATAAAGTACATTATACTAATCATTTACGGCTGATTAGGAACTCGTCCCGACCACCCCCGGTTCGCTGACGGAATACCACCTCTCAGGGGATAGACCGCCGAAAGTCAACTCCAGATCGGTGGCCGCATCCTCCGGGATCGGTTCCATCGCATCCTGTTCCCTAGTCGGGAGCAAATTGAAAACTGTAAATGCTCCGAATTGCTGGCTCATGATGCCTCCGCTGATTCCTCCATGCCCCTTTCTATTCAGCATTCGTCCTCCTTTTTTCCGCTCGGGCCTGCTTTTGGGGACTGGAAGCGGGAAAAAAGATATTATTGAGAGCCGGATATGGATGAAGCAAGGATCGGAATCATCGGCGGAAGCGGCCTCTACGACATGCCGCTTGAGCAGAGCCGGATGTTGCGTGTCCCCACGCCGTTTGGGGATCCCAGCGACTCCTATCTCCTGGGGAAGCTGGAAGGGCAACCCGTGGCATTCCTGGCTCGACATGGCCGAGGCCATCGGCTTTTGCCGTCCGAGTTGAATTTTCGGGCCAACATCTACGGTTTCAAGCGTCTTGGGGTGAGGCAGGTCGTCTCGGCCAGCGCCGTGGGGTCGCTCCGGACCGAGCACGCACCCATGGACTTCGTCCTCCCGGACCAGTTCGTGGACCGAACCTTCAGTCGTGTATCCACCTTCTTCGGAGAGGGGATCGTGGCTCACGTGAGTCTGGCCGATCCGATCTGCAGCCGGTTGACGGACGTTCTGGAGCAGGCGGCCGGAGAGATCGATCTGCCCATCAAGCGGGGGGGGACGTACGTCTGCATGGAGGGTCCGGCCTTCTCAACCCGCGCCGAATCCTTCCTCCACCGGAGTTGGGGGATGGACCTGATCGGGATGACCAACCTGCAGGAGGCGAAGCTGGCCCGGGAGGCCGAGATCTGTTACGTCACCGTGGCCATGGTCACCGACTATGACTGTTGGCACGAGGAAGAGGAACCGGTTACGGTGGAAATGCTCATCAATTACTTGAATAAGAACAGCCGGAACGCGAAACGGCTCATTGCCCGGGCCGTCACCCTGCTGCCCGCCGAGTTTGATTGTCCCTGCCAGCACGCCCTCCAACAAGCGATCATCACCGATCCCAAGGCGATTCCGGCAGAGGTGCGGCGGCGTCTGGAGCCCCTTGTCGGAAAGTACCTGGACTGATGGAGAATACGGAATGGGTTCCATTGCAGTAGTCGGTTCGGTCGCCTACGACTCCGTCGAGACCCCCTTCGGCAAGGTGACGGAGGTGCTGGGCGGGGCGGCGACCTATTTCAGCATTGCAGCCGGTTATTTCACCGACATCCAGTTGGTCGCTGCAGTCGGAAACGACTTCCGACAGCAGGACGTTTCCCTGCTGGAGTCCAGGAACATCGACTTGGCCGGACTGGAGACTCTGCCGGGCAAGACCTTCCGCTGGGCCGGCAAGTACGGATATGACCTCAACGACTGCCGGACCCTCGACACCCAACTGAACGTCCTGGCCGACTTTCGACCCAACCTCCCCGAACATTACCGGAACAGCGAGTATCTCTTCCTGGGCAATTTCGACCCCAAACTCCAACGGCAGGTGCTGTTGCAGGTCGGGCAGGCGAAACTCGTGGCCTGCGACACCATGAACTACTGGATCCAGGAACACTTCTCTTCCCTGCTTGAGACTCTCAAGGGGGTGGGGATCCTCCTCATCAACGACGCAGAGACGCGGCAGCTCTCCCGTGAGCCGAACCTGGTCCGGGCGGCCGAGAAGATCCTGGGCTGGGGCCCCCGCGTCCTGGTGGTCAAACGAGGGGAATATGGGGCGCTCATGTTCCAGCGAGAGGCGGGCGGAAGATTGGACATCTTCGGTGCTCCCGCCTACCCGCTGGCCGACGTGCTGGATCCGACCGGCGCCGGCGATACCTTCGCCGGGGGCTTCATGGGCTATCTGGCCGGGACCGGCCGGTCGGACCGCCGCGCCCTGCGGCAAGCCGTCATCTTCGGCTCCGTCATGGCCAGCTTCACCGTCGAAGGCTTCTCCCTGGACCGCCTCAAGGAGGTGACACTCACCGAAATCGAGATGCGGTACCGGGAAATTCAGCGAATGACTCGTTTCGAGGACTTCGCCCAACCCCGAGAGAAAACTCTCTCCTGATCCGGACGAACTCATCATGAGCCTCTTTCTTGCCTTCTGGCTGTTGTTTCAAGCCGGCGCCCAGATCGACCGGCGCGCCGTGGAATGGTTCCGGAAGGGAGAGGAAATGATCGGGACCCCCGATCAGTTCTCCGACCGGCAGGCCGAGTTCTTCGAGCGGGCGGTCAAGTTCTCTCCCGCCTTCGCCCCCGCCCGTTACAACCTGGCCGTGATCTACCTCCAACAGAAGAAATTGGACCAGGCGACCGGTCATCTCGATGCCCTGATTGAGCTGGAGCCCGAGAACGCCCGGGGGCTCCGGATGCGGGCCCAGATCCGGTTCGGACAAGGACAGGTACAGTCTTCCCGCGAGGACTTGGTCCAGGCGCTGAAAATCGATTCTCAAGACCCCATTTCCTGGCATCTCCTGGGTGTGATCCATTTCCGGCAGGGCCGGGATCAGGACGCCGTCGACGCTTTCGGCCAGGCCCTGAAGTTGAATCCTTCCACAGCCCAGACCCATATCAACCTGGCGCAGGCCTATCAGCGGCTGGGTCAAGATCAGAAGGCTCAAGACCACTACGAGTCCTTTCTCCGAACCCACCCGGAGGATTTCCAGGCTCAGTTTCGTCTGGGACTGCTCCACGTCAAGGCGGGGCGGAAAAAGGAGGCACTGGAGGAGTTGTTGAAGGCGGAACGGCTGAAACCCGACGATCCCGGGGTTCTGCGGGAATTGGGAGGCCTTTATCTGGAACTAGGAAACCCCGACGAGGCGAAAAAGAGACTTTCCCAGTCCGACGAGAGTGACGCGTGGAACCTGGCCAACCTGGGGCTCATCGCAAGAAGGGAGAAACGATACGCCGACTCGGAGCAATACCTCCGTGCGGCTCTGGAACAGGCTCCGAACAACGACCAGTTGTGGGCCAATCTGGGTGACGTCCTGAGTTTCCAGAAAAAGCATCAGGAGGCTGTTGATGCCTACGGCAGAGCCTTGGACTTGGGCGCAGAGACCTTCAGCACGCTCTACAACATGGCCGCCATGCACGTGCATCTGAATATGAAGGACAAGGCCGAGGGATTTCTCAAACGGGCAATTGAAGTGAGTCCCAAGGAAGGGCGGGCTCATTACAGTCTGGCCGTGCTCCTGGATCAGCGCAAGGAAGAGGATGGGGCCCAACGGCATTTTCTGGAGGCGATTCAAAACGGCGTGGATAGGGCGCAGGGACGTTTCCGGCTGGCTATATTCTTCGCCGCGCAATCGCAGCCGGAAGAGGCCATGATTCATTTGACGGCAGCCATCCGGATGGAACCGCAGACATATGTCCCGCTGGTGCGCCGGATTCTGAAGCAGGTGATCTCGGATCTGGACGTGATCCGTTACCGGAAGGACTTCAACGATCTGCTCAAGGAGTACGAGTCGGTACCGGACCCGACCGGGAACAGAAAAGAGAAAACAGAAAAGACAAAAGAGTAGAAACTCTCCCACCCGCCCGTTCCGGCGGAACGTTCAGGAGAAACAGGTCCGAAGTTTATCCAGCTCCTGCTTCCTCTACGAGCCCATCTCCGCTGCCGTGTTCGCTGGTCGCAAACGATCCACCCGTCTTCACTCTTTACTCTTTCTCTTCTTCCTCTTTCCTCATTTCTCTTTCCTCCTCCGGATAGATGAGGTGCCTGGATCTCCGCTCCCGGAACGCTTTCAGGCCCGGCTGCCAGGAGGCCACCATCTGCTCAACCTCAACCCCTCGAAGTAGATCGGACCTGATTCCGGACTGACCCGCCAACAGGTCGAACATCTGATCCTGGAACTCAAATTCTTCCGGATGCAGTTGGAGCGTCTGGCGGAGAAGATGCAGCGCGCAGGCGATGGGATCGAAACGGTCCCGGTCCACGATGTGGATCTGGACGCCCTGGCAGACCCGGCCCTTGAATTTGGAGAAGGTCGGAGTGAAGGACTGGACCCGGAAATAGACCCCGTCCAACTCGAGGGCGTTGAGTGTTGCCGCCAGGCGGGTGGCTTCGAGCCAGGGAGCGCCCACGAGTTCGAAGGGACGGGTGGTTCCTCTACCCTCGGAAAGATTCGTGCCCTCCAGCAGGCACATTCCGGCGTAGAGCGTGGCCGTGGCCAGGGTCGGCATGTTGGGAGACGGAGGGATCCAGACCAGACCGGTTTCATCGTACCAGTGGGAACGGCTCCAGCCCGCCATGGGAACGACCCTCAGTTCGCACCCCAGACTCGCTTCCTGGTTGAAAAGGCGGGCCAGTTCTCCCGCCGTCATTCCGTAGCGAATGGGGAGAGGATGAGCACCCACGAAGGAAACGAGACTCTCGTCCAAAAGCGGGCCCTCGACCCGGTCGCCGCCGATGGGATTGGGGCGGTCCAGGACGATCAGGGGGATCCCTTCGCGCGCAGCCGCCTTCATGCACTCATACAGGGTGGCGATGTAGGTATAGAAGCGAACTCCCACGTCCTGAATGTCGTAGACGAGCAGATCCACGCCGCGGAGCATTTCCGGTGTCGGCCCTCGTTGCGCCCCATAGAGACTGTAGATTCGGGACTTGTGGGGAACGAGGACGCCGGCCTGAACGTCACCCGAAAAGCCATGCTCGGGAGAGAAAATGGCCTTCACCCTGATCCCGGGGTGGTTGGAGAGCATGCCGGCAACCCCTTCCAGCCTGGAGTTCACCGCCGTGTGGTTGGCGATCAATCCCACCGATTTCCCTTCGACCCATCCCAGATAGGGTTCTTCCAGGAGCCGGTCGCTGCCCAGACGCAGCGTCGGGGGGGAGGGTGCGGACGGAGCCGGGGCCGATTCACCGCAGGCGAACAGGAACCAGAAGCCCAGCAGGACCGGAAGCAGGCGGACGGCGATCCGCATTCCGTGACTCTCGTGGAATATTGGCAAGATTCGCCTCGGCAACCGAACGGTGATTTCGGGGATCCTAAAGCATGAAGGCGCCCTTTTCCCGGAACTCCATGCAGACTTTGGTCGTAGGAAGGATCTTTTCCGGGTTGCAGAGCTGCTTGGGGTCGAAGAGCTGCCGGATGTCGCGCATCACGTTCAGGTCGTCATCCGAGAACAGGTACGGCATGAGGTCCCTCTTCTCCAGGCCCACACCGTGTTCCCCACTGAGCGATCCTCCGGCTTCGATGGAAGCCCGGACCATCTCCTCGGCGGCCTGCAGAACCCGCGCTACGTCCTCGGGATCGCTGGCGTCGTAGGGAAGCATGGGATGCAAGTTTCCGTCACCGGCATGGAAGACGTTGATCACCGAAAAGTCGTACTTGTCCGCGATGGCATAGATCTTCTCCAACACTTCGGTCAGGCGGGTTCGGGGAACCACCGTGTCCTGCAGGTAGAAGTTCTTGGCCAGCCGCCCGAAGGCGCCGTAGGCTTTCTTCCGTCCGGCCCAGAGCTTGGCCCGCTGCGCCTCGTCGCGAGCCACCCGAACCTCTCGGGCTCCGTTTCTCTTGAGAATCCGGAGGATGAGACCCTCGGTGTCCTCGATCTCGCATTCCAAGCCGTCCAGCTCCACCAACAGCACGGCCGCCGCGTCCGTTGGATAGCCGGCCGCATAGTGGGAGTCTTCCACCGCCTGGATCGTCAACTGGTCGATGATCTCCATGGCGGCTGGAATGATGCCCCGGGCGATGATGCCGCTCACCGCGCGGGTGGCGTCCGCCATGCTAGTGAAGTCGGCCAGGAACGTCTTGACCTCCTCCGGGAGTGGAAGCAGCCGGACCCAGGCCTTGGTCAGAATTCCCAGGGTCCCTTCGCTTCCGGTGAATAGCCCCGTCAAGTCGAACCCGGCGCTCTCGCCCTGAGGGCTTCCCAACTGGACCAGGTCTCCCTCAGGCGTCACCACTTCCGCCGCCAGGACGTGGAGGACCGTGGTGCCGTACTTGAGGCAATGAGGACCTCCGGCGTTGGCGCCGATGTTGCCGCCGACGGTGCAAGTGCTCTGGCTGGACGGGTCGGGCGCGAAGTACAGGCCCATCGGCTTGACCCGTTCCGAGAGTTCCAGATTGATGACGCCGGGTTCCACCACGGCGTAACGGCCCTTGGCATTGACCTCGAGAATACGGTTCAGATGGGAGAGTTGGATCAGAATTCCGCCGCTGATGGGAATGGCGCCGCCGCTGAGACTGGTTCCGGCGCCTCGCGGAAGGTACGGAACGTCGTTGGCGTAGGCGAGCCGAACGATCTCCTGGATCTGCCGGGGGGTAGACGGATAGACCACGAAATCGGGTGGCCGCCGGTGAAAGATCAGCGCGTCACACTCGTAGACCACCAGCTCCGAGGGATGGGACTGCACCTTGTCCTCACCCACGATGGCCGCCAAGCTCCGTCTGATCTCCTCCTTGTCCATTGGTTTTATTCCTCGCAGAACGGGTTCCCTCACCCGTCCAGTTCATAAAGCCGAGAGAACTTCTTCTCCAGGTAATTCAGCAGGTATCGAGAATCCAGGGGCTCTCCGCTGATCTCCATGATCAACTCTCCGGCCGTCCGGGTTCTCCCCTTGCAGTGGATCTGCTCCCGAAGCCATTCCCTCAATGGAAGGTACTGGCCGGAGGCGAACTGTGTGTCCAGACCGGGGAATATTTGGCGTGCCCGGGCATAGATCTGGGCCGCATACAGGTTCCCCAGCAGGTAAGTGGGGAAATAGCCGACGAGCCCGCAGGACCAGTGGGTGTCCTGGAGCACTCCGTCGGCGGCGTTGCCGGGTACGATTCCCAGGTACTCCCGCATGCGTTCGACCCAGATTCCCTCCAAGTCCGAAACCGGAAGATCCCGGTCCAGAAGGGCCTTTTCCAACTCGTAACGCAGAATGATGTGCAGACCGTAAGTGACCTCGTCCGCTTCGACACGGATCAGGCTGGACTCGACTCGATTGACTCCCCTCAGAAAAGAATCCAGCGGCACCGTGTCCAACTGCCCGGGAAAGGCCTGGCGAAGTTTCGGGTACCAGTACTCCCAGAAGGGCCGGCTTCGGGCCACCTGGTTCTCCCAGAGCCGGGACTGGGACTCGTGTATGCCCAGGGAGATGGACAGGCAGGCGGGGGAACCATACCGGTCTCCGCCCAGTCCCTGCTCGTAGAGGGCGTGGCCGCCCTCATGAACGATGCCGAAAAAGGAGGAGACAAACGAGTCGTCCCCGTATCGGGTCGTGATGCGCACGTCCTGAGGAGAAAAACCGCAGCAGAAGGGATGAGGCGACACGTCCAGACGGCCTGCCTTCCAGTCGAACCCAATCGCGGACAGGACACTTCGTCCGAACGCCTCCTGTGCGGATCTGGGAAAATGTCCCGTCAGCAACTCGGCCGGAGGCTGTTGGGCGGCCTCCTGGATTCGGCCCAGCAAACTCGTCAACTCCGGTCGCAGCCGGGAGAAAACAGGATCCAACTGCCGTGCGGTCATCCCGGGCTCGTAGTCGTCCAGCAAGGCATCATAGAGGCAGTCTCCGGTCGCCAGACAGGCGGCTTCCTGCCGCTTCAGGCGCAGGATGCGCTCCAACCAGGGCCGGAAAGCCTCGAAATCGGACTCCTTCCGGGCCGCCACCCAGGCCTCGTATCCCAGAGACGTCATTTCCGCCAATTCCCGGACCAGAACCTCGGGGACGCGCGTCGCCCGGTCGTATTTCCGCCTCATCTCCCGGACGGCCGCGCCCGACCACTCATCCGGTTCCCCGGACTCAAGCTCGTCCAAGACCTCCGACCATCGGGAACGGGTGAGCCTCTGGTGATACAGGGCCGCCAGGGAGGCACTCTGTTGGGCCCGGGGACCGGCTCCACTCGTAGGCATGGTGGTATTCTGGTCCCAGCCCAGCATCTCCAGAATGCTCTCCAGATGGACCAGTTCCCTGCTCTGCTTGTCAAACCATTCCTGGGATGCACTCATCTCGATATCCTCCGGGGCGGACCCGTCTCATGATCGGTCACCCGGCCCGAACGCCAAAACCCGGCGCCGCCGACATGGTCCACCAAGACCCTGCGAAAAGTCCAGTTGCGTACCGGTCCGGCAACGTGTGAGATGATCAACCTCTGTCAGGAAACCGCCGCCCCGGCTTGAAAAGGAGTCGTCCATGAAATTCTTCAACTATCTGAATGCCAATGGTGCTCCCCGCCTCATCGCGGAAGCGGAGCCGGGCAAGCTGTTCGATCTGACTCACGATTCACCCATCCGGGATTTCACCGATCTGGTCCGTTGGTCCCGTTTGATGGGCCGCAGCCTGGACGAACTCGTGGAGAGTCTGCTTCAGAAGGGTGACCGCCAAGTCACCTCCGAGTCGCTGAGCAGCCAGGGTCTGCGCCTGGGCCGTCCCCTGGTTCCACCCGAAGTCTGGGCGGCCGGCGTCACTTATCGCAAGAGCCGGGATGAGCGGGAGCGGGAAAGCGATACTCCCGATCCATACTCCAAGGTCTACCGGGCCGAACGTCCCGAGATCTTCCTCAAGGCGACCCCCGCCCGTTGCGTCGGTCCCGGAGAGGCCGTCGGAGTCCGGGGAGATTCCGGCTGGGACGTGCCGGAAGCGGAGCTGGCGTTCATCCTCCACGGCGGACGGATCACCGGTTACACCGCGGGCAATGACGTGAGCAGCCGTGCCATCGAGGGCGCCAACCCACTCTACATTCCCCAGGCCAAGATCTACCAACGATGCTGCTCCATCGGACCCTGCATCGTGAGCGCCGAATCGATTCCCGATCCCCACAACCTGGCGGTAACCTGCGAAATCTTCCGCGACGGCGACCGGGTCTTCTCAGGGGAGACCTCCACCTCCCGGATGGTCCGAACCTGCCAGGAGTTGGCCGGCTTCCTCACGCGGCACAACCCGGTGCCCGACGGGACGGCGGTCCTGACCGGGACCGGAATCGTCCCGCACCCGGAATTCTCCCTTCAGGCGGGAGATCAGGTCAGAATCGAGATCGAAGGAATCGGCATCCTGGAGAATCCCGTCGTCCAGGTCTGAAGTCAGAGGAAAGAGGAGTTTAGGAAAGAGTAAAGAGGAGAGAGAAAAGAGTGAAGAGGGGTCGTCGGGACACAGTGACTGCCGGTCAGGGGCGAGGCAGAACGAAGCCTCCGTCGATCCGGAGGATCGAGCCGGTCACGTAACTGGCGTCGTCGCTGACCAGGTAGGCGACCCCGTTGCCGATTTCCTCGATGGTCCCGAGACGGCCCATGGGAAGTTTCTTCCCCGCTTCCCGAATCTGCTCCTCGGTGGCGTACTTGCGCTCTCCAGGCGTGTCGATCCAACCGGGCTCAACCACGTTGACCCGGATCCCGTCGCTCACCAGCTCCATGGCAAGGGTCCGCCCCATGTGATTGATGCCTGCCTTGGCGATGTTGTAGGGAACGGAATTCACGATGGGGAGGTAGGCATGGACGGAGCTGATGATGACGATGTTTCCACCCTGGCCCTGCGACAACATCTGGCGGGCGGCCAGCTGACTGCAATGGATCACGCCCCACAGGCAGACATCCAGGGTCAACCGGATGTCCTCGACGCTCAGTTCCACGAACGGTTTGCGCCTGCTGACCGCCGCGTTGGCCACCAGAATATCGAGTCGCCCCAGCCGTTCCACGGTGGCGGAGACCAACTCTCGATCCTGGCCCCGGTCCGACACGTCTGCCTGCAGGACGATGGCCCTCCGGCCCAGGGATCGCACCTCACGCGCGACCTCTTCCGCCTCGTCGGCGTGGCTCCGGTAGTTGACGGCAATGTCCGCACCCCGTCGGGCCATCTCCAGAGCGCACCCCCGTCCGATCCCCCGATTGGCGCCCGTGACCAGAGCGACTTTGCCTGACAAGCTCATCTTCACTCCCTCCGGATTTCCCGTCCCGCTACGATCCCCGCATTCGGAATCCCTACGGACCAAGAGCTTTTCAACAGCGTGTCAAGGTACGAAACCCCCCGAAAGATTGTCAAATCGAAACGGACGGGAAATTGCTCCCTCAGGAGCGTCGGGGTCCACGGCGGCAGACACGGACTGCATGAACGCCGACTGCGAATAACGTGCGAGTGGAGGATGGCGGTAGGATTATTCGGACCAGCCGCGACCGTTACCCGGGTACGAGAATCAGCCGGAAACCAACCACACTTTACCCGGCAACAACCTCCTGGGCCGATTGAATTCCGGTGCTTTTCAGCTTCCGCGGGGTGACTTGACCCGTGGCCACGAGCACGGGCGCCCGTTTATCCCTCAGTGGCTTCCGCGGCCATCTCTTCCGGGAACTCCCGGTAGTCCACCTTCATCCGCTTGATGGTCATCTTGGCGGTGGGATGATTGTTCAGCTTGCGGTCATTCTTGACGATGGGGGCGTCGCCGATGGCATCAGCGATCTCGATCCCCTCGATGACCTCACCGAAGATATTGTACTTGCCGTCCCATTCCTTCTTTCGGCGCAAGACGATGAAGAACTGACAACTCGACGAGTCGGGCTGAGTGTCCTTGCGCATCATGCCCACCGCTCCCCGGCCGACCTCGTAGTCCTCCTTGAACTCGGGTTTGATCCACTCGGCGGCGTTGCCTTTGCCGTCGTTGTAGGGATCGTTGTCCTTGGAGAACGGATCGCCTCCCTGGATGAAGCCCTTGCTCACGTAGTGGAAGGTGGAGCGGTTGTAGAATCCTGCCATCGCCATGACCTTGAACCGCTCGGCAGAATCGGGCGCCAAGTCGGGCCGCAGACGTACGACGATGTCCCCCTTGATGGTCTGAATGGTGACGACCGGGTCCCCCGCAGGAGGCGGTGGCTCGGGTTTCTCTTCCGGCGCCTTGGCGACATCTCCTCCGGCCGGGCCAGAACATGCCGAAATCGAGAGGATGACCAAAGACAGAAAGATGAATCTAAAACCACGCATCGCGTCCCTCCTGGTGGGAAATTTCATCTATTTTTAACACAGCCTGGTCGGAAAAGCCAGATACGGCCCGGATTCCGGTGAAGGACCCGTACCTGCAGGGGCGTTCCGGCCCTCAGGAATCCCGGACCATCTCTTCGAAGACCTGATCCGCCGTCTCCAGCACCGTATCCACGTCGTCCCCGGTGAGCGCGGCGGAGACGAACCAGAGCCCTCTTCCGATGATCCGAACCCCTCTTCTGAGCAGGCCGAAGGCCATCTCTTCCATTCGGCCCATGTCGTAGTTGGCGCACTGGCGCAGATTCCGGATCGATTCCAGCGATGTAAACCCGGTGTGAAACATGGGGCCCGGTCCCTGGACCAGCAGTGGGAGTCCCCGGGCCTGCGCCCTCTGCCGCAGGCCCTCCATGAGCCGCCGCCCGAGCCGGGTGATTCGCGGGTACAACTCGTTCCTCTCCCGTTTCAGGATTTCCACCGAGGCCAGTGAGGCCGCCAGCACGGGGATATTGGCGTTCATGGTCCCCGCGTGCACCACCCGGCCATCCGCCAAGCACTCCATGAATTTCCGTTTTCCGGCGATCAGGCTGAGGGGATACCCGCTGGCCATGGCCTTCCCGTAAATCGACAGGTCCGACTCCACGCCAAACAGTTCCTGCGCCCCACCCAGCGCCACCCGGAAGCCGGTGATGACCTCGTCGAAAATGAGCACCGCGCCATGCCGGTTGCAAAGTTCCCGAAGGCCCTCCAGATATCCGGCCTCGGGAAGGATGCAACTGTTGTTGCACATGATGGGCTCGGTCACCACGGCGGCGATTTCCGGGTCCCGTTCCAAGGCCTCCCGGACCACCTCCAGATCGTTCCAGGGGAGGACGACGACCTGATCCAGAACCGAGGCCGGTTGTCCGCCAGTGAGAAGCGAAGTCCGGTATCCGGATCCGTCCGCCTCCGGCTTGACGTCCAGGAAAATGTCATCGAACCAGCCGTGGTAATGGCCCTCGAACTTGAGGATCTTTCGCCTTCCGGTCAAGGCCCGGGCCATGCGAAAGACCGCGTGGGCCGCGTCGGATCCGCTGTTGGAGAACCGGACCAGGTCGGCGCTGGGGAGTATCTGCGTCAACAGCCGGGCCAGTTCGATCTCCAGCTCGCTCTGGGCCGCGTATAGCTGTCCCTTGGACTGTTCGATCCGGACCCGCTCCAACACCTCCGGGTTGGAATGTCCCAACAACATGGGACCCTGGCTCAGGGTGAAGTCCAGATACTCGTTGCCATCCACGTCCCGGACCCGGGCGCCCCGCCCTTCGGCAAAAAACATGGGGTGGGGCCGTCCCAAGGTCCGAAAGTGGCTGCTGACGCCGCCGGCCAGAACCTTGCAAGCCTCCGCGTACAGTTCCTGCGATCTTTGGAATCGAAACGGTTTCAACGCTTTCCTCCCCTTGACGATTATCGTTCCGCTACCGGAGCGCCGACGACTTGAAGTTGGACCGCCGCCGCCGCGTGCTCCAGGGGATTCGGCGAGTTCGTCTCGACTCGAGCGACGACATAAATGGGCTGGACAAGGGGTTTCACCCAGGGTTCGGCATAGAGGGTGAAAACACGGCTGCTCTCCTCTTCCGTCACCAGGATTCCATTGAGCCCCACGTGCAGCACCCGGACCCCGTATGGCAGGTTGCGAACGTTGACCGGAACCCGGCCACGAAATTCCCCGAGGCGGTCGATATCGACGCGGATGCGCGCTTCCTTTCCCGGCTCCAGCTGCACCTCTCGGCGATCGACGGCTACGGAGAGATCGGATACGGTCTTGAGAGCGAGAAGGATTTCCGGATCGTTCCCCAAGGTTCGGACCAGCTCTCGGCCGTTCACCCCGGCTCGGCCCACGACCCTCACCCGAGTCGGAGCAAACGCGGCCTCGCTGGACGCCTCGACGAGGATCACGGTGGAGTCGGCGTCTGACGGAACCACTGCCGTCCCGGCGCTGACGCCCGCGGGAAGATCCTCCAATCGCACCCGCACTTCTCCGTCGAATCCGTCCAGCCGATGCACGGCGACATCGACGGTGAGGCGACCTCCGGCTGGAAGGTTGAAGTAGGTCGAATCTTCGTTGCCGCTCAAAATTCGACCCGAACGGCGGGAGGGCATTTCCATCCGAAAATCGGGGCTCGGCTCCCGGATCGTCAGCCGGTAGGGGTGATCCGCACCTTCCTGGTCCCGAGAATCCCGAAGGGCCACCAGGTAGGTTCCGTCCGCGGGCGCCGTGAACTCCAGATTGGAGTCACGGCCGTATGCGGGTCCTCCGTCGTCGTTGCGGTAGTTGAGATGGAAAACGGGCATCCCGTTGGCGCTGAAATGGGTGCCCGGGCGAAACAATCGAACCTTGTAGACCGGGTCTCCCACGGCGTGCCCCTCGGCCGTGGTCCCGAACAGGGCCTGCCGCACACCCCGGAACGACTTGAACCGGGCATCGTCGTCAGGACCTCTCGGCATCGCCTTGATCTGCACGATCTCCGAGCCGACCATCAGATAATCGTCCAGAGCCAGATCCTCGGTCGACTTCAGTCGCATCGACCCCTGGATCGAGTCGCGATTGCTGAGAACGACCTCGGTCTGTGCGAGGCAACGCACTTCCGCCCGGCGGACCGGCCGGCCCTGGACGTCCCGGATCTCCACCAGGGAGTCCAGGGAGGAGCCCAGCCTGGAGGCTTCCACCTCGAAAACCAGGACCTGTCCCTTTCGAGCCTCGAATCGAAACAGATCCTGATCCGGACCCGAACGAGCGGAACTGCCGCTGGAGGAATGGACGTGTCCGTTCAGGGTGACGGGCCAGTTCACCGGCTGGGCCGTCTCCCGGGTGTTGTTGGGCTCAGTCTCCCGGGTTTCAGAATGGGCCCCGACGGCCAACCTGAGCCGGTTGGCGGCCGGCGGAACGGCCAGCGGGACGATCTGTCCCACCTGCTCTTCGAGAGCCGTAAAGGGGACCTTGTCGAGGTCCCCCAGATTGGCGCCCCAGACCTTGAGGCGGGTTTCCCTGCCCGCTTGCACTCCCAGCGGGAACACACCTTCCAACAGTGGGAACCCGCCCGCTTCGAGCCGATATTCGTACCCGCTCATGGCGCCGACGCGGTTCTTGTCGGCGACCCGAATGACATAGATCCCGCGGTCCGGGATCCGGCAGCTGAGAAAGGCCTCCTTCCCCGACCGCGAAACACACCCTTCGACCCTTTTCCCCGATCCTTCCAAAAGCTGCAGATGGGCATTCAGAATCGATCCCAACGGAGAGGAGATGACGCGAAAGGCCAGGTGCTGGCCTTCCCGAGCTCGAAACCGAAAATGATCCACGTCTCCGGTGCTGGAAATGTCGCCCCGAACGGTTACCGGCAGTGTCACGGGCTGCGCCTGGCGGGGAGTGTCGTTGAACTGGGTCTCCTCCACCTCGGGGAAGTCTCCCACGGCGAACGGAAGCGGATTGCTCAGACCCAGCGGCGTCCACACCCTGAAGTGGTAGAGATCGGCCGGAACGGACCCGTCGACCTCGACCCGCACCCAGAGACGGTTCCGCGTGGCGCCGTCCAGGATCAGGGCCCCGGTCTGTCCCTCCGCCATCTTTCGCGGGTTGGGCAGTTCCTGCTGCTTTTCGACGACGGCCTCCAGACCCTGGTGATCGAAGAGGATCCGCCGAACTTCTCCCAAGTTGGTCCCATCCAGAAGGAGCGTGACGGAGGTGCCCCGCTGTCCACCCAGAGGAACCGTTGAGGTCAGGGTCGGCGGAGCGTGTTGGCCGAAAAGCGGCGCCGCCAGCGAAACGATGAGAAATCCCCGAAATATCGACCTTAACAGCCCGTGGTGAAAGTCCCGCGAGCACCGAGACCGTTCCTGCGCCCGCCGGACAAGGCACGATGAGGGAGCATACCGGGAGTATGTGAGCCGATAGCAACGCAGTCCGCCGGGATGCAGGGACGGTCGAATGCCGTGAGGACTTTTACTACGGGCTGTTTTATTCATCATTGGCTTGCTCGGCTATTGTATCGGCTCGAAGACGACGATCCCATCATAGCGGCCCACGGCCAGAGTCTCGCCGGAGGGACTGACGGCCAGGGCCAGGACCGTGTCCGGTTGGGCCTCCAACGCCTTCCGCTCCTCCAGGGAGAAGGCATCCCAGAACTTGACTCGTCCGTCGGCGCCGGCCGAAATCAGTGTGTTCCCATCCGGCGTCAGAGAGAGGTCGACAACCGGACCGTCATGGGAGAAGACGGAACCGGCCAGAGTGCCTCCGTCGGCACCCAGATCCCAAATCCGAATCATCTTGTCCATGCCCGCGGCGGCGATCCGGCGTCCGCCCGGGTAGAACGCCATGGCGAAGAGTTCGGCCGTCGATCCTGAGAGTGGCGTTCCCAGCTGCCGTCCGCTGGAGACGTCCCAGACTTTGACCGTGCGGTCAGCCGAAGCCGAGGCCAAGCGGTCGCCCGCGGAATTGAAGGCCAACGAATAGACCGCATCCACATGTCCGGAGATGGTTCGGATCTCCCGGCCCGTCTTCACCTCCCACAATTTGATCAGGCGATCGTAGCTGGCTGTGGCCAGCCCGGACCCGTCCGGACTGAATGCCACCGAGTAGATGCAATCGGTATGGCCTTCCCAGCCCCGGACAAGCTCCCGGGTGACCGGGTCCCAGATCTTGACCTCCCCGAAGCGGGACGGCATTCCGGCCCCCGAGGCCAGCCGCGACCCGTCCGGGCTGAAGGCGACGGACCGCACCGTCTCGGACAATCCGGTCAGCCGGGCCTGGACTTCTCCTCCGGGCCGGAGCAGCCGGATCTCCCGGTAGCTGCCCGCGGCGACCATCGTTCCCCCGGGATGAAAAGACAGGCTCGCCACTTCCGGCCGGACCGTTTCGGCGGGACGGATGTCGGGCAGCCGCTCCAGGCGCATCCTTCCCAGATCCCCCTCCCAGGGCGGGGCGCCGGCGTCGACCCAGGCTCGAAGAACTTCGATGTCCTGGTCGGCGAGAAACCCGTCCTCGGGCATGATGGGCTCCAGCAGGCCCTCCACCATCTGGATCATCCGGCTCTCATCGCTGTTTCCCGGGATCAGCGCGGGACCGTTGTTCCCGCCCTTCATGAGGATCTGGTAGGTGTGCAGGCTCAGGGCCCCCGCCCGCTTCACCTGATTGTGGCAGGAGTAGCACTCCCGGGCCAGGATTTTGCTGGCGGCCGCCGCCGGGGCCGGTCCGCTCTGGCCGCCGGCACTCCCCGAGGCCGTCGCGGCCAAGAGTAGAAACCCGGCCAGAGAAGCCGGACCGGAAGAACGCACGCCCATGTACAATTCCCGCCCCGCGGTGGATCAGTGAGTGAACAGAAATTCCTTGCTGGTCAGGACGGCCCAGAACAGGTCCTCGATGCCCTCGCGGCTGACCTGCTCCAGATCCAGGGCCGAGACCAGCCGGGCAACTTCAGGCCGGCTCGGCCGCCGCGAAAGGGCCGTCTCATAGACCTGCTCCACCAGTTTCGGAGCCGGGAGCTCCAGATCGAAAAACCGATCGACGGCGCCTCCATCCGCCCTCAGTTTCCGGTTCAGCGTCCCTCCGTTGATCAGGTGGAGGACCTGAGCCACGTTGGCATCGCTCTTCCGCTCATCGGCTCCGGAGGACAGCCGCGGTGGACGCCCGAAGGAGTCGAGGAAGTAGGACTCCACCTGGGTTTCGGGCAACTGGAGTGCCCGGGTCCCCAGGGGATAGCCCTTGAACTCCTCGGGAACTTCAGTGACCTGGGAGATGGCGTCGAGCACCACTTCCGCCGGCAACCGGCGGCTCCGATGGTGGGAGAAGTACTCTTCGTCGTTTCCATTGGCCGGATTCGCCTTGGAGGAGAGTTGATAGGTGGCCGAGTTCAGAATGGTTCGGATCAGACGCTTGACGTCGTGGCCGTTGTCCATGAAATCCCGGGTCAGAGCCGACAGGAGAGCCTCGTTGGACGCCGGGTTGGTGGCCCTGAGATCGTCCTCCGGGTCCACGATGCCCCGACCGAAGAAATGGGCCCAGACTCGATTGACCAGGCTTCGGGCGAAATGATCGCTCCCCACCAGCCAATGCGCCAGGTGGCGCCGCCGATCGGCCGGATCGTCCAGCGCCAGGGACTCGCCGTCCAGGGGCTGCGGCGGCATGGGACGTCCCAGGCGGGGATGGCTCACTTCTCCCACCGGCCGTGGGACCAAGGTGACTTCGCCCGCGGCCTGACCTTTCTTGAGACGGACTCGGGAGACCAGGTTGGCCATCCCGTAGTACTGATCCTGGGTCCACTTCTCCAGAGGATGATTGTGGCACCGGGCGCAGGTCAGGGAGATCCCCAGGAACGCCTGGCTCAGGTTTTCCGTGATCTCCTGCGGTTGCTGGTGGATCAGCCAGTAGTTGACGGCCCCGTTCTCCAGATTGCTTCCGGTGGCGGTGACCAGTTCTTCGATGAACCGGTCCCAAGGAAGGTTCTCGGCGACCCCGTTCCGGATCCAGTCGTAGTACGACCACATGGCGGCCGGTTCCAGCTTGCGGCTGGAGACCAGGAGCAGGTCGGACCACTTGTAGGTCCAGTAATCCACATACTCGGGCCGCTCCAGGACCGCATCGATCAGCCGCGCCCGCCGGTCACTGCGCGTATCCGCAAGAAACCGGCTCAGATCCTGCCGGCTCGGCAACAGTCCGAGCGTGTCCAGATAGACCCTTCGGATGAAGGTGTTGTCGTCGCACAGCGGGGAGGGGGGAATCTGCAGCTCGCGGAGCTTGGCCAGAACCAGGTCGTCCACCCGGTTGTTGCGGGAAGCCTGCCCGAAAACTTCCGGGCCCAGCTGGCGTTCATGAGGCACCGTCACGCGGGAGAAGGCCACTTTGCTGGAGTACCAGACGGAGACCGCCCCCTCTCCATGGCCCTTGGCGATGGCCAGACCCCGATCGCCTACGGCGACGACGCCTTCATTGTTGGAACTGAACTTGGTCTGGCGCGTCACCTCCCGGGAACTCCCGTCCGAGAATCGGGCCCGCACCGAAATCTGGACCGTGTCCCCCGGTTTCTGAAGCAGAATCTTCCCGGGGCTCACCTCAATGGTCTCGATCACCGGATCGTCCGGACCCGGGGCCGGCGCTCCCGCCGCGATCCAGTCCGCGATCACGTGGTATTCGGGAGAGTCGACGTCGAAGCGCTTCCCTCCTCCGTGGGGAAGGGTCAGCGTCGGCTTCAGGAGGATCAGGCTCCGCGCCGGCGCCATCTTGACCAGCCTTCGGCCCAGCGCCTCCCGGGTGAGGGAAAAGTAATCGGTGACCGGATCGTATCCGCGAAGCGAGAGCCGGAACCCGTTCTTCCCCGCCAGTGCACCGTGACAGGGACCCGAATTGCATGCCGCTTTGCTCAAAATCGGCAGGACGTCGTTCCGGAAGCTGGGGGAATCCGGAGCCGCCTGCAAAACGGCAATCGACAGGAAAAACAGCAGGAGGAATGGCGACCGCTTGGTCACAACGTCAGATCAACTCGTGGATGGGCTCGACATTGTAGTCCACGATGGGCACGGGCCGTCCGCCGGGTCCGTCCAGCTCCGTCTCCAGGTCCACGCCGAGCAGGTGGTAAACGGTGGCCACCACCTCGGCCGGAGTCACCGGACGATCCTTGGGAAGGGCTCCGATCTCGTCCGACTCGCCCACGACCCGTCCACCCTGGATGCCGCCGCCGGCGAAAACCGTGGACCAGCATCCGGGCCAGTGATCGCGGCCGCCGGCCGGATTGATCTTGGGGGTGCGGCCGAACTCGCCCATGGCCACGATCAGCGTGTTCTCCAACATCCCGCGGTTCCGCAGGTCCTCTACGAGGGAAGAGAAACCGTTGTCGAACATGGGACCGACCAGATCCGAGTAGCAACTGATGGGGCTGAAGGGGGCCGATCCGTGGATGTCCCACGTGATCTCGTTGAAGACGGTCTCGAACATGTTGACCGTGACGAACCGGACACCCCGCTCCACCAGCCGCCGGGCCAAGAGACAGCTCTGTCCGAACTTGTTGCGCCCGTAACGGTCCCGATCCGCATCGTCTTCCAGCGTGATGTCGAACGCCTCCCGGGCGCGCGAAGACGAAATCAGGGTGTAGGCCTGATGGAAACTGGAATCCAGCAGCCGGGCGTCGTCACTGTTCTCGAAATTGCCCACCACCCCGTCCACGATCTCCCTCAGGTTCCGGCGCCGCTTGAGGCGGTTGGCGGAGATGTAGCCGGGAGGCAGCAGGTCCCGCACCTTGAAATCGGGCAGCGACGGGTCGCTGTTGAGGACGAAGGGGTCGAGCCCCCGGCCCAGGTACCCGGCATCCTGGCCGTGGGGCATGTTGCCGCCGGTCTTGCCGATGGGACGGGGAATCAGGACGTGGGCCGGCAGGGCCCCACGGGGACCCCGGAGCTTGTTGATGACGCAGCCGGCGTGCGGATGCTCCATGCCGGCCTGAAAAAGGCGGCCGGTCTGCATCATCTGATGGCCGGTGTCATGCACCGCAGCCGCATCGTGGTAGACGCTTCGCACCAGGGAAAACTTGTCGGCATGCCGCGCCATCCGAGGAAAGATCTCGCTGATCCGGATCCCGTCCACGTTGGTGGGAATGGGCTTGAACGGACCCCGGATCTCGGCTGGCGCATCCGGCTTCATGTCCCAGGTGTCCAACTGGCTGGGACCGCCGACCAGGAAGAGGAAGATGCAGTTCATGGGGTCCTTCCCGGCATCAACGGATCCCAGGGCCTTCAGGCTGAAGAAATCGGTCAGACTGAGTCCCAATCCGGAAAGCGCCCCGACGTGGAAGAAGTCGCGCCGGTTGAATCCGTCGCAGAACGATACGGGCTTGTCGGCGTCGAGTCTCAGCATGGAATTCCTCCCGATTCGAAAAACCGCCTGGGAACCCGGTCATGAGGCTGCCGTTCTCCCCGCGGTCTTGAAAAATTTATACCGTAGCCCCCTGGCCAAATCAACCGGTCGCAGCTCTGACGAACGGTCCGTTTGCAACCGATTACCTGCTCTGTTCAACCTCCTGGCCTCCCGTCTGCTGATAAACTGGCCGGCCATGAAATCGACTCCTCTTCCACTCTTCGCCTGCCTCCTGCTGTTGCTTCCCAGCGTGGCCGGTGCGGAACCGCCCCGTTACGAGCACCGGATGAGCACCGATCCCCACGGGACCGGCAAGTTCTACATGGGCCGGGAGATCTCCCGGGTCATGGGCCACCAGGGCGCTTCCTGGCTGGATCGCCCCGAGCGGGAGGTTGAAGAGTCCCCCAATGCGCTGTTGGATTCCCTGGGATCGCTCAAGGGAATGACAGTCGCCGACATCGGAGCCGGATCGGGATATTTTGCCTTTCGCCTCGCCCAGAGGGTGGGAGCCGGCGGACGGGTGCTGGCCGTCGACATCCAGAACGAGATGCTTCAGATCATCCGCCGCCGCGCCGCCCAGAGGAAGATCGACAATGTCGAACCCATCCTCGGGACCATCCAGAAGCCGGGACTCTCTCCTGAGAGCGTGGACCTCGCCCTCCTGGTGGACGTCTACCACGAGTTCTCCCATCCCTGGGAGATGATTCAGGGAATTCATCAGGCCCTGAAACCGGGCGGGCGGCTGGTGCTGGTGGAATACCGGGCCGAGGACCCCACGGTTCCCATTCTCCGGCTCCACAAGATGAGCCAGGATCAGGTCCGGCGCGAGATCTCAGCGCATCCCCTGGTCTGGGTCGAGACGCTGGATCTCCTGCCCCGCCAGCACATCGTCATTTTCAGAAAATCAGCCCAGTAGGTCTTGAAAGGGAACAGCCCCATTGAAAGGGGACAGTCTTGAAAACGCTGAAGACATCGGTCTTGAGCGGGAAAATAGACTGTCCCCTTTTTCCGGCTCCTTTTTCCGCCTCTGTGTTGCGTTTCTCGAGTCTTGAGAATCCCACCCGGAAGCAGGAAGCAGAACGGTGAACCTCTGGCAAATGGATGGAAGTCCGAAGGACTTTCCACAGATTCAACAGGACAATTCAGTCTATTGGGCGTTTCCCGTGATCTGGGTCATTCGGTGCCGCGGGGGCAGAATCGACGGACGGAGATCAGGCGAGTCTACGGGACGAAGGCGTGCGAGCGTTGCTCCCGCAGGGAAAACATCACTCCGCCCAGTTGGGGGATGGGGTGTCGGCGTCGCCGATATCGACCTTGCTTTCGATACGTCTCCAGCAGCTGCGCCACCTTCTCTGCCGGACCGACGGCCAATCCGTCCGTCAGGAATCGCAGACGCCGGCGAAAGGCTCCGGCACGGGTAAATCCACGTCGCTCCTCCTGATCGAGGATCCACAGGGGGATCGCAGCCTGGTTTTCACGGGTCGGGACGGCCCCTCGATAATACAAGCGAGCCCGGTAACTGCTGTACACGTCGGTTCCGGGTTCCGAGGGAAACAGTTCCTCCAATGGAATCAGGTCTTGATCCTCCCTGGTGAGTCTCCAGCGGGCTGAGCCCCACTTCCATTGCTCGGGCCGCTTGACCAGTCCGGCCCGGACGGCGTTGAGTTCCACGTATAGAATCGCGTCTTGGACCGCTTCGGTTCCCAAGAGTTCCGGGTTCTTGAAACGTTCACTCCAAAAATGCCCTCGCCGTCGAAACTGGCGGTTGTACCACCGGGCATACTGCCCGTCCACGTTCTGCATTAGTTTCGAAACGTCAAAGAGACGCTGGTTGAACGCCTCCCACTCGACGACGGTCCAATCGGCGGTTGTCTTCTCTGCCTTTTGCCCATAAAGCTTGTGGGCGATGTCCTCCAACTCCTCGCGGGACAAGGAGCGAGGCTTCTCAAAATGGACGACGAAGTGGAAGTGATTGCCCATAATCTGAAATGCGGCCAGACGACACCGGTAGACACTGACGTAGAACAACATCAGGTTCAGGAGTTTGCGACGGGCTTCGTGGTCTTCAAAGGGGAACCAATCGGTCCAACCGGTGACTCGATTGGTGAGGTGATAGAAGGCGGCTTCTGAACTCTTGTGTCGCGCGGTTCGGGGCATGGGCACGATCCTCGGATCGATTAATCGGACTCGGACTCGCGGGTGAGTCGTTTCGCAACCCTTTATGACAACAACGATTCAGAACTGAGAACGGCGAAGAAAACTCAAGAAAACCAGCACACCTCCCATTTCCGAAGGAGAAAAATAGACTGTCCCTTTTTTTGTGGTCCCTTTTTTTGTGGGTGACTTGAAACCGGGCGGGCGGCTGGTCCTGGTGGTGTACCGGGCGGAAGATCCGGCGGTCCCCATCCTCCGGCCGCACAAGATGAGCCAGGATCAGGTCTGGCGCCAGACCTCAGCGCATCCCCTGGTCAGGGCCTGAACGCTGGATCTCCTGCCCCGGCAGCACATCGTCATCTTCAGGAAACCGGTGCCGTAGGGACAACCCGTGTGACGGGCCGTCAGGCGCCGAACCCGAGCCTCTTGGCCACGTAGTAGACGGCAAAGAGGAGCATGACGGTGGAGCAGGCCCAGAGCAGCACGTCGACCGCGAGATTCGGCCGGATCGCCCGGTCGGTGTGGCGATAGCGGAGGTAGATGGCCGAAAAGCTGATGACGGGGAGCATGCACGCCTGGAAGATGCCGCCGATGATGACCATGAAGACGGGCTGCGCCACCCATCCGTAGAGCAGGACGTAAAGTGTCGGGACCACGACGATCACCACCCGCCTCCAGAACAGGAGTTGGCTCTCACTGTCGATCCGGGCCACCCCCACCAGACGCAGGAAGTCCGTGACAACCCGGGAACTGCTGGCGACACCGGCGAAGAGAGTCGAGTAGAGCACGAAGAAAGCTCCCACCAGAAAGAGGTAGAAGGCCCCCTGCCCCAGGGTAGAGGTATACATATTCGACAGAGTGGAGACCATTCCGTAGCCGGCCGGAACCGTCCCCATCCCATGAAGGACCGCCGCACCCAGAATGTAGAAGGCCACCGTAGCCGTTGTGTAGACCACCATGGCCATGAGCACGTCCGCCTGCATGACCCGTATCCAGCCTCGCGCCCGTCCTTCCCAAGCGGCGCCCTCTTCCCGGGGGCCCACGAAGCGCGCGTAGCCCTTCTCCAGGCACCAGTAGGGATACATGATCAACTCCGTCGCTCCCACTCCGGTGATTCCGAAGGCGGCGAAAGCGACGGCGATCCCTCCCTCGGGAAGGCCAAACCGCAGGCCGGAGAGGAAATCTTCAGCAGTGGGGGAGAAAGGGGTCCACCCCAGCAGGACGGCGCAGGCGATGGTCACGAAGGTGAAGCTGACCACCATCCCCACACAGATCTTCTCGATCCTCCCGTAGTGCCCTCGGAACAGAAGCGCCATCACCGTGACCGCGGCGAACATGGCCCATGCCGTCCCGCTGATCTGAGGCACGAAGAGGTGGAAGACCTGACCGACCCCCCCGACGATGCCGCCCCCTTGGACGACGACTCCGAGGGTCATGATCCACCAGCACCAGACCACCCACGATACCCGCCACCGGGGTCCCGGGACCCGGTTCAGCCCCTGCAAAGCGGTCTCTCCGGAAGAAACCACGTACCGTCCCAGCTCCTCCTGGACCACGACCTTGATGCCGCAGCTCAGGATGATGAGCCAGAGGGCGACGAAGCCGACCTCGGCGCCGAGGGTGGTGGTGGCGATGAGCTCTCCCGAGCCCACGATGGACCCGGAGATGATGAGCCCGGGACCCAGCTTTCGCAGGACGGGCCGGAATCCCCGGGGCGCTGTTTGGGTCTGTTCCGCATGAGATGGGTCGGTCATGGCTCTCCTTGAGTTTCTTCTACCGCCGAGTCGGAAAAAACGCTGCCCGACCGGCTAGTCCCCGATGGGTGCGCTCCGGAACTCGAGCATGCCGGCCGCGCCGGCCGCCCCGTAGACCTCCTGGAACCAGAGCTTCAGCGGGCCCTCGTCGAGCCCGTGGAGCGTCAGTTGCCCGGGGGCCAACAGAACTGCCGCCGTCTTCAGGTCTCCAGCCCGCCGCAGCAGGGGCACGTTGAGGCGTTCCAGAAAGGCTTGGTCCGTATCTCGGGAGAACTGACCCAACTCGACCGTGACGCTCCCGGCAGAGGGACCCGTGACGGCGCCGAGCAGGACCCACGCCCCCGCCTCTCCCAGCCCCACCAGATCCAGTCCGGTCACGTCTCCCCGGCCCAGGATCTCGCGGCAGGCCCGCCGGACCTGGTCAATCCGCCGCGACGCCGGAGTCGGGTTGTAGGTCGTCCAGTGATTGACGTCTCCGGGAGGAATCAGCGACTCGACCTGGGGATAGGGACTGATCCGAAACGCCAAGCGTCCCTCCGCCTGGTACCGGCTGGCCAACTCCCTGGCCCGTTCCTCCTCATCTCGCGGATGCACCACGAGGACGGACCGGCCGGCGCGGTGATGAGGATCGGGCAGCAGGATCTCCATCTCGACGGAGCCCGGTGACGGAGGCACCGCAAGGGAATGCCGCAAGACGGGGCCAAAGACCTTCCGGTAGCGAAAGATTGCTTCCCAGTCTCGCGGTTTTTGAATCTCGATCTGTCCCTGGGCCCGGGCGGCGAAATTGGAGAAGAGCTCCTCCAGAGGCAGCGGCGGCGACGGAAGTGCCGCATTCAGGGCATCGGCACGTTCCATCCGGAACGGCTCCTCACTGGGCCGCTCTTCTTCCCACAGCCATCTCCCGAACCATCCATAGACCGCCTCGCGGCTGTCCCGGTTGTAGTTGTGGGGGTAATCGAAATGGGCATTGGCGACCCGTTCCTCCGCGCCGAAGAGGCGATAGATGGAGCGGATGGCCGGAAACTCCACGTCCGGAGTCTTGGAGGTCCAATCACCGCTGGTGGAGACCAACATCAACGGCCGGGGCGCCATCATGGCCCCGATCTCCGTATTGATGGAATCCAGGCGCAAGAGGGGAGCGTTCTCGCAGATGCATCCCCCCTGGAAGTGGGCCGAGATCATGTTCACCGGCGCCGCCACCGCGATCCTCGGATCCACCGCCATCAGCAGGAAAGTCTGGGTGCCGCCGCCCGAGGCCCCGGTCATTCCGATCCGGCCGGGGTCCACGTCGGTCCTGGAGATGAGATAGTCCAAGGCCCGCAGGCTGTTCCAGAGCTGCAGCCCCATCGGGCCGAAACCCCAGAGCTGGTAGCGAGGCTCGTCGAAACGATGGGGAATGAGGTCCTTGGTCTCCTCATAACCGATCATGGAATAGGTGAACACCACGGCGCCGCGCCGGGCCAGATTGATGGCGCGCCCCGGCACCGACGACAGCTCGCTGTTCTCCAACCGCCCGTTCTTCCAATGGCCATGAGGACCGAGAACGGCCGGATAGGGAGGATCGATTCCCAGGGGCCGGTAGAGGTTTCCGGTGAGATAGAACCCGGGGAGCGTTTCCAGGCTGATGTTCTGGACCGTATAGCCGTCCCGCGTCACCGGCGGGGAAAGCCTGGGTTCCAGGGGAGTCCTGGCGGGCAGCGGTTCCAGACCCGCACTGACCATGATCCGGGTCCGGAGTTCGTGCGCCCGCGCCAGCCATTCTTCCAGTGTGGCGAACTCAGGCGGAGTCTGTTCCTGGTCGAGACGACGGAACTCCTCACACCGCCCTTCGGTGGAGAGGAGCAGGAGGATTGCAACGAAGAAGATCCCGAGCCTGGAGCATCCTTCCCGTGCCGACACAGTCTGAGCATCATGCAACACGTGTTACCCCGTGGCAAGGAACGGCGTTGGGCCGGCGTTTGACAAGGTTTCCAGTCTCGGGGACCATAACATCCCGTTTTTTGCACTTTTCGCTCGCTGGATCCGAGAACCGTGATCGACTTTCTGACCGAGACTCTCAGATCCCGCGCCTCTACCCGCGGCTGGACCTGGTTCCGGAGAGCGTGCCGAACCACCGCTCCCGTCGATCTGAACCGGCTGCTGGGCAACTACGCGGGAGCCTCCTTTTGGTTGGGAAAGAAGGCTCTGGCCCTGGACTCGCGTGAGACCCGCCGCTGGAAATCCCTGCGCCCGGACCTTCCCGTCGATCACTGGGGCCTGGACGAGTTGGCCCGGGCGATCCTGCTGCTGAAGATCGCATATCTCCCTCCCGGCGAATATGTCGAGACGGTGCTGGAGTGCTATCAGCAAGGCGACAGCCGGGAGCAGCAGAGTTGGCTCCGGGGATTGAACCTACTCCCCGGCCGCGGGCGGTTCCTGGACGCGGCCATCGACGCCTGCCGGACCAATATCGTTCCCCTGCTGGAAGCCATCGCCTGCGAGAACCCCTACCCCGCGGCGCATTTCCCGGAACTGAACTTCAACCAGATGGTGCTCAAGAGCCTGTTCAACGCGATCAGCATGGAGCGCATCCTGGGGCTGGAATCCCGCTTCAATCCGGAGCTTTCCCGGATGGCCGACGACTATGCCAGCGAACGGGAGGCGGCCGGCCGCGACGTTCCTCCCGACATCTGGTGGGTGGTGGCGCCCCGAATCAGTCGCGAGCGAATCGGGCGCATCTATTCCTATCTGCAGCGGGGCAATTCCCGTCACCGCTACTGGGCGTCCCGGTCCCTGGGTTACGTCCGCGACGAACGAAGCCGCCTGGAGCTGGAGCGGCGCCGCGACATCGAAACCGACGACCGGGTCCTGGCCGCTATTGACGCCTCGTTGGCCAAGATGGTCCAATAAATTTTAGTCATGAAGATCTTCGATCCTCACATCCACATGACCTCCCGGACCACCGACGACTATGCGTCCATGGCTCAAAACGGGATCCTGGCCATCGTCGAGCCCTCATTCTGGCTGGGGCAGCCCCGAACCAACGTCGGATCGTTCATCGACTACTTCAACAGCCTGCTGGGCTGGGAGCGTTTCCGGGCGTCCCAGTTCGGCATCCGCCACTTCTGCACCATCGGGCTGAACCCCAAGGAGGCCAACAACCCCAAGCTGTCGGAGGAAGTGATCTCGCTGCTTCCCCGCTACCTGCAGAAGGACGGCGTCGTCGCCGTGGGGGAGATCGGCTACGACGATCAGACGGACGCGGAGGAGCGCATCTTTGCCCGCCAATTGGAACTGGCCATGGAGATGGACCTGCCCGTCCTGGTGCATACGCCTCACCGGGACAAGAAGCGGGGCACAATCCGCTCGCTGGACCTCATCCGCAGCGTCGGCTTCCCCGAGGAGAGGGCTCTCATCGACCACAACACGGAGGAGACCCTTCCCCTGGTCCTGGACACCGGTTGCTGGGCCGGCCACACCATCTACCCCCACACCAAGATGGACGAAGTGCGGATGGTGAAGCTGGTGAAAGAATACGGAAGCGAGCGGATCCTCATCAACAGCGCCGCGGACTGGGGCATCAGCGATCCCCTGAAGGTCCCCAAGACCACCGACCTGATGCTGGAGAGCGGGATCACGCTGCAGACCATCCGCACCATCGTCTGGGACAATCCGGCCCACTTCTTCTCCCAGAGCCGGCGTCTCGACCTGGCCGGCATCGACACGCGCCCCAGCATCGACCAGACCGAGTTCTACGGAGGAAGCACCGTCCTGCGCGGCGGCCAGACCCCGGTCGTCGAATCCTAGCTCCCCGTGCACCACACCGCGGTCATCAACGTCGTTGGACTCACCCCTGCCCTCCTGGGTCCGGACACCCCCAACTTGAACGCCCTGGCCCACAGGGGGGCCATCAGGCCCCTGAACCCGGTGACTCCCGCCGTCACGTCCACCGTCCAGAGCACCTTCCTGACCGGACTTCCGCCCTCCGGCCACGGTATCGTGGGAAACGGCTGGTACTTTCGCGATCTGGCCCAGGTCTGGTTCTGGCGCCAATCCAACCACCTGGTTCTGGGCGAGAAGGTCTGGGAAACCGCCCGCCGGCGGGACCCCAGCGTCACCTGCGCCAAGCTCTTCTGGTGGCACAACATGTACAGCAGCGCCGACCTGAGCGTGACGCCGCGTCCCATGTATCCCGCCGACGGAAGGAAGATCCCGGCCATCTACTCCCATCCCGCCGGCCTGGCCGAGCGCCTGGAGACTGACATTGGCCCCTTCCCTTTCTTCGACTTCTGGGGTCCCCGCGCCGGCATCGCTTCCAGCCAGTGGATTGCTCGGGCCGGCCGGCGTCTCTGGGATTGGCACCGCCCGACATTGACCCTCATCTACCTGCCCCATTTGGATTACAACCTCCAGAGGTTGGGACCGGGCCATCCCGACATCCGCCACGATATCCGGGAGATCGACGCCGTCTGCGGCCGATTGCTGGACTACTTCCGGAACGGGACGCTCGGGTCATCGTGCTCTCCGAATACGGGATCACTCCGGTGAGCGGGGCCATCCACATCAACCGGGTCCTGCGGGAAGCCGGGTGGATTCGGGTCCGGCCGGAGTTGGGGCTGGAGATTCTGGACCCGGGCGCGAGCGCCGCCTTCGCCGTATCGGATCACCAGATCGCCCACGTCTATGTTGCGGATCCGGCCCACCGGTTCCAGGTCCGAACGCTGCTGGAGAAGGTGCCGGGCATCGAGCAGATCCTGGACCGCGAGGCGCAGCGGGAGCTGGGACTCGATCACCCGCGTTCCGGAGACCTGGTGGCCATCAGCCAGGCCGACAAGTGGTTCTCCTATTACTACTGGCTCGACGACTCGGCGGCGCCCGATTTCGCACGCACCGTGGACATCCACCGGAAGCCCGGCTACGACCCCGCCGAACTTTTCGTGGATCCGGGGATCCGGCTTCCCTTTCTGAAGGTCGGAATAAGGCTGTTGCAGAAGGCGCTGGGTTTCCGATACCTCATGGACCTGATCCCTCTCGACGCCACGCTGGTCAAGGGATCCCACGGAAGGCCCACGGATGACCCGGACCAGGGTCCCGTGTTCCTGAGCACGGAGCCGGGCCTCGTCCCCGACGGCGAGATTCCCGCGACGGGAGTCCGCGATCTCATCTTGAATCATCTTTTCGACTGAAGAGGGAAAAAACGGGGCGCAGGAACCCGGGACGGCACCCCCCACGTGGTAGACTGACCGGCGGTTTTGGTGCGTCCTCGTCCGGTGCCGGCCGGCGCCGCGCGAACTCCGCGGTTGATGGATGATTCCCCCGATGTTTTTCCCAAAGCAGAGCGCTGATCACACGGCGTTTCCCCAGGCTGCCAGGCGGCAACTCCGGCTCTCGGTTCTGCTGGCCGCATGCCTATTCTCGAGTTCCGCTGAAGCACTGGCTCAGATCGGGGCCGGGACCCTCTTGGGCCACGTCCGGAAGGAGGCCGGTGAAGCGGCACCGGGAGTCGAGGTGGCCATCCACAGAGTCGACACCAACGAAGTCTTCCTGCTGTTGACCAATACCAACGGAAACTACCGCCGCAGCGGTCTGTTACCCGGCCAATACGAGATTACGGCGTCGCTGCCCGGCTACGATACCCACGTCCGGACCCACATCCGTCTCCTTGTGGAACAGATCCGGGAAGAAAATTTTCTCCTGGTCCCGGGAGATTCCGGGACCAGGCATTCCACCCGAAGCGGAACCGTGCTATCCGGGACCGGCCGCGAAGACCGGGGTCAACTGATCGACCAGGAAAAGCTGGAAAGCATGCCGGTCAACACGCGGGACCTGGGGCAGTTGGTCAGCCTTGCCGCAGGTGCGGCGACGAGCCATGAAAGCCGCAGCCGGAGCGTCAAGGTGCTGGGCATGCGGCGCAAGGACAACCTGACTTTCATCGACGGCACGCTCTTCACTCATGGGGACGGAACACCATCGTTTAACGCCAGCACCGATGCCCTCAGGGAGTTCGACGTCAAGACCGGACTTTATTCCGCCGAATTCGGAATCCGGCCCGGAGGTCAGATCGTGGCGGTGACCAAGAGCGGCACCAATGAATTCCACGGCGGCTGGTTCTGGTATCACCGGAATGACAACCTGGACGCACGCAACTTCTTCGAGCAGCAAAAGGCGGAGTTCAAACGCAACCAGTTGGGAGCCACGCTGGGAGGCCCTCTTCTTTTGCCCGGCCTTCTCAACGGGCGGGACCGGGCCTGGTTCTTCCTCTCCTATCAGTTACGTTCGATCCGGGAGACTAAGCCTCTCACCGGAGTGGTCCCAACTGCCGGTGAGAAGCAGGGCCGGTTCGCCAATCCTATCCGGGACCCCTTGACGGGAGACTTTTTCCCCGAAAACCGGATCCCGGCAAGCCGGCTGGACCCCGTCGCCTTGAAGCTCCTCCGTTACTGGCCCGCACCCAACACTCCCGGAGCCCTGAACTTCACCAGCCCCGACTCCCACAGTCCCTTGGACAATTCGCAGGTCATCGCCCGCATCGACGTGAAACAGTCCGAGGTCAGCCGGTGGGCCGGCCGTTTCGTCCTGGACTCGAACCACTGGACTTCGACCCAACCCATCAGCATCTTCTCCACCCGCCATCCCTTGGCCACATGGGGACAGTCCCTCTCCTACACGCGGAGCCTGAGCCCGAGGGCCCAGGCCGCGTCCAGCCTCCATTGGTTCCGGCGTCCCTATGAGTCCCTGGTGTCCCCCCGGGCCACGGAGCTGGACCTGGGAATTCCGCAACTCCGGCAAAGCGAAGTGGATCGAATCGGGGTGCCGATCGTCGATATCCAGGGGTACACCAGAATCGGCGACTACTCTTTTCTCGGCCCCAGCAGTCTGGGCAACTGGCAGGCGAATCAGGACGTGACCGTGGTGGAGGGAGACCATGCCCTCAAGACCGGAATCCACTTCCGCCGGCACTACAACCTGTACGTGACGTCTCGTCGAAGCCGCTTCTACTTCTACGACCGGTACACGGGCAACGGTTTCGCCGATTTCCTGATGGGTTACGTGTCACAGAGCCGTCTGGGCGGGGAGGGTTCCCGGGGCCGATTCCATCAGGACAGCTACTACCTCTACCTCCAGGACACCTGGAAGGCCGGTCCCCGGTTGACCCTGAACCTGGGCCTTCGCTACGAGCTGCGGCTGCCATGGAAGGAAAAGCGGGGCTTCATGTCGAACCTGGATCCAGTGACCGGCCGGACGGTTCCCGCGTTGCTGGACCTGGATCTGAAACCGTGGGAAACGGGCCGCTTTCAACCCAACTATCCCCTGATCCGATGGAACCCTCTCGACGGAATACTGCCGCGCCTGGGCGTGTCGCTTCGCCTGGCGGAAAAGACCGTTCTGCGCACCGGATATGGTCTTCATGCCAACGAGCCGGATCTGAACATGGTCCTCCGCTTGAGCCGGAATCCCCGCCCCGGAGCCGAGCGGCCCATTTTCAACAGCCCCCTGGAGACCCCGGTGCTGCGCTTGGCGGACCCGTTTCCTGACGAAGGTCGAGGCGCGGCGATTCCCGACCACTACGGATTCCAGACTCCGCTGCCCTTGTCCCGGACCCATTCCTGGGGCCTCAGCCTCCAGCACGAGTTCACCCGCCACTGGCTGCTGGACACCGGCTACCATGGTTCCCGATCGACCGATCTTCTGGAGACAATCTCCTGGAACGACGCGGCTCCGGGGACCGGAGACCGGCAGCTTCGCCGGCCCTGGCCTCACCTGCAAGCCGTTCATTTTCCGTTTGCGAATGCCGATTCCTGGTACCAGGGCATGCATTTTCAAGTGGAAAAGGCCGCGGGCGCCGATGGTCTGTACCTCCTGGCGTCACTGAGCTGGTCCCGTCTGATCCAGACCGGAGGGGGAACCACGGGTTACACTTCCCGACGAATCTACCGGTCCCGCAACCTGCCGCTGGAGGCGACCCGGGGAGTGGCGGACTTCCATATTCCGGTGCGTTTGATGCTTTCGGGCGGTTTCGATCTGCCCTTCGGACCCAACCGGCCGCTGCTCCAAAGCGGCTTGGCTTCACGGCTGCTGGGAGGATGGTCCATCCGGGCCATCTCCAATTTCCAGGAGGGTGGCTGGCGCACCGTCTCTCTGCCCGGCGATCCCTTGGACGCCGGATCGGAGGCGTCCCAGTGGCCGGACCGGATCCGGGACGCCAATCTGCCTCTCCACGAGCGGACTCCCGCCCGCTGGTTCGACACCGGTGCCTTCGCTCCGCCGCCGCCGTTCCAATATGGAAACTCCGGCCGCGGCGTCGTCGAGGCCCCCGGCCTCTTCAACCTGGACATCTCTCTGCGCCGGACCTTTCCTCTGGCCGAAACTCAACGGCTGGAGGCCAGAGTGGAGGCTTTCAACGCCACCAACCGACCCAACTTCGTGGTCAACGAGAGGCAGCAGACTCTGCTCTACGGGACCGTCGGCTTCGGTGTCCTGGCCCAGACGCTGGCCGCCCGGCAGATCCAGTTGGCCCTGAAGTTCTATTTCTGACTCGAATCTTCATTTCCAAAGAGAATTTAAGGAGGACCACTCCATGATCCCATTCTTCCGAATCCATCGCGGCGTGCTCCCGATTCTGGTCTCGGCGGCGTTCCTCTGCGGAAACACAGCTGCCGCTGAAACGGCTGCGAGCCCGGAGCGGCAGCTCGCCCGCTACAAGTTTCTCCTCATCGACGACGAGCCCCTGTTGGAGCACCACAACCTTCGCCGCAAGGTGAACCAGGCGGTCAAGCGCCAGGAACCGGTGCTGCGCCTGGACGCCCCCTGGGAGACGGACCGGGACATGCTCAACTACGTCTCGGTGATGTACGACGAGGAAGAGCAGATCTTCAAGATGTGGTACACGCTCATGCGCTGGAAAGGGAATACGGGCGACGGGCCGCGGGGGATGGCCTACGCCGTCAGCCGGGACGGCCTGAATTGGGAGAAGCCGAAACTTGGCCTGGTGGAGGTGAACGGCTCCCGCGAACACAACATGGTCGTCTCCTTCAAGCGGCAGTTCGTCTTCAGCATCATCAAGGATCCCAGCGACATCCCCGCCCGCCGCTACAAGATGATCTTCAACACCTTCGGCGAAGAGTCACTCTGGGCCCGGCACCACTCGGCGCTGAACCTGGCCTACTCCCACGACGGACTGCAGTGGGAGCGGCCCCGTCACGTCAACCCGGTGATACGCGGCATCAGCGACGACAACTGCACCCTCTTCTACGACCCGGACCGCCGCAAGTACGTGCTGATGACCCGTCGGGTGCCCAACGTCCCTCGGGACATCTCCCAGTACGAGAGCTACGATCTCGTGAACTGGGAGGACACGGGACGGGTGCTGGTTGCCGGAGACAATCTGGACCCGCCGGAGCTGTACAACATCTACGACATGCCCGTCCTCCGCTACGAGAACTTCTTCCTGGGGATCATCAACCCCTACTACGTCCATCCCTTCGCACCCACATACGGGGCCTATCACAAGCCGCCCGACTACCCCAGAGGCAAGGTGGGCCAGTTGGACCTCTCCCTGGCCTACAGCCGCGACGGTAGAACCTGGCACCGTCCCGACGACCGCTCGCCGGTGGTTCCTTTGGGCAAGCCGGGCGCCCAGGATGGCGGCATGCTCTACCCGGCCGAGAACCCCCTGGTGCGGGACGGAGAGACCTGGATCTACTACACGGCCAGCCGCCTGAACCACACCTGGTGGGACTGGCTCTCTTATGACTTATCTCAGGGAACGCGTGACGTGGCCGTCCTGATGGTGGCCCGCATGCCCGAGGACCACTGGATATCGATGGACGCCGGAGACCAGGAGGGTTGGCTGATGACCAAACCGTGGGGTCCGGCCTACGAGATCCTGGTGAATGCCGATGCCGAGGGCGGTTCCATCGAGGCCGAATTGATCACTCCCTACGGGGAACCGATCCGGGACTTCACCCGAGAGGATTCGGTTCCCTTGACCTCCAACGGCACGGCCCAGAAACTGACCTGGAAAAGCGGCCGGTCTCCCTACGACCTGAGCGTGGAACAGTACGGCGGCGTCTGTCTCAAGCTGTACCTCACCCGGGCCAAGCTCTATTCCTACACGTACACCCTGCCCGATCCCGACGGAGACCTGGCTCGGCGCAAGGCGAACGCCCGCTGGTTGGACGTGATCACTCACCGCTCCGGTCACTGGGGCCGGGACTCCAACGAGCCGGCGGCCGGAGTTCCCCCGCATCCCCGTCACCAGTCCAACCCCGCCGGGGGCCGGGAAGACTTCGGCAAGCGAATGCAGGAATCGATCCGCAACAAGAAATGAAGAACTCCAAAGCAAGTAACGCAGAGAGACGGCGTGGAGCGGCGTCTTTCTTGTCGCCGATTGGAGCGGCGTCTTTCAGGCGCCGACAGGGGGGGACAATTAGTCCCCCCCTCTACGCTTACGACCCGCCCGACACTTTGGTACGGCGAAGCGACGCCGAAGACGGGAGCAAGACCGTCCCCTCCCAGCGTTTCTGATCCAATTCAGTCCTTCAACCGATTACACTGCATCGCTTCTTCCAACGGCACAGTTCGAGACTCCCCGGATCGAAGGGCGACCAACCGTTGCTCAGCAACGTACAAATCCTCAAGGTCGTCCAGATGCTCCCGAATGGCCTCGATCATGTAGAAAGTTTTGCTGCGCCCGGTGAGGTCGGCCAATCGTTGCAGGCGTTGAGAGACTTCATCCGGCAAGCGTAGAGAAACCGGGGCCATGCGGAACCTCCTAGTCTTAATGATAGTATCATTACGTGATACAGGGTTTTAGGGGTAAGCGGACCAGGAGAATCGCTGCCGGGCAAACTCCAAGGGGTTTCCCCGCCTACCTGCTACGCAGAACCCGTGCCCTGCTGACCGCATTGAATGCGGCGGTTCAGCTGGAAGACCTCCGCTTTCCTCCAGGCAATCGTCTTGGGCGATTGTCAGGCGACCGCAAGGGACAACATTCGATTCGCATCAACCGGCAATGGCGCGCACAAGAGAAAAGGTGACTGTCCCCTTCTTCAAACGCAAGAGAAACGGTGACTGTCCCCTTCTTCACACACGCCGCGTTTGGACCGACCGTGGACCGGATGAAGTCGAGATTGTGGACTACCACTGAGGACTGATGGAAATGGCTGATATCCTTGTGCCGATGCATCCTGGTGAAGTCTTGGACGAGCTGTACCTTAAGCCGCTCGAGATGAGCGCCGGGGCCCTGGCAAAGAAATTGAGCGTACCGCGCACGCGTATAGAACGCATCGTCAAGGGCCAGACGTCGGTAACGCCGGATACTGCATTCCGATTGGCAAAAGCCTTCAAAACTACGCCGCATTACTGGATGAATATGCAAATGAGCTACGATCTTGCCCGGGCGGGCGCAACGATCGATGTCTCGGATATTCAACCCCTTGACGCCGTTCTCAGGTAAAGATTCTGCCTCGTGGAGATGGAAACTGTCCTCCACCGACGGTCTTAGGCTAAGAGCGTCTGAGCGACACTTCCTCGGGAACTTTGGCAGAGGGTAAATCGATGAAGACCGACAACGTGAAGATCGAACACGGCAGCGAAAACGTATTCGCTGACCTGGGACTCCCGGATGCCGACACGCATCTGCTCAAGGCCGAGCTGGTCACACGCATCGACAAGATCATTCGAGAGCGCGGCCTCAGGCACGGAGCGCAGAGAAGGTGACTGTCCCCTTCTTCCGGGGCGACCGCAAGGGACAACATTCGATTCGCATCAACCGGCAATGGCGTATCTGCTTCGTTTGGACCGACCGTGGACCGGATGAAGTCGAGATTGTGGACTACCACTGAGGACTGATGGAAATGGCTGATATCCTTGTGCCGATGCATCCTGGTGAAGTCTTGGACGAGCTGTACCTTAAGCCGCTCGAGATGAGCGCCGGGGCCCTGGCAAAGAAATTGAGCGTACCGCGCACGCGTATAGAACGCATCGTCAAGGGCCAGACGTCGGTAACGCCGGATACTGCATTCCGATTGGCAAAAGCCTTCAAAACTACGCCGCATTACTGGATGAATATGCAAATGAGCTACGATCTTGCCCGGGCGGGCGCAACGATCGATGTCTCGGATATTCAACCCCTTGACGCCGTTCTCAGGTAAAGATTCTGCCTCGTGGAGATGGAAACTGTCCTCCACCGACGGTCTTAGGCTAAGAGCGTCTGAGCGACACTTCCTCGGGAACTTTGGCAGAGGGTAAATCGATGAAGACCGACAACGTGAAGATCGAACACGGCAGCGAAAACGTATTCGCTGACCTGGGACTCCCGGATGCCGACACGCATCTGCTCAAGGCCGAGCTGGTCACACGCATCGACAAGATCATTCGAGAGCGCGGCCTCAGGCACGGAGCGCAGAGAAGGTGACTGTCCCCTTCTTCCGGGGCGACCGCAAGGGACAACATTCGATTCGCATCAACCGGCAATGGCGTATCTGCTTCGTTTGGACCGACCGTGGACCGGATGAAGTCGAGATTGTGGACTACCACTGAGGACTGATGGAAATGGCTGATATCCTTGTGCCGATGCATCCTGGTGAAGTCTTGGACGAGCTGTACCTTAAGCCGCTCGAGATGAGCGCCGGGGCCCTGGCAAAGAAATTGAGCGTACCGCGCACGCGTATAGAACGCATCGTCAAGGGCCAGACGTCGGTAACGCCGGATACTGCATTCCGATTGGCAAAAGCCTTCAAAACTACGCCGCATTACTGGATGAATATGCAAATGAGCTACGATCTTGCCCGGGCGGGCGCAACGATCGATGTCTCGGATATTCAACCCCTTGACGCCGTTCTCAGGTAAAGATTCTGCCTCGTGGAGATGGAAACTGTCCTCCACCGATGGTCTTAGGCTAAGAGCGTCTGAGCGACACTTCCTCGGGAACTTTGGCAGAGGGTAAATCGATGAAGACCGACAACGTGAAGATCGAACACGGCAGCGAAAACGTATTCGCTGACCTGGGACTCCCGGATGCCGACACGCATCTGCTCAAGGCCGAGCTGGTCACGCGCATCGACAAGATCATTCGAGAGCGCGGCCTCAGGCACGGAGCGCAGAGAAGGTGACTGTCCCCTTCTTCCCACGACGATGCACAGGTCACCAGCAGCTATCTGTTTATCCCGATTCGCCTTACGACCGGCACCGACCGGGGCTGCGTGATCGACGACGCGGTTCGACAGATGCGCAGCATTGCCGACAGGTTTCGAGAGGCATTTCCGGAATAGGACATAGGCTCAATGCAAGGTTGGCGTTCCGAACTGTCGCTGCCGACCCTGTTGGCGGGATGCATCCCTGTGCTCGCACGGGACATCGTCGATTCCTTCCATGCATGATCTTAGAAGACAGCCGCTGTAATGGGAAGCATCACCGTTACGAGGCCCCGTATTTCCCCATGCGCTTTGGTGCCGGGATGGGCTCACCGGGGCGGAAGTTACGGCTACGGACTCGCCAGACGAAGCTCGAACTGGTCCGTGGAGAGCTTGCCCGTTACCTCCTCCGGGAGAGAAAAGGGACTGTCCCCTTCTTCCCGGGCGGAGAGAAAAGGTGACTGTCCCCTTCTTCCCGGGCAGATACCGAGAATATTCCATGGAACGGCTTCTGCGCCTGCTGACGGCTCTGGGGCGCGATGTGAGTCCAACCCCGCCGGGGGCCGGGAAAACTTCGGCAAGCGAATGCAGGAATCGATCCGCAACAAGAAATGAACAATTCCAAAGCAAGTAACGTAGAGAGACGGCGGCGACTTTCTTGTCGCCGATTGGAGCGGCGTCTTTCAGGCGCCGACAGGGGGGGACGTTCAGTCCCCCCCTCTACGCTTACGACCCGCCCGACTCTTTGGTACGGCGAAGCGACGCCGAAGACGGGAACAAGACTGTCCCCTCCCAGCGTTTCTGATCCAATTCAGTCCTTCAACCGATAACACTGCATCGCTTCTTCCAGCGGCACAGTCCGAGACTCCCCGGATCGAAGGGCGACCAACCGTTGCTCAGCAACGTACAAATCCTCAAGGTCGTCCAGATGCTCCCGAATGGCCTCGATCATGTAGAAAGTTTTGCTGCGCCCGGTGAGGTCGGCCAATCGTTGCAGGCGTTGAGAGACTTCTCCGGCAAGCGTAGAGAGACAGGGGCCATGCGGAACCTCCTTGTCTTGATGATAGCGTCGAACGCAAGAGAAACGGTGACCGCAAGAGAAAAGGTGACTGTCCCCTTCTTCAGGTGACTGTCCCCTTCTTCACACTGATGGCTGAGATGGGGACGCGTGCCCATCACCAATGCCGAACGGCCTCGGACCCGGACGGTCCAAAGTTGCAACGACTGACGGAACCGACACCGCTGCAGCACCGGGTGCTGGAGTTGATCAGGGTGTTCCCAGTGGACAACTAGTCCGATTCGTCGGTTATCCCTTTATAATCAGGGAGTTATCTTGTCTCTGAGTCTGGAACTTCGTTCTAAGGGCATGATTCGGACTGTCATCGCACGCGAGGACCGTTCGGATCTGAATCTTCTTGGAATGCGAAGGCTTTGGCTACGGACTCGCCAGACGGAGCTCGAACTGGTCCATGGAGATCTTGCCCGTGACCTCCTCCGAGAATCCCACGAAGGAAAAACCGTAGCTGGCGCTGTTCTTGAGCAGCGCGTCCAGAGACGCCCGGGACGGCGCCCAGCTCCGGTGCCATTTTGACTCGTCGTTCACGAGGACGAATCGCTCGGGCGGGCCCCATTTCCCGTGATGGATCTTGAGCGGCCGGCCGGTGTAGTGCCACCGGGTCCCGCCGGAGTGGACCCAGAAGTAGCACTTGGCCCCTTTCAGGTCGAGATCGTCCCCCCGGAGGTGGACCGACACCTCGGCGCCCCGCAGATCCAGGGCTTCCTCCTGCCGGAATCCGGTGGGCCGGGGTGTTTCGTTGCGGCCCCCGTCCTCCAGGTCCTCGGCCACCCACCGGTGATAGAGGATCAGCGGCAGAATGGAGTGCGGGTCCTCGGGAGTATCGATCCGCCACCGGGAATCGTCGGCCCAGACGTATCCGGAGTTGTCCACGCCGCCCGTCTTCTCCCATGTGGTCATGAAAAAGACGTTCTCGTTCCCGCTGCCGCCGTTGTAATCGTAGACCTGCCAGCTCTCCCGGCCGGCGTCGAACGTATTGATCCGCGCTCTGGTCGTTTCCATCTCGCCAAACTCGCTGCATCCGGCGCATACGAGGAGTATCGCCGTCAGAATTTCGATCTTCATGTATCCTCCCTGAACCGGTCCCGCCCGCCGGCCCTACTGTCCGGCGGAGTCGATCACGTTGCCATCCTGATCGAGTCGTTTCAGTTCCCCGAGATTGAGCTCGCGGATCCCGTCTTCGATCTTCGAGAGGTCGCCGACGATGACCCATACCAACTGGTCGGGGCGAATCACGTCATTCGCAGATGCTTGGATGGCCGGAATGTCCAGAGCTCTGACCTTGCCGGGAAAGGTCCGGTAGTAGTCCTCGGCCAGCCCGAAGCGGACGATCTCGGCGATGGTTCCTCCCACCGCACCCGAGGTCTCCCACCGTCCAGGCAGGCTGAGCGTCTGAGCCTTCTGGGCCCGGTCCAACTCCTCCGGCGTGGCCGGGCGGTCCCCCCGATACTCCCTCAGTTCGCGGTCGATCTCGGCCGCAGATTCCTTGGTCTTGTCGGTCTGAACCGGAGCGTAGACGATGAAGGGCCTTTGCCCCTTGGCTCCAAACAGGAGGGTCCGGGCCCCATAGGACCAGTGTTTTTCCTCCCGCAGGTTCATGTTGATGCGGGAGGTGAAGCTGCCTCCGATAATCCGGTTCATGGTGATCAGGGCGATCTCGTCCGGATTGTTGGTGGGCGGGGCGACGTGCCCGGCAAAGATCAGCGATTGCTGAGACCCGGGCCGATCCATGAGATAGACCTGGGACCGGGAGTGGTGGTCCACTCGGCCGACCTGCTTCTCCGAAACCGGTCCGCTCTGCCAAGCCTTGAAGACCCGCTCCAACTGAGGTTCGATCTCAACCAGGGTCGTGTCCCCCACCACGATCAGGGCGGCGTTGTTGGGCCGGTACCAGGTGGCGTGGAAATCCTTGAGCTGGTCCCGGGTGATGGCTTTGGCCGACTCTTCCGTTCCGGACCCGGTCAGCGGGTTCCCGTAGGCGTGGTCCGCTCCGTAGATGAGCTTTGGCATCACCCGCAGGGCCATGCTGACGGGGCTGACCTTCTCCCGTTGGATCCGGGCCAAGAGCTGGCGACGGAGCCGCTCCAGCTCCTTTTCCGGGAAGGACGGGTTCAAGACCACGTCGGCGTAGAGATCCAGCGACTCGGCGAGGTTCGCCTTGAGCGCCGACAGGGAGACCGTCGAGTCGTCGAGCGAAGCGCTGCTGCCGATGTCGGCCCCGAGCCGGGCCGCTTCCTCGCTGATCTCAAGCGAGCTGCGGGTCGAGGTCCCTTCGTCCATCATGTCCGCCGCCAAGTTGGCCGTCCCCGCCAGCCCGCCCAGATCGGCGGCATAACCGGCATCGATGAGCAATCTGAAGTTGACTACGGGCACCGCATGACGCTCGGCCAGGATCACTCTCAACCCGTTGGACAGGGTCGTCTTCTGAAGGCTGGGAAACTCGGCGGGCGGCGGTTCACCCACGTCCGGCAGCCGGTCACGATCCGCCCCCGATTCGGCCGTCGAGTACTTGGGAAACGGGTGGACCTCCAGGATGAAGTCCCCGTCGGACAGCCAGTCGCGAGCCGCACCGCGGAGAGCTTCCGGAGTCGCCTCCTCCACGTACCGGAAGTATTTCTTGTAGGTATCGGGAGAACCGCCGTAGACCTCGTTGGACGCCAGGATGTCGGACTTGCCGCCGAATCCGCCGACCCGCTCCAAGCCCCGAACGAAACCGGCGAATGTCTGGGTCTTGGCCAGATCCAACTCCGCCTGGGTCGGACCCTCCTGAATGAATCTCTCCACCTCTTCGGCCAGGGCCTGCTCCACCTCACCCAGAGTCTTCGACGGGTGAGCCGTGGAATTGACATGGAATTGGCCGCTCAGTTCCCGAGCGTAGAGGAAGCTGGACGCGTCCGTGGCGATCTGGTCCTGGTAGACCAGCCGTTTGTAGAACCGTGAGGTCTTGCCTCCACCCAGAATATCGGCCACCAGGTCCAGGAGAGCCGCTTCCCGGGTGCCCCACTGGGGCACGTTCCAGACCCGGTAGATCCGGGCCTGGGGCACGCGGTCCTGCATCTGCTGCCGGTGGGTCCCCGTCATCTTGGCGATCCAGGCTTCCTGTTTGTCCACCGGAGGACCGGAGGGGATGTCTCCGAAATAGTGCTCGACCCTCTTCTTCACTTCTTGGGCGTCGACATCCCCAGCGACGGACAGAACCGCGTTGGCGGCGCCGTAGTACGTCTTGAACCATTCCTTGACGTCGTCCAGCTCGGCCGCATTCAGATCCTCCATGGAACCGATGGTGGTCCAGGAGTAGGGATGGCCCGCCGGATAGGTGTTCTCGGTCAGGAGGGTCCACGACCGGCCATAGGGTTGATTCTCCCCCTGGCGCTTCTCGTTCTGGACCACGCCGCGCTGCTCGTCCAGCTTCTCCTTGGAAATGGCGCCCAGCATGTGGCCCATGCGGTCCGACTCCAGCCACAGGGCCAGGTCCAGGGCGTTCTTGGGAACGTTCTCGAAGTAGTTGGTGCGATCGGCGTTGGTGGTGCCGTTCATTCCGGTGGCGCCGACCTCTTCCAAGGGCTCGAAGAACTCGCCGGGCCAGTGTTCCGTCCCGTTGAACATCAGGTGCTCGAAGAGGTGGGCGAATCCCGTGCGTCCCGGTTTTTCGTTCTTCGACCCCACGTGGTACCAGACGTTGACGCCCACGATGGGCGCCTTGTGGTCCTCGTGGACGATCAGGGTGAGGCCGTTGGGCAGGACGAACTTCTCGAACGGGATGTCGATCTGGGACGCCATGGAATTGTCGGCGCTCTTCGCAGGGAAGGCGACGCCGGGCCAGACCAGGACCAGAGAGATCAGAACGGCAAGCTTTTTCATGGAACACAACCTCCAGAACTTCCGAACAACCGCCGCGCTCAACGCATTTCGAAGGCGAAGAGCTTGGCGCCGCGCAGCCGGAACCGCAGGCGAAAGGACTCACCCGGTTCGATTCCCAAATCCGGCCCGCCCTTCCAGGTCACCTGCTGCGACAGCCGGTCGCCAGACAGGGTATCGCACTCGGCCAGGGTCCTGCCCTCGACGCCCACCACCTCCACTTGAACCGAACCGTTCCGGCCCGCGTCGAAGTTGAGCCAGAGGGTCTTGCCCTGGCTGGAGAGAGGATTGGTGACGAAAGACCCCACCTCGTCCGCCACCAGGGCGCTCAGGCGCTGCTTGGGCCAGACCGCGAAGGCGACCTCCCCCAGCGGGCTGAGGCGGGGAAACTTGTGGGGGACGGCGAAACCGATGTAGGGCAGGATGACGCGGTCGCCCGGGATCTCGGCCAGCCCGGCCCCGGGAAAGAGGCAACCGGCGTCGAACGATCCCTCCGGACCGGTCTCCAGGACCGGCTCTCCGGGCAGGAAATTCCAGATCCGCCCCGCCAGGCTGGCGGCCACCCGGACCGTGCTGGTGTCCAGGTTTCGGTGATAGATCATGGGGAACATGAGATGCATGGTGCTGGTGCCCGGGTAGAGCGCCTTGCCGTTGGTGTAGTAGTCGACCCAGGCCGCATCCGAAGGATCGGGGGCCAGAACCATCTCGGGCCGCGGCCAGCGCCGGAAATCGGTGGTCTCGGCCCGGCCGATCATGCGCCGTCCCCAAACCCCCATCCGGAAGTAACCCACATAGCGGCCCAGGCGTGCATCCCAGTAGGCCGTGGTCCCGGTGTCGCTGACGTGCCCCATGAGCGGCTCTTCCAGCTCCCGCCACCGGATTCCATCCGGCGAGACCGCCCCCATGAGAGCCGTTCCGTCCTTTGAGGCCGGCGTCACCGACTCGGGGCGCACGCCCTTCAGCCTTTCGACGGTTTCCTGGTCGACGGCGGCCTGGTAGATCGCCTTGAAACGCTCGGCCGGCTCGGCGCTGGGATCCACGAAGACGGCCGGGCCGTGAATCCCGTATCTGCAGACCCCCGGTCCCAGCACCAGGTTGTTCTCACGGCTGCCCTGGAATTCCACCTGCCCCAGCGGCGGTTTGCGGTAGTTCAATCCGTCCTCGGACTCGGCGTAGCAGACCATGTAACCTTCCGAACTCCGGCCGAGCCGGTACGTGGTCGTATTGTAGAAGAGAAGGTACTTTCCTTCGTGGTGAATCAGGGTGACGTAGGGCGTGAAGAACTCCCAGGGGCGGTCGTTCCGGATCACCGGTCCCAGCTTTCCCGCCGGCTGCACCTCGATCCGGATTCCGGCGGGGACGTCCCGGGGATGGACTTCGATCTGGGAGTTGATCTCCGGACCGTACTCCTCGGGCCGGTCCCGCTGGATCCGCTCTCCCCGGTAGCGGTAAGTCACGTGGCCCGGATTCAGGTAGCGCCAATCCACGAAGAGGTGAGGGCCCGGTTCCAGCGGGTAGGGGCGCTGATGGTAGCCGTAGGCGTAGAGGGCGGCGTCCGGAGAAGGTTTCAGGGCACTCTCCGCGCTGGCCGCACCCGTGTAACCGCCAATGCCAAACAAAAGCACCACCGCTGCCAGAACCAGTCGATTCGTGAATGGCCTCATGGAAACTCTCCTCCAGTGTCCTATTTCGGACAGTTCGTCCCAATTTCGAACAGTCTGTCCGTTTTCGGACATTCCGTCCGGCTCTACTCAGACCCGGCAAAGGCACCTGACGCGAAATTCTCACCCGGTCGCTACGAAAATACCATCACCGATCGTCCGTGATTCCAGGCGAGCACGCGCGAAACGTAGGGACTCCCCTTGTGGGTGCCCTCCCCGAGACCACGTTCGCGCAAGCGCGCGACCCCATGGAAAATCCGTTGCAACTGTCCGATCTCATGACAAACTGTCCGAAATCGGACAGGTCAGCGAGCGAAACCGGAGGTCTTTCCGTCTCCCACGAAAAACGGAACGGTTACAAGGAGCACGTATTCCTGCTATTTTTCGGAATCCCCCCTAAGCTTATGGAGCGCACTCAATGCAAGATTCGATCGAGCGGTTGACAACCTCGCTTCGCAGTTCTCAGATGCTGCGCCTCTTGTTCGTCGGTTTCCTGGCGCTACTGCTCCAGATCCCCATCGCACTGATTGCGGAACTGGTTTCCGAGCGCCAAGAGCGTCGTCAAGAGGCGGCGGCGGAGGTATCGTCAAAGTGGGGAAACACCCAGATCGTCACTGGCCCGGCCTTGGTCGTTCCCTACACCCATCGTTGGACCGAGTTCGGGACCGGCGGCCAGGAAGTCACCCGCACCGAGGCCCGGAACGCCATCTTCCTGCCGGAGCGGCTCCACACTCGCGGCTCCATCGACAGCGAGACTCGTTATCGCGGGATTTTCTCAGTCCCGGTCTATCGGCTCGGCCTCACGGTCGAAGGCGAGTTTGCACGTCCCAGCTTCGCCGAGCTGGGTGTCGAACCTGCGGCGGTCGACTGGGAGCGAGCCTATCTGGCAGTCGGAATATCCGACGCGCGGGCAATCCAGGAAGAGACGGCTGTGTCGTGGAACGGCCAGCCGGTGTCATTCCTTCCGGGAACCGGAGCCTTCCTGGACGGGATTGCGGGTATCCACGCAGTCGTTGCCGTGGCGGACGCATCAGAGAGGTTCAAATTCACTTTCCCGATCTCTCTGAATGGCAGCCTCGGTCTCTACCTCACTCCCTTCGGACAGCAGACTACCGTCGAACTCCAATCGGACTACGGCCATCCCAGTTTCCAGGGCAACTGGCTCCCGGCCGAGCGCTCCGTGTCGGCTACCGGCTTCCAAGCCAGATGGTCCATCCCGTTCCTCGGCCGAAACTACCCGCAGGCATGGACGGCCGAGGCCAAGATGAACGAAGCCATCGACGGCTCACGCTTCGGGGTCGATCTGGTCCATCCAGTGGACCACTATCGGATGGCGGAGCGCAGCGTAAAGTACGCGTTCCTCTTCATCCTTCTCCCCTTCGCCGTCGTCTGGCTGATTGAGGTCCTGGCCGGCGTTCGGGTCCACCCGATCCAATTCCTCATGCTCGGAGGCGCGCTCTGTCTCTTCTACCTGCTGGAGCTCTCACTGTCAGAGCACATCGGCTTCCCTCTCGCCTATGCCATGGCGAGCGTTTCGATCATCGCCTTGGTGGGGGCGTACTCGGCTGCGGTACTGCACCGTAAACAGCTTGCCTCGCTTCTCGCCGCCGGCGTCGCCCTGCTCTATGCCTACCTCTACATCCTCCTCATGAACGAGGACTATGCCCTCCTCATCGGATCGCTGGGCCTCTTCGTCATCCTCGCGGCGGTCATGTACGCCACCCGGCGTGTGGACTGGTACACGGCTGGTTCGCAACCTCCGGAATCAACCGGATCTTCGTAGTGGCGGAAATGACGCGGGCGGCACGCGGCTGAACCTGCCGGCAATTGACAGTGTCAAGCACGTGATTCGGGCGGGAGGTGAGTAGACATGTCAAACGGGCGCACGGATCCTGATTCTCCCCGCGAATTGGGAAAAGTTTCGCAGATTCCAGGTGAGGAGCACCGAAGCCTCCGCTTTTATCGCCGCGGCCGCAATGAGAGCATCGTATGTCTGTCCTCCATTGATTCCTCGTCGCGGCGCTTCCCGTAGCACCCGCCAAGTGTCTGTTCAACCTGCCACAAGATCATCCATCCGGACAGGTGACCCATTCCCAGAAACGAGAATCGATCGCTGGTCACAATAATAATGTCGTCTCGAGTCCGCCTCGAGTGTCCGAAATCGGGACAAACTGTCCGATTTCGGACACTTTTCCGCCCGTCACTTTGATTATCACCGGGGCCAATCGGCCGGGACCCGGACCACGAGGGTTCCCGCGATCTTGTCGTGCCAAGCCTGCCGCTCCGGATCCCAGAGAATCCAGAGCCATCCCAAACCCACGACCAATGTCGAAAGGATGCTGCTGAGTCCCCGCACCGCCGCCTCGGTGAAGCGGATCGGAGTTCCATCAGTGCGCACGACACGCAAGCGGCAGATGATGCCGCCGACCGTCGTCCCCTGCCAACTCCAGTGAGCGATGCGATAGATCAGGAAGAGCAGAAACGTCTTTCCGCCTGCTATCTCCAGAAGGTGCGTCAAGAAGGCCACCATGGCGAGATCGATCAGGAAAGCCCCCAGTCGAACCAGAAAGGTGGCTCTCTGAAACGCGTAAAGATCGACCACCGAAGCAGGACGGTGGGGCGATGCCGTTTGTGCGGCGGATTCCTCAGCAATGTCATCCACCGGTCCGGTCCCTGCCGATGCCGGCGGCGGGACTGGCGGGGCCGGGGACGGTGCGGCCGGATTCTCTCTCCTCAACCCGGCAAAGGCTTCGGTCGCCGCCGCGCCCAATGCCAGTACGCACAACACGGACCATGCGGCGAAACCCAGCACAGGAACCATGAAGACCAGCGTGATCAAGGCAAGTCCGATGAGCAGCGACCGCGCCGCATCCATACGGTTCTCCGGAGATTCCTCAGCCAGAACACGGGTTCCGATCCAGCGGGCCACACCCACACTTCCCACGAGTCCGGCGACCATGAGCATGACCCAGAAGAACGGAATCAGCACCAGCCCGACAACGGACACCACCAGCATCAAAGACACGGGAGCAATCAACACCACGACCAACAGACCCACCAGACCCACGCTCAGCGGCTTGTCGGCGAGAGCTTGAGCGCAAGCGTGCACGGGACTGGAGAAGATAAAGTTGATCAGCAGATACAAGAGCGCCAGAACGGCCACGACGGCCCAGATCCAGGTCAGGCTCGGCACGATGGGCCGGCCCAGAAACAGCCCGTGGGTAAACCAGGGAATCACTTCGGCCAACATCCCTCCTGCAGGGATTGTCCCGATCGACACCTGTTCCCCGCCCGGTTCGAAGCCGGGGGGAACCTCCAACCCGCCGCCAAGCACCACCAGATCTCTTCGTACGGTGGCTCCCTCCTCGACTTCGACCGTTCCTCCCAAGACCACGACATTGCCCTGGACGCGGGCGCTGCCGGCAAGCGTCGCTCCGCCGGCGATCACCACCATTTCGTCTCTGACCGTCCCTTCGATCCGGGCCAGACCCGAGATGACGACGAGCCTCTCGAGCTCCTTATCTTTTGGGAGAACGTAGTTCCCGCCGATCTTCACCACTTCGCCGTCATCGCTGCCGACTTCCAGAAACCCTGGAACCGGAGGCGCGTCAGGGCCGCTCGAATCGGGGCCACAACCCGAGGAGAGACCCAGCACCACGACCAACAATCCCGAAAATACCCAAGCGAACTTCATCGTCCAGCCTCCCTTTCCCGGAGCAAACGGGCCAGCGCCGCACCGAGCAATGCGCTCGCCATGCACACGATCACCATCACGAACATGAGAGGTCCGGCAATCGGTTCCAGAATCACACGACGCAGGATCCGCCCACTTTCCGCCAGCGCCGCAACCGTGTCGGTGACGGCAATGACGCTCGTCTCTACCCTCGTGGCCCCGTAGAAGTCGAAAAGGCCACGTGCGCCTTCGACGACGTACCAAGCCATACTGCAAAGGCCCAGGAGCAGCATCACCGACACCACTTGCCAAACCCGCGGCCAAGCGATCCAAGGCTGCGCATACCAAGGACTCTGACGCCGCCTCCGAACCCGAGCCATCACCCGGGGAACGAACGTCCCCGGCGCACGCGGCGGCGGGAGTTGAGACAGCCTTCGATGAATCAAGGACTCCAGTTCATCGCCGTTCATCGTTCATCTCCATCAAGCGCCGGAGAGCCTGGCGGCCCCGGTGGATATCGGTCTTGACCTTGGCCAGGGTGACACCCAGGATTCCGGCGATCTCTCTATAACTCTTGTCTTCGAAATGAAACAGCACCAGCGGCACACGTTGATGAGGCGGCAACCCACGAATTCCCTGCTCCAACCGCGCATGCTCGCCGGCGCGTTCCAGGTCCACCGACTGGGATTCGGGCACCACCAGGCGCTCTTCGTAGCTCCGTCCGGTTCCGGTCCCACGGGGCGATCGCTGGCTGAACAGGCGCCAACGAGCCCGATAGCGGGACAGATGATTCAGGCACAGGTTCGTGGTCACGGTTCGCAGCCAGCCTCCTGCCGAAGGGTTGCTCCCCAACCGTTCGAAACGTTCGAACGCCTTCAGGAAGACGGTCTGGGACACGTCCTCGGCTTCGGCTTCGTCTCCCAGCAACCGCACGGCGATGCCGAAGACCCGGTCCTGGTGCTTGAAAACGAACGCTTCAAAGGCGCTGGTGTCGTTCATAACGCACTGGCGATTGCGATCCCATCGTCTTAATGGAAACCCCGAAGCCCGGCGAAAGTTTCATTGTTTCTCGAAAAACTTGACCACGACTTCAGTCTATTCGGCATTCGTGGAGACCGGAACCGACGGCGCCGGGTCCTTGATACCGCTAGAGCGGGCAAGCTATGGTCTCTGGACAACCGGGAGGGGTCATGAATTTGTCCAAGTTTCGAAACACCTACGGAATCTGTCTCGTATTCGTCACCGCGAGCCTGCTGCTTCAGGCCCGTGACCTGAAGTTCGAGGAACACCTCATCTCCAACGACTACACCTACGCCTACGCCGTGGCCGCGGCCGACCTGGACGGCGACGGCGACCTGGATCTCACCAGTTCCGATTGCGGGACCAAGGGATCCCGCATCCACAACGACTTCTATTGGTACGAGAACGATGGATCCGGCAAGTTCCGGCGCCATTCCATCGCCAGCGAGGACTGGCAAGGCCGTTACGAACGCCACCGGCTGGCCGACATCAACCAGGACGGGCGAGTCGATCTGGTGGGGATCGACAATTTCTACGGTGACGTCTTCTGGTTCGAGAACCCGGGAAATCCGGCGCAGACCAAATCGTGGAAAAGGCACGCCATCACCAGCGGCGGCCTCATGGGGGCCTACGACGTGGACGTGGCCGATCTGGACGGGGACGGCCGCCCGGACGTGGCCGCCTCCAGTTGGCGGCTCGGGAACAATTTCACCTGGTATCGGAATCCCGGTCCGTGGCAACACGAGGAGTGGCCCGCCCACATCGTGGACGAAGGCCGGTTTGAGACCCGGACCATCCGGGCAGGAGACTTCAACGGGGACGGGCTCATGGATCTCGTGGGTTCGGCCCGAGTGGCCGGCATGGTTCTTTGGTACGAGAACAGCGGGAATCCGGCCGCCGGTCCCTGGCGTCGGCATGTCATCAGCCTCCGGCACCTGCCCATGCACGGGACGCCCGTGGACCTCGACCGGGACGGCGACCTGGACATGATCATGGCGGGCGGCTTGCAGGGGGGAGATGCGCCCGACCGCCACTATCTGGTCTGGTACGAGAACGCGGGGGAGCCTGGACGGGGCCACCGCTGGCGCATGCACAACATCCAGGAAGGTTTCTGGTCCGGCTTCGAGGGTGTCGCCCACGATCTGGACAAGGACGGAGACCTGGACGTGGTGGCCACCGGGTTCGGCCAGAAGGGGCAGATCGCCTGGTTCGAGAATTCCGGAGATCCTACGGCGCCCTGGAAGAAGCACCCGCTGAAGGAGCATTGGAAACTGGGCGCCACCGTCATCGTGGCAGACATGGACGGGGATGAGTGGTCCGACGTGGTCGCCGTGAACGAGCGGGGCCTGGAGTTGCGCTGGTGGCACAACCGGGGGCCGCGGTAGGAGGGGCTGGAGGGGCGATTTCCAATCGCCCATTCCTCCTCGCCAAATTATTGCTCCGGAGTTCGGCGGTTAGGAAACCGCCGCTCCATGGCGACTAGGAAGTCGTCGCTCCTAGTCGGTCTCCGGTTCGTAGACCGGGTCGCCTCGATGGAGGCGGATGGCGACTCGGAGGGTCTGGTTCATGGCGCGTTGCGTCGGCGCGTGGGCGGCCAGGTAGCGGGCTGCTCCGACCATCACCAGATTTCTCTCCTCCGGATCCTGGGACTCGCTGTATTGGCGAATGGCCGCTTCCAGCATCTGGAAGCTGTGAAAGTTGGCATCCTCCCGCATCAGGCTCTCCGTTAGAGCCGAGATAAGCACGCCTCCGTCCCCGCCCCCCTCCAGGTAGCCCCAGGCCATCTGCCCGGCTCGGTCCGTCTCCTGCTGGTGGTTCATGAGCGCCAGCAGACGGGTTCGGATCGAATCTCCGTTCAGCTCTGCCGCGGACGAGACCCGGCTTGATGGGAGCCTTGCCGGCGGGATGTTGAAGAATCGGTCCAGATAGACTCGCATGGCGCCGTGAAACACGCCTCGTGTCAGATCCGCCGACGGGTTGCGTTTGAGCAACTGGTAAAGGGCGTTGGAGTAGGTGAACGTGTGCAGGACCGCGATCCAGTCGGCCAACTCATTCTGGACATGAAAGCGGACGATGCGCAACGCCGCGGCGTAAGCCACACCCTGAGCCAGTTGGATCGGCTGGGCGCCCCGGCGCAACCCATCCAATAGAACCTCGATGGGAGTGTGGGGATCGTCGCTGAACAGGGCCTCGGTGAAGCCTTTCGGCTTGGTCCAGGCCTTGCCCTGCCCCGACTCCAAGGCCTCCGGGATCTGCGCCACGGCATCGCGTAGCACAGGCACCAGGTCGATGGGGTGGCGCCACGGGTTCCTCTCCTCGCTTCGCACCGCCAGGCAGAGAGGCTGGATCAGGGAGGGCAGCACCCGGCCGGCGTGCTCCCAGCCGATCCGGTCCAGCAGTTCGAACGCCTTGTTCACGAAGTCGATGACGTGACCTCCGTCCAGGTAGACGTGGTCGGTGGCCGCGGCGCCCACCAAGTCGGTCAACTGGACGTCCGACATTCCTTTGTGAACGGCGGTCAGCAGGCAGCGCTCGGCGCCCTCGGTGCTTCGCACCTCCACGAAGTAACGGAACCAGCGCTTGAGATGCCCGGACGGGATCTCCTGATTGCGCAGGGGCGGAATTTCGAACTTGGGCGTGCGGCCGGCGCAATCACGGCCAATGTGGACCAGGCCGTGGTACATGGGCGGGATCCGCTCCGTCCCCTCCAGGCGATCGCAGACGTTGGCCATGGCGCTGAGGATGGTGAGGCCGGAGCTCCAGTCCCGGCGATGACGAACTCCGTAGAGGGCCCCCTGACGCGCGACATCGTCGTGGGTGACGCCGCTGTGGTGCAGTCCTACTACCGACTTGCCCACGATCAGGCTGAGGTTCTGCTCCATGCCTTCCGTGAGCCGCCGGCTCCAGCGTTGGACCGGATCAACCGGGGGTGGCGTGACGTCCAGAAAGACCTGTCCGTCCCGGACCTCCACACCGTAGGAATCCACATCGTCGGCGAAGAGGTTGAAGGTGCACCCGCTCACCAGGTCGAAGCGGGCATGGTGCCAATAGCAGGTGAGGATGCCATCTTCCACGGTGCCGCGATGCAGCGGAAAACCCATGTGGGGGCAGCGATTGTCCACGGCGTGCAGCTTCCCATCATGGTCGAAGATCACGATGGGAACCGGGCCCTTGGACACCACCAAGGGACTTCCGGACCGAACTTCCTCCAGCGATCCGACGTGAAGCATCTTTCCTATCCTCCCGCCCTACAGAATACCCGAGCCTGCATTTTCCGGGTTCCCAACGCCACCGGAACCCCGAACGGGCCATGCCTTTCCCTGAATCTTCCGCTACACTTCCGACCGGACCAGTACCGGACCAGTAAAGGAGGCGACTCATCCATGCTCGCAGGTAAAGACCCGTTTCCCACCACGCTCGGGGCCGCATTAACCGGCCTGTTGTTGTGCGCAGCCTGTGTCGGTCCCGCTCCCGATGCCCCGGAGGCGGACCCGGTCACCGAGATTCTCCAACAGAACATGGTCGTCGACCCTGCGGTCACCACGCGATTTTTCCGTTTCCCCAAGGAGCCGAAGACCCCCATCGATCCGGTGCCCCTGCTGGCGGATGGGATCGACGTCGCCGTCCTGGGCGTCGGGACGGTCACCGAGGCGCTCATCGTGGGAGACTTCACACCCCACCTCTACACCTCCCCCGAGCCGGGGCATGTGCTGGCTCGAAGTGTCTTCACCGGCGCCGACGCCGTCAAGCGTTTCCTGTGGGAAGTGGACGCCGTCCACGAGGCGGCCGCTGCCCACCCCAACGTGGGTCTGGCTGTCACCGCGGATGATCTGGAACGCTTCCGCGCGGAAGGCAAACTGTCCCTCATGCTGGGCGTGGACAGTGGAATCGTGGTCGAGGACCTGGCCACCCTCAGGGTCTACCGCAGACTGGGACTCCGCCGCTTGGAGATGGCTCACGCTTTCCCCGCCTCCTGGGCCGATGCCTGCTCCGGAATCCTGGATGACGACGACCTGGGACTGAATGATTTCGGTCTGGAAGTGGTGCGGGAGTGCAACCGGCTGGGGATCCTGGTGGATCTGTCCCATTCCTCGGACCAGACCATGCTAGAGGCCATCGAGGCCTCCGATAAACCGGTCATCGCGTCCCATTCGGGAGCCCGCACCCTGGTCGACGCGGTCCGAAACCTCACGGACGACCTGATCAAGGCATTGGCCCGAAAAGGCGGCATGATCGCGGTCGGCGCCTATTACGATCCCAAACACCTGGAAGCGATCCGGACGGTGGGGACCTGGACCTCTCAGGCCCGGATCGGCAACTACCTGGCGGAAAAATTTCCGGATCCCTTCCGCTTGGCCGCGGCCATCCGCGACCCGGACGAGAAGCAGAACGCTCTCGAGGTCCTGAGCCTGCCTCCTTTGTCTCCCCTCCTGACGGTCCAACCCTACTCGGGACTCATCACTCACGGCTCCAACGTGGAAGGCACTCTGGACCACATCGACCACATCGTGAAGCTGGTCGGGATCGACCACGTGGGCATCGGGACCGACATCGACATGTGGCGGGAAGACTACACCTGGCTCTACCGGCAGTTCGCGGGCGGCCTGCTGGAGCGAGGTTACTCGGTGGAGGAGATCGCCAAGATCCTGGGTGGAAATTTCATGCGCGTGCTGCGGGCCAACGAGGGGTAGGAGTCTGCGCGACAGCGCCGCACTCTCCTCATCAATCAAGGAGACGACTTTCCATGCACCTGAACAGAAGCCGGTTTTCCGTCCCAATTCGAACCGCGTTTACCGTCCTGTTGCTGTGCGCGGCCTGCGCCGGTCCCGCTCCCGAGGCGCCGGACGCGGACCCGGTCGCCGCAATTCTCCAACGGCACATGGTCGTCGACCCCGCCGTCACCACGCGATTCTTCCGCTTTCCCAAGGAACCGGAGACCTCCTTCGATCCGGCGCCCCTGCTGGCGGATGGGATCGACGTGGCCGTTCTGGGCGTCGGGACCGTCACCGAGGCGCTCATCGTGGGAGACCTGAGCGACTACTGGTACACCTCTCCTCCGCCGGGGTATGTCATAGCCCACAGCGTCTTTACCGGCGCCGACGCCGTCAACCGTTTTCTTTGGGAAATAGATGCTGTCCACGAGACGGCTGCTGCTCACCCCCAGGTGGAGCTGGCCCGCACCGCGAGTGATTTGGAACGTCACCGCGCGGAAGGCAAGCTCTCCCTGATGCTGGGCGTCGACAGCGGCATCGTGGTCGAGGACCTGGCAACCCTTCGCGTTTACCACAAACTGGGCTTAAAGCGCCTGGAACTCGCTCATGCGTTCCCCGCCTCCTGGGCCGATGCCTGCTCCGGGATCCTGGACGACGACGACCTGGGGCTGAACGACTTCGGTCTCGAGGTGGTGCGGGAGTGCAACCGGCTGGGGATCCTGGTGGACCTGTCCCATTCCTCGGATCAGACCATGGATGAGGCCATCGAGGCCTCCGGGAAACCGGTCATCGCGTCTCATTCGGGAGCCCGCGGCGTGGTCGATGCGGTCCGAAACCTCACCGACGATCAGATCAAGGCATTGGCCCGAAAAGGCGGCTTGATCGCCGTCGGCGCCATGTACGACCCCAAACACCTGGAACCAATCCGCAAGACGGGAGCGTGGATCACGATGGCCAAGGTCAACAACTACCTGTTGGAACGCTATCCGGACCCCTTCCGGCTGGCTGCGGCCATACGCAACCCGGCAGAGACGCAGGAGGCTCTCAAGGCCTTGGATCTGGAGCCCCTGTCTTCCCTCCACAAGGTCCGGCCCCGGTCGGGAGTCATCACCCAAGGGGCCACCGTGGAAGGCACCCTGGACCACATCGACTACATCGTGAAGCTGGTCGGTATCGACCACGTGAGCATCGGAACCGACACCGACATCAGGCGGGAAGACTACACCTGGCTCTACCAGCAGTTCGTCAGCGGTCTGCTGGAACGGGGTTACTCGGAGGAGGAAATCGTCAAGATCCTGAGTGGGAACTTTCTGCGCGTGCTCCGCGCCAATGAGGAGTAGGCCAATGGATCGGACCCCCGGGTTCTCCCTGTCCGTGCCGTAGAGTAAGCAAGCATGAAGATCGGGGAGCGATACGCATGTTGACATCACTTCTCGTCAGACTGCCGATCCTGGTGCTTCTCTTTCCCATGCTCTGCGGGAGCCTCCATTCGGAAGTCCTGGACGTGGGCTCCCGGCTGGAGTTGTTCGTGGAACCCGCCCTGGTGGAAGAACTCCGGGGCGAGGCGCGTCTCCAGTTGCAACGCCCGATTCCCCGGGAAGCGGCGCTGGTGACCGATCATCCCTGGGAGGGGAATGCCTGCTTCACTTTCACTATCTTCCAGGACGGAAACCGCTACCGGATGTACTACCGCGGCTGGCACTTCGAGACCGGGAAGACGCTTGAGTTCCCACGCCGGCAGGTGACCTGCTACGCCGAGAGTCTGGACGGAATCCATTGGTACCGGCCCCAACTGGGTCTGGTGGAGTTTGAGGGGTCGAAGCGGAACAACATCCTGATGGATCGGCTTCCAGACGGCGACATCATCCGCAACTTCGTCCCCTTCAAGGACACCAACCCGGCGGCCTCGCCCGACGCGCGCTACAAGGCCCTCTCCTGGAGCCGGCTCCGGGGGCTTCACGCCTGGAAATCGGCCGACGGCATCCACTGGGAACTGATGGCGGACCGTCTGGTCATCACCCAGGGCTATTTCGACTCCCAGAACCTGGCTTTCTGGGATTCGTTCCGGAACGAGTATCGCGAGTACCATCGCGACTTTCGGCCGACCGCGGAGAATCAGCCAAAGACCAAGGGTATCCGGGACGTCATGACCGGAACTTCCCAGGACTTTCTGACCTGGACCGATCCGGTCTGGCTCAACTACCCTGGTTCTCCGGACGAGCATCTCTACACCAACCAGATCATCCCCTACGACCGGGCGCCGCACATCCTGCTGGGGTTCCCCAACCGCTACCTTGACCGGGGATGGTCCGATTCCATGAGAGCCCTCCCGGGATTGGAGCATCGCCGGCTGCGCGCCGGCGTCAGCCGCCGTTACGGAACCGGCCTTACCGACGGTCTCCTGATGGCAAGCCGCGACCGGATCCACTTCCATCGCTGGCCGGAAGCGTTCATCCGTCCGGGTCTGAGACCGGTGGATAACTGGGTCTACGGGGACAACAATCAGAACTGGGGTCTGGTGGAGACCCGAAGCCACATCGAGGGCGCTCCCAACGAGATTTCGATCTACGCCACGGAGGGGTACTGGACAGGAGAAAGCCTCAACCTGCGGCGATACACCCTCCGGCTGGACGGGTTCGTGGCCGTCTCGGCGCCCATGCCGGGCGGGGAGATCATCACTCGCCCCATTCGCTTCGAGGGGGACCGCCTGCTGCTGAACTTCTCCACCTCGGCGGCGGGGAGCCTTCAAGTGGAGATCCAGGACGCCGCGGGAGATCCCTTGGAGGGATACACGCTGGCGGATTGCTCTCCTGCGTTCGGGGACGAACTGGAGCGTGAGGTCTACTGGAAGAAGAGCCCGGACGTCGGCGAACTGGCAGGACGAGAGGTGCGTCTCCGGTTCGTCCTGAAGGATGCGGACCTGTTCGCCTTCCGTTTTGCTTCCCGGTGAGGGATTCGGGTCAGTCCCCTGGCTCGGCCTCTCCCGGAAAGCGATGGTGCCAGGAACACTGGCCACAGCAGGTCTTGCCCAGTCTGTTGAAGATCCCGCCGTACCGGTACAGTTCCGGATGCCGGTCGTTGGCCCGGCAGAGGGGCCACTGCCGGCCCTCTGCCTCGTGGTATCCGGCAAATGAGGGGCAGTCCTCACGGACCACGTCGTCACGATCCTCTGGAAGATCGATCCGCTCGGACAGCTCCGCCGGTCCCCGGCGCCAAGCCCGGAGCATGGCGGCTCCCTTGGACAGGGCATCGGCGGCCAAGTGACCGTTCGTCGTATTCGCCGGCCGCAACACGAAGCAATCGGGATCGTCAGCCATGATGGTGGCCATGAAACTGCGAAAGACGCGGGCCCGGATCAACCCGGACTCGCTTCTCCCGACCTTCCCCGCAGTCATGATCCCCGAGGCCCGAACCACATCCTGCATGATCCCGGGGAAGTCGTACTGAATCCTCTTTCCGGTGGCGCAGTAGGAGAGATGGCGCGCCTCCGGATGGTAGTAGCCCAGGTAGTCCACTCCCAGAAGATCCTCGTAGTAGTGCCAGAGCGTGATGGTGTCGACGCCGACTCCCAGGATGACGATGCACCCGTCCCAATCCACCACCTTCTCGAACGGATTTCCTCGTCCGCAGGGCGTGGGACACTCCCGCTGTCCCCGTAGCGCCTCCTGCCGCCGCGACCCGTTGGCGATCCAGGAATGGGTGGGATGGCAGCCCCGGAGGCAGCCGGGGCGCTGCAGGGCGGCGTTGGGGATGGCTCCCTCCCGGCTGGCCCACTGACTGGGACAGAAGGGCTGGGGACAGACGTCGCGGCAGTCGGGAAGAGCCATGTGTTCGGTCCAGGCGCCTCCTGTGAAGGCCGGGGTCAACAACGTGCCCTCCGGCCCCATTGCGTCCAGGAAGGCCTCCACCACCGTCGCCGCGCCCCCCTCGACCCACCCCAGGCTGCTCAGGGAACTGTGGAGCATGACGCAGTCCCCCCGGCGGACGCCAAGTCGAATGAGATCCCGGGTCAGGAGTTTCCTGGTGATGGTTCGGGGCGTTGAGGTTGTGTCGTGAGAGGATTCTGCCACTGCCTGCGAGAATGGCACAGGGCCAGAAGTCGATCAAGACGACTCGGAGGGGCGAATTGCCAGACGTCCTCGCGCCGATCGGCTGGCACGCCAATCGTATCTACTGCTCAATCTGACTGCCCGATCGATCTGTTGACCCGGCCCAGATGTGCCTGGTAGCGGGCTTGAGCCTCCGTGTCCTGCCGGGCCCGGGACGAGTGGTAGGCGAAACCGAGGTTGCGCCTGTGATCGGCAGTGCGATTCGGTCCGGTGCGATGGATCACATTGACGTGGTGGAGCGAGAGATCCCCGGGCTTCAGGTCGAGTGACACCTCGGGGTGCCGGCTGAGGTCCGGCTTCTCCACCAGGCCCAGACTTGCGCCGGTGACGCCCGAAGGCTGGTGCGGCAGAATCGGAGCGCGGTGCGAGCCTTTCAGGCAGACGATGGTCCCGTTCCGGTCATCGGCCTCATCCAGGGCCAAGGTGATGGCGACCGCCTCCGCCGGGTTCCAGAACTGGTAGGCGTTGTCCTGATGATAGGGGAATTGGTAGGTGGCGTAGGGAGCCTTGTCGATCAGCATCACGCCATCCGCCTCCGCCCCCGCGCCGGGATAGAGCGCTTCGACGAGCGCGATCAGACGAGGGTCCCGCATCAAGCTCGCGAAGTAGTCGGAGCGTTGGTTGATCCTGAAAACGCATCGCACGGCACCGCTGCCGCCATCCTCATAGTAGGCCTCGCCCGGTTCCAGATCGGAAAGGGACTCCTGCAGATAAAGGCTGAGGTGTCGATCCACCACAGCGAGTTCCTCGGCTGAGAAGAACCCGGGAACCACCCCGAATCCGTTCTCGTGGTATTCACGGGCAATCGCTTCGTATTCCATGCAGTGTTTCTCCCAGAACTCCGCCAGACCAGGCTCAGTCCGCCCTTCACCATCCGGGACCGTGTGTCAGCTTTCAGCGTCGCTATCGCTGAAACCCCGATCTTTGCACCTCAACTGGGTACGGCCCAGTGACCGGCCCGGTAGCGGCGGGCCAGCAGGGCATTGGCCTCTTCGTCTCCCACGATCCGCTCCCGATCCGGGTCGAAGCGGATGCTTCGATTCGTCCGGGCCACGATGTTCCCCAGGTGGGGGAGAGTGGAAGAGAGGTGGCCCACTTCGATGTCGGCAACCGGGCGACCCCCGGATCGAATGGCGTCCAGGAAGTCCTTCTGATGGACACCCCTGGTGAGTTCGTACCGTTCTTCCTGGCGGATCAGTTCGTTTTTCTTACCGTAGATCCGGATTCCCTGCCCTCCCAGCGTCATCATCCCTTCGGTGCCGTAGAAATAGAGGCTGTTGTCCTGAGCGTCGTGGCGATAGGGCGACCAGATGCGCTGTTCGTAGACCAGCAGTCGCTCCCGCGAGTCGGCGCCGCCTCCGGGATAGACGAACGTCACCGTGTACGTATCGGGGAATTCCTGGTCGTCGTCGAAATAGAGCTTGGACCCGTAGCCGGTGGCCAGGCTGGGATGGGTCTCGACCCCCAGGCCCCAGCGGGCGAGATCGATCCCGTGGACCCCGTCGTTGCCGATATCCCCGGTGCCGAAGTTGTAGAACCAGTGCCAATGGTAGTGGACGTAGTTGGACTGGTGTTCGGCCCATTCGGCGGGGCCGACCCAAAGATCGTAGTCCAGGTTGGCCGGCGGCGGGGACGGCTCGACGTGCCCGATATTCCGCCGTTTCTGGCTGTTCACGTGCTTGGCCACCAGAACTTCGCCGATCACCCCTTCCCGGAGCATACCGATGGCCCGGATCACGCCGGAGCTGGACCGGCTCTGGGTGCCGTGCTGCATGACGCGTCCGTGCCGGCGGGCGGCCTCGATCATCTGCCGCCCCTCCCGGACGTTGTGGGAGCAGGGCTTCTCCACGTAGACGTGCTTGCCCGCCTGGCAGGCCAGAATGGCGGCCGGAGCGTGCCAGTGATCGCATGTGGCGATGACCACCGCATCCACGTTCGGGTCGTCCAGGATATAGCGCAGGTCCGCCACCCCTTCACCGGCGCCGGTCTGCTCCAGGGCCTGAGCCACGCGTTGGGAGTCCGGGTCGCAGACATGGGTCACCCGGCAACCTTCCAGGGCGGCGAAATTCTCGCCGAGACGGCGACCCCGGCCGCCGCACCCGATGACCCCGACGTTGAGACGGTCGTTGGCCCCGAGAACGCTGCCCACCGCGGGAGTCAATCCCACGGCCGCCGCCGTCAGGCCCAGGCTCGATTCCTTCAAGAACGCTCGACGATTGGTTGGGGACATCTGTTCACCTCCTCGGCTGTGCGGACCGCAAAAAAGGATTCTACCGTCACCTAGTACCCAATAACATGTAATCATTCGTATACTATGGTGGGAGGCTGGAGGACTCGGTAAGGAGGAGTTCTCATGGCACCACGCTATCGTGTCACGCTCACAGTGGAAGAGCGCTCAGAATTGAAGGCCTTGACCCGGGCGGCGACCAAGACGACCGGCAAGCGGTTCCTGTACGCGCGGGCGCTGTTGTTGTGCGACCGCGGGCCGGAAGGGCCGGGATGGACCGTGGCCCGGGTGGCCGAGGCGCTGGGCGTCTCGGCGCGCACGATCGAGCACTTGAAACGGCGGTTTGTGGAGCAGGGGTTGGAGTTCGCCCTGGAGCGCAAGCGGCGGGTGCGGCCGCCGCGGAAAGTGATCTTCGACGGCGCGTTCGAGGCTCGCCTGGTCGCCTTGGCCTGCTCCCCGGCCCCGCCGGGACGGCAGCGCTGGACCCTGCGCCTGTTGGCGGAGAAAGTGGTGGAACTGGGCTGGGTCGAGCGGGTCTCGGTGATGACGGTGCAGCGGACGTTAAAAAAAACCAACTGCAGCCTCACCGGAAGAAGTACTGGCGAATCCCGCCCCGGGGCAGCGCCGCATTCGTAGCCTGCATGGAGGACGTTTTAGAAGTCTATGCCCGTCCATACGACCCCCGTCGTCCGGTGGTCTGCATGGACGAGACCAACAAGCAGTTGATCGGAGAAGTGCGGGAACCGTTGCCGGTTGCGCCCGGCCAGCCGGAGCGGATCGAGCATGAGTACGTGCGCAACGGGGTCGCACAGATCTTCCTGGAGGTGGAGCCATTGACCGGGCGAAGCCATGTGGAGGCGTGCGAACGGCGCACGCGCCAGGATTGGGCCCGGTGGATCGAGGGCATGTTGGAGAGGCGATACCCGGAGGCCGAGCGGGTGGTCCTGGTCTTGGACAACCTGAACACACACGGAATCGAATCGCTGTACGCAACTTACGAGCCCCGACATGCCCGCCAACTGGCACAACGACTGGAAATCCACTACACGCCGAAGCACGGCAGTTGGCTCAACATTGCAGAAATCGAATTGAGCGCGCTGTGCGGACAATGCCTGGACCGCCGGATTCCAAGCCTGGCCGGGATGCAACGTGAGATCGGGGCTTGGGTTGCGGATCGGAACCAACGGCAAACCGAGATCGACTGGCAGTTCAAGACGGAGGATGCACGCATCAAGCTGAAGAGCCTGTATCCACAGCTTTAAGTGTTATGGGGTACTAGTATGAATGCTAGATCCGAAACTGACAGAATTCCAGTGGTCCGGTCCCGATGAGAGAACCCTTCAATGGGAGGCGCCTATGCGAGTCCGTATTGATCCCAATCGAGTCAGAAAGGTCTTTCTCGAGTTGAGCGGCTCATCCGCTTTCCAAGAGAGCCGTGCCCTCGCCGAGGCCGGTGGGCTGCCGGTCGAGATGCTTCAGGCCATGTCGTTGCGGCCCGAGATCCTGAAGGCCTTTGGAGCGACCGGAGAAGGAGTCTACCCCGGCGGGATGCTGGAACGGGAACTCAAGGAGAAGGTGATCCTGAAGGCCTCGCTCCAAAACGAATGCCAGTTCTGCATCAACTCCCACCAGGCCATCATGCGGATGATCGGCATTCCGGATGCGCAGATCGAGAACCTGGATGCGCCGGAGCATCTGAGCCGCAGAGAGGCGTTGGCGCTGGACTACACGACACGGGCAATCCGGGACGCCAACGGGATTGGGGAGGACTTTTTCGATCGGCTCCGGCGGGAATTCTCGGACGAGGAGATCGTGGAGCTCACGTTCCTGATTGGGCTGATCCAGATGTTGAACCTATTCAATAACGCCCTGCGGGTCACTTACAGCAGCGATTACGGAGGATAAGGCACGAAGCCGGCTGCGGAAGCACTTCTCGTTCAAGGCTCCAAACCCTCTACCACAAAGGGCAGAATCCCTCTCTTCGATTTGTAAGCGTTCGAAAGCACTTCTCGGAGCGTCTCATTGGAAGCAAGCAGTGCCCACACTGCCCCTTGAGCACGGTTGAGTTTCATCTCCTTGTCCTTGGACAGTTGAAGACCTCTGACTCGGCCCAGGATCGATTTGAACTCGTCCAGCATGCCGTATTGTCGTGATCCCAACTCGTTGAAGATTGCTTCGTAACAGAACGCTTCCAACATCAAATCACGCTCGCCCTCGAAGTCCCTGAGGCCGTGAAGTCCGGCACAAATGGAGGCCTTAATCCTTCCTTCTTCTGTGATTGCAGTCGGGAAAAAGAATCGAACGGCGATTCCGGTCAACTGGTCGGTGGTGATTGAGCTTTTGGTTGTAGGCTCATGGCCGACTAGATCTTTCCCATGGCGGCTGAGATATCCGCTAACAAGAGTGAGTAGAGATTCATTGAACTCCCGATCCCCAACCAAGGAATGATGAAAATACTCCCCGAGTGCAGTTGGTTTTTGTCTCAATTCGAGCAGCCTCCCGTAGTCTCGCTCCACCCTATTTTGTTGGAGGTAGTGAATCAGCCAATAGTTTTCTTTGACAAACCCATGAAGGAAATGCTCAGCAGGCAGTTTGGCGACATTGGTGTCGATATACGGTCCGAAATTCTCATGTTCCCCAACTTCGACCTGAAAGATCTTCTTATATTCCTGTTGCACTTCATCGACGGTGTAATTCACCTCGATCAGGCCCAAGAATGCCGAAAACAAAATCAGACTGTTCATGCTGTCCCCCGTCTTAGATTCGGATTGCCAATTAAAAGCATGCCACGAAGTCGGACTAAAACTCCATCGGACCGGCTCCGGGTACAAAGACGTGGTCGATCCCCGACTGCTTCAGGTGTTCCACCGTGTCCATGAGCAAGGTACCGGGAACGTCAGGGTTCGGCTGGACCACCACCACATTTCCGAAATCTCCGGCCCGTTGGAGAATGAGTTCCATGCTCAGTTTCTGCTCTCCGTCCCAGAGGATCCCGGAACCGTCGATTCGGAGCCAGAGTCCCGGTTTTCGCGCGCCTGGCTTGAGGACGAAATTGAAAGCGACGGTTGTACTTGCCGGGACTGCTTTCCCATCGACCCTGAACGGCTCCCAGCGCCAACTTTTCAGTGATTCCAATGCCGCATTTCGTAAGACGGGGTGACCCTGAACCACTTCTGCTTCCTGCATTGCACCGCTTCTGTCGATGAAGACCCGCAAAAAAACAACTCCTTCCACACCTGCAATTTTGGCGACCAGCGGGTACTCGGGGTCGTCCCGATGAAGCAGTTTGCTCGCCATGACATTTCCTGCCACAGGAACTGGAATGGGGCCCTCTGCGGTAGGAGCCACTTGCGGGACTACGGCAGGGGCCACTTGGGGAAGGTGCGCGACGGGAGGCCGCGCCAGCGGCAACGCCGAAAGGCTCCACCATCCAGCCACTCCCAGCAACCCGAAACAAGACACCAATGAAAGAGCCGTTATCAACTTGGATCGTTTTCTCCCAGGGAGTTGGAGCAGCAGCCTCACGCGATTGCGCAGTTGACGCTCTTCAAGAAACAGAGGAGCCGGCAGTGAGTAGGCCTGACTGGCCCGTTTTGCGATTTCCACCAAAGAATGGAGATACGTTTTCCGGGAGCCCAAGAGGTGGACCACCCGTTCGTCGACAACCTGCTCGCGGGTCAACTGAATCCGGCGTATCAACCAGTGATAGGCCGGGTGAAACCAGAACAGGGTTCGCACCGATTCGTCCACCGTATTCCATAACCAGTCCCTTCTCTTCACATGCAACAGCTCATGGCAGACCACGGCCTTCTGTATCCCCTCCTCAAATTGGTCGAACGATTCGGGAAGGATAATCACCGGCCGCAACCAGCCGAACGTGACGGGACCAGCGACTTCGCCAGACATGCGATAGTCCGCAGTGACTCCCACCTCTTTCTCAAGAGCCTGAAGATGCAGTGGTAGAGATTGGCGCGTGGTTCTACACCGTAGGCGATGGAGCTGGTGGAACCCGACCCCCAACCAAGTGAGACGGAGCAGTAGGCCGGTGACCAGCAGGCCACCCAGCCACAGATACAGATTGGCAGAGGTGCTGCTCTGGCCGCCCGGCGACGGACCGGTGGTGGCAACCAGTGCCTCGACCGATGGAACAGATACCGGTTCGGGTACCGAAATTGGCGCCAGTGGCTGGAGCGCCAATAGCAGACACGCGACCATGAGTAGTCGCCAGTAGAGATGAAGAATGCCGGGTGCCCGCAGACGAAAGGCCCAGGGCAGAAGCCCCCCGACCAGAATCAGTATTCCAGTCTGAAGGCTGTAGAACCAGAGGTTGGACATCCACAGTTCAAGGCTCATTTCCCATCCTCGATCATTACCTCCAGCTCCCGGAGCTTCTGCCGGAACTCTTTCATGTCGATTGCTGCCATCTCGTTTCTGGCACGCTCCAATTCCATCAGTGCCTTTTCAAGTTCGGGCCGGATCTGGCTCCGGATCTTGTTTTTCAGATTGACCGATTGCGAAACGATCACATCGGGCGGGAAGCGGACGACGACGGTGGTTCTTACGGGAACGGGTATGCCGTCCAAGACAAAGGGTTTATAACGCCATTGGCTTACGGCATTCGCAGCGGCTGAGTTCAAGCCGGGGTCCGCCTCGTCTCCTTTCATGACCTTCACCTGCTGAACCTCTCCGTTCTTGCCGATCACGATGGACAATATGACCTGACCCGATGGACGGGCTTCTTGGAGCTCTGTCGGATACTCGGGATCAACCCGGTGGATCAGGCGGCTCTCCATGACTCGCCCTCCCACTCGAACGGGCTCCTCGACGCCTGATTCTGTTTTGGACATACGAAGCAAAACGGTGGTTCTTACCGGAACGGGCTTCCCGTCCAAGAGAAACGGTTCATAGCGCCACTGTTTCACCGCATCCGTCGCCGCGGAATTCGAGGGGGGATGGTCTTCAGCGCCTTGCCAGACTTTCACCTGCTGAACTACTCCATTCTTGTCGACGACGATGGACAATATGAACTGATCCAACGGGCGGGAACTCCCCGGGCGCCCAGGGATCTCCGGATCGACCTTGTGGACCAGCTTGTTCGCCATGACCCGACTTCCGACTCGAACAGGCTCCCGGGCAGTTGGTTCCTCTTGCGGCATCCGAGCCGACGGAGCGGCCGTCAAAGGCAGTGTGGCCAGACTCCACCACCCGGTTGCCGAGAGCAACGCAACGCAGACGCTCCAGAAAATCGTCGATTTGGCCTTGGACATTCGTACCTCCCGGGATTGGAGCAGTTGCCGCACCCTGCGGCTGAACTGTGATTCCCTGAGAAAAAGGGGAGCGGGCAAGGATGCGGCGGAATTCTTCCACCTTGCAATCTCCACCAATGAATGAAGATAGGTCTTCCTCGACCCCAGCATCGCGACCGCCTGTTCATCCACGACCTGCTCCCGGGTCAACTGAATTCGGCCGATCAGCCAGTAGACTCCCGGGTGGAACCAGAACACCGTCCGCACCAACTCCTCGAACGTGTTCCAGAACCAGTCCCCCCTCTTCACGTGCAGCAGCTCATGGCAAGCGACGGCCTTCTGCATCGCCGCGTCCAGCTCGGCAAACGACTCGGGGAAAACGATGACCGGGCGGAACCAACCAAAGGTAATGGGTCCGGTGACCTCGGACGACACACGAAACCGGGTAGAAACTCTCATCTTCTCGGTCAGCAACTGAAGATGCGGGGGCAGGACCAGCCGTCGAGTTCTCCGCCTCAAGCGGCGGAGCCTGTAAAAGCCGGCCCCCAGCCAGATCAGGCGAAGCAAGATGCCGAAGGCCAAAAGGACCCCCAATATCGAAAATACGTCAGCGGCTTGTTCCGTCTCACTCACCGTCACCGGAGAGGCAGGAACAATCATTTCCTCGGCCAGAGGAACCGATACGGGATCGGACAAGGGATCCGGTGCCCCAGGTTGAAATACCAGCAGCAGACAGACTGCCAGCAGAACCCGCCAGAAAAAGTACAAACTGCGGGACTCTCGAAGTCGAAAGAATCGGACCAGGAGACCGGCCGCCAGAATCAGGATTCCGGTCTGGAGGCTGTAGAACCAGAGATTGGATAACGACATTTCCAGGCTCATTACCCCTCCTCGATCATTTCTTCCAGTTCTCGAAGCTTGTCCCTGGAAATGTCGTGCCGCTCGACCAGGTGCAGCATGAGCGCCTCGCTGGACCCTCCGAATACCCGCTCCACCAGGTCCGCCACCACCTCACGAATCACTTCATCCCGGGGACGGGTGGGCTGGTAGATGTGGGCCCTGCCCTCCTTCCACTTCCGGAGGAATCCCTTCCGGTCCAGGTTCTGCATGGTGCCCATGACCGACGTGTACGCGATCCGGCGGCGCAGGCGCAGTTCCTCGTAGACATCCCGAACGGTGACCTCGTCCCCACCCAGACGCCAGATCAGCTTCATGATTTCCAGTTCCTGTCGACTTAAGGATTTGGACATACGTAAAGAATAGTACGTTAAATACCTTATTTCAACAAAAAAATAATTCTGGAAATCACGTCGGGAACGCACCGGGGAGTCTATAGCTGGATCGCCGCCCGGAAATGCGCTCACCGAGACCCTCTGCTTCGATACCGCGGTGGCGCCGACGGACTACCCTCGCCGTTGCCTCGACCCTTTCACCGGTATCGGCTTTCCGTTCAACAGTCTCTGCAGTATGTCTCCCAGGATCTCGACGGTTTTTGGGCCGGCTCCAAGGGCTCTCCAGACGACATTGCCATTGCCGTCGATGATGTAGTGGCTCGGATACGCCTCCACTCCGAATGCTCTTGCCAACCGGCTGGACGACGGAATGATCTCGTATCGGAACTCACGGCCTTTCAGGAAATGCCTGATCGGTTCCGCGTCATCGGTGGCAAATGCCAGAAATCTGGCTTTCCCTGCAAACTCGTCCGCCAAGTCGTTCAGCTCGGGGATTTCCCTGATACAAGGGCCGCAGCTGGTGAACCAGAAATTTACGACCACCGGCCTCCCCCTCAGTGATTCAGAAGTGAGAGCGGTGCCGTCCAGCGTCGTCCCTTCGATCTCCGGAGCGGGTTCCGGTGCCGGCATGTCGCCGGTCAACCGGGTCATGACGTAATCCTTGAAACCGTGGTTGTCGCCGGTGCGGGCCACGTAGGCGTCCTTCAACAGCTCCTCGGCCGTCGCGGACCCCATTCGGTAGGCGTCCACGAGGATCTCTTCCGAACGACGCAGATGTCCAATGCTTTTCCAGATTGCCGCCTCGATTTCGAGATCCTCCGCCGATCGGCCTCGTTCGTCTGATCGAGCCATCTTGATGTCGGCCAGTGCCCCTGCGGCATCCCCGTTCCGGAGCCGAAGCCGGGCGCGAACCCTGTAGGCCAGATCCCGCAGGCGCTTGTCGGCAACAAAGGCTCGCGGCGTGTAATAGAGATCAAGGGACCGGTCGATGAGTCGACCGGCTTCTTCGTCCGAGGTCCCCTCCCTGGACAGAGCGTTCGCCAGCAACAAATAGGGATGGGGATCGACCGGGTCCTCTTCGACCCAGGCTTCGAACAGGCTGCGCATGGCGTCCAGGCTCACGATTGAATTGCTCCTGAGCCAGAGGACGGATCTCCTGTCCTTCCACAGACGCGGATTGGTCGGCGCCGCGTCTACGACCTTCGCCTGCAGTTTCTCCAACCGGGCGCTCAAGTGATCCAAACCCTGAGTCGAAATCCAGTAAATGGCTTCGTTCAGCGCTTGGACAGAATATCTCGACCCAGGAAATCGAGTGCAGAGTTCGGTCAAACTCTCAAACGCGCGGTCGGACCGTTTGGCGAGCCAATAACCCATAGACAGGGTCCGAAGCAGTGACGGCCTCTTCTGCTGTGACTCCATCCTGCGGAGCTGTGAAATGACTTCATTGCTGTCGAGATTCTTCAAAATCCTTTCTCTCAGCCCCCAGACCTTCGGGTAGATCCACCACAGATCCGGGTTCTCAGCGAGTGCGCGGTCGATGGTCTCGTTACACGTAGAGAGGTCCGTACGCGGCCTGCATGACGCCATGACCCGGGTTCCGGGCGGCATTTCTCCGGCATCCGTTCGAGGCGCCAAACTCATGCCGCGAAAAAACCTTTCCGGTGTCCGGATCCTGATTGAGGCCCATTCGCAGTTACCAGGTAACGTCAGCCGAGCGACGAAAGCCTCTCCGTCCCAAACGGCCTTCTCGCTAACGGTGGAGAGGACGTCTTGATGCCAGGTCGACAAGTTGACGTACACACGATCGTCCGAATAAAGCCGCCCCCGGGGAAAATCCGGAGTGACCCGTACGACAAAGTCCTGACCCCATCGAGGCGCTTCGGGTTCGAGCTGGATCCCGGCGAACAGGCAGGTCCCCAGCGTGAGGCCGGACACCAAGTGACAGATCGTTCCGGCCAGAAATCTCGAAACTTTCTCAGCAGATATTCCGTAAAGACTTACCAAAGCGTGATACACACGCCTCCCATCTGGGAGAAATCATAAACTTCAAGTTCCCAATCCCGCGTAGCCGGAACCAAAAGTTCTCCCCTGGAGCGGGCGCTTTCCAGTCCCCGAATCTTCATATTGGTCGCACCTTGCCCTGTATTGGACGGAACAGGCACCCACAAGGGTCACCGCTGCGGGTCGTGTGGGACAAATTCCCAAAAAATGAGATCGGAGCTTCTCACTTCTCAACCCTCACTTCGCCTTCCAGGGCCGATTCCCAGTCCTCCGAAACCCTCTGTTTCCAATCCCGATAGAGGCGGCCCATTGCCTTCACGCGGTCCGGATAGCGGGACGCAAGGTTTCGCTGCTCGGTGCGGTCCGCATCCATATCGTAGAGCTGCCACAGTTCTCCCGGATCCCCCGGCGTCGGCGGGACCGTCTTGTCCGACCCCGCCTGCCGCCAGGGCTCGTAGCGGATCCAATGATCGGGAGAGACCAGTTTCCACCTTCCCTGCCGGACCGCCCGCCAGAGGCCACGCTGATTCCAGAAGAGCGTCTCATGGCCCGCGCGGGTTTTTCCCCGGAAGATGGGAAGCAGGCTCCGGCCCTCAAGCGGCGGGATCTTCATCCCGTTGACCTCCGGCGGATAGTCGGCTCCCGCAACCTCCAGGCAGGTGGCCATGATGTCGATGAGGTGGCCGACCTCCGAACTGATCCTTCCCGGCTGCGCGATGCCCCGGGGCCAGTAGGCCACCAGGGGCGTGGCGATGCCCCCTTCGTGGTTCCATCGCTTGAACTTGCGAAACGGCGTGTTGCTGAGATTGGCCCAGGGGAGATCCACCGATCGGTAGGATTCCACCGGACCGGGCGGCAGGTTAGGAGTCCGGGTGCGGTCCTCGTCGCTGCCACCGTTGTCTGAGAGGAACAGAAACAGTGTGTTGTCCTCCCTGCCCAGCGAGCGCACGGTCTGAAGAAGGCGGCCGATGTTCTGGTCCATCCGGTCCACCATGGCGGCGTAGACCGCCATCTTCAGGTCCCAGGCCTCTTTGTCCACGACGTCGCCCCACGCAGGCGCGTGGCGGCTGCGCGACGATAGTTCCGATTTTTCAGAAATCATCCCTTCCTGGACCAGACGCCCGTGGCGCTCCCGGCGAAGAACATCCCAACCGGCCATGAAGCGTCCCCGATAGCGGGCGATATCTTCAGGCCAGGCGTGGAGCGGGTAGTGGGGCACGGTATAGGGCAGATAGAGAAAGAAGGGCCGTTCCTCCCCTGCGTATTGCTCCAGGTAACGGATCGCCTGATCGGTGAAGGCGTCGGTGCTGTAGAATCGGCGGTCCTCCGGCGTGTAGGGGCGGATCACCTTACCTTCGACAGAGAAGGGTTGATTATCGCCCTGAAACTTCTTGCCCGGCTCCGGCTCTCCGGCTCTCCGCCGGCCCGGATTGAAGTGGTTGGAGGTTCCCGTCAGGAGTCCGTAGTAACGCTCGAATCCCCGTTTCAAGGGATGGCCGTCCAGGTGCCACTTCCCCGACATGAGGGTCCGGTAACCGGCGGCCCGGAGCGCTTCGGCCAAGGTGATACACCCCAGGAATCGGCTGCCTCCCACCTGCTGGGAGTAGAGTCCGCTGAGCAGCGACGCCCGGCTCGCGGGACAGATGGCGTTGTTGTAGAACTGGGAAAAACGGAGCCCGTTGCGAGCCAGGCGGTCCAGATTCGGGGTCCGGATCTCTCCCCCGTAGCAGCCCAGGTCCGAGTAGCCCAGGTCGTCCGCCATGATCAGGATGATGTTGGGCCGGGGCGGCGACGACGCCCAGCTCAGCGATCCGGCAAGGACAGTCCACAGCAGTGTCCGAAGCACCCTGCGTCCGGCGATCCGCACCCTTCGTGATGCGAGCGGGTGTCGCCCAGGATCCTGCATCCGTCCTTACCGATCCGACACCACGGGACGGCCCAGCCTGACTGCGGGGCGTTCGTCCAGTTCCAGCGCCGTGTGCCGGTAGAAGTAGTAAGTCCCCATTTCCGGAGAGGCCAGGATGTCGGGCTTGGCGTCTCCGTCCAGGTCCCGGAAGCCGTAGTAGGGACCGTGCGAGCCAAGCCCTTCCAACGGCTTTCCGAAGAGGGCCAGAATCTGGGGAGGCCCGAAGCGGGGTTCGGCCGGAGTGCCGATGTTGGGATAGATGAGAGGCCGGGTGGGATTGTGGTCCCACGCGCCCGACCTGCGGCGGCATTCGTTGAAGAAGAGGTCCAGCAGGCCGTCCCCGTTCCAGTCCACCAGGAAGAACTGGCTCGGCTGTAAATCGACTCCCTGGATGGCCTCGTTTCCGGGGAGGCGAAAGGGACCGTCGTCCCGGAGCCGAAGCGTCCCCTCCCCGTCCCGGAACCTTCGGAACAGGTGGGCCTCCCAGGTGACGGCCGCAGCCGTCACGAGATCGGTGAGACCGTCTCCGGTGACGTCGGCAAATGCGGCCCGGGCCCTCCCGCGGAACGGCTGGTGGCGGTTGGGAACCTTCTTCCTCCACTGGCCGGTTCCGGCTCCCAGCAGTTTGGCCGTCGCGGCCAGGAGATCCTTTCCATCGGGATAACCCTCGCACAGAACCTGGAGCCGCGGTCCGAACCTGGGCCGGCTCCGGGTGCCGATGTTCCGGTACCAGAAGATCCGGTTGGTCAGGTTGGGGAGCATCAGGTCGGGCAGCCGGTCTCCGTCCCAGTCGATGTAGACCGGGTGCGTGTAGCCCATGTTGTGCCCGTAATTTTCAAGACCCGGAAAGACCTGGCTCATGAAGAGGAGGATCGGTTCGCCCTGGGACCGGACCGGCTCCTCCCGGGCGAATACCGGACGGGACTCGGTGCCGTCGTTGATCAGGACGCGGACGAAGCCGAATCCGTCGCCGGCCAGGAGATCCCAGTCCCCGTCTCCGTCCCAATCGCAGGGATAGGGCGTCGCCTGTTCTCCCAAAATCGCATGGGCAGACAGCGACAGGGCCTCGCGGCGCAGGAAAGCCGGTTCCTTTCCGGCATCACCCTTGAGATGTTCGAAAAAGGCCAACTTTCGAAGGTGGTCGTAGGCCACCAGGAGGCCCCGCCGGGGACCCGCGGGGACGGATGCGGTGAAATAGGCGGCCGGGACACCAACCTGTTCCAGCAGGCGAGGGGAACCAAACCTTGGAACCGATCCACCCTGGTTCCGGCGCCACGCCACCCGGTAGAAATGTTTCTTCCTCTCGGCCTCGGGATCGGTGACCAGGCAGACGCTGTCCGGACGGCCGTCCAGGTCCACGTCGTAGAAACTGGCCCGGACTCCGGGATCGATTTGAACAGGGCGTCCCGGCCGAAAGGGCCAGCCCTCGGGATTCGTATTTCGAATGAAGTAACCCCGGCCGTCGGGTGGAATGTCCTGGCCTCGAAACATGGACCCGACGAACAGGTCCTGGCTCCCGTCCTGGTCCAGGTCCACGATTCTCACCGGACCCCACCATTCCTTTGGACGGGGAATGCGGCCGTGGTCCCGGAAGATGGGAAGTCCTCCGTCGTCCCGGTCCCCGGTGTTGAGGAGGAAGACAATCCAACCTTCGGCGCTCCGGGGATTCTGATGGGAGCCGTCGGCCGGTGAGGCATAGACCAGGTCGACCAGCCCGTCGCCGTTCAGGTCTCCGGCGTCCAGGTGGAGGTAGCCGGCCCGCAGATGCCGCGGCTCCGGCGAACCGGCTTCGTCCAGGTAGCGGATGGCGACCGGTTCGCCGAACTGGAACTCGTCGGCGCCGCCGACCCGGGGATAGCAGACGATTCCCCCAGGCGGACGATCAGGCGAATAGGTGTAGATAACTGTTCCCACGAGGTCGCGCTTGCCGTCTCCCGTCAGGTCCACCAGGGCGCCCAGAATGGGAAGCGAGATGGGTTTCGGCTCGCCCGCGTTGTAACGGAGCAGATCGCCGGTTCCGATCATGGGAATGTAAGGACGAGGATTCAGCGGCGGACGGACGGCGCCCACCCGGAAGCGGATCCGGTAGTCTCTATGCTCCGGGTCCTCCACGACCCACTGGACCCGTCCCTGCTCTCCGTGGTGAAAGTCGCGGCTCAGGGCATGAGGCAAAGGGCTCCCCGACACCGCATCCACGACCTGAATCGAGTTGGGATCCAGAACCCCGGCGGCTCCCGCCTCGGCGCCCAGGGCGGCGAAGTCGAGCCACGGGTCGATGGGAATCTGGGCAAACGGCAGGGAGGAGGTGATGCGAAGGTCCACCGAGCACTCCCGGCCAGCGGACTCCGCGCCGACCCGGTCCGGGACGAACCCCAGGACGAGGGTCAGGGCCCCCAAGATCAGCAACACCCGGCAGGAGGATACTTTTTCCGCTGGATTCTCCCTTGATTTCAGTTGATTTGGAAGGAATATAGACGGGTTCTGCTCACAATGAACTTCAAACGTACCGGCCGGTCCTGAAGGGCTTCCAGGCTCTCCTTTCCCTCCCAGGAGACCTTCGAGTAGACCCCCTCAGCCGGAGCCACTCTGGAAGCATCGGCTTCGTAACCGGGAACGGGAGTGCCCGCTACGTCCTGGACCTCCACCTTCAGGTACCCCTCCTGGTTGGGGCTGTCGTTGAAGGTCACCTCTCCAGGCGCCTCCGACGCGTCTCCCTCCCGCCTGAGCAGACGGGCGTTGACCTGGAGCGTGCTTCCCGAAAACTGCACGGGCCGGGTCACGACGGAGCCTTCGGCAGTAGCGTCGAGGGCGACAAAGCCGTCCTGCCGCAAGCGGGCCAATCCGATCTCTCCCGTGTGATCCTCCGAAGGGGCGTTGTGGAGGTTGTCGAAACCCGAGTAGTAGATCCAGACCATTCCATCCTTGACCACTGGAGCTGTAATGGGCCAGATCATCCCGCTGTCGAAGCTCTTTCCGGTATACTCGTTCCTTTGGTATCCAAGGTAGACCAAGGGTCGCCGGTACACGCTCCGGTCCCATTTGACGCCGTCTCGGCTGGAAACCAATTGGACGTCCATGGTCTGGATGTTGGTGTGGAACACCCAGAGCAGTCCCAGGGTCTGGCTGCCGTAGGGGAAGGCCGAGAGTCCGTAGAACTCGGTTCCGGGCCGGTCGTGGATGTCCGGCTCCAGCACCAGGCGATCGTCGGTCCAGTGAATGAAGTCGTCGCTGACCAGCCGCGAAACCTTCCTGGGGCCCCCGGGACTGGTCTTGTGATAGAGCCAATACTGCCGGGAGACGGGATCCCGCATCACGGCGAAGGTGTCGCCCGTCGCCCAGCAGGGCACCACCGGATTCTTTTCGTAATCGGTCCAGCGGATGCCGTCGGGCGAGAAGGCGGCCCAGATGCCGCAGCGTTCCCGATCCCTGGTTTGCCAATAGCCCATCTTGTAGCGGCGGGCCGGGTCCGGATCCTCCGGGTCCAGGATCACCGAATGGTTCCAGTTGTTCCAACGCAGCACGATGTTGTTGGCCTTGGAGCCGCGGAACTCCAGGTGATTCAACTCCGGCTTCTCCCACCGGATCCCGTCCTTGGAGGTGGCGTAACAGACGAACTGCTCGATGTCGGCCTCGCCGGTCCGGGGCAGCGTGTTGTACCACATCTCAAAAATCTGCTTTTCCGGAGAGTAGATAACGCTCCCCGGTTGAAGTATCAGGTAACCCTCCCAGGGACGGTCGGACCGGATCAGGGGGTTCCCAGCCACTTTTCCTCCCCGGCCCAGACTCCGCCAGACCCGGTCCATTCGCTCGATGAGCAGGTCATCGACGAACAGTTGGACCCGATCGTCCAGCCGAATGGGAGGATCCGCTTCCGGACCCGGAGCACAGGCGGCTCCCGGCAACAGAACGCCTCCAAGGAAACCCGCCAAGCAGAAGCTGGAAATCAATCTCATGCTGTCTCTCCCGGCGGGGATCATAACACGCGGGCCGTGGAGCGGCGTCTGCAGCGGCGGCTGGAGCGGCGTCTTTCAGGCGCCGACCCAGGGGGGGTTAGGGGGGACGCCAGCTCCCCCCTCTACACTTTCCCAACGCCAACTCGCACAAAAACAATAAAGACTCCGGTGACAGGAAAGTCCCTCCTCCAGTGCGACAGAAATGTCGCCCCTCCCGACCTTCGCCATGGACTGCTACACTTGGTCTCCGAATCCATGCTTCGTCTCGACGGCCCGACATCGCCCCATCTCTGCCAGGCAGTCCACCGCAGGGACTTCCTTCACGCCGGCTCCCTGGCCTTCCTGGGCCTCACCCTGCCCGGCTTCATGGAACTCAGGGCCGCCGGCCGCACCACTCCCGACAAGGACGTGAACTGCATTCTCCTCTTCCTGGAAGGGGGCGCGCCCCAAATGGACACCTGGGACCCGAAGCCGGATGCTCCCGCCGAAATCCGGGGACCCTACAAGCCCATTGCCACCAACGTGGCCGGGATCCGGATCACCGAGCTGTTTCCCCGCATGGCCCGGCACGCCGACAAGTTCGCGTTGATCCGCTCCTGCTACCACACCAATCCGGCCCATCCCCAGGCCAAGACCTGGATGCAGACCGGACTGCCGCCGCTCCCCGGAATCCAGTATCCCCATCCGGGTTGCGTCGTCGACAAGCTGAAAGGAGCCCGGGGCGACCTGCCGGCGCACATCCTGCTCCCCTACCGGCCGGACAAGGGGCAGGGGCCCGGCTTTCTGGGTAAGACCCACGAGCCCTTCGTCATCGACTCGGACCCCTCCGACCCTTCCTTTCGGGTCCGGGACCTGCGGCCACCCGATTACGTCTCGGCGGTGCGAGCCCGGAGAAGGATTTCGTTCCGACGACTCATCGACCGGAGCTTCCTCGAGTTCGAGGAGAACTGTGCCGAGAGCCGGCTCCTGGACGCCAACTTCTCCCAGGCCTACCGGATCGTCTCATCCCGCCAGGCCCGCCAGTCCTTCGACCTGACCGGGGAACCGGACCCGCTTCGGCAGAGCTATGGCATGAACCGGTTCGGGCAGAGCTGCCTTTTGGCCCGCAGGCTGGTGGAGCGCGGCGTCCGGTTCGTGACGGTCAACATGTTCGACGATCTGGCCGGATCCTGGGACATTCATGGCCAAGCCCCCTTCACCTCCCTGAGCGCGCTCGACACCCTCGGGCCCATGTTCGACCAAGCCTTCTCTTCCCTCCTGGAAGACCTCCAGCAGCGGGGAATGTTGGAACAGACCCTGGTGGTGGCCATGGGAGAGTTCGGCCGGTCCCCCAAGATCAATCCGGCGGGAGGACGGGATCACTGGCCGGCCTGCGGCACGCTCATCCTGGCCGGCGGAGGCGTCGTGGGGGGACAGGTCATCGGTTCCTCCGACCGCACGGCCAGCGAACCCAGGGACCGGCCCGTGGAACCCATGGAAATCCTGGCCAGCCTGTATCACGCCCTGGGGATCAGCATTCACACCGAGTTGGACGGACCGGGCAGCCGGCCCGTTCCCGTGGTGGAAATCGGGGTGGAACCGATCCGGGAGCTTTTCGGCGCCACATGATCGCGACTCTGCTGTTGGCCGCTTCCACGCTCACGGTTTCCGGCGCCGGTTCACTGACGCTGCTGCCGCCCGACATCACGCTTCAGGGTCAGGACGCAAAACAGCGGCTCATCCTGACCCGGTGGACGCCCCAACGCGGCTCCGAGACGGACCTGACCCCCAAAGCGACTTTCGCCTCATCGTCTCCCGGCGTCGCCAGAGTGGACCCTCAAGGCGTGGTGTGGGCGGTGGGCGACGGAGAGTGCCGAATTACCGCCCGGCTGCCCGACGGCGGCCATGCAACGGCGCGGGTCCGGGTGGAATCGGCCGGCCGGCCGCCGCTCCGGGACTTTCGCAACCAGGTTCGCTCGATCATGACCAAGTCAGGGTGCAATTCGGGACCTTGCCATGGTGCCGGAGCGGGACAGAACTTCTTCAAGCTCTCGTTGAGAGGATATTCGCTGGAGGAGGATCACCGGGCCCTGACCCGGGAGGCCGGCGGCCGCAGGACCTCCCGCCAGGATCCGTCTCGGAGCCTGATTCTGCTCAAACCCACCCTGGCCGTCTCCCATGGCGGAGGCAAGCTGCTGGAAACCGACTCCCTCGACTATCGAATCCTGGCCGACTGGATCGCGGGCGGTGCCACTGGTCCTGCTCCCGATGACCCCAGGATCGAGCGGCTGGAGGTCTACCCGTCACAGGCGACGTTGCGGCCCAGGGACCGGCACCGGCTGGTGGTCCGGGCTTTCTACTCCGACGGGCGGACTGAGGACGTCACTCGCTGGGGCAAGTACGCGAGCAGCGACGCCTCCGTGGCCAAGGTCGGAGCGGATGGAATGGTGGAGACCTCGGGTCACGGGGAGGCAAACCTGTCGGTCTGGTACCTGGACCACATCGCCTCGGCGAGAATCGCCGTTCCCTTTCCCGGCGAGCTTCCGTTGGAGGTTTTCCGCAAAGCGGACCGCCACAATTTCATCGACGACCTGGTCTTGGAAAAGCTGCAACAGATGCGGATTCCCCCGTCGGATCTTTGCACCGATTCGGAATTCCTGCGGCGGGCCTACCTGGACGCGACGGGAATCCTGCCCAGCGGAGAAGAAGCCAGACGGTTCGCGGCCGATCCGGACCCCCGAAAACGAAGCCGCCTCGTGGACGCGTTGCTGGAGCGGCCCGAGTTCGCGGATCTCTGGGCCTACAAGTGGTCGGACCTCCTCCTGGTCTCCAGCTCCAAGCTCACACCGGCCGCGACCCGAACCTTTCACGATTGGATCCGGCAGGCGGTCGCCGAGAACAAGCCCTGGGACCGCTTCGTCAGCGAGATCATCACCGCTTCCGGAAGCAATCTGACCAACGGCGCGGCCAACTACTACCTGCTTCACGACGAGCCCACCCTCCTGGCGGAGAACATGACCCTCACCTTCATGGGGATCTCCGTCAATTGCGCCCGTTGCCACAACCATCCCCTGGACAAATGGACCCAGGACGACTACTACCACCTCTCCAGCTTCTTCGCCCGGGTCGGCCGCAAGAACGACGTGGGTTACGGGTTTGCCGACAACCCCAACTCATTGAAGGAGACCACCATATTCACCGCCGGCCGCGGCGAGGTGATCCATCCGCGACTGGGCCGGCCCCTGCCGCCCCGCCCTCTGGAGTCGGTGGAGACGATTCGGGACCGTCCGGGGAGAGACCGGCGGCTGCCTCTCGCCCAATGGCTCACCTCGGGAGAGAACCGTTACTTCGTCCGCGCCGTCGTGAACCGCGTCTGGCATCACTTCATGGGGCGCGGCCTGGTCCATCCCGCCGACGACATGCGGGAGACCAACGCGGCTTCCAACCCCCGCCTCCTGGAGGCGCTGGGCCGCGAGTTGGTGCGAGCCGGATTCGACCTCAAGTCTCTGATCCGATCCGTAATGAATTCGGCCGCCTACCAGCGGAGTTCCCGGCCCCGGGGCAACAGCCACGACCGAAAGTATCACTCCCACTATCTGATCCGGAGACTTCCCGCCGAGGTCCTGCTGGACATCGTCTCCCAAGTTCTCGGAGTGCCCGAGAGCTTCGCCGGGCATCCTGAAGGCGTGCGGGCCCTTCAACTGCCTGACTCGAGAGTGCGTTCCTATGCCCTGACCCTTTTCGGACGTCCTGCCAGAGAGATCAACGCCCACTCGGAGCGGGTCCGGAGCTCCACGGTTCCCCAGGTCCTGCACCTGCTCAACGGGGAACTACTGAGCGCGAAGCTCCGTTCCCGGGAGGGTCACCTCCAGCAGATGCTCGACGAGGGAATTTCGGATCGGGAGATCGTCCGCCGGATCTTCTGGAACTCTCTCTCCCGGCCGCCGTCTCCGGCGGAGGAGGCGGAAATCGTGGGGCTTTTTCGCCCGGTTGGAAACTCGGCCTCGTCCCGGCAACCCCTGCGCAGGGAACTCCTGGAAGATTTCTGGGCGGGCTTGATGATGAGCAAGGAATTCCTCTTCAACCACTGATGCGCCCGAAACCCGTAACTCTGATCCTCGTCGTGCTCGGCTCCCTTTCCTGGGGCTTGGCCACGACCTACTACCCTTCTGCGCCGGTGGTCTACCTGGCCAACCCCACCGGGGCTCAGGCCGGATCCGGAGTTGAAGTCCTTTTGGAGGGATTGCACCTCAAAGAGGCTGACAGTCTCATTTTTAATGCCCCGGGGGTAACGGCCAGCATCCGGGAGAAATGGGACAGTCCCAACGGCCGGTTCCAGACCCCGCTGGAGCGGTTGCGTGTGGAAGTCGACGTTCACGAGGAAACGCCTGCCGCCATCTACGGATTCCGGGTCAAGACCCGGCACGGAGCCAGCAACTGGATTCCCTTCGCCGTCGGACGATTTCCCGAGACCCGGGAGTCCGCCGGCAACGGAACGGTTGCCGGAGCTAAGCCGGTGACTCTTCCGGTGACCGTGAACGGCGCCATCGCGAAAGGGGGCGAGGAGGACTATTTCCAGTTGGAGGGACGCCAGGGCGAGGAACTGGTGCTCCAACTCCAGGCCCACCCCTTGGGTTCCCGGCTGGACGGGGCTCTGACCCTCATGGGACCCGAAGGACGCGTCCTGGCCACCAGCAACAACGCCTCTCCACGAAACCTCGACGCCATGCTGGGATTGCGGCTGCCCCGATCGGGCCGCTACACGGTCCGGGTCACCGATTTCGCCGGAGGAGGCGGCCCCCGGCACTTCTACCGCCTCACCCTGGGCGCAGTCCCCTATGTGACCCACCTGTTCCCGGTGGGCGTCCGTCGGGGCGAAGAGGTGGAAGCGCAGCTGGAAGGCTTCAATCTGGGAGACCAGACGAAGATCCGGCTCCGCGGCGATCGGGCCCCGCGAGAGGACGGCTTTCGGAACCTGACGATTCACACATCCCGGGGTCCGGCCCTCAATCCGGTGCGGATCGCCATGGGACGCCATGATGAGACCTTGGAACTGGAGGAGAACGACGACGCGGAAACGGCTCAGCCGATCTCCGTTCCGATCACGGTCAATGGCCGGATCGAATCGGCCCGGGACGCCGATGTCTTCCGCTTTCCGGCTCGCCGCGGTCGAACTCTGGCCTTGGAGGTCGCGGCTCAGCGGCTCGATTCTCCCTTGGACTCGCAGATCGAAGTGCTGGACCTGCAGGGCAATTCCCTGCCCCGGGCCCGGCTCAGGACTGTCTTCGAAGGAAGCCACCTGGAACCCCTGGCGTCCCGTTCGCTGCAATTGCAGCGGTTCGACCTGGCCAGCGGAATGGCGTTTCGGGGAGGCGATTTTGTCCTTCTGAGCGAGCGGGAGCTGGTCCGTCTGGAAGAGGGACTCCGCCACTCGGACGACTTCTCCCTGGCCCAGGGCCTCTTGGGACAGCGCCTGGCCTGGTTGGGCACCAGTCCCCAGAACCACCCCAAGAACTACAACGCCCGAAAGGTGGAAATCCTCCCCCCCGAGGCTCCGGCCCCGGGAGGGTCCTCCACCCTGACTCTCTTCTATCAGAACGACGACGGCGGTCCCATCTACGGCAAGGACTCCTATCTCCTGTTCGAACCTCCGGCGGACGGCGAATACCTGGTTCGGCTGCGGGACCTGCGCGGCTCGGGAGGTCCCCGCCATACGTACCGGCTCACGGTCCGGCCGGCCCGTCCCGATTTCCGGCTCTATCTGGACGACGGCTTCATGCAGCAGCGGGACCTGCGGGGAGCGGGCGCCCGGAGCCCCAACGTCCCTCTGGGTGGGAGCGTTCCTCTGGTGGTGTCTGCCCTGCGGATCGACGGCTTCCGGGACGAAATCCGGATCGAAGCCCTGGACCTCCCACCCGGCATCCACGCCGAGCCGGGAACCATTCGCCGGGACGAATTTCAGACGGCACTGATTTTCACTGCCGACTCTTCAGCGCCTCCGGCACGACCTGGTCACGAGCTCAAGATCCAAGGGCGGGCCAGTATCGCCGGTGTGGAAAGAATCCATCCCGCGGTGGACCCGGACAGCGGGCTGAACCTGGTCTCCCTGGTCCCACCCGCCACCATCCGGCCCCTGGTGGAACCGGAGCATCTGGTCCTGCGGCGTGGAACCCAGGGCCGCCTCCACGTCCGAATCGACTGTCCCGAGGATTTCTCCCACGAGGTGGGCATCGAAGTGAAGAATCGCCCGCCCGGGCTGTTCGTCGACGGGCGGTCCACCAATGCGGGGCTGGTCATCAGCAAGGGGGAACACTCCCGCACCTTGAACCTTCTGGCGGAAGAGTCTCTGGAGCCAATGACGGTCCCCATCTACGTCGTCACGCGGCACCGCAGCGAGCGAACCGAAAAGATGAGGGGCCTGGGAATTCTCGAAGAATCAGTCGACTACGCCTCGCGACCCATCCTGGTGACCATCGAGTAGCGTCGCCGGACGTTCGCGGCAGGACCTACCGTGCCGCCTCCTGGACTGAGCTCGGGCCGCCCTATGCCCGGCGCAACTTGCGGAGAGCCGTGGCCTCGATCTGCCGGATTCGCTCCCGGGTCAGGGAGAATACGCGGCCGATCTGCTCCAGAGTATGCTCCGTATCTTCCCCAACGCCGAACCTCAGGCGGAGCACCCGCTCCTCCCGGGAATCCAGAACCGTGAGAATGCCCGAGGTCTCATCCGCCACGCTCAGACGAAGCAGCTCTTCGGAGGGAGACTCGCTGTTGCAGTCTTCGAGGACGTCCTGGAGCCGGCCTTCCTCATCCCGCCCGATTGGAGCTTCCAGAGAAACCGGCTTGCGGGCGATTTCCAGGATGCTCTGAACCCGCTCCGCCGGCAGCCCCACGACTCCGGCGAGTTCTTCAGTGCTCGGTTTGCGTCCATAGGTTCGCGTCCACTCGCGAGCCGTCCGGACGGACTTGTAGACGACTTCGGAGATATGGACGGGAAGTCGAATGGTTCTCCCCTTCTCGGAGATGGACCGCTGGATCGCCTGCCGGATCCACCAGTGGGCGTAGGTGGAGAACTTGTATCCCAGACGGTGATTGAAGCGGTCGACCGCCTTCATCAGACCGATGTTCCCCTCCTGGATCAGATCCAGGAAGGCCAGCCCGCGCCCCCGGTATTTCTTGGCCACGGACACCACCAACCGCAGGTTCGACTGCACCAGTTCCTGTTTGGCGTCCTCGGCTCGCCGCTCCGCTTCGCAGATGCGGCCGAAGGTACGGCGCATCTGCTCCCGGGTCACGCACCGGGATTGCTCCCATTTCTCCAGTTCGCTGCAAACCTCCCGATATCTGGACTGGTCCAGGTCCGTCTCACTCCGCTGGAGACTCTCGCTCTTCTTCAGCAGGTCCAAGAGCGGCTCCAGCGAGGTCTTGAGCGACTTGAGCAACCGGTCTCGTGCTTCCTGTTTCAGACCGAGCTTGCGAATCCGCCCGGCGATCACGCGGCGGACACGGGCCAATCCCAGGAGTTCCCGGAAGCCGGGTTCTCCATCCCGAACCACCTGTCGCCATCGGCGCCAGAGCCGTCGGGCCCGACCTTCCAGATGGGCAATGGCCCCCAGTTGGGCCCGGAACCACTTCACAGGCTCGACTCCCGAGGTGACATCGGAATTCAGCCGGGCAATCTGGCGAATCCGCATCTCGCCGACCTGTAGCCGTTCTCCCCAGACCAGAAGCTCTCCGACGGCGATGGGGCAGCGGTACAGGGAATCGGCAATCCGCTCCCGGCCCCGGGCCAATTGGCGGGCGACCTGGATCTCCCGGCGGGCCGTAAGCAAGGGAATCGAACCCATCTCCTTCAGATAGGCGTAGATGGTGTCGTCACCGTGGTTTCCCCTTCCCCCCGCCGACTCCGCTCCCAGGACCTCATCGCGCTCCCACGGGTTCGAATTTGTCTTCCGGCGCCAAACGGGATCCGTGCCTCCGAGAACCTTTCCATACATGTTTTCACCCGCTCCGACTTTGGTGTTCCTCATCTCGTTCACCTGCCTTGGTAAACATCCTGATAAGTAGACGGATTTTTCGGGAATAAGGTTTCGTTTCGAGTGGAGCGACGGCTGGCGGCGACTTTCTTGTCGCCGAGGAGCAGCGGCATCCTTGCCGCCGACAGGGGGGTTTGGGGGGACGGAGTCCCCACTTTACGCTTCTCCCCCTCTACACTTTCCGGCCGCCGAATCTTCAGTCGCGGCGAGGAGCAGGCGACAAGGATGTCGCCCCTCCAATGGGCGACAGGAAAGTCCCCTCCTAAACCAGCAGCCAGACAGCGGCAACTGTTCCCGCGATGGCGCCGCCGTAGCAGAGGATCGAGATGGGCGTCCTGAGGGCTCCGCCTCCCAGGTCGAGCAGGATGTGCCGGAGCCGGTGCGCGGAGTGGAAGAGAGGCAAGGAAATGAGAACCAGAAGGTAGAGCCGGACCAGCGGGTTTTCCAGGAGTTCCCCGACCCGCTCGTAGGAGAGTGTCTCCAGGGGAATCCAGCCCAAGCCGATGCCCAAACCGGTCACCACGATGTGGACCGGGACCAGAAAGGCCGCGACCGTGCCGCCCGCCGAAAAGAGTCCCCACCAGATGGGATCGGCCGTCTTGAGTCGGACACCCATCTCAGTTCACCACCAGGTACCAGAGGACCCCGGAAAGCAGGATCCAGACCAGATAGTTTGCCGCCAGCACCAACTTGGCCGGGATCACCTTCCGCCCCATCCGGACCACCATCACGATGGGGGTCAGGTGGAACCAGGTCACCGTGTGCAACAGGCAGAAGACCAGCGCGACTCCCAAAAATACGAGAACGGCCGGGTGGTGGAGCATGGCCACGTAAGCCTCATAGCTGTCCTTCCCTTGCGACAGCCGATACAGGCCCACCAGATAACTGAGCGCGTAGAGCGCCACGAACACCGCCGACAACTCCCGGACCATGAACAGAAAATATCGGCCGTTGCTCAGCCACCAGAGGGACGGCCGCTGGGCCCGATAGCGAGGCGGACGTTGTGCGGAAGTGGCGCTCACGATTTCCCCCAGGGCCAGAGCAACCCAAGGATATGGTCCTTCGTCAACTGCACTTTGGAACGTTGGATCGCCGCCGCCGGGTCAACGTGCTTGGGACAGACCACCGAGCACTCACCGACGAAGGAGCATTCCCAGATTCCCTCGTGGCTTCCGATGACCTCCGCCCGCTGGTCCTGGCCCTCCTCCCTGGAATCCATGTCATACCGGTGCGCCAAGGCGATGGCGGCAGGTCCGATGAACGTCTTGTCCGCCGCATAGACCGGACAGGCCGCGTAGCAAAGGGCGCAGTTGATGCACATGCTGAACTGCCGAAAGAGCTGCAGTTCCTCGGGGGATTGGAGATACTCCCCCTCTTGGACCGGCTTTTCCTGCTCACGAATCATCCAGGGCTTCACCGCCCGGAGCTTGTCCATGAAATCATCCATCTCGATGACCAGATCCCGGACCACCGGGAAATGGTCCAGCGGACCCACCCGCACTCCCTGCGGATAGTCCTTCAGGAAGACGGCGCAGGTCAGCTTGGGCTCCCCGTTGACCATCATGCCGCAGCTCCCGCAAACCCCCATGCGGCAGGACCAGCGGTAGCTCAGGCTCCCGTCGACATGGTCCTTGATGTAGTTGAGGCCGTCCAGGACCACCATCTCGTCGTCATAGGGGATGGTGTAGGTCTGGTCGTAGGGTGCGGGTTTATTTTCCGGATCGTACCGGGTGACGGTGATGTCGATGGTCTTCATGCCGGAATCTCGCTCCTGGCTCAATATTTCCGCTCCTCGGGAGCCCAACGGGTGATGGTCACCGGCTGGGTCTCCAATCGTGGACCCTCCTCGGAGATGAGGGACATCTGGTGGTGCAGGAACCGTTCGTCGTCGCGCTCGGGAAAGTCGACCCGGGCCTGGGCCCCGCGTGACTCCTCGCGGGTCAGTGCGGCGCCGGCGATGCAGCGCGCCACGTCCAGCATGAAATCCAGTTCCAGAGCCGCCACCAGATCGGTGTTGAAGACCTTGCCCCGGTCGTCGATGCGCACGTCGGCGAAGCGTTCTCTCAGCGCCGCCAGTTCTCTGGTGGTCTCCAGCAGACTCTCACGGGTGCGAAAGACTCCACATCCCCTTTCCATGGCGGCTTGCATCTCGCCCCGCAGACCGCTGATGCGTTCGGTCCCGTCTTCCCGATGGAGAAATCCCTGCTCGATCCGCTGCTCCTCCCTGAGGGCTGCCTCCTGGATCCGGCTCGGATCGACCAATTCGCTGGAGACGGCGTGGCGGGCGGCCGCCTCGCCGGCGAATCCACCGAAGACCAGGCATTCGGTCAGGGAATTGGACCCCAGGCGATTCGCCCCGTTGATGGTCACGCAGGCGACTTCTCCGGCCGCATAGAGGCCCTCCATGGGAGTGCTCCCGTCGTTCGCGGTACTCACGCCTCCCATCATGTAGTGCACGACCGGCCGGACCGGAATGGGCTTGTAGACCGGATCGATCCCGACGTACTTGGACGCCAGTTCCCGGACGAAGGGAAGCTTCTCGTTGATGACCTTCTCACCCAGATGGGTGAGATCGAGGTGGACATATTCGCCGTGCCGGTCTTCGAAGGCCCGGCCCGCCTGACGTTCGGAGATGATGGCGCGGGAGAGGATGTCCCGGGGTCCCAGCTCCATCTTGCCGGGGATATAGCGCTCCAGAAACCTCTCGCCCTCGCGGTTGAAGAGATACCCGCCTTCGCCCCGGGAGGCCTCCGTGATCAGGATTCCGGTCCCGGGCAGGCCCGTGGGATGGTACTGGACGAACTCCATGTCCTTCAAGGGCGCGCCGGCCCGATAGGCCATGGCCATCCCGTCTCCGGTCTTGATGTTGCCGTTGGTGGTGAACGGGAAAATCCGGCCGCCTCCGCCCGTGCAGAGCATGACGGACTTGGCCAGGATCGGTTGAATCCGTCCGGTGGCCAGATCCAGGCCGGTCACGCCCACGCATTTACCGTCGTCCACCAGGAGTGAGGTGACGAACCACTCGTCGTAGCGGCGGATCCGGGCATACCGCAGCGAGTGCTGGAAGAGGCTGTGGAGCATGTGGAAGCCGGTCTTGTCCGAGGCGAAGACGGTTCGCTTGACGCTCATGCCGCCGAAGGCCCGAACGCTGATACGGCCGTCCCGGTCCCGGCTCCACGGACATCCCCAGTGCTCCAACTGCAGAACTTCGTCGGGAGCCGTATCGACGAACAACTCGACGGCATCCTGGTCCGCCAGATAGTCGCTCCCCCGGATGGTGTCGAAACAGTGCAGATCGTGGCTGTCGTACTCCCGCAGCACGGCCGCCGTGCCGCCCTCGGCCGACACCGTATGGCTGCGCATGGGATAGACCTTGGAGACCACGACGATGTCCAGGTCCGGCTGGACATCGACCGCCGCCACCGCCGCCCTGAGCCCGGCTGCGCCGCCGCCCACGATCAGAAGATCACACTTCAATGCGTCCATATTCGGGCGCGAATCTTGTCATATTTCCCGAAGCGGAATCAAGGCGGGGATCAGGAAATGAGGAAAGAGAAAACAGGAATGAGAAAAGAGGCAAGGGGAGGTTTCCGGGCGGCCGGTAAGATGCGGGAACCGGCAGCGGCGCGGGAGGCAATTTGCGGCCGGATGTCTCGCACAGTATCGTTCGGCGACGGCTGGTTGAAGTTGGCGAGCAGAAGGAGAGGCGTTGCAGATGGAAGGAATCGATGAGCTTCCTTCGACTCTTGGACACCTTTTTCCTCCTCTTCCACTCCCTCTGGATCCTGCTGGTGGTTCTGGGTTGGATCTGGTCCCGGACCCGGCGTTTGAGCCTGGGAGCACTGGTCCTGACCGCTGTTTCCTGGTTCGGACTCGGCTACTGGCGGGGGTGGGGATACTGCGTCTGCACGGACTGGCACTGGCAGGTGCGGCGATCGCTGGGTGATCTCAACCTGCCTCACAACTACATCGGCTTTCTGATCAAGGAAGGGACCGGCATGGAGATTCCGGATCCGGTTCTGGAACCTGTCATCCTCGGCGCCTTTCTGACCTCCGCTGCCGGCGGCATCGGTCTCAGCCTGCGGGATCGCTCCCGGAATGCCGCCACCGAAGACGGCGGCAAGAAAGCCGCCGCTCCCGAGGTCCGCACCGGAGAGCAGGAGGACCTCCTTGAATAATCCAGGCGAAGGACTGGCAGCCGTCGACTGGACGATCATCGCCCTCTACGCGCTGGGCACCATTGCCTTGGGTTATTTCTACGGACGGCGTCAGAAGAGCCTCAACGAGTATTTCACCGGCAGCGGACGCATGAATGCCGTCCTGGTGGGATTCTCCATCTTCGCCACCGGTCTGAGCACCATCTCCTACCTGGCGGTCCCCGGCGAGGCCATCGGCAAGGGGCCGGGCGCCATGTTCAACAACTTCATGGTCTATCCCATCCTCTACCTGGTCATTGGATACGTCTTCCTTCCTCTCTACATGCGCCGGCGCGTCACCAGCGCCTACGAATACCTGGAAGAGAGACTGGGATTGAAGATCCGGCTCCTGGGCGCCGTCATATTCCTCTTTTCGCGCCTGGTCTGGATGTCGCTTCTCGTCTACCTGTCGGCCCGGGCCATGATCGTCATGATGGGCCTGGACGAATCGTGGGTTCCAATCGTCATCCTGGTCACGGGATTCGTCGCCGTGCTCTATACGTCGCTCGGAGGGCTGCGAACCGTTGTCATCACGGACACCCTCCAATTGACCCTCATGCTGGGGGGAGCGTGGCTGGTGATCGGGATCGTCACCTATCAACTGGACGGCGTCACCTGGATCCCAACCTCCTGGCAGCCCCATTGGGACCACCAGCCGTGGTTCAGCTTCGACCCGGCGGTTCGGGTCACCGTATTCGGATCGGTAATCTACGTTGCCCTCGAGGGAATCTGTGGAGCCGCCTCCGACCAGACCCATATCCAGAGATATATGGCCACGGGGAGCCTGAAGGCCGCTCGGCGCTCGATGATCGCCAATATCCTTGCAGGTCTCGCCGTCGTCCTCACTCTCTGGATCACGGGGCTCGCTCTCCTGGGGTACGTGCAGCAGGCGGCTCAGACGCTTCCCTCCAGCATCAACGTCGGCCAGGGGGCCGACAACGTCTTTCCCTGGTTCATTGCCTACGTGCTGCCTCCCGGCATCTCGGGGCTCGTGGTGTCGGCGATCTTCGCCGCCGCCATGTCCAGCGTCGACTCCGGCGTCAACTCCATTACCGCCGTGGTCAGCCGCGATTTTCTGCACCGTTTCGGGAGATTGCCGGCCAGCCGGCGCGCCCGGACCCGCATGGCCAAGATCATGGCGTTCACCATCGGTACGATCGTGGTGGTGGTCGGCTCCCTGATAGACAACGTGCCGGGAAACATCTGGGCGGTCGGCCAGAAGACTTCGGGGCTGCTCTCGACGCCCCTGTTCGCTCTCTTCATCTTCGCCTTTTTCATTCCCTTCGCAACGCCCCTGGGAGTCGTCTGCGGGACCGTGACCGGCATCGTGACTGCCATCCTGGTGGCTTACTCCGGACCCATCTTCGGATTCGATCCGGAGACCGGTTACGACCCGGTCAGCTTCATCTGGATCGGACCCATTGCCTTGGCGGCGAATCTGCTGGCCGGAAGTCTGGCGAGTTGCGTTCATCGACGGCTCCGCCGTTGACGCGGGTCGCGGGAGTGGGACTCTGGTAGACTTGGTGAGTACTATCCGGGTCCGATTCGTCTGATCCCAGAGAGAGGAAAAACATGAGAAAACACTTGCGATTCTGGTTGGCGGCCCTGCTCTTTTCCGGCGCCGCTCTGGTAGCCAACCACGGGACTCCGACGACCGAAGCGCTCATGCGCGATGCGGCCCAGGTCCTGTCCCAGTCCCTGGACCGGGTCCAGCGGTCCTACACGCTCTTCCCGTTCGAGGCCGACCACCGGGGGGACTGGCATTACTTTCCCGAAGGGGGATTCACCCGGGTCTACGGCTACGTCCGCAACGGCATCACCTTCGGACAGATGAACCCCATGCAGAAACACCTGGCCAGCGGCCTGCTGGCTTCGGGATTGAGCCGTAGCGGGTTCGCCAAGGCGACCCGGGTCATGAGCATGGAAGAGATCATCCGCGCCATCGAGGACGATCACACCGGGCACCGGGACGCCGAAAGGTTCCATTTCTCCATCTTCGGAACCCCTGGTGACAAGGGAAACTGGGGCTGGCGCGTGGAGGGACACCATCTCTCTCTGCACTACACCATCCAAGACGGCAAGCTCATCTCATCCAGTCCCACCTTCTTCGGAGCCAATCCCCACGAAGTGGCCCAGGGAGCCCACAAGGGGATGAGAGTGTTGGAACGGGAGGAGGATATGGCGGTTGCCCTGCTCAAGAGCCTGGACTCGGAGCAGCAGGGGCAGGCCATCTACCAGGAAGTGGCGCCCGAGGACATCCTGACTTTGGCGGATCGCCGGGCCGAAATCGAGGGCGCTCTCCAGGGACTCCCGGCGTCGAAGATGACTCAGGCTCAATATGAGAGCCTGATGGAACTCATCGGTGAATACGCCGGCAACATGCCCCATGAAGTGGCGGCCCAACGCATGAAGACCGCTCGAGAGACACCCCGGGACCAGCTCTACTTCGCCTGGGCGGGCCGCATTGGCCGCCCCAAGCCCAAGGCCGTTCCCATCGGCGGCAGGACCACCGGGAACCGGGAAGCCAGGGGCAACTACTACCGCATCCAGGCCCCCACTTTTCTTATCGAATACGACAACACACAAAACGTAAGCAACCACAGTCACTCGGTCTGGCGGGACTACGAGAACGACTTCGGCTTCGACGTTCTCGCGGATCACTACCAGCGGTACGACCACGGGACCGGAAGAATCCATTGGGCTGGTCTGGGCCAGAGTGAAACCCGGCAGAGGTGAGGAAACTTCTGACCGGAGAGGAAGGACGGCAATGAGCAGAAGAACCGCGTTTCTGCTGGGTTTCTGGTCTGCAATGGTGGCAGCCGCTCCGGTGTCGGCGGCCGGCATCATCGGCATCACCCGGGGCGGTCCGGACATAGTTGTGCCGCCGACCGAGCCTGACAATGCCACCTGGCGTTACGGTTTGGGTTCGGCTTATCAAGTCGGTCCCCGCCAAGCCATTCTGTTTTGCGGCATCCGCCGCGAATACGGACCCGGAGTCGATTTCGAGATCGGCACCGATGGGGTCCTGTTCGACGATCTCTCGGACGTCCGGGCGTCCCGGGCCGTCGTCCTCTCGCGAAATCACGTCGAACCCAACCCCAACTCCCAACCCCCCGGAAGGCCGGCCGTCATGGTCAAGTATCCGGTCCAAGGCGGGTTCATTCCCCTGGGGGCAAGGCGGACGGACGGATCCGCGTACCAAGGGGGAGGGACCGGGTTCGGCGTCGCCAGCGCCATCGGTTGGCCGGCCGCCGAGTCCCATCCGTCCGGGGACGAGGTCTGGCACTTCGAAAATCCTCGGGGAGTCGAACCCTTCGGAGGGGACGAGCAGCACAAGTATTTCGAGGTTCAACAATACGCGTTCGACGGCGAGGCATTCCGGGTGACGGAGACTCGCAAGGTGGGGGACACCGAGCTCCTTTCCGGCTGGCGGGTCACGAACCGTGGCCTGAGTCCGGCCATCCTCGACGGAGACGACCTGATCCTGGGGATGGTGGGAGCGCCTCTAACTCCCTCCGGCACCGTGGCACCGGAACCCACCGGAGCGGTACTGGTGCGCTGGAAGTATCGCAACGGACGATGGGACGCGGCAGAGATTATTCCCGTGACCGGAGGGGACAACTCCTTCGAACCCAGCGTGGTGCGCGACATGGACGGTTCCCTTCTCTTCTGCGTGCGGGGCGGCAAGGAGCCGGATTACAACGACGTGCGCATCTGGCGTTCCCGGGATCAGGGCAAGAGTTGGGAAAAGATCATCTACGTCCGTGGGATCGTCGGCAGCACACCTATCTGCCTGAACCAGGCCACCGACGGCAGTCTCTACGTGGCGTCCAACATTTATCAGGTCCACATGTACCCCTGGCCCCATACCTACCGCCTCCCTCGGGACCGCCAGGGAAATCCCCGAGGCGGCGGTTGGTTGCGCGAAACTCTGGCACTGTGGCCGCTGCGCGCGGACCGGACGGGACTGGAGACGCCCATCATCGCCCGAGACTGCCGGAGCGAATTCGGCATTCCTCCCGGAGGCTCCACCTGGAACGTGGATCATCCCATGGCCGTGAATCTGAGACTGCGGGACGGGCGCTGGCACAACGTCATGGTGACCCGGATTCTGGAGTACGGTGAGATCGTCCGCCAGTTGGGCCCGGCCCCCCAATCCGGAGCCTATCTCGAAGAGGTCCACTCCTCGGGAAAGCCGGTTCCGGCCTGGCGATTCGATGATTGAAAGCCCGCGGCGAAAGTCGTCACGGCATTCGACCGTCTCTGCATCCCGGCGGGCTGTTTCCATAATCTCCGTAACCCATTTAACACATAAAAGACTTACGAATTTTACGGCGACGATCTCCTGCTTGAGATGCTTCCAGGTGCCGTCCAAAATGCTGGACTCCACCCGAGTCTGAAGCGCCTGTGCGCTCCGGTAGTTGGGAGGCGTACTTTCTGAGCCGACCGGATCGGTTCGGCCAGTACTTACTGACGACGTACCGCAGTCTCCCCCGGCGATCCTTCACCTTATAGATGCCCATGCATCTCCTCCTAATCTGGATCCGTGTTCTTCGCCGTGGGGGGAATCGTACCACGGCTCCGGGGAATCTACGTAAGCGTTCAGGTCCTCCAGGGCGAAGGAGAGACGACGACCGGCCGTGTCCAGTTCGGCTCGGATTCGATGGTGTTCAGATTGGCCAGTTTACGGATCATACCGATGGCCTTGCTCAAGCAGTGGACGGCGGCGGCAACGCTGAAGAGCCTCCGGTTGGGCGCCTGGATCAGTGCGACCACCTTGCTGATCATGATGGCGTTTATTCCTTCACGCCGAGATCCTCGCGCCATTCAGTTGGAACATCAAGCCTCCTGTCCTGCCAGCCCTGTGCACGCCTCCGAAGCAACCGCCGAAATAGCCAAGCGGACGGTTCTCGAAAGCGAGGTCCAAGGTCTCTCCGGCTTGACCGAAGGCCCGAGGCACGGCGGTCATGGGTAGCCCTTCGAGCCCCCGGTCGGCCCCATCCACGCTCGGGCAAGGAGGTCCGGGCCGAACGTCCAACCGACCGAAACCCAGCTGCGGCCGTCAATCATCTGGCGACGACCGAAGGGTCGACGGTGTAACGCTTACCTTGACCGGAGACCGGTCCACTACCGTTTGCACCAACTGGATGAACCACGGCGCTGCATGCGGCGAGACCACGATGTCCTTCACTAGGATCCCTAGGTTCACTGGGACGTATCGGCCTCGCTGTTCGGCGACATCCGAATCGAGCGGAATGTCAACAACGGGCCTCTTCTGTTTGTCTGGATCAAGGCGAACGTCCCACGGCGGGCCGGGCAGGACTGCTCGCACTTCGTCCTCTCCTCGATATTCCCGCCGCTTATAGAATAGCGGTGCCCACCCGAACCGTGGCACTTGCCGTTGAAGGTAGTTGACGTACTTGACCTTTCCGAACGTGACCGGCAGTCCCGCGTCGATCACGCGAAGCGACTCCTGCAAATCATGGAAGGATGTACGTATCGCTACACCTTCCTCCCCGGCGTACGAAGTCCACATAAGGTTGGATTCGTGGCCAGCTTCCGTCCAGCAGCTTATCAAGGCACTTCGAGCTATCTCGTGCAGCACTTCGCGCCCGAAATGCTCCGCTTGCTGAAATTGATCTCCGGGTTCGCGTGGCGGTGGGTGAGAGATGAAGCCCTCGTACATGTCCGCCATGTCGCTTACCAAGGCGAAGAAGAGTTCCTGCCGCTCCACCAGTGAACAGAACTTCGCGAAGCTCAGGTAACGCCATAGCGTGGCATTTAGTTCAGGTTTCAACGGCTCCCAAGAATCTTTCCAAGCTGAATCGTCGCTCGGAAAGAGACGTTGAGCTCCTAAGTGCATCCTGCGCAATGGCTTCCCGTATCGGTAAGTCAATTGTGGTGCTACCCCGATTTAGCGGACGGATGATAAGTATAGTCGGAAGTTTGGCGACTCATAGCCGAAACTCAAGTTGCCACCGATGGGCGACCCAGCTAACGCCCACTGCGGTGGCGGCGAAGGCATTTTAGCCTTCGCCCGTCAGATAGGCCGCCCACTCGTCCATGAGCCGACGACACCGCTCGAACAGGTTCGTGCACCCGTACGCCGCCTCGACCTTGTTCTTCACGACATGCGCCAGCGCCGCCTCGACTACCTCGCGCGGATAATCCGTCTCCTCGGCCGCCCAGTCCTGGAACGACGACCGGAACCCGTGCGGCACGGCCGCGATCTCGTTCCGGTGGCGCAGCTGCCTGTCGGCGAGCGGCTTCCTGCGCTCTCGGGTGAAGATTAGCCAGGCGACTCCATCATCCAGCGTCCGTACTTCGTTCAGAATCTCCTCCGCCCGACGGCACAACGGCACCCAGTGCTCGCGTTTGGACTTCATGCGCGTCTCGGGAACCGTCCATATTCCTTCCGCCTGATCGATCTCCGACCACTCGGCCAACCGCACGTCGCCCCACCTCGCCGCCGTGAGTACCAGGAACTCGAAGGCCAACAGGGCCACGGGCGCCGCGTCCGAGGCCCGTAGCCTTCCGCTTCCGAACCGCCGATCTGGCCAACGCGGCCCTTCCAAAGAGCGCTGCACAGTGAAGCTCAACCTCCCGTGGCAGACGGGATCGGGGTCCAGCCCAACGATGGCGTCTCCGCCGGCTCGTATGCGAGCTGGAACGACGTCTCGCTCATCCATCGTTTGAATCCCGGGTTGTCCATGAACTGCTTGAACAACTCGGTGTCGTCCTTCATCACAGCGGTGATGACTCGTAACAGCGCCTCATCGTGCTCGATACGCGCGTTTTCCCGGTCCGAGTTCTTCTGGGCGTTCTTGAAGGCCGTATCCCGTGCGACGCGTGACGGAATTGTCTCGGTGATAAGTTGCCGGACACGGTCGGCATCTTCCCAGGGAATGTCGCCAAAGAGATCATTGAAGTCCCGGATGATGTTTGAGAGTCGATCCAGATCGGCTTCGGAACGGCCACCGGTACCGATACCCGGCACGCCGTCGATCTCAGCGTCCGCATCGGGCAGGTTGATCTTCTGCATCGCCCACTTCTCGACCCGGTAACTGTCCATGTCGATGACATCGAGAATGCCTTTCGACAGGTCATCCTCTCGCGGGGACGGCAACTTCGAAACAAGGAAATTCAGGAAAATCGAGCGTTCTTCCCACACCGCGTTGTTGTACGGCAGAACCGAAGAGAGGAACGCGTAGGTTCTCAGGAAACCTTTGGCCCGGCGCTTGAATTGCACCTGCCTATCTTCGTCCAGGTCGTGCAGGTACACAGCGACGCAAGCATCGAGGATGGGGTCGAGTTCCTCTCGGTCCTCGCCGGTCAGGTAGCGCGACACGAATTCTTTGACCTGCTCGGGAGAATAGATCTGGGCACCGTCCAACTCTGCTTGGAGGTCGTGCAACTTGTTGGGATCGGTTTCCTCGGACAGGATCGTCGCTCGATAGTAGTCGGCGAAGGCGTCGCGGATGGCGTCCGACTCGTTCAGGAAATCCAGCACGAAGACATCGTGCTTCTTGGGATGCGCCCGATTGAGCCGCGAGAGGGTCTGGACCGCCTTGATGCCCGATAGCGTCTTGTCCACGTACATTGTATGCAGCAGAGGTTCGTCGTAACCGGTTTGGAACTTGTCCGCACAGACGAGAAAGCGGTACGGCTCCTCCTGGAACCTCTCGGCAATCTTGTTTGACGGAAAGCCGTTCAGCGTGGGCTCGCTCACGTTCGCCCCGCCGTACTCGTGCTCGCCCGAGAAGGCCACGATCGCCTGATAGCGGCTCTTTCGTTCCTTCAGGTACTCGCGGATGGCATGGAAGTACTGGATCGCGCGTTCGATCCCGTTCGTAACGACCATCGCCCGGGCTCTGCCGCCGATCTTGCCATGGGAGAGGATCTGCGTGTGGAAGTGGTCCACCATGATCTCCGACTTGAGGCGGACCGCGTGGTCATGTCCCTCGACGTAGCGCCGCAACTTCTTGCGGGCCTTTTTCACGTCGAACTCGGGATCGTCCTCCGCCGTCTTGGCGAGCTTGTAGTAGCTCCTGACGGGAGTGTAATGGCGAAGCACATCCAGGATGAATCCCTCCTGGATCGCCTGCTTCATGCTGTAGGTGTGAAAGGCGTGATGCTGAACCGCGCCGTCGCTCTGGGGGTCCGGATCACCGAAGATCTCCAGTGTCTTGTTCTTGGGCGTGGCGGTGAAGGCGAAGTAGCTGGCGTTCGGGAGAAGCTTGCGCGACTCCATCAGCCGGTTGATCTGATCTTCGTAGGTCTCCTCTTCCTCAGCTTGTCCCGCCTTTCCCAGCGCCTTGGCCATGGCTGCGGCGGTGCGGCCGCCCTGGCTTGAATGGGCCTCGTCGATGATGATCGCGAAGCGGCCCCTGCGATGTTCGTTGCCGATCTCGTCGAGAATGAAGGGGAACTTCTGGATCGTCGAGATGATGATCTTCTTGCCGGACTCGATGAAACGTCGCAGGTCGCCCGAACGGTCGGCGTGCCCTACCGTCGAGCGCACCTGAGCGTATTTCTTGATCGTGTCTCGGATCTGTCTGTCGAGGATGCGCCGATCAGTGACGACGATGATGGAGTCGAAGGCTGGAGCTTCGTCCTTTTCCAGCCGGATCAACTGGTGGGCCAACCAAGCGATCGAGAAGCTCTTGCCGCTACCCGCCGAGTGTTGGATCAGGTAGCGCTTGCCCGGCCCGTGCGCCTCCGCATCAGCCAGGAGCCGGCGCACCGCGTCGAGCTGATGGTAGCGAGGCCAGATCTGGACCCGCTTCTTCCTTCCCGTCTTGGCGTCCTTCGACTCCACGATCTGGGCGTAGTTCTCCAGGATGTTGGTCAGGCTCCGGCGGGTTAGCACCTGGCGCCACAGGTAGTCCGACCGCAGGCCGTTGGGGTTGGGAGGGTTTCCCGCACCGTCGTTCCAACCCCGGTTGAAGGGCAGGAACCAGGAGGCCTTTCCCTTGAGATGGGTGCAGAAATGGACCTCGTTCTCGTCCACCGCGAAGTGGGCCGCGCAACGGCCGAACTCGAAGAGCTTCTCGCGCGGGTTGCGGTCCTTCCTGAACTGCTCCATGGCATCGCTCACCGTCTGCTTGGTGAGGCGGTTCTTGAGCTCGAAGGTGAAGACAGGAAGACCGTTGATGAAGAGTCCGATGTCGAGTGCGCGCTGGGTGCCGTGCCGGCCGTAGCGGAGCTGACGGGTGACGGTGAAACGATTCTGCCGGAAGCGCTTCTTGGCCTGCTCGTTCTCGGGCGAGGGGGTTCCGTAGAACAGGTCGAGTTCGTGGGGACCGTGCCGGATGCCGTGGCGGAGGACGTCGATGGTGCCGCGCTTGGCAATCTCTCCCTGCAACCGGGCAAGGAACCTGCGGCGGGTCGGACCGTCTTCGCTCAGTTGCAGGGCCGTGGCGGTTGAGGGTTGGGTGGTATTCAGAAAGGCTCGGATTTGGACCAGATCAATGCAGAACTCACGGTTGTAATCGTGGTAGTTGCCGGGGGACCAGCCAACGCCACCATAGCTGGCGGCTGGTTCCCCAACGGCGCAATTGGCAGGAGGGTCACAGGAATCTCCGGTCAGGGCCTTGCAGATCAGGCGTTCGAGGCCGCGTTCGGATGTGTCCGTAGGCATGTCAATCGGTCAGGATGGATACTTCAACGGTTTGGCCGGGCCGGACCGCCTCGATAGCCCGGGCGATCTCTCCGGTGCGGAGGCGCACCATGGACCAGTCGGTGGACAGCAGGATGACCACGCCGACCCTCCACCGGGCCAGATTCTGTTGGTGGGGCATGCTCTGGTCGGTCGTCACCAGAACCTCGTATCCCTCGCACTCCGCGAAATCGAGCAACTCACCGTTGCCCTTCTCGGACCAGCCCTTCTCGGCCAGCGTGTCCACGGAGTGTCCGGGCAAGAGTCTCCGCAACGGCGCGGGCGTACCCTGATCGAACAGCAGCTTCAACGGGTCAACGCCATTCTCAGGGTCTTCGCCTCGTGTTCGAGCACTGCCCGGACCTGCCCCTCGTCGACGCCCGGAAACCACTCGACGAACTCGTCGACCGTTGCGCCGCTGGCAAGGTTTTCGTAGAGGGCGAACAGCGGAATCCGCGTGCCCGAAAAAACCCAGGCTCCGCTCACCTTGCCCGGTGTCTGTTCAACGGCCGGGCACTCGTTCCAGTTCGTCATGATATGGCCTCCTTCGCCACGTCGTGTTCGATCGCATGCGCAATTGATTCAGCTTGGATTGTCCCGACCTGGTTGCCGCCCGCGACCGGGGCCGCCTCCGGTAGATGCTCCGCCGCGTCTCGCACGTCGAGTTCGCCGGTCACGACATCGGCGATTAGGCGGGTGCGATATTCACGAAGGAGGTGGATTTGTTGCAAGATGCGTCTCGCCGCAGATCGGATGGATCTTGTTCCTGATGCTACATGGTGCATGATCGCCTGCTGCTCAGAGACGTTTGGGAGCGCGAACCGATAATTCTTGACCTGCTCAGCGCTCAGATGTGGGACGCTGATGCCCGTGAAGATCGGGGCCAAATAGTCTGAGAACCCCTTGCCACCAATGAGCTCGACAGCATAGTCGCCGCGAAGAGCTTCCTTGACTCGGATTCGAGCAACTCGCTGTAGAAGCAGCGAGGGCACATCAGACTCAGACACAACTGCAACGCGAGTCCCTGATTGGATGATCGGGCGATCCATACCCAAGACTATATCTCCAACCTCCATCTCATAGCCCTCGAAGCTGTCCACGTCCCTGATCGGCCAACGGACAACATCGTCCCACCGCAGTGTTCCGGGCGCTACGTTCACGCCACGAAGCAATCGAACGTCGCTACGAGCTTGCGTGAATCCATCGCTCTTGAACGGGAAGCCGACCGTGAGGTCTATGAGTTGCCCGAGCCGCCGCACCTCCCAATGCTCCGGCACCTTTCCCAGCCACTCGACCCCGGAGTCCTTGTAGGCCGGATAGGGCTGCCCGGTTCGGACATCGATCTGGCCCGTCACGGCTTGGTGAATGATGGCCTGCTTCTGCTCCTCCAGAAGCTCGATCAGCCTTTCCTTGGCCCGGATGTAGCGCCGGATGCGCCGGTCGGCGTGGTCGAGGAAGCGGACGATGGCGGTTTGTTCGGACCAGGAGGGAAGCGGCAGGGTGACGTACTTTAGCTGATTGCCGTAGATGTGTTTGACGGTGATGCCTCGGCCCATGGTCGACTTTTGGATGGCCACAGGACGGCAATCCGTTGCATAGCCTAAAAATTGAGCATCGACCCGACGCTTAGGTCTAAACAGGATGATGTCACCACCGCAACACGCGTCTGTCGGGATAAGGTTTACTGCAGACTTTCCTATCTCTTCGATCGTTTCACCCGAGGCAGCAAACAGAACATCGCCAAATCTCAAGGGTGTGTAATCAGTTGCCTTTTCCTGCGAAATAAAAGACCGACTTTTCCATATGAAGTTCGTATGCGTTGTGTAAAGATCACCGTAGCGAACGCAAGGAATTCCGGAGGGAACCTCATCTGCTTTGTTACCACCGTTGCCTTTCGAGAGCGTCCCGAACTGCCCCAGCTGCCGTACCTCCCAATGTCCCGGCACCTCCCCCAACCACTCCACGCCGGAATCCTTGTAGGTCTGGTAAGGCTTGAGATTGGCGATCATGACCTTCCTTCGCCCAGGATCTCAGTAAGCAACCCTTCCGTCTCTTGCTCCAGCGCCATGATGTCAGCGCGGATCTCTTCCAGCGTGCGCATCGGCTCAGGCTTGTAGAAATACCGATTGAAACTGATCTCGTAGCCGATCTTCACTTTTTTCGGCGGATACCATGCGTCGCCGGCATAGGGTAAAACCTCGCGAATCAAGAACCCATCAATGCCTCCCTCCTCCAACAGAGGGATCTGTTCAGTGTCGCGCAGATTGGTTTCCGGTTCGTACTCCACCACGGCAGATCGCCCATTGATGGTAGTTCTGAATAGGCCGTGAAGAGGGTTGGGTTCGGTCCCCCGCTTGTGAATCTTTTTGATCACGGCCGGTGCCGTCTCACTCCGCTCGCCACTTGCTTTCAGTCTTCTGATCTCGGCAGCCTTGTATGCTCGGCTGGAGTCAATACCTTCGATCCGCAACGGCCTTTCCACCGTCACCTTCCAGTAGCCGAAGGCGGCATTGTCGAAGATCTTGCTCTGGTCATTCTCCTCGAACCCGAGGAACGTCTCGCAGATCCAAGCAATTTCCTCTTCACCGAGTTCGCAGTTCTTCTTTCCCAGGTTCTTCCGAAGTGGTTGGTATCTCTTCGTCGCGTCGATTAGCTGCACCTTGCCCTTCCGGTGATCGGGCTTCCGGTTCGTGAGGACCCAGACATAGGTAGCGATGCCGGTGTTGTAGAACATGTTGAGCGGCAGAGCGACGATCGCCTCCAACCAGTCGTTTTCGATGATCCAACGCCGGATGTTGCTCTCCCCCTGGCCGGCATCACCGGTGAAAAGGGAACTGCCGTTGTGGACCTCGGCGATCCGGCTGCCGAGCAGTGTGTGCTCCTTCATCTTGGAGAGCTTGTTGGCGAGAAACAGCATCTGGCCGTCGCTGGTCCTCGTGACCAGAGAATATTCGGGAACACTCGCATGCTCGATCACGAAACGCGGGTCGCGCATATCCTTCTTGCCGCCCATGCGTGCCAAGTCACTCTTCCAGCTCTTGCCGTAGGGTGGATTGGAAAGCATGAAATCGAACTCATTGGCCGGAAAAGCATCGTTGGCGAGTGTCGAGTGCTCCGGTCCGCCCACGATGTTGTCAGCCGCCGAGCCTTCGCCTTTCAGCAGCAGGTCGGCCTTGCAGATGGCGTAGGTCTCGGCGTTGATCTCCTGTCCATAGAGGTGCGTGGAAACCTGCTTGCCGCGCTCGGCGGCGAGCTGCGACAGAGTTTCCTCGGCCACGGTCAGCATGCCGCCGGTCCCGCAGGCGCCGTCGTAGAGCAGATAAGTTCCAGATCTGATTTCGTTGGCGATGGGCAGAAACAGGAGCTTCGCCATTAGTGTCACGGCGTCACGCGGGGTCCAGTGTTCACCCGCCTCCTCGTTGTTCTCCTCGTTGAAACGCCGAACCAGCTCTTCAAAAATCGACCCCATCCCATGGTTGTCGAGGCCCGGATACCGCATGGAACCATCGGCGCTCATAACCGGGTCGGGACTCAGATTGATATCAGGAGAAGTAAGTTTCTCGATGAGCGTTCCCAAGGCGTCCGCCTTGGATAACCGTGGAATCTGGTTACGGAATTCGAAGTTGTCGAGAATGTCCTGGACATTGGGAGAAAAGCCGTCCAGGTAGGCTACGAAATCAGCCCTGAGCTGCTGACGACTGGCGCGCGACCTCAAGTCGCGCAAGGTAAACTTCGACGTGTTGTAGAAAGCTTGTCCCGCCGCCTGTCGCAGGGCCGGATCCTGCTCGACCACACCCACTGCGTCAAGAGAGGTCTTCATATCCAACACGGCTTGTTTGCTGTCTTCCAAAACAACATCGAGCCGTCGCAGGACGGTCATGGGAAGAATGACATCGCGGTACTTGCCGCGAACGTAGAGGTCGCGCAGGACATCGTCGGCGATACCCCAGATGTAGTTGGCGATCCAATTCAAATCGGTATGGTCCATCTGGTGCACGAGTATACTAAACGCCCGAGAATCGAAGCGTCTTCTGACCGGGCCTTCCCGCAGGATGAATACGGCGGGAGCGACCCTCTCAGGCGGTGCCGCGCAAACGTAAGTTACGCGACACCGCCGCGCCCGATCCGGGCACCGAAAAGGGGGGAGCGCTCCCGTCCAAAATATCCCTGGCGGGAAGGCCAGAAATGACACCCCTTGCGTGGCAGATTAGAGCCTGATGGGTGCCCGAAACGGCAACTTGGAACGGTCCCTCCATCAGGCGGCCAAGGTGCTTCGGAGTCGCCGAACCTATTACCGCCCGCACTGTGGCTATCAAGGCCACCGGAGCAACTGCCCCCGTTGCGGTGACAAGTGCGAACCCATCCCGACTAGGAGAAAAAAACCCTGAGCTTCGAGCGAACCTGCACCAGGACATGAGGGAGTTGCGCAGGGAAGTGATAGAGCTTCGCCAACATGTGGATACTCAGATCGGAAATCTGCGGGGCGCCTAGGACGGATCGAGGGCAGACTCGACGAAGTCCGAGAATTCTTTTTCCGCTCCGGTGGCGCCGCCGCTTGAGCGACCATTTGGCCACCAAGCATGTCTGTTTGCGACTTAGAAAGGGGGAAGGAGAGCTTCAAGCGTCACTACGATTCCTGTATGCTTCAGCGATGGAGAATAGAGCCACTCCGATAAAGCTGAGAGATGGGTCATGGGGAGTCCGAGTCTCCGGTGCCGTTCAGGCAGGAGACCGTGTCACCGTTCGATCCCGGTCGGGAAAGTCGTGGGAAGTCACAATCTCTCGCGTTGTCTGGACCGGCTCTGACCGGAACGGATCGGGGCAGATATCCATCTGTGAGCGGGCAGTGGTAAAAAAAATTCCCCCTTCCTACCGTCCATCCTCGATGCAAGGTCGGATAAGCACCGCTATTCCCACCGCGATGGGGGAACGGTCCGACATCCCCTTTTAGGATGAACTGAACCCCACCGACTGAACACGCTGCACAGATTGAAGTCACTCGTAGCTCCCGAAATATTCCGGAAGCGCCAGCGTGCTGCTGCAAGCAAATAAAGAGCGCTTTCCACAGCCTTCCGTAATACGGTGCCGACGTCGAGGCTCCTACCGATACGCAGGATGGCCGCATTCAATGTGGAGATGCGGTCCCGCAATGCCTCGATTTCTTGCCTCAGTTCGTCATCACTCTGCAAGGGACTATACCTGTCGGACCCCGGAACGTGATCCGGCTTGGCAATTCCATGAGTCCGTGCGATGGAGTATCCACGTCCGAGTTAGTCCAGCGCCGACTTCGTCACGAACGAGCAAAAGAAAACACATTAAAGACACAATTAAGGCACGACAGTTCACTCTTGATACACGCGTATCGCTTACACTACATCAGTTAATGTCTACGGCCCAGTCACTCGGATGGCACGGGACACAAGAGCGGAGATCGGCCCGCCTTCAAGAGGGATCAGACTTTCGTAAAGGCAAATCGGACGGGGAAGTGCCCAGGCCACGATGTACCTACTCGGTCCAGGCTGGATCAGGAGTCCCCGTGATCAGTCCGCTACTTGGCTCATTTACGAGTTCGCTTTTGCCTTAAGGAGGACCTCACTATGAAAGCTGGAACTTGGAATGCCAGAACATCCTTATTTTTTGTGGTCAGCCTACTCGTGCTGGCCGGCGCCTTTTCCGATGCTCACCTTGCCTGGGGGCAGGCGAAAGTGGGGTGCGCTCGGTCGGAAGGGATTGACGAGGTACCGCCCCCCAGCATCACGGCCGCCCAGGTGGAGGCGGATCCCACCGAGGCCAAGCTGATGACCTTTGTGCTGGCAGCGAGAGACTACCTGCAGGACTCGAACCCGCAAGAACAAGCGTATGCGTCGTGTGTTTTCAGGCGTGATGAGGGAGATTGGAAGTCCGGGTCCGTATATATCGTAGCTCTGACTGGCGATGGCACCGTGACATTCCATTCAAAAGACATGGCCTTTACGGGAAGGCAGCTCCACGAGGATGCTCTCTTGCCAATCGCCGCTGCGGCCGGCCTCGATCCGGCAACACAATCATTCACAGATCCTGACGGTGGCGCCCTGGATATGCCGTTTAGCGGTTACGTTGTCGGAATCCAATATTCCAACGTTTCGGTACTCCTGACCGCCGGGCTCGAGATTCAGGAGTCTCATCTGAAGCCGGTCGTTCTCGATCCTGCCGACACCCCGGCGGTGACCGCCAGTGACGTGACGGATCGGGAATCCCTCAAGTCCTTCGTGAACGGGGCGATCGAGTTCGTAAGCAACCTTTTCGCGAGCGAAGGCACCAGCGCTGTTACGAGAATGAAGAGCGTTTTCAGGCAGGAGGAGGGGCCGTGGAGAGAAGGTTCGATCTACCTCTATGTGCTGGATGCCACCGGCTACGTCTGGTTTCATGGGGCATTTCCGCAACAGTACGAGTTCGTCGTCGCCACCGGCAGATACACGGATGCCGTCACCGGAGAGCCGATTCTGTTCAAGATCATCGAGGCGGCCCAAGAAAACCCGGAGGGCGCCTTCATCGAGTACCATTTCGACGATCCCGCCGATGATTCCGACAGCGCGGAGAACCCCAAGGTCGCCTACGTACGTCAGCATAGTCTGGTCCCCGGCCTCGAGGATCTGTTCCCGCCAGTCATTTTTGGGGCCGGCTTCTACAAGGGAAATCAGATGGCCTTGGACTTTGCCCATTTCGCCAACGGGGAATCCTTCAGTTCCGACGTGGTGGTGTTGAATCTGGCTACCACGCCGATTCAACCTCTCGTCTATTTCTACGGCAAGGACGGCGAGCTCATCGATCCGGGGTCGATGGTGAACATCATGGGGAATCTGACAACAACGGACTTCGGTGCTCTGACCCTCCAGTCCGAACTGCCGTCCCAGGGAGAAATCACTGTTTCGACCAATGGTATGGGCGATCTGATGACGGGATCGGTGAAAGTGGTCACCGAAGGCCCCGACAGTCCCGTCGGCGGGGTGCTTCGCTTTGACGCTCCCGGCATCGGTGTGGCCGGTGTGGGAGCCAGCCTACCGGTCCGGGACGCCATCATTCCGGTACGCCGTCAGACCGGGGGCATCAACACCGGAGCGGCGCTCCGCAACCTGAGCGAGTCCGAGTTGACGTTGACCTGCCTCTTGATGATGGACGGCGAGACGATCGAAACGCAGCCAGTCACGTTGCCGGCCAACGGTCAGACGGCCATGTTCATCAGCGAGCTGTTCCAGCACGACACGTCGGAATTCACCGGGTCCATGCGTTGCACGGCACCTGCAGGAGTGCAGGAGTTCACCGGTGTGGCCGTGGAGTTGGACGCCACGAACGGCATCTTCACGACACTGCCGGTAATTCCCTTGATCAGAGACGCGAGTTCGGATGAGGAGATTACGCCGGAGCAATAGGCGGTGGCGGAACATTGTCTCCATGCATGATCACTCTGCTCTCGACTCGGGGGTGTGAATCAGCCCCAATCCACCCAGGATCACGGTCCAGAGAAAGAGGGCCTGTCTGGATTTTCCTGAACAGGCTGTCAGATCGGCCGCCATCGCACCTTGTCCGGCGGGCGCAGGAACAATCTCGGTGCTCGCGGGACTTTCACCACGGGCTGTTGGCGCGGATTTGGGTTCCGCCTATTGGGCGCGTTGAAGGTGCTTGAGCAACTCGCCCTTGGTGGTGAGGATCAGGGTCGTCTTGGTGTCGACGCCCCGCTCGTAGGTTTCCATGCTCTTCATGAAGGCGTAAAAGGAAGCGTCCCGGTTGTACGCTTCGGCGTAGATCTGAGTGGCCTCTCCGTCCGCCCTGCCCCGGGTCTCCTGAGCGGTCTTGTACGCTTCCGACTGAATCCGCTGCAGTTCTCTCTCCCGCTCGCCCCGGATCCGGGCGGCCTGGCCCTGACCCTCCGAGCGATACCGCTCCGCGATTCGGTTGCGCTCGGCGATCATGCGGGCGAAGACGTCCTTCCGAACCTCTTCCACATAATTGATCCGCTTGAGCTGAAGATCGATGAGCTCGATCCCGAAGTCGGCCACCTTGGGAGTGGCCGTCTTCAGGATTGCCCGGGTAATTGCCTGGCGCCCGGTCTCGATGTTCTCAAGGACCGAGGTCTCCTCCTCGGCTGACTCCTGGGGTTCCTGGGCCTGCCGGTTGCTGGTTCGGACCACCTCCACCAAGTCGTGGCGAGCGATGGCATTGCGTGTCTCACCGTCCAGAATGTCGTCCAGCCGGGACTGGGCCCTGGGTTCATCCCGCATCCTCTCCAGGAACCGGAGAGGATCGCTGATGCGCCACCTGGCGTAGGTGTCCACCCAGATGAATCGCTTGTCCTTGGTCGGCATCTGGTCCGCGTCGCCGTCCCACTCCAGAAAACGCTTGTCGAAATAGTTGGCCTTCTGGATGAAGGGAAGTTTCAAGTGAAGCCCCGGATCGGTGACGGGCTCCCCGACCGGTCTTCCCAACTGGGTGATGATGACCTGCTGAGCTTCGTTCGTGACGTAGGTGCCGTCAAACGCCAGGGCCAGGATGGCCGCACCCAGGATCAAATACAGATGTCGGCGCTTCATTGGCCCGATCCCTCCGCTTGTGAACGCCCCGTGATCATCTTCTCCAGCGACTCCATGGGCAGCAGGGGAACGACGCCGTCGGCATCCTGGTCCAGAAACAGTTTGCGACCCGAACGAGGCAGGATCTTCTGCATGGTCTCCAGGTACATTCGCCGCCGGGTGACCTCGGGCGCCCGGCGGTAGGCATCGTGCAAAGACTTGAAGCGGGAGGCATCCCCCTTGGCCTCGTTGACGCGCTCGAGGGCATAACCCTGGGCCTGCAGAACGGCCTGTTCCGCTTCACCCTTGGCCCGAGGGATCACCTTGTTGTACTCGGCGCGAGCCTCGTTGATGAGGCGGTCCATCTGTTGTTGGGCCTGGTTCACTTCGTCCCACGACGGCTTGACGGGATCGGGCGGGTTCACGTTCTGCAAGACGACCTGGTCCACGGTGATGCCGGTCTCATACTGCCTGCAGAGTTCCTGGAGCTTTTGTTCCGCACTGTCCTCGATTTCCTGGCGGCCAACGGTCAGGACCTCGGTGACGGTCCGATCCCCCACCACCTCGCGCATCACCGCTTCGTTCATGTCACGAAACGTCTCTTGAACGTTCCGGACCTTGAAGAGGAAAAGGAAGGGATCGGTGATCCGGTACTGGACGATCCACTCCACCACCGCCACGTTCAGATCCCCGGTGAGCATCAACGACTCGTCCAGGAACCGCTTGGAAGCATAGCGGGTCCGGATCTCCGGCTGAGTGGTCCGAAACCCGAATTCCTGCTTGAGCTGGCGCTGCACCGGGACCTTCAGAACGTCTTCCACAAATGGGAGCTTGAAGCGAAGTCCCGGCTGGGCGGTGCGAACGTGCTGCCCGAAGAAGAGGACGACTCCGACCTCTTCCGGCTGCACCTGATACACGGTCCCAAAGGCCAGAACCACCACGCAAAAAACCAGAACACCTAGTCGAACGTACCTCCAATTGATTTTTGGAGGACGAAACTCGGGCATGTCGAAAATCTGATCAGCCATGATGGAAACCTTATCTGCTCAGCAGAAGGATAACAGAGTATGGTTCCCGGCGTCAGAATGATTGCCATAGCGGGAGGAACACGGGGCCGAAAAGTTTCATGGGGAGGCCGGCGGAGATCCGTCGTATGCCCGGCGCACCTCCTCCACGATGAGGTCGAGACCGCGTTCGATCCGGTCCCAATCGTCCGCATAGCTGATGCGGATACATTCCCGTTTGTGCCGCCAGTCGTCTTCCTCGAGCCCCGGAAAGAAGTAGTGGCCCGACACGACGATGACGCTACGGGCTTTGAGCCGTTTGTAGAGCGCGGCGTTGGTCATGGGAAGACCGGGCATCCAGAGCCAGAGGAAGAACGCGCCCTCCGGTTTGTGGATCCGGATGGGGTAGTCCTCCAGCCCGGTGCGGAGCCGGTTCACGGCGCGCTCCGCGCGTTCCGCGTAGTGGGGCCGGATGACCTCCCGGACGAGAGCCAACACCTCACCGCTCTGGATGAGATCGGTGGCGAGGGCGGGTCCGAGCCGGCCCGGAGACAGGCAGAAGATGGCCGTGGCGGCGGCCAACGCCGCGACGATCTCCTCGCTCGCAATCACGATGCCGGTGCGCAAGCCGGGAAGTCCGAGTTTCGACAGACTCATGCAGACCACCATCTGCTCGTCCCACACGGGGGTCTCCTGACCGAAGACGATGCCCGGGAACGGCGATCCATAGGCGGTGTCCAGAATGAGGGGCACACCTCGGGAACGGGCGGCGGCGCGGAGCCGGTCGACCTCCATGTCGGTGATCACGTTCCCGGTCGGGTTGGACGGACGGGACACGCAGATCGCACCGATGTCCTCGACACCGTCCAGTTCTTCGAAGTCCACCCCGTATTTGAAGAGCTTGTCGTCCAGTTCATGGATGGTCGAACGGCATGCGGTCAAGAGACCGGGCGTGAGGCCCAGGTCCGCGTAGCCGATGTACTCCGGCGCCAACGGCAGCAGGATTCGGCGCGCCGGCCGGCCGGCCTCCATCGGGCCAGCCAGGAGATTGAACAGGGGCAGGAAGGCGGATTGGCTCCCGTTGGTCAGGGCAATGTTGCGCTCGCTGATCTCCCAGCCGACCTCTCTCCGCAGGAATCGGGCCAGCGCGCGGGCGAAATCCCGGTCTCCCTCCGGCCCGCCGTAGAAGCCGATCGCCTGCCCGAACGCTTCTTCCCGCTCCAGCAGCGCCTGCATGCGGCGGCGAAACCGGGCTACGGCGGCCGGGACGAGGCTGGGATTGCCCCCGCCAAGATTCATGATCGAGCCGCCGGACGCAGCAATTCCGCCGAGGTCGTCCATCAGCGACCAAGTCCCCGAGTCGCCTAACAGCCGCCGGCCGAACGCCGAAAAATCAATGCCCACGGTCAGATCACTCCGTCCGGCGCCCGCATCCGGCTACCGGTTCTTACGTCGCAAAAAGCCAGCCAGGATGTCCAGCTATTCCACGGCGTTGGACACGAGTTTCAAGGCTCCGTCATAACGGCCCAGAGCGAGGCGTCCGTCGCCGGACAGGGCCAGAGCCAGGATGGAGTCGGGCTCCGGATCCCACGCTCCGACACGCGACAGGGGATTTGAATCCCAGATCTTGACCACCCGATCGGTCCCGCCGGTCACGATCCTCCGGCCATCCCTGGAGTAGACGATGTGCTCAGTCCCGCTCCGATGCGCCACAACGGAGCGTTTCACCTGCCACTCGTCCCCCTTCCGGGCCCAGACGCGGATGGTCCCGTCACCACCCGCGGTCGCAAACTGTCCACCTTCCGGATGGACGGCCACGCTGTACAGGGGACCTCCGGCTCCGGTCAGGGTGACGAGGCGACGGCGCGAGGCGACATCCCAGACTTTCACCGTGCCGTCCGCCGAGGCGGATACCAGTTCGTTTCCCGAAGGTAGAAAGGCGATGGAATAGACGGGTCCGGTGTGCTCCTCCAACGCGCCGAGTCCGGCTCCGGTCCGGACGTCCCACAGCCGGATCCGGCGATCGTAGCTGGAGCTGGCCAGAATTCGGCTGTCGGGACTGAAATCCAACGCATAAACACAGTCTGAGTGACCTTTCAACTCGGCCTGGAGCCCAAACCCATCCAGACTCCAAACGCGAATCTCACCCTGCCGCGCTGGAGCTCCTCCGCCCGCTGCCAGCAGCTTTCCGTCAAGGCTGAAACTGAGACTCCGAACCAGGTCTTGGGGACCCTCGAGACTTCGGATCGTCCGATTCGCCGCCAAGTCCAGTAGATCGACCTTCCGGAACCCGCCCCGTGCCAACAACTTTCCCCCGGGATGGAAACCCAGGGCCGCGAGCGGAGGTTCGACTTCAACTTGGGAAGGAATGTCCGGGATGGGGACGGCCTCGGCGGCCGTTTCCAGGGCCGCCGGAGGGGGGGCGCTGGCGTCGATCCACGCTCGCACCAGTTGGATCTGTTCAGCCGGCAACTCGCCGTTGAGGGGCATTTGGGGCTCAGCCGTTCCCTCCAGCATCCTCACCAGGAGGCTTTGATCGGCGTGACCCGGGACCAGAGAGGTTCCCTGTTCTCCCCCCTTCATCAAGTCCTGATAGCTCTCCAGGACCAATCCGCCCATCTTCAGGGCCGAACTGTGGCAACCGACGCACTCGCGCTGGAATATGGGAAGGATATCCCGATTGAATTCAGGGTGGGGCTGCGACTGCACCGCCCCATGGGTGGAAATCGGCAACCACAAAAGGAGAACCGGGAAACAGACTCGAACCCGCATTGACTTCGTCTCTTCTGCCGGTCCTACTCCTGTTCTCTCTAACTTGCGATTGACCGTCGGATGATGGCTTCTCGAAGTCCCTTCAGAAGCCCTTCCAAGTGCGCCATGCGCTCGCGGAGCGCGGCAATCTGACGGTCTATCCGGGCCTGAAACTCATCGATTCGAGATTCCAGTGTGTCGATCCTCCCATCCAAGGCGTCGATCCTGCCATCCAGACGCTTCTCCATTCGGGCCAAATCCTGACGCAGACCCCGGTTGGTTGTGAGGATCAGTCCCGCCAAAGCGACGCCAATCGCCGCCATCGCCACGAGGACACTGATCAATTCGACGCTCATGTTCCCTCCAGTGGAACCTACTGACTGGTGTAGGTCCTGTCAATGAAACAACTGTGTGGCGTAATCCATGAATCGTAAGTAATGACTACACCATGAAAACCATAGGCCGACGGTTTCCGAACCATCCCGATCAAACTACATTGAGCATGGCACCTCCTTGACACCTGCTGCGGCAACCGAATAGCCTCGTTCCCGCGAACCCCCCATGACTCGACGGCTTTCGGCTGTGCTCATTCTGGCTCTGGCGGTGGCCGCCATTATCCGTTTCAGATCCGAGTGGCTCCCGTCCGCGGGAAGGCCGGCACAGGCCTCATCTCCAGCGTCCGCCTTCGAACCGTCGCAGTTGCCCTTCACGGTTAAGGTTTCACTCGGCCTGAAGGACGCGGAGCTTCGGGACTGGAACGGAATCGCCCACCTGAACCGGGGCGATTTCCACCGGATCCAGGGCTGGAACTTCAACGAGGAGGGGTCCGAGATTGTCCAGGAACCGAAGATCGCCTGGAGGGTCCGGACCAAGCGCCCCGACGTGGATACGAGTTGGACCGTCAAGGGACTCGGGAACTCACGGCCCCGCTATGGCTTCAAGCTCACCCGCCCCGTGGGCGTCTGGCTGCAACTGGACTCGCTTCCTGGAGCTCGCATGGACGTGAACACGGTCCAGGGAGACTTCCAGGTCGACCTGGACCAGCTTCCGGACACGGAGCCCCTGCCGTTTCTGGATGGCGCCGCATCGGTGGAGAGATCCCCTGCGGCCCTCCCGGTGTCCCGCTCGCCCGGCGAAGAAGACTACCCCTCCCTCGTCGCCGGTCCGGACGGCCGCCTTCACGCGGCCTGGATCCAATACCAGGACGGGGCCGATCACCTCTGCACCAGCACCCTCGGCCGGAACGGCTGGGGCCCTCCTCACCGAATCCCCTCGGCAGGCGGGAACCCCATCTACGGGACGGTCCTGATCACCAAGGGTCCCGGCGAGAGCCTCTGGCTCATCTACAACCAGCTTGCCGAAGACCAGTTCGACCTCTGGGCCCGTCGACTGAAGCCGTCTCTGGAGGATCCCATCCAGTTGACCCGGCATCCGGGCAACGACATCAACCCGGTGACGGCTTCCGACGCAGGAGGGAGGAACTGGCTGGTCTGGCAAGGCTTGCGGGAGGGAAACTCCGACATCTACGCCCTCTCCATCGCCGATTTCGGCCGGCTGCCGGACGAGATCCGGGTCACCGAGCATCCCGGGACCGACTGGCATCCGGCTGTGGCCGTCGACTCCTCGGGCGGGGCCGCCATCGTCTGGGACACCTACCGGAACGGCGACTACGACATCTATCTGAGAACCATCGGACCTCGTGGCCGGCTGGGAAGGGTGGAGCCGGTCTCGGCCACCCGCTATTACGAAGCCAACGCATCGGTCGTCTTCGATGCCCGGGACCGGCTCTGGGTCGCCTGGGAGGAATCGGGGCCCGAGTGGGGCAAGGACTACGCCCAGGAGAGCAATTTCGCAGCGACTCTGCTCCACTCCGACCGCAAGATCCGGATTCGTTGCCGCAGTCAGGGGATCTGGCACCGGATGGGACAGGATCCGGGAAGCCGCTTCCTCGACCTGCCTCTCAACTTCCAGGAACAGCCGCGGCTACTGATGGGCCGGAAGGGAAACCTCTGGCTCATCTTCCGCCAGTGGACCAGCCGCATGTACCCGGACGAGGTCTGGAACGTGTACGCCATCCATTTCAACGGAGAGCAGTGGTCCAGGCCGCAGGAACTGGCCTTCAGCAGCGGGCGTCTGACTCAGGAGTTTCCCGCGGCCGCGCACCCGGACGGAAGCGTCTGGGTGCTCTATTCCACCGACTACCGCGCGGGCGGAAACCGGCGCCTGGGACAGTGGGACCTCTGGTCCTCCCGCCTGGCCGCTCCGCCGGCCGCCGGAGAGGCCGGCGATCTGCGGCCCGTACCGGCTCCGGCGCCCGAGACGAGTTACTCGCCCACGCCCAACAAGCTCTACGAGACCACGGTGGGAGGCAAGACCTATCGCCTCTATTACGGCGACCTGCACCGCCACACCGACATCGTGGGCCACGGCTGGACCGACCTCTCCATCTCGGGTCAGTACCGCTACGCGCTGGACGGGGCGGAACTGGATTTCATGGCCACCACGGACCACAACCAGACCTACAACATGGTGGCGAGCGGGGAGAGGAAAGTCGGGAAGGAGGACGCGCTGGGCGAGTATGGCTGGTGGCGAACCCAGAAGGTGGCGGACATGTACCTTTTTCCGGGCCGTTTCGTGTCCCTGTTCGGATACGAGCGGAGCATGGAATATCCGGGGGGGCACCGCAACCTGATCTGGCCCGAGCGGCGGGGCGAGCTGATCCCCGGCGACGTGGGCATCCCTTCGGACAACATTCCCCTGGGCCTGTGGGAGAGGCTCAAGGGGACGGACGGAATCTCCATCCCCCACTCTCCCCTGGGACCGCGGGTGAGTTGGAAATGGCATGATCCGGTCAGCCAGCCGGTGCTGGAGATGTACCAGGGCTTTCGACGATCCTACGAGCATTCGGACGCACTTCCCGAAGAGAGCCGGGGTCCACTGGGAAACCGGCCCGAAGGACCCCACATGTTGTGGGACGCCCTGGCCCGCGGCCACCGCATCGGCGTCATCGCCAGCTCCGACCATGAATCCACCCACATGTCCTACGCAGGGGTCTGGGCCACGGAGTTCACGCGGGAAGGGATCTTCCAGGGCCTGAAACAACGCCATACCCTGGCCTCCACCGACAACATCGTTATCGACTTCCGTATCGGCGACGCCTTCATGGGGGACGAAGCCACCCTCTCCGAAACCCCGAAGCTGGAAATCAAGGCCATCGGGACCGGACCCATCCGCCAGATCGACGTGGTCAAGGACAATCAATTCGTCTACCAGACGCGGCCCCACCAGCAGGAGGCCGCCGTGACCTACCTGGACCAGGACTCCAGACCGGGGACCAGCTACTACTACGTGAGAGTCATCCAGGAGGACGGGATGATGGCCTGGTCCTCGGCGATCTGGGTCACGCGCCGGTAGTCCTGGGAGCCTGCGCCGCAGAAATCAATCTACTGCGAAAGCGGTGAATCGGTCCATATTTCCTCGATTTCTCGGCGAATAGAACGACTATGCACCTCCAAATCGAGAAAATCTGGCCTCGATTCCCCACTTTCTCGCTACGATCATTTCTACGGCGCAGACTCCAAGCTCCCATCATGCGACGCAAGCGCTCCGGTTGCTCTTGCCTTCTCTTTGCTCTGCTACTTCACTCCAGCGCCGTTGCCATCCGGGAAGAGGGAGTGGACCACTACGACAAGTGGCTCAACCAGGACGTGGTCTACATCATCACGTCCCGGGAAAAGGTCGTCTTCAAGAGTCTGACGACGGACCTGGAACGAGAGAAATTCGTCGAGGGGTTCTGGCGGCGGCGCGATCCGGACCGGAGCACTGCCGTCTGCGAATTCAAGGAAGAACACTACCGGAGAATCGCCTACGCCAATCAGTGGTTCCGGAGCGGAAAGCCGGGGTGGACAACCGACCGGGGCCGGATCTACATCCTCCATGGTCCACCGGACGAGGTTGAGAGCCACCCCTCCGGGGGGCCCTACCAGCGCCCCGACCATGAAGGCGGGGGATTCACCTCGACCCATCCCTTCGAGATCTGGCGTTACCGCCGCATCCCGGGCCTCGGCGACGACATCGAACTCGAGTTCGTGGACCCCGTGGGGGGCGGCGAATACCGTCTGGCCCTGAATCCGGATGAAAAGGACGTTCTCCGGCAGGTTCCCGGCGCCGGACTGACCTGGTCCGAAGGGAGAGGCCTGACCCGCAAGGAGAATCGGCCCCCTCCTTCTTTCAACGTGCTGCGGGCCAGGGATTCGCCGTTCGATCGCTACGAGACCTACAGCCGAGTCCAGCGCCCGGCGGAAATCAAGTCGGCGGGACTGAGAGAACTCGTTCAACTCAGGGTCCGCTATTCCGAACTTCCGCTGAAAATGCGGCAGGACTATTTCAGATTGAACCGGGACCGGGGGTTGACCTCCTTCACGTTGGAAATCGCCAACCGGCACCTGACCTACGAGCCGGAAGCCGGTTCCCTGGTGGCGAGAGTCTCCGTCTACGGGATCGTCACCAGCATTTCCCGGGAGGTCATCGCGGAGTTCGAGGAAGACCTGGTCTCGGCCTACCAGCCGGAAGATTTGGAAACGGGCCGGACGGCCCGGTCTCTCTACCAGAAACTGGTCTCCCTTGAGCACCGTGGACGCTACCGGATCGACCTGTTGGTGAAGGACCTCAAGAGCGGCAAAGTGGGAGTCGTACGCCGGTCTGTCGATCCACCCTCCTACCCGGACGGAATGCTGTCCGCCAGCTCACTCGTCTTGTCCCACGACCTGCGCCAGGTCGCGGGAACCCCGGAAGCGGACCGCATGTTCTTCCTGGGTGACGTCCGGATCCACCCGACACTGGACAACACCTTCGTCGCCGGGAGCCCCATTGGGGCCTACTATCAGCTCTACAACGCCGGAATCGACCAGTCCTCCATGGCGCCGTCCCTGCGGATCACCTACAGGATTTCATGCCGGGGCGAACCGGTTGTCGAGGTCACCGCCGAGGGAGACGGGTCGGTGTTCTGGTATTCCGATCGGAGAGCCGTGTTGATCCGCGCCTTGCCTGTCCGCAACTTGAGGCCGGACCGGTATGATCTCACGGTCGAGATCCACGATCAGGTCCGGGGCCGGCGCCTGACGTTGGCGGATCGCTTCCGGATCGTCGCCGCCGGCGGTCCCTCCTCCACCCAATGACAAATAAGCCCTGCTCGGAAAGATCATCATTCTCATGCGCAAAAGCGGTTTATGCATTCTGTTGCTGTCCATCTGCGTACTCATGGAAAAAGATCTGTTTTCACAGGGATTCCAGGGAACCGTCCGGGGAGAGGTCCGAGATCCAACCGGCGGTCTGATCCCCGGCGCTACGGTCACTCTTGCCAACGATCGAACAGCTGAGACCCGGACCCGGATCAGTTCCGATTCCGGCGGCTACGATTTCCCCAACCTGCTGGTTTCCACCTACACCCTCAGCGTCGAGCTCTCCGGCTTCAAGAAGTACGTGCGGCCGGGCATCGTGGTCCGGGCCAACCAGGTGTCGGAGGTCAAGGTCCGGTTGGAACTGGGAGAGCTCAACGAGATCGTGACCGTCTCAGCCGGAGCCGACCTGGTGCAGACCGAAGACTCCCAGTTGACGGGCGGCACTTTCGGTTCCCGGGAAATCACCGAGCTGCCCCTGGCCGACCCGGTGGGGAGCGGCGGGAACCCCATCGGTCTGGCCATCCATGCTCCGGGCACCACGACCCAGTCCGGGGGAGTGGTGGGAGAAGGAGGGTCCATCGGAGGCAACCGGCCGCGCCAGAACAACTTCGTCGTCGACGGAGTCGACAACAACGATCCGACGAACACCGGCAGCCTGGCCCCCGTCATCCAGGAGGCGGTCGAGGAATTCAGTCTGCTGACCAACCAGTTCAGCGCCGAGTACGGCCACTCCACGGCCGGACAGTTCATCACCACGACCAAGTCGGGGACCAACGATTGGCAGGGCCGTGCCTGGTGGTTCAACCAGAATCGGCATACGAACTCCCTGGACAATTTGACCCGGGCCGCGACTCGACCGGGGGGCCGAAAGCCCCGTTACGACTGGAACCGTTTCGGGGGACAGGCAGGAGGTCCGGTTCTAAAGAACAAATGGTTCATTTTCGGGGCCTATGAATACCGGAACCTCACATTGGACGGGACTTCTCCCGGGCAAATCCTCGGCCCCACGCGGGCGGGACTGGCGGCGTTGCGCAATCTGGCGGCGGAGCCGGGCACCGGTGTCAGCCCCGTCACCGTCGGCATCATCGCGGACCACGTGCCTGCCGCCCCTGCCGCCTCCGCGACTGCGACGGTTCTCAACGAAGCCACCGGCCAAGGCGTCCCCATCGAACTGGGGGCCCTGAGGTTGTCGGCGCCCCAATTCGATCGAACGCATCTTTTCCTGATCAGCAGCGACTACCAGACCGACCGCCACCGCATCAGCGCCCGGTACCACTACAGCCGGAATCGGCAGGTCGCCGCCGGCGAGCTTCCCGTGGCTCGATTCAACAGTGACGTCTTCACCGACACCCAACGGGTCACGGTCAGCGACGTCTTCACCCTCGGCCCGACCAAGATCAACGAGCTGCGAGTCGGCTACAACCGGAACGCGTCCGGGTTCCCGGTGGACCTGCCGCCGGCCCCCGGTCCCACCGACACTTTCGGCAACTACAACGTCAACGACATCAGCCTGTTCATCGGTCCTCAGGGATCCTTCCCCCAAGGGGGAACCGACAACGTCTACCAGGTCAGCGAGAACTTCAGTTGGAGCCTGGGCTCCCACACCATCAAGATGGGGGCCGATTACAGGAACATCATCGCGGGCAGCCTGTTCCTCCCGAGGGGACGGGCGGAGTACACCTATGCAGACCTGGACGAGTTCGTCCGCGACCGTTTCCCCAGCGTGGTCGCCATTCGAGGCGTCGGCACCGGATTCTTCGCCCAGAACCGGGCGGCGACGTTCGGCTATTTGCAGGACAACTGGCAGGTCCACCCGCACTTGACCCTGGATCTGGGACTCCGCTACGAATACACCCAGGTGGCCCGGGACACGGCTCTGCAGGACCTCAACGCTCTCTCCAACATCGAATCCGTTCGGGAGGAGGTCTTCACGCCGCAGCTCCTGAACTCACTCGGGGTCAGTCCGGATTCTCCTCTTCTGGGCGCCCGGATCTTCGATTCCCTGCCCCGGCGGCATCAGTCGGCACTCCTGAACTTCGTAGGTGAATCACTCATCTTCCGCAAGCCGAACGCGGACCGAAACAACTGGGCGCCCCGGATCGGTTTCGCCTGGGACATCTTCGGGACGCACAAGACCTCCCTTCGGGGAGGCGTGGGCGTCGCCCACGACGTTGTTTTCGGCAACCTGCCGTTGCTGCAATTGCCGGCTCAGATCCAGGCCGAGAATCGAGAAACCAATGCCTGCGCCATCAGCCCCTCTCCGGGATGGTGCGCACTGGTAGGCACCGGCGGCGATCCCCTGAGCGCCGACATTCGACACTCCACCCTCGGGTTTCTGGCGGGCGGCGGCCTGCTGACCAGCCTACCTGCAACCACCTTCACCGATACCTACGTCGCACGGGCCGCCAGCGGAGCGTACGTACGAGACGACGTGGCTCCCGAGACCTACACCTGGTCGATGGCCCTGCAACACGAACTGTGGGGCGACTATCTGATCGAAGCCCGCTACGTCGGCAACCACGCGATGCGCCTGCCGGTCCAACGGTGGAAGAGCGCGGGACTCCCCAACCCCTCTCGCCTGCCCACCTTCTTCAGCGAATCGGATGCCCTGGCGCAAGACTTCCGGGGCGCCCCGACCCTGGGCGATTTCCTGAGGGGCCGGCGCTCCACCGCAACGGATGGGACTCCGCTGGGCCTGGGCCTGCTGCTGTGGCCCTACGGGTTCGCCGGAGTGGTGACGGAGTTCGCTCCGGAAGGCCAGTCCTGGTACCACGGAGGCTCCCTGCTGTTCCGGAAGCGGTTTTCCAAGGGATTCTCGTTCAACGCCAACTACACCTGGAGCAAGACCATCGATTACATCGAGAACGACCTGTTCACCAGCTTCATGAATCCCCGCCGGCCCTTCGATCATCTGAACCTCGCCGCCGGCCGTGGACTTTCCGGACTGCACCATGCTCACAAGCTTTCCATCAGTTGGCTCTGGAACGTCCCCGGAGGCAAACTTGGAAATCGATTTCTCAACGGGTTGACCCGCGGCTGGCAGATCAACGGAACCTACCTGGCGGAGAGCGGGCAACCTCTCACCATCATCTCCCGCCGGGACCTGAACGGAGACTTCGACACCGCCGGCGATACCGCCATCGAAAACCCCCTCGGCCGCGGACAGACCGGAACCGATGTAAATTTCGTCTGCCGGAACGGGACCGGTATCGGATTCGCGGCGAGTTCGGAGCTGTGCGGAGGCCCCGCCAACGTCGTCGGATATGTCGCTCGCGACCCGGGAGCGAGATACATCCGGGGAGGAGTCGGAGCGAAGACCAACATGGGCCGGGGAACGTTCCTTTCACCCGGGATCAATGTCTGGAACCTGGGAATCTTCAGGAATCTGGAAATTCCGGGCCGGGAAGGAATGCGGCTGCAGTTCCGCGCCGAGTTGTGGAACGCCTTCAACCACCCCAACTACATCGTGGGCAACGGCTCCGTGTTCAACACCACAGTCAATGCGACGGGCTTCCCGGGATACGTCACTCCCGGCACGGACCAGTTCCTGGACAAGACCATCTTCAGCGGCGGAATGGGCAATGCTCCGTTCCAGCGAATCGTCCAATGGGGACTCCGGATGATCTTCTGATCCACGGAGGAGCGGTGGCTTTCTTACCGCCGATCAGTTATTTACGCTCACAATCTTGTGCAAATGGACGAAGAATTATTGGCAGGGGCGCCCCTTGCGGGTGCCCTCTTCGGTCCAAACCGGAGCAAGACGCGGCCAATTGAAGGTCCGCGAACCGGATCGCCGCCGCTATCGCCCCTCAACGAATCGCTGACGGACGAAGTTCTTCTCCCTCCAGCCACCGTTTCAACGCCTTCCCGGGATCGGCGATCTCGTCTATGGACGCGTACCAGTAGTCCTCCCAGCCCGTCTCCGGCAGCCCCGCGAACACCATCAGGTTCAGGGGATAAGTCTCGCTGTCGGTGCAGCGGCGAAAGTCGTCCCGGAACAGGAACACCGGCTTGCGCCAAGCGATGGCCAGCCCCAGCTCCACCATCACCCCTTCGTCCGGGGGGCAGCCGTTGACCACCCCGAAGAAGCCGTCCGCATCCCTCACATCTCGGACATCCGCCTGACCGATCCGGTAGGCCCACCCTGGACTCGAAACGTCCGCCTGCCCATTGCGTGCAAAGGGTTCCCAGACTTCGGCTCCCAAAGATTCGAGCGCGGTCGCCAAATCGGCCAGCGGACCCTCCCGCTGCTGCCGGGAAAAACCATACGGATTGGCCAGATACAGAGTTTTCTTGGTGGACATAAATCGGTGGCCTGCATGTGGCGCCAGCCGACCTCGCCATGCGGGAATGGCCAGCGGGTTAATTTTCCATCGGAGTATGCAACATTACTCCTTCTTCGGTCTGTGCCACTGCAAACGTCCGGACCCGATTGGAGCCGTTCTGGAAGGCGGACTCCGGGACCAGCGCCTGGAAACGCCGCCGGCCGGCGATTCCGTCGAACGTGGGAGCCACGGTCCGGAGAGTTCCGTTGATGGAAACGGCCACGAATTCAACGTCCGGCACCGAGATCCACCCTTCAACCGCTGCGGGAATGAAGTCGCTGTCCAAGCGTACCGTCTCGTAGAGTTCCGGATGGTCCAACTCGATACGCAGCCCGCTGCGTTCGGTCACCTGCAGTTGGTTCAATTGTTTCCCCAACAGTAATTCGGAAGGACCGAACTTGAACAATCCATCCCGCCCCCGATCCCACTTCAGTCGTTGCAGCCGTGCCATGAATGCAATTGATGGGACCGGAGTTTCGAAGGAGCGCGGGACTGAGATGAGAACGGAACGCGTTGGGTCTTCACCGCACCGGCCGGGACCGTCGAAGGTGCCGTAGAAGGCCTTGTCCCAACCCGGCTTCGGTTCTGTAGACCATGGATAATCGATCGGGTAACGGTACATCTTCCGAATTCGGCTCCCGAATCGAGCAAAGCAGCGAACCCTTGACTTCCCCGCGAAGAGTTCCCGGTCAAGCTCTATGAAAAACGCGGCATGGTCCAACATCCTGCCAGTTTGGAAATATTCCCCCAACCCCGGTCGAATGTGCCGGGGCATGCCCCGATAGATCAACTCTTCATCAGCGAAGATGAGGATGGAATCCGCCAGTTTCTTGTCCCAGAGATCGGCCGCCCAGCCGTGGAAGACGATCTGATTGTCGTCCTCCCTGACTTCATCCAAATAGGCCCGGACTTCATTGCGGCCGCTCTCTTCGAAGGTTTGCCCGTCCAAACAAATCATCGTCCGCACATTGAATCGACTCGAAGGAACGACCGTGAACAAGTCTCTGTCCTCACCGCCGGCTTCCGTGACCGAGATACCATCGGTGGGCCACGGTGACGACACCCCGAGAATGCCGGCAATACTGGGGAGGATATCTACCGTTCGGGTGGGGCGATCCGACACAAGGCCCTGTTTCTGATACGGAGCCTTGATCAGAAGCGGTACGTTCAGAATGTCCTTGAAGTTTGTTTTGTCCGGTTCCCGCCGGTTCTCGCCGGGCCGAAAACTGACACCATGGTCCGATGCGACGACGATCAGGCTCCTGCCATAGAGACGGTTCGCTTTGAGTTTTCGGAGCAGTTGACCCAGGAGCCTGTCGGCGAAGCCCACTTGGAGTAGGTAGCGCTGGAACGCCACGGTCACCATCGCTTCGCTTCTTTTCCAAACCCCCTCGGAGGTGAACAATCCGACGCATCCCTTGTAAACATAGCGTTTTCCCGACGGCAGATAGAGGTAGGGCACATGCGGCATCTGTACATGAATGAAGTTCAGACTGGGAGCGGGTGCATCTGAAATGGCCGCCAGGAATGATTCGAACTGTCGCACAGGAGGACTTTTCCGAGGTCTTTCGTGCTCCGGAACAGTCCATCCATGCCGAATATCGGGCAGTTGGGACGTAAGACCGACCGGGAGAGTCCGATGGAGATAAACGATCAAGAGCCCCCGTAGAACCCGTCGGATTCTCCGCCAAGGAGCGGTCTTCTTCCCCACCCAGGCGGGGGGACAAAGGGCAGACGTCGATTCGAAGACATTGAGTCGGTGAGAGCCCCCCAGCCACAGGAAAAGATTGTTTGGATAGTTATCCAGGATGGGCAGGAATTCGCGATTGTGCCCCTTCGGGATATTTCCGGTCAACAGGGCGGGGACGGCGAGTCGGGTCTGGGGGGAAACAGTCGTCGTGTTTCGATACAAAGTGGCGCTTCGTGCCAGGTCCGCGAAATGGGGAAACTGTTCGGCGTCGATCATGCCCCGCCGATCAAGCAGAGAGTTCAGGGAAAGTTCATCGAAGACGACCAAGAAGATTGGATTATCCGGGGGCTTCTCGATTTGCGCCGGACCATGGGGTCGGTCGGCCGCGAAAAGCCATTGAACCGACGGTTGCATGAGGAAAAACATCGGGATGATGACAATGGCCGGTGAAAGGAAAGTCAGAAAGAGGCGCGCCGTTGAGGAACGACGATAGACCAGGATGCTTATCAAAGCGAGAATCCCAGAGCTCCCGAGGAGCACGATTTGCGAGTTGAGCGGGACGAAGGATTTCCCGAATAGAAGGATCAAAAGGAAGACAAAAGGGCCAATGGCCGCTGCCCGCGCCCATCCTTTTGTTCCTAAAAAACGATCCAGGAATTCCGCCAGGCCCGTAACCGTTGCCGGGAGGAGGAAGATAAAAAGGAAGACCAGAAAAAGAATCTCCTTGAGTCCGGCCTGATGGGAGACCAGGAACTGAGGCTGTTGAGCCAGCAGATCAAATATCGGTTGGGTGAGTGACAGGCCAGTCAGCGCTCCGACGTGCAGAAAATATTTCCACGATGGAAGCATGGTCGGGGAACTTCTCCCATTCGAGGCCTCCTTTCTCTCAGTCATCATCGATTACGGTCCCATGCTGGCTTGCAGTATCAGCAAGTCCTTCAATTATTCGACCAACCTGCGGAGTCGGTCTCCGTCGCCACGGTCTTGGGCGATTGGAACACGGACAATGGGAGAGTCCCATGGCAGTGGCTGGTTTCCATCAATCCAGTCCCGGAACTCACGGAACACGTCGGGCAATGTCGTCCCACGAGTCGCTAATTCACCAACGAACCCATGGACAATGGTCAGGGGCGATAGAAAAGGGTTTTACGGAGAACCGATAATACTTTTCTCACAGCCCTCGGAATGGCTGCTCGCACTTTGTCTTCGGCTCCAGATTCTCCCATTCCGGCACCTTCGGCGTCCGGACCCACCATTCCAACCACTTCGTATTAGAAGAGATGGGGTAGCCTATACGTCCACTCGTATTCCGAGAGAACGTCCCCGTAGAACTACCGCTGACAGACTCTTCATACACCAACGACCACCAACGGTCCTCCCCATCTGGGTGAGTTGAATGGCAATCGGCGTCGATGGGTCGCCACAATACGGTGAACACTTGCGTTGGACCATTATTGACAATTACGGCCTCCAATTTGGCTTCCCCCTTGGCGGCGTCAAGCTCGTATTCGATAGTCACTGTTGACTCGCCATCGCTGAACTTCCGTTGATAATCCTCGGTCATTGGGGATGTTCGCGATCTCCGTAGTCTGGACCGCGATGAATCCCGCGGCGGAAGCGTTCCAATCACACGCTCACATGCTGGAGGCCCTACAGGAATACGGACTACTGAGTTTCCGCCCCTCAGCGGACGTTGAACATTAACCCAGTCCTGGAACTCCCGAAACACGTCGGGCAACGTCGTTGCACGGGCCGCTAATTCGTTGGCAAGACCATGGGAGAATGATTTCGCCTTTTAGCGCATCAAATCATTGTGGATTTCATCTCCAAGGGTTTCGGCCAGATGCCACATGAACAGATTGGCCGCATTATAGACGTCTGTAATCTGAATCGACGGAACATCTGAAAGCCCCCAGCAACAGGAAAACCGATATCGGCGGTCGGACCTCTCCAACGAATCAAGAAGGTTCTCGAAGGCTCTTGGTTTGTAGTGGTCGATGATGTAGCGAATTCCCTCATATTCGGCCATGCCTTCGCTGAACCATTGGGGGTCCCACGGCCATGAGCGGTCCAGATCCTCCCTTATTGAACGCTGTATGTGATGGATTGTTTCATGCACGAGATTCTTTGCGCTGACGGCGATGTCATCTTGGGCATAGTTAAGCGTTGTGCAACAAGTTCGTCTATCGGGAGACGAAGGCGTGATGTACGGAATTTCAGCAAAGGACTCCCCGCCGGAATACCAGGTGCTCCCCACATAAATCCGCCGATCTAGATCGAATATTCCAGCACCCGGATACAACTTGACTCGAAGGGGTGCATATGTCTCCTCAAGCTCGTACTTCTCGAATCCGACTTCGTGGGCGTGATCGATCCATTTCTCAACTTGGTAGACATCTTGCTCGAATACTTCGACGTAGTAGATAGAGTAGTCGTAATTGGGGCTTTCGTAAATCTCCCAATCAGGAGCTTCGTCTTGAGCTTGCAAACTTGTCAGCAGTAGTGCTCCACCGGCAAACGAAAACAGTTTCCTTTTCATTCGCGCTCTCCGTGTAGTTTCGAGATTGTTTGTACTGACAGTTACCCTCACATGATTCCTCCCCGTATCATGGACATTGTCCAGATTCGTATTGACCCGCCATCCAGACGAGATGATCGACGATTCAAGTTCCCGCGGCGCGGCCAGCGGCAATTCCGACCGCCGCTCAACGTTTCGAGCCACCAACGTTTCACGCCGATTCACTTATCTCCGCTATTCCGGAAGCCCTTGGCGACAACTGGGACTGGATTCGAACGGCATATCCTTCTGAAAGCGACCGGGCGATGGGCTCCGTGGCTGTCGTTCCAGTACCGATCGCCGGACACGGGAGATTACGGGGACTCCTCCGGACCGTCATCGGCCGTTGGCCATGGGCCACGCTGCCGCAAGAAGATTCGCACCAACCTGATTTCCTCGTAGGAACAATCCTCTCCAACCATCTCCTTGACCGGTTTCAGGGCCGTGTACAAGCTGCCCAATTCCCGGAAGGCCGCAACGATCTTCTCCGTGTTCTCCGCCGGCGGCAGGTGCCGGTCCAGGTCGAGTGGCTCGCCGTCCGTCGCCAGAAACTCCAGGTGGCTGACGATCGTGCGCCGTGTCAGACCGCGCCGTCCCGCCACCTCCTCGATGGACAGTCCCTGGCGAAACAGCCGTATCGTCTGATCGTAGGTGGGGCTTCGGTCCTTGGTGCCGGGCTTGCTGAGACCGAGCTTTTTCAAACGGGATCGGATCGCGCTGGGCCGTCTTCCGAAATGCACCGCCAGATCCGAAATGTTCGATCCCATACCATGTTTCCGAACCAGTTCCTCGTCTTCTTCCGGAGACCACTTCTCATAGGCTCGGGCGTGCTCTTGACGGATCTCATCGACGCTGTAGGCCGGTTCTCCGGTTTTGTCTCCACGCTTTGATCCGCCGCTCGCGTCGCGATTTTGGGATGGAGGCGTGCGATCCTCCAGACCGTGTTCCCGGGCGTGGGACTGAATGGCCTCGAGGAACTCGCAGCCCAACTGTTCCAGCTTCACCGAGCCCACGCCGGAAATGCGAGAAAGGGTTTCCCGGTTCTGGGGAATCCAGTGCGCCATCTGCTGAAGCGTCGCGTCGCTGAATACGACGTAGGGCGGCACGCTCAGCCGGGTGGCGATCCGACCGCGCAGGGCACGGAGTTTTTCGAAGAGGGCGCGGTCGTATTCCCGAGTTTCCCGGTCCGGGGAAGCCGTAATATCCTCCTGGCTCCAAGGCATTGAAAGAGTCAGCTTTTCCCGTTTTTTCAGGAACTTCCAACCCCCCGGCGTGATTCCCAGGGTGGGGTATTCGCGCCCATTGTTGAAAAGAAGATCCCTCGTGATCATCTGGTTGGCGAATTCCCTGAGGTCGGCCTCTGAGAACTCACTCACGATCCCGTACACACTGAGCCTGTCGTGTCCCAACTCCCGGATCCGCTTGGCTCGGGATCCCCGTAACACCCGAATGACGTGGCCGCTGCCGAAACGCTGGCCCGTGCGCACTACGGCCGACAAGATCTTCTGGGCGATCTCCGTGGCATCGAACTCCTCCCGAGGCGCCAGGCAGACGTCGCATGCCCCACAATTGTCCTGCTCCCAGGCTTCTCCGAAGTAGCCCAGCAGATGGCCCCTGCGGCAGGTTCGCAAATCACAGAACTCAACCATTTTCGCCAGTTTGTCCCGCGAGCGGCGCCGCTCCAACTCGTCCTCGATCTGATCGATGAAGTAGTTCTGTTTCACCCTGTCGCCGTAGGAGTAGAACAGGACACAGTCGCTGGCCAGACCGTCACGGCCGGCCCGGCCGGTCTCCTGGTAGTAGCTCTCCAGCGACTTGGGCAGATCGTAATGGACCACCAGGCGGATGTTGGATTTGTCGATGCCCATGCCGAAGGCGATGGTGGCGACGATGATGGGAGCTTCGTCGTTGATGAACCGGTCCTGCGTCTTCCGGCGCACCTCGCGTTCGAGCCCCGCATGGTAGGGCAGTGCGTTGAAACCGTCATCCCGCAGACCTTCCGCCAATTCCTCCGTCCCCTTGCGCGAGAAGCAATAAACGATCGCGGACTCTCCCTCGTGCTTCTCCAGCAGCCCCAGGAGTCCGGCGTAGGCTCTTTGCTTCGGACGGACCGTGTAACTGAGGTTCGCCCGGTTGAAGCTGGCGATGAACCGTCGCGACCGGGTCAGCCCGAGATGCTCGACGATGTCCAGGCGGACCCGCTCGGTCGCGGTGGCGGTCAACGCAATGAAGGGGACATCGGACAATTCGTGACGCAGATCGCCCAGGCGGCGGTAGTCCGGCCGGAAGTCGTGACCCCACTCGGAGATGCAGTGGGCCTCGTCCACAGCCACGAGACCGATCCTGAGAGGTTCCAAAAAGTTCCTGAATTCAGGCAGGGCCAGTCTTTCGGGGGCGACGTACAGGATCTTGAGGGAACCCCTCCGGACCTGGTCCTCGACTCGCCTGATCTGGCTCCGGGTGAGGGCGCTGTTGACGAAACCAGCGGCGATGCCGTTGGCCTTCAAGGCATCCACCTGGTCCTTCATGAGGGCGATCAACGGAGAGATCACCAGAGTCACGCCGTCGAATTGAAGCGCGGGCAGCTGATAGCACAGGGACTTGCCCCCGCCCGTGGGCATGAGCACCAACGTGTCCCGCCCCTCCAGGACGCTCGAGATGATCTGCTCCTGGAGCGGCAGGAAATCGTCAAAACCGAACTGATTCTTGAGAAGATCGCGCACGTCGAGTGCAAATCGAGCTAACAAAGGTTCACATTGCTACCGCTCACACGGCCTCCCCGCGGCGGGAACAGAAAAGGCAATCCCGAATCGGGTCCGGTACCCTGAAAAATTGAATCAACGGCGGAACACCATGCGTCCACTGCTGACTCTCCAGAATCCCTAACGCTCCACATCCCGAATCGACTTGCCAAAATCGTTTTCCCAGTCGCTGACCATCTCGAAATCGCTCTGGGTCACCCGCCAGGATCCGCTCTCCCGCTCCAACAGGAAGGACTGCCGGGAGTTGCGGTCGTTGTAGACCGTCTCGGTCAGGACCCGGACCTGATCCGGCCCCAGTTCCTCCTGGCCCAGAATGGCCAGGCCCTTGACGGCGCTCCCCCGTCTTCTGAGCCACTCGGACAGCCACGGCGCCGAATCCCGCGCCAACAGGTCCTCCAGGCGCCGCCTCAGGTCTCCTCCGAAGCACTCTTTGAGCGCCTGGACGTCACCGCGCTCCATGGCCTGGACCATGGCGATCAGGACATCGCCGGGATTCTCTTCCCTTCCGGTTTCCCTGATGGGCGCCTCGCGCGAGGCAAAATAGAGGAAGCAGCCCAGAATCGCCAGAAAGGAGAACCATTTCCTCGGTTCCATCTCCGTCTCCGCGGAAGTCCCCCTCGCCGGCTTCCGTCACTCCTCCAATGCGAAGATGTCCACGTCCAGTCCGTGTTGGCTTCCGGCGTCGTCCAGAATGATTTTGCGGGTGCGGGGCAGGATCTCCTCCATGGCTTCCAGGAAGAGGCGCGCCGTGGTGACGGTGGGATGGCGCCGGTACTCTCCCCACAAGCTCAGGAAATGCTGGGACTCGCCTTGGGCCCGGTCCACCACTTCACGCCCATAGATGCGGGCCTGCTGCAGGTTTTCCTGAGCCTGGCCCCGGGTTCGGGGCAGCAACTCGCTGGAGTAGCCCCTGGCCTCCTGCACGATCCGGTTCCGGTCCTCTCTGGCATTGGCCACCTCCAGGAAGGCGTCCCGGACCTGTTCGGGAGGACGGACCTGCTCCAGCGCCAGGGAGGTCACAGCCACACCCAAAGCCAAGCGGTCCGCCTCGTGCTGCAGATCTTCCCGAACCCGATTCTGAATCTCGATCCGGCCCGTGGTGAGAACGTCGTCGACGCCCCGGACCGCCACGGCTCGAGAGAGGGAGCGGTAGAGGAGAACCTCCAGAACTCGGGGAAGGTCCTGTGACCGATACAGATACCGGCCCGGATCCTGGATATAGTACTGGATCGAAGCTCGGACCCGGACCAGGTTCTGATCACCGGTCAAAAGGGAATCATCCTCCGTCAGGACCCGAACTCCCAGCGCCCGGTCCAGATCGGTCCCGCCGACGGTGAGCCTCTGGGCTTCGTTGGTCTTCAAGAGGACCACCTCCTCCAGAGGATAGGGCGCGGCATACTGGAGACCCGGTTGGATCCGCCCGGGAAGCAGCCGGCCCAGCCGCACCTTCACCGCCTGCCGGTCGGCGGGAACATAGTAGATCCCCGACGCCAGGAACAAGGCGGCGACCACGGCCGGCACGAGCAGAATTTTTTCTCTCAACCGGATTCTCACCGGGCCAACCTTCCGTTCCTCCCCTCGGTCAGCAGCTTGAGCAACTCCGAGTCCGCCGAGAGGACTGCCGTGGTCTTGTCGTCCAGGATCCGCTGGTACGCTTCCAGCGTCCGCACCATCTGGTAGAAGTCGGGGTCCCGGGAATATGCCCTTCCGTAGATTCGGGTGGCTTGGGCGTCCGCCTCGCCCCGGAGGATCTCCGTCTGTTTGTAGGCCGCCGACAGCAGTTCCTCGGCTTGGCGGTCCGCCTCGGCCCGGATCTTGCGGGCCTCCTCCTCTCCTTCGGCTCGATATTTCTTGGCGATACGGTCCCGCTCGGCCCGCATCCGGGCATAGACGCTCTCCCGGTTCTGGGTGGGCAGATTGATCCGCTTCACGTCTACGGACGCGACCCGAACTCCGTAACGTTGGAGGGAGATCTCATTGCACTCGCGTGTGAGCTTCTCCATCAAGGGCGCCAGGCGGACCTGTTCCGGATCTGTCGCTACCAGCTCGGAAAGCCCGGTCCGGCCCAGATCGGCGGAAACCGACGACCACACGATGTCGTGGAGGCGCATCTCGGCGCCGGAGCGATCCCCGACGGTCCGCAGATATTGGAGCGGATCCTCCACCTGCCAGATCACGCAGGTCTCGACCAGGAGGTTCTTCTTGTCCCGGGTCAGATACTCGGAGGGCCGCGGATTATAGAGGTGCAGACGTTTGTCGATGCGTGTGAGCCCCTGGAAGAACCATTTCAGTCGGGGGCCCGCATCCTTGTACTGGGCGACCGGCCGGCCGAACTGGGTGACCAGGACCATCTCCTGTTCGTTCACCAAAAACAGGCTCCGATAGGACAGAATCAACAGGACCACGATCCAGAAGGCCTTGCTTCGGATCACCTTTTGGGTTCGGATCATCTGCTGGGTGTTTTCACCGCCCGCGGGCGCCTTAACTGGGTTATGCATCTCCGGGTCATCTCCCACTGGCGGAGACCGCCTTCTCCAGGTCTCCCAAATTGAACACCGAGTTACGGAACAGCAGCATCTTCCGGCGTCCCGAGCCCTGGTCCAGGATGTATTTCTTCTTGCCCGCCAAGCCCGCTTCGATGGCCTCCAGGTAGACACGAACGCGGGTCGTTTCCGGGGACTGCCGGTAGGCGCCGTAACGCAGATCGAAACGGCGGGACTCACCTTCGGAACGCCTGACCCGGGAAAGAGCATAGGCCTGGGCCTGGATCTGCCGTGCCTGGGCTTCGCCCGCCGCAATGGGCACCCGCTCGTTGGCGTAGGCGTGCGCTTCGTTGATCATGCGGCTCTTCTGCTCCAGGGCGCTGGCCACGTCCCGAAACGCGCCCACCACTTCCAGCGCCGGATGCACGTCCTGGAGGTGGAACGCGTGGACTCGGACTCCCAGGCCCATACGTTCCATATCCGATTGCGCCATCGCCATCGCCGCGCTCTCGATGCTGCGCCGGTCCAGGGCCAGAATCCGATCCAGCTCCATCGTGGCCGCCACCTGCCGCAAGGCGCTCTCGCACAGAAACTGCAACGTGGACTCCAGGTTCGAGCTGGCGAAGAGATACTGGTGGAAGTCGGCGATAGAGTAGTGGACTACCGCATTGACCTCCACCAGATACTCATCTCCCGTGAGCATGAGAGCCTCGTCGTCCCTCCGCAAATAGCGCCCCTGACGGTGTTGAATGTTCCACTCGTAGGCGGCCGGCCCACCTTCGGCCTCGGGTGGCGCGTCGGAGATCCGGAAACCCAGTTCCACGGTGCGGACCTGCGCCGGCCGGAGCCGATGGAGTGTCTCCACGGGCCAGGGAGCCACGTAGTGAAGCCCCGGGTCCAACGCCCCCTCGAGGAGCCGGCCCAGACGCTGGACCACCCCCACCTCCTCCGGGGCCAACATCCGGACTCCGGAGATCAGGTACGCCACGACGGCCGCGGCCCCGGCCCAGCGGAGGAGGGAGGCCTTGCGATGGCCCGCCCAGTGGAGGAAGTGCCGAAAGAGGTGGGCCGGATTCCGATGGTGCAACCAGTGGAGGAAGTCGTGCTGGAGATGGTGAAAATCGTGCTGAAGGTGGTGGAACCGGTGCCGGAGGTGGTGGAGCCGGTGGCCGAGCCCGTGGGGAAGAAAGTCTGACGGCCGGCGGTCCAGCAGCTTGAGGGAATTCATCAGGACCAGGAACGAAGACCCCTGGTGGACCACGGCGGCGCCCACGGCGCTCAGGTAGCCCCAGAAGGCGGCCATAACCGCGGCCAGATTGAAGACCAGGCCGAACCAGAAGATGTTGTCGTGAATGGTCTTGACGGCGCGGCGGCTCATGCGGATCAACGGCTTCAGGCGATCCAGCCCGCCATCACCGACCAGCACCACGCCCGACGCTTCGGCTGCGATGTCGGTCCCCGTGTCCCCCATGGCGATGCCCACATGGGCGGCGGCCAGCGAGGGCGAGTCGTTGACGCCGTCTCCCACCATGGCCACCCGAAGACCCTGGAGCTTGAGATCCTCCAGGTGGGCCAGCTTCTCGTCCGGGAGCAGCCCGGCGTGCACTTCGGCGATCGACACTTCCCGGGCCACCCGGAGCGCCGCTTTCTCGTTGTCTCCCGTCAACAGCAGGGATTTCCGGATTCCCAGTTGACGCAGCTCGGCCACCGCCCGACCGGCCTCCTCCCGGGGCTGATCCTGCAGGAGGAGGACTCCGGCGGCTTGCCCTTCCCGCCCCACCAGAACGGCGATGCCTCCCTCGGATGCGGCTTGATCCAGGGCATCCTGTTCCGATTCGGTGAGGGTCACTCCCCGCTGCTCCAGGAAACGGGCGCTTCCCACCAGGACGGTCGTTCCCTCGCTCCCGGCGCTTGACGCCACCGTCCCTTCCAGTCCCAGACCCGCGTGCCTTTGGACCGATTCCCCGGGCGACACGTCGAGTCCCCGGCTTTCCGCCGCCTCCCGAATGGCCTTGGCCAGCAGATGCTCGGAGAAGAACTCCAGGGAAGCGGCCCAACCCAGGATCGCGTCAGGACGGAACTTGCCGAACGGGATCACCCGGACCAGCTCGGGCCGGCCCCGGGTGAGGGTGCCGGTCTTGTCGAAGGCGAAGCAGTCGATCTTGGAGAGTTCCTCGATCTGGACCCCGCCCCGGACCACGATCCCCTTCCGCGCCAGGGCGCTGATGGTGGCCAGGACCGCTGCCGGTGTCGCCAGGACCATGGCGCAGGGGCAAGCCACGATCAGGATCGCCACCGAACGCATCCAATCGCCGGTCACGACGTAGCAGAGGATCGCGATTCCCAGCACCAGGGGCAGGAACCATTGGGCGTAGCGGTCCGCGGTCCGCTGAATGGGAGCCTTGCTCTCCCGGGCTTGGCGGACCAGCTCCACGATCCGGTTCAACACCGTGGTTTCGCCCACTTGGCGGGCCCGGACCAGGAGCCGGGCGGTCTGGTTCACGCTGCCGGCGTAGACCTGATCGCGGACCGACCGCTCCCGGGGCACCGATTCTCCCGTGATGGAACTCTCGTCCAGGAGCGAGTCCCCTTCCAGGATGACGCCGTCCACCGGGACCCGCTCGCCCGGATAGACCACAACCCGGTCCTCCGGCCGGAGTTCTCCCAGAGCCACCCGCTCCTCGCCGCCGTCTCCCCAGCGGTGGGCCTTCTGGGGCAGCAACGAGAGAAGCTGCGTCAAATCGGTGTGGAACCTTTGGGAGGCGTAGGCCTCCAGGGTCTCGCCCACGAGCATGATGTAGACCACCTCGGCGGCGGCCAGATATTCGCCCACATAGAGCGCGGCCAGGGCGGCCAGAGTCACCGCCTGATCGGCGCTGATCCGCCGGGAGATCACATCCTGAAACGCCCGGTGGAACGTGCTGTATCCGTAGAGGAAGGTCAGGATGAGGCCCAGGTCCCAGGGAAAGGGGGAGACGACCCACTCCTGCCAGTAGGCCACCAGGAGCAGGCCTCCCAGGACCAAACCCGCGAAGCGCCAACGAAAGACGGTTCCTTCGTCCAGATGGAAGGTGTGAGCAAGGGGAGGAAGCATGTTGGCGCCGCCCACTATACAAGCCGTGCTGTCCGGTTCAAAGAGACGCGCCGTCCGGGAGCGGCGGTTTCCAAACGCTGATTTCCGGACGACCCGCGAGCGAGCGAGTACACGGGAAAACGGAGGAATGGGCGATTGGAAAGCGCCCCTCCTCAAAAGACGTAAAGAAGGCACCCACAACGGGCACGCCTTACGGGAGACGAACCGACTGCTATCGGACGACGATCACCCTGACGCCGATCCGGTGCGAGATCACAGACCAGATCCTGTCCGTGGTGACGACAGCGACACCTTCAGTGATACCGAGCGCCAGACAGGCTCTGTCTCCTATCGACAGGCCCTGAGACCGCGTCGCCTCGCGCAGGGATCCCGCCAAGAGCGCTTGCGTCTCGTCAAACACGCGGACATCCAGATCGAGTCCCGACAGAAGACCGGCAACGTCACCCGCCGCCAGGCCGCGGTCACACAGTTTCGCGGCGACTTCCGAGAGGTTCACGGAGGATACGATTGCGCGCGGGTAATGCCTCTCGACCAGTTCCGCACCGGGCTCGCGAAAGAGCACGGCGAGAATGGCCGAAGCATCAAGAACCACCCTGGGCATCTCCGGATTCTCTTCGAGCATCCGCCCGGCGATCCTCGATCAGTTCTTCCGATACGAGACTGGCCCCGGTCGGAGCGATTCCGGCGAGCCGCTCCTGTGCCCGCCTCAGCGCCTGCATCTTCGTCGTCAGAATCACCTCCGAGCCCCGAATCTCGAAGAGGATGTCCTGGCTCTGCCCGGCCACTCCAAGCTGCTTGCGAAGCGCAGCAGGAATCACGATTCTGCCGTTGTCTGCCATCGTGGCTCTGAATCGCTTTACAGGATTTTTTGACATGGTGTCCACTATTACACACTCGAAGATTATGTCATTTTTAATATTGTGGCAAGTCAAATAAAATTGTCATATTTTCTCATAAAGTCCATTCTTTGGGCTCGACGCGATTTCGTATCGGGTCTCGATTCTTGCACCTGCCGGACCTGGGCAACACCTTGATCCATGCGACCGGGGACGGATAGAATCCTGCGCTGACGGAATGACCTTTTCGACTCCGGCAGGTTCGTCCCGCAGCCCATCATGAGCTTGGAGTCCGCACCACACGCGATACCCGATCGATTCCTACGGCAAAGGGATCCCATCTACCTGGCCGATCTGGACCGCTGCCAACCGGCGAGCGCCCTCAGCCGCACGGCTCGCCGATATGCCTGGCGAATGCTGGAATTCGAGACCGATACTGCCGCGGGAACGCTGTTGTTTGCCGGTGAGGAGACCGAGGCGGCGGAGATCACCTACCCGCTCGAGGTCCAGGGGTGGCATGACGTCTACATCGGCCTCTTCAACAATGCGTGGCGGCCCTATGAGGCTCAACGGGTCTTCGCCCGGCTCAGCGGAGATGCGGCATTCTCGCTCATCTATCTTCCCGTCCCCAGCGAGCGCCCCTGGGGCGTCCCGGACGATGATCAGAAACAAGGCCCCCGAATCCAGGACGTCTTCTGGAAGACCGCCGACCTGTCGGGCCAGACCCTGTCGTTCCGGCAGCCGTGCCGGCGCACAGTGCCCGACGAACAGGCCTTCGGCAACATCAGCGGCAAGGTCTGGCTCGCCTACATCAAGCTCGTCCCCCTCACCGGCGAAGAGATCCAAAACGTGGAGCAGGACCGGTCCGACCCGACCCATCGCCGACTGTTCGCCTACAACGACTCCTGGTTCGACGGCGACCGGGGATACCGAATGCCGGGAGGCCGATCCGAAGAGTCTGCCGTACACGCCCAACTGGAACCTTACCGGCACACCGATTTCGCACGCATGTACTGGGACGGCGCCCACGGGGACATCTGCAACTACCTGACCCGCATCGGGCGGGTCTGGGACCACCGGGGCATCCGGACCCAGGATCCTCCAAGGCGTTACGACCGTCTGGCCCGGGAAGCCTGGGACGATTACGTCGAACGCGGAATCGATCCCTTCCGCGTCGCCGCCGACTTCGTGCACGAACTGGGGATGGAGTTCCACGCCTGTTACCGAATCGGCTGGCGGCCCTTCTACTGGCCTCCGCCGTTCGACGAATTCAATCGCGGCGGACTCTACGACCAGCGCCCCGAACTCCGTTGCGTGGGTCGCGACGGCCAACCCTCGCTCGGTCTGTCGTATGCCTTTCCCGAAACCCGCCGCTACGTCCTCTCGCTGATCCGGGAGATGACCGGCTATCCCATCGACGGCATCGCCATTCTTTACAACCGGCAGCCCCCCTTCCTGGAATACGAAAGGCCGCTGGTGGAGGGCTTCCAGGAGGAGTTCGGAGTGGACCCCCGGCGCCTTCCCGAAACGGATCCCCGCTGGCTGGCCTACAAGAGCCGGATCCTCACCGGTTTCATGGAGGACCTCAAGGCCGAATTAGCGGAGGCCGCCCAGGAGGAGGGCGCGTCCGCACCTCTCCCGGTCACCGCCTGGCTGTTCGGCTCCCGCGAGGAGAACCTGCTTTACGGGATTGACGTCGAGCGGTGGGTCGAAGAGGGACTGGTGGACACCCTGATTCCCTACACCTCGGCCCGCAGCCTGTTCAGTTTTCAGACCGCCTGGGAAGACCCCGCCGACGTCACCTATTGGATTCGTCTGGCCCGCCGGGGAGATTGCCGTCTGGCGCTCAATGTAATGCCCCGAAATCTGGACGCCACCCAGTACCGGAACAAGGCCGGCCAGCTCTACTCCCTGGGAGTCGAGCATCTGGCCTTCTGGGACACCGCCATTGCCGGCGGCCGGGCCTCCGAGACGCTGGCCCGTCTGGGTCACCATGAGGAGATTGCCGCCTGGATCATGGCCGGCCGGCCCGAACACCAATCGACATCCAGTCCATTGTGGAAACTGGGAGAGTGGGACCTCAGCTATTTCCCCGAATGACGGCGACGCAGTTCTCGAGGAGGAGTATCGCTTGAATCGAATATCGTGGGGACTCGTTCCCGTTCTGGCGGTCTTCCTCTCGACGAGCCTTCCGGGTCAGTCGGGAGAGCCGTTCTTCAATCCCTACGGCCTGACCGAAGACACCCTCGACGGCCTTCAGATGCGGGACTCCCGCCACCGGCTCTTCGTCGAGTTCTTCTCGGCGCTGATCCTGAACCAAAGGGTGAATCGGGAGGCGGCCTTCAGCGTTTACGGCCAGGTCCGGCCTCTCACCTTCCTCCAGAGAAATGTCTACCGCGACCAAACCGTCTTCCCGTCTGCGGACGTGAGATCCCAGATCAGCGTTTCCCTCTGGAACCTCTCCTCCCCGGAACTCCTCAAGATCGACGTAGCTCCCCCGGTGGTCCCGGTCCAGCCATCCCGTTTGCAGTTCACCCGGGGACTGGAGAATCGGGCGTTGGTCCTGCTTCGGAATCGATCCCGACTCCCCCAGAGCGTGAACCTGGAACCGGCGGAGGGGGCGCTGTATTTCCGGCCTCGGCAAGTCCGCTTGGCCCCCCGGGAAGTCCATCCCGTCATCGTCCGAGTCTGGGGAGAGGAAGGAGAGAGCCTGGACCTGAAGCTCCGGGTCGGCCGCCAGATTCTTCGTGTGAGTCTACCCCTGGCCTGGAGCGCCGCCTGCCGTCTCCGAATCCGGGTCCTGGATGAGAATGGTCGACAGGTCCCGGCCCGGGTGGAGGTGGAGGGTTCCGACGGTCTGGGACGGGGCCCGTCGGGAACTTTTCTCCGGTACACGCCGATCCGGGCGGGCGCCTACTTTCACACGCGAGGAATCAGCAGCCTGGTCCTTCCGGCTGGAAAGACCCGAATCCGTGTCGCAAGGGGATTCGAGCACCGCTACCAGGAACGGGTTGTCGACCTGCAGCCTTCCGGCCCGCACGCACTGGATTTTCGATTGGAGCGCTTCCACGACGCCGCCGCCCGCGGCTGGTATTCGGGAGACATCCACATCCACCCCAACCTGGTCCACAAAACCATGGACCAGGTCATTAATCCCGTCGATATCCGCCTTCAGACGGAGGCGGAGGACCTTAATGTGGCCAACCTGCTGGTCTGCAACTCGCAGGGCGCGGTCCTCTATGACCGGCAGCACTTCACCGGATCTCCGCACCCCCTGAGCACGCCGCGGCATATCCTCTATTGGAGCCAGGAGCTCCGCCCCGCCCTCTACGGGCACATCGGCGTCCTGAACCTGAAGCGCTTTCTGGAGCCTCCGTACAACGGCTTTCCCGCCAGTTTCTTCCCCTTCGACTACCCGTCCAACGCCACCGCCGTCCGGGAGGTTCGCAAGGAAGGGGCCGCCGTTTTCTACGTCCATCCATCTCCCGGCCGGCAACGCTGGATCTCGGTGGACGCCGCCCTGGGAACCGTGGACGGAATGGAGATCCTGGGATTGTCCAACACGCAGGGCTCCAACACCCTGTATCGCCTGCTGTTGGATTGCGGATGGCGCCTGAGTGCCGTGGCCGGCACCGACACCTTCAACAACGTCCGCCGCCACAAGGTCCTGGGCGGGGATCGAGTCTACGCCTACACGGGGGACAAGCTGTCATACGGGGCCTGGGTTCGCGCGCTGCAGCAGGGGAGAACGTTCGTCAGCAATGGACCTCTTCTTTACTTCCGGGTCCAGGGCCGGCTTCCCGGCAGCGAGATCGCCCTGGACGAACCCGGACCGGTCGAGTTGGAATTGGAGATCCATTCCCAGGTTCCCATGGAGAAGGTGGAGATTCTCTTCAACAGTGAGATCCTGCAGGAGATCCCCCTGCAAGATGGCACCAAACTGACTCATCGGGGGACGATCCGGGTTCCGTCCAGCGGCTGGATGGCGGCTCGGGTATGGGGCCCGGAGCACCCACTGGTGGTCAACAACCCCGAACTGTTCGCCCACACCACCCCGGTCTACCTCACGGTGGGAGGGCGGCCCTACGCCGATCCTGAAGCCCTCGAATATTTCCTTGAGGGATTCCAGGAGATGCGCCGGACCTCACTGGCCGGCGGCTCCTTCGAGAGCCTGCATCAGCAGAGGGAGGTTCTGGGTCAACTGGCCGAAGCGGAGAAGATCTACCGGCAGCGCCTGGAAAGATCGCGGAAATCTCGTGCGGACGCCGGCAACCCCGGTCCATGACAAGAATCTCCCACGGCTGCTAAGATCGAAGACAACCGATCGGAACAAGCCGTGACCAATTGGCACCCCAACTCCGCCACCTCAGCACGCCGCCTCCGGGTCGCACTCGCCATAGCCGTCCTCAGCTGGGGTGCGGGGTGGCCGAATTCCTCCGGATCCGGCCATGCTGATCGGGTCTCGGAGATTCTCGAACACGAGTGCCTGAGCTGCCACGGCTCCATCCGCGCCTCGGGCCTGGATCTCCGGTCCCGGGAGGGCATGCTGCGCGGCGGCAACCGTGGTCCGGCAGTGGAGCCGGGCCGGCCCGCCTCAAGCCTGCTCTACCAGGCCGTCGCCCACACGGGCGACCTGGCGATGCCTCCCGGAGAGAAACGGCTTCCCGAACAGGACGTGGAAATCCTCAAGGCCTGGATCGAGGCCGGGGCTTCCTGGCCCGACTCCGCCGGCACGGAAGCGGGCAGTCCCGCTTGGTGGTCCTTTCGCGCACCGGTCCGTCCCGAGCCTCCCCAGGTTTTCGAGACGACACACCGGATTCGCAATCCCATCGACAACTTCGTGCTGGCCCGGCTCCATGCCCAGGGGCTGAAACCGGCTCCCGAAGCGAGACGGCCGGAGTTGGTCCGCAGAGCCTACATCGACCTGATCGGACTGCCGCCCACGCCGGATCAAGTGGAGTCCTTCCTCCGGGACGAGTCCCCCAAGGCGTTCGAGAAGCTGGTGGATCAGTTGCTGGAGTCGCCCGCTTACGGTGAGCGCTGGGCCCGGCATTGGCTCGATGTGGTGCGTTACGCCGACAGCGGCGGGTTCGAGACGGACGAGTACTATCCCAACGCCTGGCGCTACCGGGACTACGTGATCAAGTCGTTCAACGAAGACAAACCCTACGACCGTTTCATTCAGGAACAGATCGCGGCGGACGAGCTGTGGCCCGACAACCTGGACCTCTACGACACCAGCTATGCCATTCGTCCCGAAAAGGTGGCTCACATGGAAGCCCGCGTCGGCACCAGCCTCTACGGGTTCGGACCTTCCATCGGCGAGTCCACCCTGGACGCCCCCAAGCTCCGCTACGAACGTCTGACCGATTGGGTGGACATGACGGGAGCGGCCTTCATGGGCCTGACTCTGGCCTGCGCCCGCTGCCACGACCACAAGTTCGATCCCATCAGCCAGGAAGATTATTTCCGGATGCAGGCCATCTTCACCCCCTCCCATCCGGTGACGCTTCCGGTGATCACGGCCATGAGCATGTTCCACCGGAACGAGTACTACCCCCGGACCATCGCCCTGGACGAACGGCGCCGGGCCCACGGGATGTTCGAGGCCAAGGTCCGGCAGCGTTTGACCGAGGAACAGAAAGCCCGTTTCCCGGCAGAGGTGCGACGGGCCTACGACAAACCGGTGGGAGAACGCTCCGAGGAGGAGAAAAAGCTGGCGGCGCCTCTTCAGGAAGCCTTGGCGGACTTCTTCAGCCCTCCGGCCTTCAAGCTCAAGGAGCACCTGACGCAGGAGGAGAAGAAAGAAAGCACCCGCCTGCTGCTGGCCATCGCCGAGAATGTGCTGGAGATTCCCGTCAAGGACGCTTCCCACAACATCCGATGGGACGGATTCTACGACCCGCCTTCGGCCACCGTCCTGGGGCACATTCAGGGGGAGTTGATCCCCGAGACCCGGATCCTGGAGCGGGGTGATCTGGACCGCCCCGGAAAGCTCGTGGAGGCCGGACTCCCCCGGATTCTGGGAGACGGAGTCGACTTCCACACCAACGAAGGCCATGGCCCCCGGCACCGGAAGCAGCTGGCGCTGTGGCTGACCCGTCCCGACCATCCCCTGACCGCGCGCGTCATGGTGAATCGCCTCTGGCAGTGGCATTTCGGGCGGGGGGTCGTGTCCAGCTCCAACGACTTCGGCCTCCAGGGGCAACCGCCGTCCCATCCGGAGTTGCTCGACTGGCTGTCCACCGAGTTTGTGCGCCAAGGCTGGAGCCTCAAGGCGATGCACCGGCTGATCGTCCAATCCTCGACCTACCGGCTCACCAGCCGTTTCGACGATCCCCACAACGCCGCCGCCGACCCGGACAACGCCTACCTCTGGCGGGCGAATCGGAGACGGATCGAGGCCGAGGTCTTGTGGGACAGCATCCATGCCGTGTCCGGCACTTTGAACTCCAAGATGTACGGCCGGCCCTTCGTGCCGCCCCTGTCGGAGGATGAACTGGCCGGCTTCCGGCTCAAGTGGGCGTGGACCGTGCCGGCGGACCCGGCAGAGCACAGCCGCAGGGGCATCTATATCCTCTCGCGGCGGAACTTCGTCTTCCCCATGTTCGAGAAGTTCGATACTCCCGATCCGGCCGTCAGTTGTCCTGAGCGCGCCGTGACGACGGTGGCGCCCCAGTCCCTTTGGCTCCTCAACAACGATGCCGTATTTCGGCAGGCCCTGGCGTTTGCGGGACGTCTGGTCCGTGAAGGGGGTTCCGAACCGAGCCAATGGGTAGACCGGGCCTGGCGGATCGCCCTGGGGCGTGCGCCCACCGATGGGGAGGCGCGGGACGCGCTGGAGACCGTGGCGTCCGCGGATGGCGAGAAGTGGAAAGAGCTGCCCGTGGGCACGCCTCCGGAACTGAAGACCATCGAGAGGAGCCTGGCCCAGGGACTCACAGAACTCTGTCTGGCCGTCTTCAACCTCAATGAATTCCTCTTTGTCGATTGATGTGGAAGATCGTGGCCTCGGAATCGCGGGACAAGAATGCCTCCGCTCCTGCCTTGACGTCGCCACGGTCACAGGGATTCAATAGGAGCGCCTACTCAAGGAATTAAATGTGATTCCCAACGCTTGCCAGGGAACTGTTCAGGTCGGCTCACGGCGGGATTTTCTAAGAGCGTCCTCCTTTGGCTTCGGATCTCTGGCCTTGGGCGGTCTGTTGGAGCGGGAGGGGCGCCTTCTGGCGTCCAACGACAGCCGGGTCTCTCCCCTGGCCCCCAGAGAACCCCACTTTCCGGCCCAGGCCAAGAGCGTCATCTTCCTCTTCATGCAGGGCGGCTTGAGCCAGGTGGACAGCTTCGACCCCAAGCCGGCTCTGGCGCGCTACGACGGCCAACCCCTCCCCTCCAGCTTCCGCGCGGACCTGGAACTGGCCCAGATCAATCCCTACGAATCCAAGCTCATGGCCAGCCGCCGGACCTTCAAGGAGAGAGGCCGATCCGGCATCGAGATCTCGGATCTCTTCGAAGGGCTCGCGAAGCATGCGGACGACATGGCCGTCATCCGGTCCTGTCACCACGAGTCGTTCATCCACGGTCCGGCTCTCACCTATCTGCATACGGGAAGCCTGCAATTGGGGAGTCCCAGCATGGGTTCCTGGATCTTGTACGGCCTGGGGAGCGAAACGGACAACCTCCCCTCCTACATCGTGATGACCGACAGCATCTTTCGGTCCAGCACCTCCAATTTCAGCACCGGCTTCCTTCCGGCGATCTACCAGGGGACGCTCATCAACACGGATGGACAACCCTTTCAGAACCTGCGGCCCCCTTCCCAGATGGACCTGAACCGGCAGCGGGCTCTGCTCGACAGAATTGAGGGATGGAACCAGTCGCATCTGCAGTCCCGGCCCGGAGACAGCCGCCTGGAGGCCAGAATCCGGAACTACGAGTTGGCTTTCCGCATGCAGATGGCGGCCCCCGAACTCATCGACCTTTCCGGGGAGCCGGAGCATGTGAAGCGGATGTACGGCCTGGATCAGGATCAGACCCACAAGTTCGGCCGCATGTGCCTCCTGGCGAGGCGAATGGTGGAGCGGGGCGTCCGCTTCGTCCATCTCTACAGCGGCGGCTGGGACGCTCACGGCGAGTGCGACAAGAACCACATGAAAAACTCGTGGAAGACGGACCAGCCCATGTCCGCCCTGTTGGAAGATCTGAAACAGCGGGGACTGCTGGAGAGCACTCTGGTCATCTCCATGGGCGAGTTCGGCCGGACTCCGGTCATGCAGGGCAAGGATGGTCGCGACCACAATCCATTCGGCTTCAGCGCCTGGATGGCGGGAGGCGGTGTTCGCGGAGGTCAGACCATCGGCGCCACCGACGATCTGGGTTTCGTGGCTATGGAGGACAAGATGCACGTCAACGACCTCCACGCCGCCATGCTGGGACTGGTGGGACTGGACCATCGCAAGCTGACCTATTTTTTCCAGGGCCTGGACCGCCGCCTCAGCGGAGTCGGTGAAGCGGGCGAGGCCGGCGAGGACCTGTACCGGCAGCTGACTGGGAGGTCCATTGGCCATTCGGCTTGACACGGCATGGGGGGCGCTCGCCCTCCTGGGAATCATGTCCGCTACGGCCGCGGGGCCCCTGCCCCCGAGCGGCGCCCCATTCGTCGGCAAGATTCGACTGCCGGTAAGCCTTCGAACCGCTGAGGGGACCGTTCTGGAAAAGGGACCCTTCGACTTGGAGATCCGATCCGAAGACAGAATCTTCCGGTTGAGTTTCCTCCCCCCTTCCGGCGCTACGGTCACCCTGCCGGGTGAGTCGATGGACGCGAATGATTGGTCCACCCGCGCCGGATGGCCCCTGGTCGGAACGGTGCACCTCCACCCGACCTCCATCCCCATCGGCACCGACGCCGAGCGCCACAAGAGCAAGACCGGCATGCCTCAATACCTGGAAACGCCGCGATTCTGGAACGCTACTCTTCGCCTGTACCGCAACGAGGACCCGGCCGGAACGGTTTCGGTCCTCTTTCACGAAAATCACCCTGGCGGCCCGGTCCGGGCTCGCTTCGAGCTGCACCACGCCTCAACCGATGCGGAACCCACCGGAGAAAAACACCCTTGAGAACTCGATTCCCTTGCCCGTTTCTCGTCCTGATCCTGATCTCGCTCCCGGCCCTCGAAGGCGGGAAGGACAAGCCGAATGCCGCCGCTGAGGTCCGGCATCTGGATTCCCGCTTGGAGCTCTTTGTCGACGACTACCTCATCGACTCCATGAAGGGTCTGGAACTCAGACTCCACTCCCCGCGGCCCGCCGGAAAGGTGTTGGTCTTCGACCGTCCCTGGGAGGGAGTGACCAGTGGAAGCACGGCGGTCGTTTTCCAGGACGGCGACCTCTACCGAATGTACTACCGGGGCAGCAGTCATGGCGGATACGCCCTGGAGTCGCTCCTGGAACCGGGTGAAGTGGTGATCCCCGAACACCCCTACACCGCGTGCTACGCCGAGAGTCGAGACGGGATCCACTGGTCCCGGCCCTCGCTGGGGCTATACGAGTACGAAGGGTCCAGGGACAACAACATCGTCTGGATGGGAAAGGGCACAGGGGCCTTTCTCCCCTTCAAGGACTCGAATCCTCAGGCGCCCGCCTCCGAACTCTACAAGGCCGTGGGGCCCGACAGCCGGAAACTGTACGCCTTCATTTCACCGGACGGGATCCACTGGAAGGAAATGAGAGAGGAGCCCATCATAACGGACGGCGCCTTCGACTCTCCCAATCTGGCCTTCTGGGACACGGTGAACGAACGGTACGTCGCCGTCTACCGCGATTTCCAGCTCGGAGTACGGACCATCAAGATCGCCACCTCCACCGACTTCAGGAACTGGACGCCGGGACAATGGGGCGAGTTCGGCGATGCGCCGGCCGAGCACCTCTACACCAACGCGACCCGGCCCTATTTCAGAGCGCCCCACATCTATTTTGCTTTCCCGCGGCGTTTCCACCCCTGGAAGACGCGGGGCCCCTTCAGTCAGGCGCATTCCGGCGGTTGCTCCGACGCCATTTTCATGTCCAGCCGGGACGCGATCCATTGGAACCGCCAACTGGAGGCGTTTATCCGGCCGGGACTCGAGATGCGCAACTGGTCCCATCGCTCCAACACTCCCGCCTGGGGCCTGCTGGCCACGGCGCCCGACGAAATTTCCCTGTTCGTCCAACGCCACTACACGTTCCCCACCAACTATCTGGAGCGGATGGTGATCCGGACCGACGGATTCATGTCGGTGCATGCCGGCCCGGAAGGAGGCGAACTGATCACCCGGCCAGTGACCTTTCAGGGAGAGAACCTGGTGCTGAACTTCGCGACCTCGGCTGCGGGAAGCATCCGGCTGGAGATCCAGGACGCCGGGGGGCAGCCCCTGGCCGGATTCGCGCTGGAGGAGTCTCCCTTGATCTGGGGAGATGAGATCGAGCACACGGTCCGGTGGGAACGAAACCATCCCAGTGCCGTCTCGGCCAAGCCCCTGGCGCGAATCTCGGGGAAAACGGTGCGTTTGCGTTTCGTAATGAAGGACGCGGACCTCTACTCGCTACGGTTCCGCTGAGCAGCCGGACTCGGTGATTCATTCCAGGCATCGGACTTCTGTGCCATCCAGAGGGAGGTCGTGTAGGGAACTTCGACGTGCCTTCCACCCTGTTCCGTCAGCAAGCGTTCGATGTTCTCAAGGATCCGATCGTGCGTTTTCGGACCGGCTTGTCGGGAGAGGGTGGCGTGACTTCGCCAAGCATCCATCCAATCGGATAAGGTGGTTCGATGTTTGAATTTCCTGTCAATTCTGACGATCCGGTCAAACAGGCCACTCGCCTGGATGACTGCGGCCTGATCTTCGCGCCTCACGCCGTAGTCGTAGTTGGGCACAAATCCGTGGATCACCTCCTCGATCTTCCTCTGCAACAGGTCGTCGAGGTTTCTGTAATTCCAGACGCAGGCGAACCAACCCTTTGGCTTGAGGATGCGAGCGGTCTCCAGGAGAGCTCTGTCCCGATCGAGGACATTGAACGACGAGCCGAAGGTGACGACGTCGTATTCGGATGCCGGTAGTCCGGTTGCCTCGCCACGTGCATTAATCCAACGAATACCCGGAAGAGACCTCGTCCGAGTCATCCCGATAGCGCGCATGGCGGCGTTCGGCTCTACAGCTACGACTCGAAGACCCCATTTGATCAGGAACAACGTCAAGTTGCCTGTTCCGGCCCCGACGTCGCAGGCCTTCGCACCGCTCCGGACACCTGAGTTCCACAGAAAATCGTCAATGACCTGTTTCGAATAGGGTGCCCGTCTGTTGTAGGAAGCAGCCATTACAGTGTAGTCCCACGTATCCATCATGGATGGAGGTCAAAACGAAGCCACGACCCTGCACCAAATGTAGTCCGCAACTTGCTGTGGGGTCATCGAGCCGTCGTTGTCGATGATCAGATCGGGATTCAGAGGTTCCTCGAAGGGCAGATCCCATCCGACGACGGATTCCATCTGACTCCCTTCCGAATTGGCACGCCCATTCGGAGACCGTCTGAGGGCCAGGATGTCCCGGGGAACGCGCAGGTAGATTTCAAAGTATCGAGGAAGGTTCGCCCGGTTCCATTCTCTAATTTCGTGGAACATTGAAATAGTTGCGATCACCACGTTCAGACCCTGGCCGGCAAGCATTGCACTGATTCGTGAGTAACGACGTGCGCATTTCCTTCTTTCTTCAATCGTGTAACCCAAATCACCGCCGAAAACCTGCCGGAGAACGTCTCCATCCAAAAATGCCGAATTGACGGCTCGCCGACGCAGGCGCCGGAAAAAGAGGTGCCCAATCGTGGTCTTTCCACTACCGGACAAACCGGTCATCCAGAACACCCATCCCTTCTTGCCCCTGCACCCGGCCCCAGGCCAGTCCGTCCGGATCTCATTCATGGGGAACCACGCTGCGCCGCCCGCTCGACGACGGTCGCGCCCGAGATTCACACAAACATCGCTTCAGAACCGCCAATCGTGGCTCCACTGCGTGTCTGATTGGATCATTCGTTCATATAGCCGTAGGTCCGTGACGTGGTCGAGCTCGCACCAGCGGCCTCGGACCGGGGTTCCCTTGACTTTGATCCCTGCCCCGATCAGACGGCTGAGCAATGCGGTCACGTCAAGACTTCGAGCCGTCGCATCCTCCGTCAGTTTCAAAAACCCACGAATCTTGCGCCAACCCTCGGGCGCCAACTTGAACAGCCCCAAGTATTGACCTTCGACCGATTCCAATGAACCGACTCTTCCACCGATCTCCACGATCCATCCATCCTCGATTCGAAAGCTCTCCGCGTCGACTGCCGGAACCTCGAAACGCTCTCGCCAGAGCCTTTCCCATAGAACATCGTAGGCGACGACGATCTCTCCGGGGGTATCGACCAGGGTGGAAACCAAGCTTGGGTGGTAGACGATATCTCCGTAGGAAACGATGCAGATCGACGCCTTCAACCACTCATCGGCACATCCCAACGAATGGACCATGTTGGTTCGTGCCCAATCGGAATTTTCCAGGTACGCAATTCCGGGAAGATCGATCATCTTCCCTCGATATCCACGAACTACCGCAATCTCCGAGACCCCCGCTGCCCTCAAGGCCGCGATCTGCCATTCCAACAGTGTCTTTCTTTCCAGTGTGACCAGGGCCTTCGGTCGATCGCGGGTCATATGGTTCAACCGACTGCCGCGCCCCGCTGCCAGGACCAGAGCCCGCAGACTTCCAACACGATTCTGGTCTGGCTCCATACTCCGAACCTATTTGTCTAATAGAGGCATGCTTTCCGGCTTGGAGAACCCATCGATTCCACTCGGCGATCAGCCCTATTTTCGAGCGAAACGGTAACGCATGAGTCTATTGGCAATACCGGGATCCGGAAGACAGCGCTCCGGATGCCACTGAACGCCCAATAGATTCATTTCGGAATGGAAGAACCCCTCGACCAGACCATCGGTGGAGAGCAGCCACGGCTGCAGGCCCCGACCAAGACGTTCCAGGTACACACCCTGGCGATGATACGAGTTCACCTCCAACGGGCCTGTTCCCAATACGGCTCGACTCCTGTCATGACACGCAAATACCGAGTGAGTTTTCCCGACGTGCCGTGCCCTTTGCACGTTCTGCAGTCTGCCTCCGCAGTACACCTGAATCATCTGATGCCCGCGGCACACTCCCAATACCGGCATTCTCCTCTCGGTGCAGAAGTCCAGAACATGGCGTTCGGTTTCGTCGCGCAAAGGGGAGGTCCCGACGTCCTCACCGCCCGTGAGAATCACAGCGCCGATCCGCCATCGTTTCAGGTAGTCCTTTACCGAGTCTCCGAGATTCGGTATCGCCATCCAGGGGACGTCGCCCAGACTATTGCGAATGAGCACGGGCCAATCATGGGCCAACACGTCCCGAAGTTCATGCGAGTTTTCACATCCTTGCACTCGCATCGTCAAACCCAGTCGCACTGTTTCATTCAAGTGCATTCCTCACGAGACTTCGAGCCGTCAGATTCCCGTTCTCTTCCCGGAGTCATCGGATAACCAAGTCATGGGTTCGGGTTGTGGACCAGGAATGGCCCGAATCGCCCTGTCTCCACAACTCAATTCGACGGATTTCGACTTTCGAAGGAATTCAAACCGTGTTTCACCGATTCCGACGGCAGCCGGTATTGCCATCTCTGCGCATCGGATCGCCATATGGGAATTGGAGCCGCCGAACTTGGTGATCAATCCTGCGATCCCCATTGAGAAAACCCAATCGAAGCCTGGGTCCGCGCTCTCGATGCAGACGATTTTCCCGCTCAAATTCAACGCAACCGACTGCCGGTTATGCAGAAACACCGGTCTGCCCTCGGCGCGGCGAGAGGTGACGAAGTTGGGCCATGCGTGCTGTAGCGGAAGGTAGATATCTCTGCGGTGGCGGATCAGGCAGCCCATGCGGAGTCCTCGACGGCTCCGTGTCTCCGACCGCCTGGACTCTGCCACTGCCGCCAACGCGACTCCGGCATCGCCAATTGGAGAGCGGAGTCCGGCTTCCATATCCTCAACCGTCAAATAAGAGAGCTGGTCGCGACTGAGGCCGGCCCCCTTGCCCCAACCGGCGATGGATTCCAAAGCGTCCGACAGATGCCGGCTGAACACGAATTTCGCATGTTCTCGAGCCGTGACGGCCGTCGCTGAGTAGCGAAACAGCTCTTCAGATTTGAAGGTCAGCCTTGCTTCTCTGAGAAGGCGTTCAATTTCGACGATTTCTTCCGGAGTCGGAACAAAGCAGTCCCATTCGGACTCGAATGTCGATGGGTGGACGGAGTTGCCCGCAAACAAATCCGGCCTCTGGTCGTAGCGTGGAGAGAGGATGTCGAAAGAACCCGGTCTCAGATGTCCGTATTTTCCAAGGAACGAAGCCGTGTCGAATTCGCCGTGTATGACTCTGGCCAAGTCACACCCGACATTCCGACCTACAGTGCTCCACGAACGCCGGAACTGATCCAGCCGTTCGCCGCTCAATGCGGACCTCCGCATTGCGGACCGGAGTATCGATTCCGCGATAAAAGCGTGGCGCGCGATAATGGCGAACGGAAGCGTGCCGAGCAGACGACACTCCCGCAACAATTGAAACGCGAAGGAGAGAGAAGGCCGAATCGTAGACTCTCGGCAACTCTGAGCCTGCTCCAACTTCCTCACCTTGCGGAGCGCCTGAGCCAACGACGCAGAAATACCAAGGGCAACGTTGCAATTCGTAAGGCAACACAATCGCTCGGCATAGTCCATGAATGACTTGTGAGACAGCGTACCTTCATATCGCCGCCGATAATCTTGCCTGAACGAAAAGTCCAATACTGTCTGGGCGACCTGAAACTCAATCTTATCGTGGTATTCCGGATATTGACGTAATCGGTCAAGCCAAGCATTTACAACCGCATCTGCGTCGTGACTGCGCAATCCCGCGGGGAGAAACGAATTAAAGCTGGCCCGGACGTCCACATAGGGTCTCCCGGCGAGCACGACCATCAGCGGCGTATCCGGGACGGGACGGTAGCCCATAGTGGAGCGAGCTTCCTGCCACACGCTGTCCGTGATCAGTTTGCGAAACAGTGACACTGCGAGCGGTCGCGGCGAACTTCCGATCAGTTCTCCCGGGTTCCAGTCCGGCATCTGCCCGAGAAGCGTGGTTGATCCGGCGACGCCGTTCCGGCGAAGAGAATGTTTGACCAGGGAGATCTCGAGTTTCCGCAGGACTGCAATTGATCGCGCCTCATGCCCGCGGCCCTGTTGCTCCCGGATTGAGATCGGCCGCATCTGAAGAATCTGGATTTTCCCGTCATGGGTCTGTGCAAACTCGATATGCAGTGGAGTCCGGCCCCAGCACCGCTCCAGCTCCGAGGAGGCATCCAGAACCCGGCAGACCCAATCCGGTCCGATCAGTTCTCGCGGTGACTGCCGATGGAATAGTATGGTCTTGTGTCCCTCCGCCCCTCTGGTCACGAGATCCGTCGCGGACGACTCGTCATATTCGATTCGGTAGTAGGGAGCCCCGGTATCCGAGTCTCGCGTAGAAATGACCCCGCTCAGAGAAACACCGACCACCATCTCTTGAATCAAAACCTGATCGTCCCGGTGGCCACCCATGGAAGCGATCACCCGCTCCACAGCTTCCCGGACCGACTCCCGATCGTTTTCCACGTTCAAGCAGGACCGGAAATGCCCCGCCAGAGACGCGCCGCCCAGGTTCTCGCACCGGGCGGAACTTCGTACGGCGAGCGGACGTTCGGACAGGAAGGCTGCGACCTTGTGCAAAATGTTTTCGCTTCGCCATCGCCACTCGCCAACGGAAAAATATAGAAACGGCGGAATCTGCGCATATTTCAGATTTCCGTGCACAAATTCCAACGCCTCCGACTTGGTCAGGAAGCCGCCAGCCGCCGATCGATGAACGGATTGGTCCGCCGGAGCACCACCGGTATGACCCATGAGTGGTTCAGTCATCGTTTATCCCGTTCGAAGCGTGCAAGCCGCTCTTCCGCAATCGTCTGCCTCCATCGCAGACACTCGACGGCCTTGAAGACATCGGGCAGTTCCGGCTGTTCCAATGCAGCCTTTCGGTACGACTTCAGGGCGGTGCCAAAATCTGATCGACGTAGAAGATCGAGCAGATCCTGCTTCGTTTCTCTATAGAGGCGAAGATCAACGGCCAAGAGCCGTCGCAGCCGGTTCCGGGCCCGAAGGGAAAGGCCCCCAGGCCGGATGCTCTTGGGAGAAGACAGAATCCTCCACCACATGCCGATGGACTCGATACCGGCAAGTTCACATATCAGGAAGATGCTCTCTTCATATAAGTCGGTAATTCCGACAAAAGCATAGGAAGCCTCAAGTTCCTGTTTGGCCTTCGTGTAGAGTTCATCGTCAGGAATCGACGGTGATACGTCGCGTCCGGCGCATTGCAGCAATCTGAAGGATTGAGAAAATTGTCTGGCTTTACCTGAATATATGGACTCTTCGATGGTGGCGTAGCCAAACTCCTGTGGATGCACGAGCGATGCGTAGTTGAAAAGAGACACATAGCGTTGTATTGGTTCGCGTAATAGAGTGATTCGAGCAAACGGCTGGCTCAAATTGTTGGCGGCACCATAGCAATCGTGGCCGTCGATCCAGCGGACCGAGGAAATTTCGAGTGCACGGAATTGGGTCCAGGCGTCCGCATCGTTGCCATCGTCGTATACCGGAAAACACCAATCCTCCTGATACATCTTCCAGCGCATCAGTTGGTTCAGTGATGCCCCTCCGACTTGGCCAAGACCTGGGAAGATAAGAGCTCGGGCAGGTCTCGAATGCTCGAACACCGGATGCCGACTTCCCACTGGATAGTTCTTCAAATCGAGGGGATAACGACGCGCCAGCTCTTTGGCCACGGGGAAGACTCGGAAATGCAGAGTCGTGAGACGCGAGCCGTTCCAGACCAGGTCGACATGAAGGAATTCTCGTCGTATGGACCCCAGGAACTCTTGTAGGACGAGGTACCCCCAGAAGCCCCGGGCTTCGGGATTCAGATGGCGTGCCGGATGAGCACACGCTCGGAGCTTGATTTCGCGGCGTCCACACACGGCGACCAAAGCGAAATCAGGATCTTCGGCCTCAATCCATCCGCTCAACGCCTGAATGCGACCGGTGATCAGCCTGTCTCGTGGTTTATCGATATCGAAGCGCATTCGACTGGTGCCAGACAAACGGTCATGGTGACCGGACTACGGATTTTCTGAAATCTTGGCGGCGATCAGGAATCAGAATTCAAGCAAGGATCGGAAACTCCATTGAATCCGAAATCCAACACCCACCCCCGACATCTCAATCGTCAATCCGATTGCCTTTCCAGACATAGGTCAAGATTTCGTCCACCAACTCCTTGAACTCTGGTGCTGAGACCGATTCGGCATGTTCCTTGATATTGAGCGTGCCGATGGTCCACATCTGTTGCTGCTGGACCGGGTCAAGCAGCAGATCGGCTTGTTCGGCGACCTTGTACAACGGCGTTCCAGGTAATGGGAGATACTGGCTGAATATGGCTCGTTCCGGTCCAATGAGTTTCGTCAACTCGAGGGTTTCGAGGATATTTTCACGGCTTTCGAACGGCATCCCCACCATGCAAAAGATCATCCGCCTGATACCCTGCCTTCTTGCCATTTCGGCGGCATCCAAAATCTTCTGGTTCGACATTTTTCGAGCCAAATAGCGGCGACGATAGGCCTCCGACCCACTTTCAACACCGAACCACATTGAGTGACAACCCGCAGCGGCAGCGTAGCGGCAAAAATCTTCGTCCATCTGCTCCACTCGGGTGAACATGGAGAAAGGAAGGCCGATCTGCTCCCGATAAAGCCCAAGGAGGCGCCGGGCGGATCGCTTGTCGAAAAGAAATGTCTCATCCATAAACTGGAAGTATTGGATGCCGTAACGGTCTCGCAAACGAATCAATTCTTCAATTAGCTTTTCTTGGTTGTACTTTCTCAAATAGTTACCCTGGCCTCGATACATTTCCAGCAATGGAGTATTGCAGCAATAGCTGCAGCGGTACGGACACCCCCGGCCCGACATGACCGGCATGGTGATCAGCCGCTCGGACTCGATGGCATGAGAACTGAGCCAGGAGATTTCCCCGTCTTTCTCGAAGATTGTGTAGTCGGGAAAGGGGATCTCGTCCAAGTTCGGGGTCAGACTTGGGGAGCTCTTGACGATCTCTCCACCGCCTCGCTTTTCCCACAACCCTGGAATGGCCTCCCCGGTCTCACCATCTTTCAAACGTTGGATCAGTTGGGCCAGAGGTATTTCACCATCTCCCGCGCAGATGTAGTCGACGGCCGGATGGGCGATGGTCTCCTGAGGACTGAATATTGCCTGATATCCTCCGACGACGACGGGTGTCGACGGCCGCGTTCTCTTGAGAGCCTCCAAATAGGGAAGCATGGGCAACCACGTCGGATGCATGGCCGAGACCGCGATGAGATCGGGTTTCTGCTTCGCCACACGCCGCACGTATTCCTGCACATCGTCATTTTCGAGGACGGAAACCAGGGACACCTCGACATCCGGAAATAAATTTTTCGCGTACGCGGCCAGGGAGGCCAGCGCCAATGAATACGTCGATTCTCGCTGAAAATAGCTGAAGACGAGACGGAAACGTTTTCTTGGAAGTTGCAGCCTCACCAGACTGAGCCAGTAGTCCATCAGAATGCGCTGGTTTCTTGACAAGTGGATTGGCATCGGAATCTGTGCCTCCAGACAGAAGGTGGAACTCTTGACAGTATCTAGTGATGCAAGAGAGCCCCGTCTGGCCGAATATTGGAATGGGCTACAGAAGCGAACGAGAGGGTTCCCGCCTCAGTCTTTCCCGAATCGAATCTCGAAGGTTGGGATTCGGGAGGGCTTTCGAGAAGCCGGATACCGCTCGAAGGGGCGGAAACACCTGGGCCGAAATGGGTCAGGGGAGGATGGCACGAGTCGACGGAGCGGGAGAACTATTTGGATTTCCAGATCCCGTCACACCATCCAGGTAGGAGGTGCACACGGATTTCGGCTACCGTTTCAACCACTCCCGGTACAGGTCCAGGGCCTCGTCCAGAGCTTCGAAAGGTTTGTAGACGACTCTCAGGCGAAAACTGTAGCGGCGTCCTTCCTCCGGGTCCGGGACCACCGCCTGGTAGTCCCAAGCGGGGCCACCGACTCCGCCCCCGCCGGCGTTGAAGGCGGGTCGGATTTCCAACTCGTCCGAAGGGCGGAACAAGTAGGCCAACAACATGCCGTGGACCTTGCCGGCCATCAGAGGTTCGACATAGCGCACCGAGCCGAAGCTGTAGAGCAGCCGCCTTCCCTCAGCCCGCAACCCCTCCCCCACGGGACCTCGCTCAGCCCGGATCGCTCCCGATTCGTGCAGATCCAGGGCGTCGAAGATACCGTGCCACGCCGGCGATCCGAAGTTGGACCTCCGGCCCCAAACGTAGTAGCCCGGATTTCGGGGAGCCTGGATGTAGCTGGCCCAGAACACGCCCAAATACCGGGTCCGGATCTTGTCCAGCCGGGTGGGTGTGAAGGCGTGCTCCACGTCCAGGAACCACGGTTCCACCAATCGGAAGGTGGACTCCACCTGGACGCCCCAACGCTCGCCCGGGTCAATCCGCAGCCAGGCTTCCTGCGCGGAAATTCGCTTCAGACTCGACGGCTGGGCCTGGAAATTCTCCAGGTCACTCCAGCGCGGCTCGAAGGTACCCTCAGTCCCGTCGAAGAAGAACTCGCAATTCAGACCCGAAGCAACCGGAAGAAAGGGGTGTGGAGAACCTCCGTAACTGAAGCGGGCGACTCCGTTGTAGCCATTGTGACGCCTCTCAAAGGGGACTGCGACGCTGAGGCGTCCCAAGTCGCCGGCCACGTGGGAAATCGAAGCTCGACTGCGTTTCTGTTCCTCACCGGCGAGCCCGTCGTGGTTGTCCACCACCAGGGCCTCCAATTCCCCAGCCCTCAACGCGAGACGGTGCGGCCCGTCCGGTGCTTTCGAAGCCGCCTGCCGGCTTCCGGCGGACACAGCCGTTAGGCCGCCCAGCGCGGCCAGCCCCATCCACTGCCGGCGGGAGTACGATGGATCTCTGAGCTTGTTTCCCATCATTCGCTTCCTACCTCTCACCGGGCCGCCACTTCCCGTTCGGATTTCGGCGGTTCCATGAAGTCGGACCAGATGCTGTCCAGGCGCTTCTCGAATACGGTGAAGGCATTGGCCCGGAAAAGGCGCCAGTCGCCCCGGCCCAGTTCCGAATCCAACTGGCCCGGAGCCCAGCCTGAATGCCCGACGAAGAGGCGGAGTTCGTGGGGTTCCCTTTCCTTTTCCAGGAGACGTTCCAATGTGTTCTTATCGCCTCCGAAGTAGACGTCCCCCATCACATTCGTCGTCTGCTCCAGCGGTTCCTCGCTCCGGATCAGAAACATTAGCGTATCCATGGCCACCGGGCCTCCGTAGTAGAGCCGGGCCTTCCGACCCGGTGTCTCCAACTGGGGCAGGACATCCTCCAAAGAGACGTCGGTAGCCCGGTTGACGACTACCCCCAGCGTTCCGCCCGGGCCGTGGGCCACGAGCAGGACCACCGATTGGCGAAACCGGGGATCGAGCATCCCCTTCCGGGCGACCAGGAACACCCCCTTGGCCGGCTGGACAGCTTGATAGGGAATGCGGGGCCGCGGCTTCGGAATGGAGGCCGCTTCCACCCCGGCGCTCTGGCAAACCTGGAACAGAACGCCCAGGACCAACCAACACGTTACATTCCGTGGGCTGTTGAGGCTGACCCGCATGGTTGCCGCCCAGTCTACTACGATGACGGAACCCGAGAAAGAAGCGATTGCCCGACGAATGTGCCCTGCGGTTTGAGCATCAGCCAAAACAGGGCCGCCACCACGTAGACGCCACAGAACACCCACAGGACCGGGGTCCAGTTGTCGCCGGACGGTCCCAGCAGCAGCGGGACGACGACGGGAAACGTGGCCGCTCCCAGATTCCCCGCCATGTTCATGGTGCCGAAGATCGTCGCCACGTTGTTTCCGCCCATGGCGATGGTCAGGGAATTGACGATGGGGCTGACGAACGCGCCGAAGAAGCCCCCGACCCCGATGAGAGAGACGGCAAGCAGGGGATTGTGAACCAGGCATCCCGCCACCGTGAGCAGGACTCCGACCATGAGGCAGCCCAAGGCCATCCCTTTTCGGGCCATTGCCGCATTTCCGCTCTTGGAGTAGATCCAGTCGGAGACGACGCCGCCCAACGGTCCTCCGAACAGAATCGCAATCAGGGGAACACTCGTCAGCAGTCCCGACTCGGCCACCGAGACGCCTCGCGCCTCCTGGAGATAGGTGGGAAACCAACTGGCGTAGAAGATATACCCGGCGGCCCGGAAGAACTGCTGCCCGCAGATGGCCCACATGGCCGGACTCGCGGCCAGATGCTTCCAGGGCGTCCTCACGGGCCGGCCGGGGCCCGATCCCTCTTCCGCAGCCCCTTTCGGCTCCTGGGCAGCCTTGGACTCGGACAGCAGAAGATCCAGTTCTCCCGGGGTCACGGAGGCGTGGTCCTGAGGGCGGTCACGATACCAGCGATAGAACAGAAGCGCCCAGATCCCTCCCGGAAGCGCGTAGAGGACGAAGAGCCAACGCCAGCCGACCCCCCATTCCAGGAGAATTCCGGTCAGGAAGGCGACGAGGATGGCTCCGATCTGCATCCCGGCGCCGAGAGAGCCACTCGAAACGGCCAACCGGTTCACCGGCATCCATCTCGACAGCACGACCGCGGAGCAGGGGAAGAGCCCCGCCTGCGCGGCTCCGGAGAACATGCGCGGGACCAATAACCAGAGGTACGCGGCCAGGATCGCTCCCCCCGGTCCCGCCAACCAGAGCGCCAACGCCGTTCCCGCCACCGCCGACAGCACGGTGCAGACCGACCAGACCACCGAGTAGAACGGGAGGGTCCGGCGGGCGCCCCAGCGATCCCCGAGCCAGCCGGCCGGCACCTGGAATCCGGCGTAGACCCAGAAGAAGCCGCTCAGGATCCATCCCATCTGCTCCTTGCTCAGGCCCAGGTCGACCCGGATCGTGCTCTCGGCTACCGAGAGGTAGTTGCGCTGGACGTAGGCGACGGCGGCCGCCACGCAGAGCCAGACCAGGACGGAGTAGCGGACCCGGCTCCGGGGAGGGGACGGGGTTGCGGTCAGGAAGAACCTCCGGAGCAGCAGCCCGTGGAAAAAGTCCCGCGAGCACCGAAACCGGGGCTGCGCCCGCCGGACAAGGCGCTCCGAGGGAGCGTACCGGGAGTATGAGGAGCAACGCAGTCCGCCGGGATGCAGACCCGGTCGAATGCCGTGACGACTTTTTCCACGGGCTGCGAGCGCACTACTGGAGAGAAGCGGTCTTGTTCAGACCGTCTGCCGCAGACGGTGCGCGCACCTGGAATACCTGGCCGGCGCTGACCTCCTGGTCACTGATCGTGTCATGGACCTTCACGTTCAGACGGTACCGGCCCGGCTCCAGTTGAGAGATGGGAAGCTGCTTGATCAGGACCATTCGCTGGCCCGAGAAGTACTGGATCGACTCACCCGAATCGTCCACTTCCTCCATCAGGACTTCCTTGCCCTTGGAAATCCGGTAGCTGGCCTGAATGGAAGGAACCATCGTGGCCTGGTCGGCGCTGACGTTGTAGACCTGAAGATAGACGGCCAGAGGCGAGGTGGCGGCGAACCGGTGATCCAGCACCGGACGCACCTTCACGTTTCCCAGGATGAACATCTCTTCCTGAGGAACGTCCTCCATCTGGCGAACCAGATCGGTGAGGATCATGGAGCTGGCTTTCAGCTTTTCACCTCCGAAGGCCGGCGGGACGATCGCGGTCCGGCTGACTCCCACCTTGCCGCTCGTCAGATCCTTGACCACCAGGTCCAGGCGATATCGCAGCTTCCGGTCCAGGACCAGGATCTTCTGGTAAGTGGACCGGCCCTGCTTCTGAGCCTGGGCGGCGTACGCCTCGGGAACGTAGGTCTGCACCAGGTCGTAGTCGAACTCGTCAACCACCTCCCTGGTCATGCTGGTGACTGCGCCGTAGACACCCACCTTGGCCATGTAGCTCTGGTTTTTCTCCAGCTTGAACGAGAGTTCGCCGTTGTCCAGTTCGACGGTCACCGGAACCACCACACGATCGTCACCCAGCTTGAAGTAGTCGCGCCGGACTCGGAAAGGGAGTGACTCGTAGCCGATGGAGACATCCACCAGCCCCTTCAGATCGCCGTACTTGATCGCCTTGGGGGCCTTGATCATCACGTAACGCTCGTAACGCGCGAACACGTCGTCCTGAGCCCGGGTGGCCATGTAGGGGAAGCTGTCCCGCATGCCCGGCGAGAAGAAAGGGCGGTCCTTCTTCTCAGCCAGACCCATCTCCTCGGCCAGGGTCAGGCCGCCGCCGGGAAGATAGAGCAGCGCATCCTTCTCGGAGTGGTCCAGGCTGAGCCGGTACTCTCCGCTCAGAGAAGCGTCCACGAACTCCAGTTCGATCTCCTGGCCAAGACCCTCGATGTAGCGGTAGCGCCAAGTCTCGAAGGGATATGTCGAGGTCACGCCACCCCCTTCGTGCATGGGCCGGGCGTAGAAGCCGCCTCCGGCGCGCGACGTGATCTGATCCGGCGGTCCATGGATGATGTAGACCCGGCCCCGATCGGTCATCCAGCCCGGCTTTCCGCTGGGAAAGCGCTCGTTGGCATACGCGATCCGCCGGTAGTGCTCTTCCTTGTACTCGTTGATGGCGGTCCGCAGGTCCGGGTCGCGCCGGCGCCAGAACTGCTCGATGAACTGCTCCTTCTCCTCCATGGTGGACAGGCCATGGAACACGTCCAGCTCTTCATCGGTGATGATGTAGACGACGTCCTCCTTGAGCCACTTCTTGTAGTAGTCCTGCTGCTCTTCCTGTTGAACGGCCCGGTCGTCCCGTTCCTTCTCTTTGGCCTGAACCGGGGCCAGAAACAGAAACAGGGAAAGCAGAACGAACCTGACATCCATGGGAGAATTTACGAAGGTTCTTGACATGAGCGCCTCGGAGATCCTGACCTGGACAAACGGTCGATGCGATCCATTATACCCGCTGCACCGTTGGGTACAACAAACCCGGCCGTCCGCAGATCCGGATCGTCCGGAATGCGGCGGGTGGAACGGACTATGTCGACGGTTCAGCGTCCGTCCTTGCGATAGTAGGGTTGGTAGAGTTGCACCCTCACGCCGCCGGGCATCTTGAAATACGTCACGAGCCCGAATCCCTGGTCGGTCACTTCGCCGTCGAACAACACACCCCGGCCCTTCAGGTCCGCAACCGTGGCCCGGACATCGTCGCAGTAGAAGGAAATGTCGTGGGTGCCGGCCGGACTGCCGTGCTTGCCCGAAGGGTCGGTGGGGTGCACGCCCATGTCCGCCTCCGGCAGGTCGAAGATCAGCCAGCCGCCGCCGACGTCGGTATAGGAGTCGAAACCCAGCTTGTCGCGGAGGAATGCGCGCAACGCTTCCGGCTCCGACGAGTAGAACATGGTATGGACGCCCTTGATCATGGTCCCGCTGTTTTCCTTCGCCTATTCCGGTCCACCATCGTATCGATACTCACGTTGTTCTCCAGCGAAAGATAAGCCGGCATCGTACTCATACTCGCTATAACTCATACCTCAGAGTTCCACCGTATCTCATTTGCAATTCCACGGTACCGAAGCGGACTGCCAACAGGACGTGGCTCTATGTTGTCACCGGTCCGTGCCGATCAGTTCAGAGACTTCGGCCGCCGACCCGCTGCTCCTCTTCATGAGGGCGATGGCCCTACGATCAAAACTTGCGAACACGGTTCCACCAAGTTCCTCACCTTGATGGGCGATGACTCCGTCGGCAAAGTCTCCACCTGCGCGTAGCATGGTCAAACCCGCCTCGACCGCCGGAATATCGGTGACCACGGTTTCAATTTCGCATATCGCCTGGATCGCTACGGCGATCTCATCGACCTTGTGACCGTAGCCGCGCTTCAGCACCCACGCAAACTCACAAAAGACCGGCACGGGGACGGCAATTGCGGTTGCACGCCGGAGCAGCGCCTGTGCAGCCGTGACCTGGTTCGTGTCGTCTTGCAGGACCGCACGCAGCAGAACATTCGTATCGGCTGTAATCCTCACTCCTCGTCCGCCCAACCTGAAGCGGCGATTTCATTGATTTTATCGATGGATAGCCGGGGTGTTCCCGGTCTCGCAAGCATACCGAATACGCTTGCCACCGAGTTTCCGCGTTTCGGTCTCAGTTGCATCCGTCCGCCCGTCAGCAGGTCGATGTCGAGCTTGTCACCGGGACGCACGCCTAGATGATTCAGCACCTCTTTGCGCAGTGTGATTTGCCCCTTGGCGGTTACAGTGAGTGTGATGGCCATGGTTCCAACTCCGTTGCACTATATCCGCATATTGTAAGGCAATTTTGCCTTTCTTTCAATGGATGTACATAGAAAACCCGCCTACGGGACAAGCGCCAGCGGGTCATCGAAACGGCCGGCTCCCTCGCCCCCCTCAATCGGATTCCCGTCGAGGATTCAAGGTAACCCTCCAGAACCAGCCGTCTACTTGGACGAAGAGGACGTTGGGCTCGACCTCGATCACGGTGGAGTAGGAGGAGCCCATCCTCTCCGCCACGGTGGCGGTCTGCCAAGTCTTCCCCTCGTCTTTACTGAGGGCGAAACGCACCAGCGCGCCCCGCTCCCTGGGCTGGAGATGGGTGCCGGCCGGGAACCTTTCGCCGTAGCTCAACAGCACTCTGCCGTCGCGAAGCTTGATCAGCGTGGGATCACAACCCCGGTCGAGCCCGGTGTAGACGGGTTCGCTCCAGGTCTTTCCCCAATCCTCGCTCCAACTGGCGTAGAGCGGCGTAAAGTGGCCGGTGCGCATGACGCAGAGGAGCCTGCCTTGACCCAGATGCAGGAGGGACGGCTCGGTGAAGCCTTCGCCCACCGGGTCTCCCGGCTTGGGTGCGGCAACGGTGGAAAAGTAGTCCCAGGACCGCCCCTCGTCCTTGGAAATCAGGGTGAAAGTCCGCTGCTGATAGTGGGTCTCCGACGAGCTGCGCCGGTCGGTGGGTGGCAGGTTGTCCTGCTCCAGGTTCCCCTCCATGGTGGTCATCAGGGTCCGGTCCGGCATCTCCAGCATGTCCCGGTAGAAATAGAGCCCGTACCATTCGTTGTTTTTCCGGGCCCTCGGGGGACCGCCGGGGACCCGGACCACCGATTCCTCCTCCTGGAGGGTCGCCAGGTCATCCCGCGAGCGCCAGGAGCGGACGGTATAAAGTCCGGGCGACTGGAAGTCAGCTGGCCCGCCCAGCGCGAAGAAGTGGCCCTTGCGGACGTGAAAGACTCGCTCCGGAATGCGGAGGACTTCCTGCAGGGACGGTCCCTCGTGAGCCACGTAGGTCTTGCCGCTGTCCAGAGTCTTCTTGTTTTCGTAAAGATAGATGGTGCCGTCCGGCGCCTGGAAGGATCGGGCCCATCCTCCCTCTCCCCAGCCTCCTCCTGGTCCGTAACGGCGGATCGGCCCCACTTCGCGGACAAAGCCCGGTTCAGCCTCCGACGGACCGACCGCTCCGGAGATTCTCCGGCTGACGCGAACCTCGTCCACCAGGCCGACGAGCTGATTCCTGGCGTCGCTCGCGCCCTCGTGTCGGTGCGTGATGAAGCGCCCTTCCAGGTCCTGGCCCACTCTCAGATCGGATGCCAAGTAGAGCCCCACGGTCGGAGCCCTGCCGGGAGGTGTCAGATGGCGAACGATCGAACGATCGGAGTAGAGGTGGGAAGTCCCCGGCATGAGCTGTCCCTGCCCCACCTGGACGCCGTCCAGGTAGAGACGGACCCGGCCCTCGTCATAAGTGGCCTCCATGAGGTGGTAGCGGTCGGTGAGGATGGAGACCGAACGGGACCGCACGGTCTGACCGTTGCAGACGAACCGAAGGTCGCCGCCGTTGGGATTGAAATCGAAGATGAGCTCTCCCGTGGCCGGGTCCCCCGTCCCGCGATAGTTGCTGAAAAGGCGCATGCGCCGTTTCAGGGCCGGTTTCACGCGGGCCGAGAGGGTAAAGCGGGTGCCCAGATACCAGGTTCCGGGAATCTCAACGGCGTCGTGGGTCTTCCCCTCCCCAAAGAACTCCGCCACACCGCTGCCGGCGAAGGCGCGTTCTCGATCCTGGATCACCCGAACCGAATTGTGCAGCCGCACCTCCTGTCGTCCGTCTTCGGTCCGCTTGTCCCGGATTGAGTTGTCCACGTCCCCCTCGAAATCGAGCAGGACGTCCAGAAGCGGCGATTGGTCCGCCGGCTCCATGGGCCCGGCCGCCCGGAAAGAGAAGAGCGAGGCGTTCTGAAGGTGGAATCGGAGCTGCGCGGGCCGAGCGGACGCCGGCCACCGGTCCCGTCCCTGCCAGCGGACGACTTGGTCGATCCCATCGCCCTGCACGGGGTCGCATTGGTCCTTCCCGAAACCGGAGATGACGTTTCCGGACGAGTCCAGCAACTCCACCCGCACCCAGCCGCGGTCGGCATCGGCATTCACCCGGAGAGGTCCGGCAAGACGACGCAGCCGGCGAGTGGTGAAGGAACCCGCCTCCTCCCCCGCATCCAGGGACGCGAACCCATCCTTGCGCAGGGTGGCCAAGCCGATGGCGCAGTTTCCCCATCCGCCTGCCACCGGGCTCACGTGGGTCTGGTCCGAGGCCCCGTAGAAGAGTCTGATTGTGTCCCCCTCGACCAACGGCTGACTCGGAGTGTGCAACATGCCGTCGTCCCATTGGTCCGCGTCTCCCAACTCCAGCAGGGGTGGGCGGGCCCCTTCTTCCCGTTTCCATTCGATCCCGTCGCGGCTGCTCACCAGCTCCACGTGGATGGTCCCGTCGTTGTGCCCGTCGTCGATCCGGAACACCCAGAGAAAACCCAGGTACATGGACTCGTAGGCAAAGGCGGAGAGGCCGTAGAAGTCGGTGTGTTGCCGGTCGGCGGTTACCCAGCGGTCGTCCACGGCGTCGGGGGCCAGGACCAGTTGGGTCGGGGGCCATTGGAGGAAGTCGGTGGTGGCAGTCAGGCCGATGGCCCGCCGCCGGTGTCCACCGTTGGGCACGAAGATTTTCGCGTAGCCCAGGTAGCGTCCCTGGTGGGGATCCCAGACGAAGTTGCCCACGTCTCCGGGGTCCGCGAACAGGGGTTCCTGCCGAATCGGGCTCCAATGGATGCCGTCCCGGGACCAGGCTCCGTAGTAGCCGCTGACGCGGTGACGGGGGTCGGTGCGGCCGTAGTCGTAGTAGACGAGCTTGTATTCCTTCTCGGGATCCGGGTCCCAGGGAGTGTGGATCACCAGTGGGATATGGCTCTCCCGCATCCGGTCCAGGAAGATGTTGTTGGCTCCCGATCCCTGATACTGGACGATGCCCAGGTCGGGTTTGGTCCAATGGACGCCGTCCCGGCTCTCGGCGTAGAGGTTGCGGTACTGTTCCTTCGGGTCAGCGTCAGGATTGGCAGTGTGGTACCACATCCGGTATCCCTGGCTGTCGGGGAACGGGAGCACGGTTCCCAGCAGGTAGGCCACCTGCCCTTCCCAGGGACGGTCGGGCTTCAGGACCGGGTTCCCCGCATGTTTGCGAAACGGATGATAGCGGCGGACCAGTCTCTGCTTCTCCTGGATCAGGTGGTCGTCCACCACGAGTTCCCAGGGACCGGTGAGGTCACCCAGGGACCGGGGTTTCGATTCCGGGGTGGAGCCCCAAATCCATCCGCTGAAGAGTAGGAAAGAAATGACAAGAGCGATTCCAATCATTTTTGGAAGTCCTCCGCTGGCCGCGGACCGGCGCAATCCGGACAGAAAAAGGGGTGGGTGTTGGAGCGAGGGTTTGAAACCCCCGGTTCCGGGGAGATGAAGAGGAGGGGGGACAGGAAAGTCCCCCCTCCTAACACATCACCTCCCCGGCCGAGATGTCCACGGCCTGTCCGGTGATCGACGCTCCCGAGGGCGACACCAGGAAGTGCACCAGTCCGGCCACCTCCTCGGGACGGATCATGGTTCCCAAGGGAATTCCGTCCAAAATGCGTCGACGCATGGCGTCGAGGCTCAGGCCCTCGAGGCGGGCGGTCTCCTGGAGGTCCCTGCGGGCCATGGGTGTGCGGACCCAACCGGGGCAGACGGCGTTGACCGTAATTCCGCGGGGAGCCAGTTCCAGGGCCAGAGCCCGAGTCAGGCCGATCACGCCATGCTTGGAGGCGCAATAGGCACTGTACTCGGCAGCGCCCACCTTCCCCGAGATGGACGAAAGGTGGACGATGCGGCCGCCGTCCTGGAAATGGGGAAGCGCCCGGTGGGTGCAGTAGTAGACGCCGGTCAGATTGGTGCCCAGCACCTCATGCCAGGTCTCGTCCCCCGGCTCCAGCATGGGATTCCGTTTCGAGATCCCGGCGTTGTTCACCAGGATCCGGATTCCGCCCCATGCCCGCGTGACTTCAGAGACGAACTCTTCCACCTGACGGCTGTCGCTGACGTCGCAGACCCGATCCAGCACTCGAAGTCCATGCGCCCTCATCTCCCGGGCTGCGGCTTCGAGACCCTTCCGGTTGCGGTCGCAGATGGCGACGCGAGCGCCCTCGCTACCGAGCTTCCAAGCGATCGCGCGGCCCATGCCTTCCGCCGCGCCCGTGACGACGGCCACCGCCGATTCCAGGGACATCCTGCCTCTCGACTCCTCCGTCTCGACGCGCCGGATCACTTGACAGACCGGACCGTAGCGTGCACAAGTAACAACGTGCCCGGAAGCTATCAATCGAAAGATAACGATTCAAGGTAACGCCATGACTGTACTCGACGCCATTCGCTCCAAGTCCGCTCAGGTGCTGGATTTCAACGAACGCTACATCCCCGGCGGGGTGGTCTCCATCGTCCGCAAGGCGGAGCCCGACCTCGCCTTCGCCCGGGGCCGGGGAGCCTACATCTGGGACGTGGACGGCAACCGCTACTTGGACTACCACGCCGCCTTCGCTCCCATCGTCCTGGGCCACAACGACCCCTACGTCAACGAAGCGGTCCGGAAGACCATTGACGGCGGCGCCAGCCTCTACGGGAGCGGAACCAACGAGTTGGAAGGCCGTCTGGCCGAGATGCTCTGCACCCACGTGCCGGCAGTGGAAATGGTGGAGTTCCTCAACACCGGCACCGAGGCCTCCATGGCTTCCGTGCGCCTGGCCCGCGCCGCCACCGGCCGCGACGACGTCATCGTGATGCAGGGCGGCTTCAACGGCTCCCACAACGACGTGGCCTGCAACGTCCTCACGCCTCTGGATCAGATCGGCCCTCGCGTTTCACCCGGGGAGTACCGCTACATTCCGCTGGGACCCGGGGTCCCCGACGCCCACGCCAAACTCGTTCACGTGATCAACTTCAACGACCTGGATTCGGTCCGCTACGTCTGCGAGCGTCACGATGTGGCGGCTCTGGTGACCGAGCCGATCCTGCAGAACATCGGCATCATGAAGCCGGTCCCCGGCTACCTGGAAGGGCTGCGGGAACTCGCCGACGAGTACGGCTTCGTACTCATCTTCGACGAGGTCAAGACCGGGTTCCGGTACTCGGTGGGAGGCTACAGCGAGATCAGCGGCGTGACGCCCGATCTGGTCTATTTCGCCAAGGCCGTGGCCAACGGCTATCCCTTCTCGTGCCTGGGAGGAAAGAGGGAGCTTCTGGAACATTTCGCTCATCCCGATCCCTCCAAGCGGCCCATCGTCTCCGGGACCTACAACGGCCATCCCGTTTCGGTGAGCGCCGCCATCGCTACCATCGAGAGACTGCTGGAAGGCGACGGCCAGGTGTACCGGCACATCGACCGGCTGGGCCAACGGTGCCAGGCTGGGATCGAGTCGATCCTGCGTTCCCGGGGAGTCACCGGGACCGTGGCCCGCCAGGGCTCCGCCTTCTGCCTCTACCTGATGGATCACGAGCCGGTGGACTGGCACGATTTGGCCGGAAACCACGATTTCAATCAGGACCTGGCCATGCGGCATGCGCTGATCGAGCGCGGAATCTACTTCTTCCCGGTGGCGACCAAGCAATGCTCCATCTCGGCGGCCCACACCGATTCGGACATTGACCGTACGCTGGAAGCTCTGGGCGAAGTCCTGTCCGAGTTCTAGCCCACCGGGGCGGACTCGACCTCATCCATGGATGTTCGCCACCGCATTGCCGTTTGGTGCTGCCACTTGGTCCTCCTCCCACTCCCGATCCATGCCCAGGGAGGAACGAGTGAGGACTGCAGTTCGTGCCATCAAGAGATCTACGACTCCCATCAGACCACGGGCATGGGGCGCGCCTTTTCACTGCCTGATTCCACCAACACTCTTGGGGAGGGACAGCAAGAGGCAACCTACTACCATCCGGCCTCCGACCGGCACTACACGGTCACCCGCAGAAACGGCTCCTACTACCTGAGCCGGCACCAGTTGAACGAGAAGGAGAAGACCGTCAACCGGGTGGAGAAAAAGATCCACTACGTCCTGGGTTCCGGGAACCGGGGCCGGACCTATCTCCACCGGACCCCCTGGGGCGCCCTGTATCAGCTACCGCTCGCCTGGTACTCGAAAGATGGCGGACACTGGGGGATGAGCCCCGGTTACGACCGCCCCGATCACAAGGGATTCAGCCGGCGGATCGACTACTCCTGCATGTTCTGCCACAACGCCTACCCGCAACTGCCGCCGGGAGACGACGCCCACGGCAAGGATCCTCTCTTCCCGGAAGAACTCCCCAACGGCATCGACTGCCAGCGCTGCCATGGTCCGGGCGGCGCCCATTTGAAGGCCGTTCGCAGCCGGGCCTCCAAGGAGGCGATCCGTGAGTCCATCGTGAATCCGGCCAGATTGGATCCCCGAAGACAGTTGGAGGTGTGTCTCCAGTGCCACCTGGAGTCCACCACCAAGGGCCTCCCGGCCATGATCCGGAACTACGGCCGAGAGGTGTTCTCCTACCGGCCGGGAGAACCGCTGGCGGACTATATCCTTCACTTCGACGCGGCCGATCAGGACGAGGCGGAGACACGGTTCGAGGTCAATCACGCCGGATACCGTTTCCTCAGGTCGGCGTGCTTTCAGGAAAGCGAAGGACGTTTCACCTGCGTGACCTGTCACGATCCCCACCGGCCGGCTTCGGCGCGCGAGTCGCGGAACGCGTCCAGGGAGTCCTGCAATCGTTGCCACGCCGAACAGGTCGCACCACTGGTGGCCTCGGGAGCGCACCCGGCGGACGAGGACTGCCTGGTCTGCCACATGCCCCGTCGCAGGACTCAGGACGTGGTCCACGCCGTCATGACCGATCACCGGATCGCCCGCCGTCCGCCTGAGGGCGACCTTCTGGCGCCGCTGGCCGAATCCCACCAGGAGGTGATCCTGGGAGAGGTCCTCCGGTACTACCCGCAGGGTCCCGTTGAATCGGATCAGGTCGAGCTCTACGAAGCGCTGGCCCAGGTCAAGCAGAAGGCCAACCTGAAACCGGGAATTCGCAGGCTGGAAAAAGCCCTGGAGGCCCAACGCCCTCTGCAGGCAGGCTTTTACTTCGAACTGGGGGACGCCTATTTGGCGGAGGGCAGATTCAATGACGCCGTCCGCCTCCACCAGGACGCCCTTCGCAGACAACGGGACTACCTGCCGGCCCTGCGCAACCAGTGGCTGGCGCTGTCCAGGCAAGGATCGCTGGATCAGGGGCTGACGGTGCTCCGAAACACCCTCGCGGTGAAGCCGGACGACACGGTCAGCCTGACCCAGTTGGGCTATGGCTTGCTGGAATTGGGCCGGCCGTCGGAGGCCACACAGGTCTTGCAATCCGCGCTCCGCCTGGACCCGGATCTTCCCGATGCCTACAACAACATGGGCCTGGCCCTGGCCCGGCAGAATCTTGGAGGGCAAGCCACCAAGGCTTTTCGGGAGGCCATCCGCCTGGAGCCAAATTTCGCCAGCGCCCATTACAATCTGGGTCTTCAACAATACGCGGCGAGGGAGGCCGGACCGGCCATCGCTTCCTTCCGCCGAGCCATTGCGCTGGCTCCCGAAATGGCCAACGCCCACACCAACCTGGGGGCGACGTTGGCGGCCACGGGAAAGGTGGAAGAGGCGATCCGGGCCTTTCACCGGGCGTTGGAGATCGAGCCGGGTCTGCTGGCGGCCCAAGTCAACTTGGGGCTGTCTCTCGCTTCTCTGGGGCATCTCCGGGAAGCCCTCGATGCCATCCGGGCGGCCTTGAAATTGAAGCCCGGCGACGAATTCCTGATGCAGCAGTTGGAGCAACTCGAAGCCAAGCTCGGAAAGGAGCCCGGATCCCCATGAAAGAAAGATTGCAGGGCGTGATCGCCAACATTCCCATGTGCTTCACCCCCGACTGGAGCATGGACGAGACCGCCCTCCGGAACAATATTCGCGCCTACCGCGGCGAGGGCCTGGAGGCCATGTACCTCTTGGGCACCAGCGGTGAGCTCTTCAACGTTTCTCCGGACGAGTACCGGCGAGCCGTGCGGATCTTCGTCGAAGAGGCGGGTCCGGAGACGCTGAAGGTGGTGGGGGCGACCTCGGTTCGATTGGGGGGAATCCTGGAGACTGTCCAGTGGCTGGCCGACGCCGGCGCCGACGCGGTTCTGGCCATTCCGCCCCATTTCATTCCTTTGAGTGCCGAGGAGCGCGCCTGTGCGTTGCGCGCCATCGCCGACGCCTGTCCTTCCCTGGGAATCGTCCACTACAACACTAACTACGCTCCCGAGGTGAAATTCGAACCTCATGAATACGCGGCCTTGCTGGACGTGCCCAACCTCTGGGGCACGAAGCAGGGGCAGTTGACGGACGAATTCTGGAACGGGCTGCAGGAGCATTCCGGCTCCTTGAGGCACCTCAGCCTGGACGACTGGATGGTCCGCTCCATGAAGCAGGGCGGCTACGGGGCCTTCTCCCTGCTGACCAGCTTGGCGCCCCGTTACGCCCAGACCTGGTACCAGGCCTGCAAGGCCGGGGAGTGGGAACGTGCCGAGGAGATGCAGGTGGAGTTCGACCGCTGCATGGACCAGATCTACTGGCCCCTGAGCCGGCGCGGCTACACCGACGTGGCCGTGGACAAGGCGCTGATCGAAGCTTTTGGATTCCTCCAGTCCAGCGCTCCCCGTCCTCCGCTGAAACCGGTCTCGGAGCCGGAGAAGGAGTGGGCCCGGGAAGTCATCCACAGCGAAGGATATTTCAAGAACGTCAACTGATCTGTCATCCAAACTTACGCATCTGTCCGTCAGGTAAGAGTCAATGAGCCTCAACCCCATCGATATTCTGGTCATCATCGCCTACATGGGATGCCTCTCACTCATAGGGATCTATTTCTCGCGCCGGCAAAAGTCCCGTGACGAGTATTTCCTGGGCGACCGGAAGGTCTTCTGGTTTCTGGCCGGCGGCAGCGTCCTGGCCACTATTCTCTCCACCATCAGCTATCTCTCGGTCCCGGGAGAGGTGATTCGTTACGGATTCGCCTACTGCTTCGGTCTGATCGTGGCGCCGCTGGTGATCCCCATCGTGAACCGGATCCTCATCCCCACCATCAAGGGTCTCGAGATCACCAGCGCTTACGAATACGTGGGCCGCAGATTCGACCGGAGCACCGGCACCCTGGCCTCCACACTGTTCGTCTTCCGGACCCTGATCTGGTCCGGAATCATCATCTACACGGCCAGCTTCGCCTTCTCCGAAATCTCGGGTCTTGGCCTGTTCACCACCATCGTCCTGCTGGGGATCATCACCACCTTCTACACCAGCGTAGGCGGCTTTCGGACCGTCATCTGGACCGACAATCTGCAGCTCTGGATCCTGCTGGCGGGCGCGCTCTCCATCCCCATCTACGTCTACTACCTGGTGGGGACCGGCCCCGCGGGTTGGTGGGAGACCTTCTCCGAAGCGGGGCGAGGCGAGATGCAGATCTTCAGCTTCGACCCCACCGTCCGCATCACCATCGTCGGCATCATGCTCAACATCCTGTTCTGGAACATCTGCGCCAACGGAGGCGACCAGGTGGCGATCCAGCGGTATCTATCGACCCCTTCCATCAAAGCGGCACGGCGCTCGGTCTGGGTCTATGCCTGGTCCAACGTCGTCCTCTACACCACTTTGGCGATCTGTGGCCTGGCCCTTTTCGCCTTCTACGCCCACATCTCCAACCTGCCGGTGGCCGAGTTTCAGGCCAAGATCGCTCCCGAGGGCGACCGGCTGATGCCGCGATTCATTGCCCAGCAGCTTCCCACCGGAGTCTCCGGCCTGGTCATGGCGGCGCTGCTGTCGGCGGCCATGTCCAGCCTCAGCTCGGCCATCAACTCCATATCCGGCGTCCTGACGACCCATTTCGCCGATCGGCGGAAAGATTCCCGGCGGGGACTGCTGCTGGACAAGGGCGTGGCCGCCGGGGCCGGAGTGTTGGGAATCGGAGTGGCCGTCATCATCGCCGTCGTCATGAGCCGGACGGATTGGAACATCCTGGACCTGAGCGGCCGGGTCAATGACGTTTTCGTGGGTCCCATCGCCGTTCTCTTCTTCGGGGGCATCCTGTTTCGGAGGGTCGGACCGCAGGCAATTCTGATGGGCTTTTTCCTGGCCGCGTCCGTTTCCCTGTTCGTCAGCTTCAGCAAGGAATGGTTTGGGATGGAGAAGGCCATCTCCTGGATGTGGGGAATTCCGTTCTCCTTCACCCTGGGCATGATCGTGGCGGGACTGGGCGGATTTCTCTTTCGCCGGCCCTCTCCCGAGAAGATTCAAGGCCTCACTTTCGGGGATCGAGAGCGGACATGAGATTCGGCCCCTGTCTCCTGATCCTCTCCCTGGTCGTCCCCGGAGACGGACTGCCAGCGACGGAGACGGAAAGGGGTGTTTCCCGGTTCACGGACCGGACGCGGGAGAGCGGAATCGATTTCCAACACCACAACGGAGCCCGAGGGGGCTACCATCTGTTGGAGATCATGGGATCCGGCGGCGCCCTGCTGGACTTCGACGGGGACGGCTATCTGGACCTGTTCGTCGTAGGCGGAAGCAGCATTCCACCGCGCGAAGATGAGGAATCCCGCAGCCGCCTTTACCGGAACCGGAGGGACGGCACCTTTCAGGACGCGACCCTCGACTCGGGTCTGCGGATTCGAACCTACGGGATGGGGGCCGCCGCCGGTGACTACGACAACGACGGCGATCCTGACCTCTATGTCACCGGGTATCCCCGGAGCCAACTGTTCCAGAACCAGGGAAACGGCCGCTTCCGGGATGTCTCGCGGGAGGCCGGCGTGGAAAACTCGGGGCACTGGGGCTCCAGCGCCGGATTCTTCGACTACGACCGGGACGGCCTCCTGGATCTGTTCGTCTGTAACTACGTTGCCTACGATCCCGGCAAGGAGACTCCCTGTCACACGGCCGGCCGCAGGAACTACTGTCACCCCACGACCTTCGAGACCGATGCCAGCGTGCTGTACCGGAACCAGGGGAACGGAAGGTTTCAGGACCGGAGCGACACCAGCGGCATAGGGAAGGTTCACGGCAAGGCGCTAGGGGTCGCCTTCACCGATCTGGAGCCGGACGGCTATCCGGACGTCTTCGTTGCCAACGACACGGTCGCCGACTTCCTCTTCCGGAACAATCGGGACGGCACCTTCCAGGAGGTGGGCTTCGACCAGGGGGTGGCGCTGGACGAAAACGGACATCCCCGGGCCGGCATGGGAGTCGATTTCGGCGACTACGACGGCGACGGGAAAATGGATCTCCTGGTGACCAACTTCGCCGACGAGGGGAACGCCCTCTTCCGGAGGGCTGGAGGTTACTTCAACGAAGTCACCTACCAGTCGGGCATTCTGGAGAAGAGCTACGTCAAGGTGGGATTCGGCGCCCGTTTCTTCGATTACGACAACGACGGAGACCTGGATGCGTTCGTCGCCAACGGCCACATCGACCCCACCATCAATCAGCTTCGCGACTACGTCTTCTTTCGCCAGGAAAATCTCTTGTACGAGAATCGGGATGGGAGTTTCCGGGAGTGCTCCGGCGAGGCCGGCGCCTGGTCCCAGGTCCGGGATCTGAGCCGGGGAGCCGTCTTCGGAGACCTGGACAACGACGGCGACATGGACATCGTCGTGACCAACAACGGCGGGCCCGTGAACCTGTTGCGGAACGACTCTGGAAACCGGAACAATTGGCTTCTGATCCGGCTGGAGGGAGTCGACAGCAATCGGGACGGGCTGGGGGCCCGGCTTCGGGTCCGGGTCGGAGGCCGGGAGCTGTATCGAGAAGTCCAACGGGCGGCCAGCTACCTCTCCAACCACGACCCTAGAGCACACCTGGGGCTGAGCAGCTCGGAAGTCGCGGAACTGGTCGAAATCCACTGGCCCTCGGGGACCCTCCAGAGCCTCCGTAACATCAGAGCAAACCAAATCCTGACGGTTCGGGAGAAAGCCGTCCCGTGAGTTGTCCGGAGCGGGGGTTTTCCTACCCCCGCTCTTCCGGATTATCCGACATCGAAAATCGTACTCCCAAAAGAAGACGGGGGGACAGGAAAGTCCCCACTCCTGGCGTCTCCCAATGCGTACGACGCGATCATTTTCTCCCCGGACTGATATACTTGCGCGACACCCCAAATCGAGGTCGACGGCATGCGGTGGACGCGAGTCTTGCGATTTCGAAACTGGATTTCCCTCTTGTTTCCAGGCGTTTTGAGCACCGTTGCCCTGATGAGCGGATCGGCTCCGTCCCCCTCCGCGGACCAGGACGTCGACTTCGCCCGCGACATCCGGCCCATCCTGGAGGCCAACTGCAACCAGTGCCACGGCGCCGGCCAGAGCATGAACGGTCTTCGCCTGGATACTCGGGAATCGGCCCTGAAGGGCGGCCAGTCCGGACCGGCCATCCTCCCCGGTGACGGTTCCTCCAGTCTCCTCTACCGCAAGATCGTCGGCGACGCCCCGGGATCTCCCATGCCTATGACGGGCACGCTGCCGCCGGATCAGGTCGAGATGATCCGGGCCTGGCTGGATCAGGGAGCCCCCTGGACGGAGGCCATCGATGGAACGGCCGCCGGCGCCAAGAAGCACTGGGCCCACGTCAAACCGGTCCGTCCTTCTCTGCCAAGGGTCAATGACGTGGCCTGGGTCCGTAATTCCATCGACCGCTTCGTCCTTGAGCGGTTGGAACAGGAAGGCCTGGAACCGTCCCCGGAGGCATCCCGGGAGACGTTGATCCGCCGCCTGACCCTGGATCTCATCGGGCTTCCGCCGACTCCCGAGGAAGTGGACGCGTTCGTTGAGGACGAACGTCCGTTGGCCTACGAGCGACTCGTCGACCGCCTGCTGGCGTCGCCCCGTTACGGCGAGCGCTGGGCCCGGCCCTGGCTGGACCTGGCCCGCTATGCCGACACCGACGGCTACATCCACGACCGGCGGCGCAACATGTGGCTCTATCGCGACTGGGTGATCAAGGCCATCAACTCGGACATGCCCTTCGACCGGTTCACCATCGAGCAGATCGCGGGAGACCTTCTCCCCGACGCCACTCCCGAGCAGAAGATCGCCACCGGGTTCCACCGCAACACCACCATCAATACCGAAGGCGGAATCGACTATGAGGAGTACCGGGTCGTGGCGATTCTGGATCGGGTCGAGACCACCGGAACCGTCTGGCTCGGAAGCACCATCGCCTGCGCCCAGTGCCACGATCACAAGTACGATCCCATCACGCAGGAGGAGTACTTCCGGATGTACGCCTTCTTCAACAACACGATGGAGGAGTACAACCCGAATACGAAGATTGGGCCGCAAAATGCCAGCATCACCCTGCCTCCGGCCGACTATCTGTCCTCGCACCGCTCCGACGTCGAGCGGGAGATCGTGGGGCTGAAAGCGGCACTGAGACGTTCCACGCCGGAGTTGGAGGCGGCGCAGAAGGAGTGGGAGACGCGGACCGCCGGGGACATGGTTTCCTGGAGCTTCCTGGACCCGGTCACCTATTTCTCCCTGGGGGGCGCGGAATTGACCCTCCGGGAGGATGGTTCCCTGCTGGCGTCGGGACCGAATCCGGGACGGGAAACGTACGTGGTCGTGACCGAGACGCAGGTCGAGGGGATCACGGCCATCCGTTTGGAAACCCTGACCGATCCCAGCCTGCCCCACGGCGGTTCGAGCCGGAGTTCCGACGGGGATTTCCTGCTGACCGAATTCGAGGCGGTGGCGGAGCCCCTGGCCATGCCTGGCTCCTCCTCGCCGGTAATGTTCAGCGGCGCCAGGGCCGAGATCGATCCCGTTCTCTCCGGGATTCGCCGCGCGCTGGACGGCGTACCCACCACCAGCTGGTCCAACGGCGACGCCGCGCTGGACGACAGCGACCCCACCGGCGCCGGTCACAAGAACCGGGTCGAGCGCCAGGCCATTTTCATTTCGAGAGCCCCGCTGGGCTTTCCGGGGGGGACCCGGCTCACCATCCGATTGAGGCATGAGGGAGAGCATCCGGGAAAGAACATCGGGCGTTTTCGTTTTTCCGTCACCCGGGACCAGGATCCGGCTCGAAACGTCAAGCTCCCGACGCGGGAGGAACGCGTCCTGGCGGTTCCCGCCGGCCAGAGGACCGAGAGCCAGCGGCAGGTCCTGAACGACTACTATCGTGGCATCGCCCCCTTGCTGACCCCGAAGCGGCAGCGGCTCTCCGAACTTTTGGCCTTCTGGAAACAGTTGACCTCGCCCAACAGCCTGGTCATGAAGGAGTTGGAAAAGCCCCGGACCAGCCACGTCTTCATCAAGGGAAGCTTTCTGTATCCGGGCAAGGAGGTCCAGCCGGGTGTCCCCTCAATACTGCATCCCCTGCCCGAGGGCGACACGCCGCCCGATCGCCTCACCCTGGCCCGCTGGCTGGTTTCTCCGGAGAACCCACTGGTGGGCAGGGTCACGATGAACCGGCTCTGGGCCGATCATTTCGGGAGACCCTTGGTGAAGTCCCCGGAAAATTTGGGCACGCAGGGGGAACGGCCGACCCATCCGGCGCTTCTGGATTGGCTCGCCACCGAATTCGTGGAGCGGCAGTGGTCCATCAAGGCCATGCACCGCCTGATGGTCACCTCGGCGGCCTTCCGGCAGGACTCGCGGATGGGAGACTCACTTCGGCAAAGGGATCCGAACAACGAGCTCTACGCCCGTGGACCCCGCTTTCGGATGAAGGTCAAGAACATCATCTTCCTTTTCATGTCGGGGGGTCCGTCGCAGATCGATATGTTCGAGAGCAAGCCGCGGCTCACGGCCTTGGATGGCCAAAACGTCCCGGAAGGCACGCTGGACGGCAAACGGTTCGCTAACCTGCGGGGGACGCCTCAGGTTTTGGCCTCACCCTATTCCTACGATCGGTACGGCGAGTCCGGAGCCGAAATCTCGGAGTTGCTGCCTCACTTGACTGAGGTCGTGGACGACGTCACCATCGTCAAGTCCGTCCACGCCGAGCAGTTCAATCACGCACCGGCACAACTGTTCATGAACATGGGTCATCACCTGATCGGACGGCCCAGCATGGGATCGTGGCTGACCTACGGTCTGGGCAGCGAGAACCGCGACCTGCCCGGCTTCGTAGTCCTGCAGTCGGGTCCGGTTCAGGTCGTTGCCGGAGACTCGTGTTGGGGGCCCGCCTTCCTGCCCACGGTCTACCAGGGCGTGCAGTTCCGGTCCCAGGGTGATCCGGTTCCATACCTGTCCGACCCAAGTTGGATGACCCGCAAGGCGCGCCGCCGCTCCCTCGACACCCTGAAGAAGCTCAATCAGCGGCAATACCGGTCGGTGGGCGACCCGGAGATCCTGAGCCGCATTGCCTCCTACGAATTGGCCTTCCGGATGCAGACCAGCGTTCCCGAACTGATGGACATCAGCGATGAACCGGAGCACATCCACCGCATGTACGGGACCATCCTGCATCTTCTGGGACTGGACCACACCCGCTTGGTCTACAAGTTCCAGGGACGCCAATTCCGCCTCACGGACGTAGGCGGCCACGTGGTGGACAAGTTGTTGGCCTAGGAGCGGCGGCTTTCTTGCCGCCGGACAGGAGGCGACTTTCTTGTCGCCCATTGGAATCGGTGGCATTCTTGCCGCCGGACTCCAGTGAACCAATAGAACAAACAAGGAACGGCCCCTGAAATGAAGAGGTTGCTCCAAAAATCCGATCTGGTGGATTTTCTCCGTGCAGGGGGCGTGGACCAGACCCGCCTCCTGACGATGCACAGTTCTCTTCACAGCATGGGGCGGGTAAACGGAGGCGCCGAGACCGTGATCGACGCCGTTTTGGAGGTCCTGGGAGAGGACGGCACGCTAATGGTCCCGACTTTCAACTACGTTCTGGAGATGGAAGTCTTCGACCCCGCAATCGTGCATTCCCAGACCGGACTCATCACCAATACCCTGCGCAAGCGCCCGGAGGCGGTGAGGAGTCTCCATCCCACCTATTCGGTTGCCGCCATCGGCCGCCAAGCGGACGAGTTGACCCGGGAGCACTGGAAGGCGGAATCCACCGGCGTCGACTCCCCCATCGACCGGATCGCCCGGGCCGGCGGCTTTATCCTGTTGCTGGGAGTGAAACACGACACCGACTCCACCATGCACGTGGGAGAAGCCTACGCCCAAGTCCCCTACCGGGGCGTTCCCTACGATCCCAATTTTCCCCGAACGTCCCAGGTGAGGACACCTTCCGGCGAGTTGGTGGCAGTGGACCTGAATGACGAGCCGGGATGCAGCACCGGGTTCGGAGTCATCGAGATGCCCCTCAGGCGGAAGGGCTTGATCCGGGACTTCAAGATCGAGGCCGCCAAGTGCCAGTTGGTGAGAGGCCTGGATGTCATCGAGACCACGGTGGAGATTCTCCGGGAAAGGTCCGACGCCCTGCTCTGCTCTAACCCCGGCTGCTACTTCTGCACCCATGCCCGGGAGAAAACGGCCCTTCACCCGGGATCGGGAGAATAGCCGGGATGGCGAATCACCGACCGATCCGGCCGACGCTCTTGACACATCTGACGGAGACTCACCGCCGGGCATTCATACGGACGATCGGGCTCCCCGTCGTTTCGGCCTGGGGTCCGCTTCGGGCCTCGCCAATGCCACCGCCGATTGAAGCTTCTTCAGCGGATTGGCTCACGCCGGTCGAACATTTCTTTGTCCGGAGTCACCTGGGAACACCGTCCATCGAACGAGACGAATGGAGACTTACGGTGGACGGAAGCGTCCGCCGGCCTCGGGGATGGACCTGGTCCCAGCTACTGGCGATGGAGCAGGAGTCCCGAACCGTCACGCTGGAGTGCGCGGAGAACCTGCCCGGTGGCTCGTTGGTGGGAACCGCCCAATGGCGGGGCGTTCCGCTGGCTCGGCTTCTGGAGAAGGCCGGCGTCGAGAAAGACGCCCGGGAGGTCGTCCTGGAGGGGGCCGACCGGGGTCTGGACGAACTGGAGATGGCCCCCGTCACCTATGCCCGAAGCCTGCCTTTTGACAAGGCTTTGGCTGCCGGAACCCTCGTCGCACTCGAGATGAATGGCCAGCCCCTGACTCCGGAGCATGGCTTTCCGGCACGGGTCATCGTCCCCGGCTGGTATGGGATGGCCCACGTCAAGTGGCTCACGCGGGTCCGGGTGTCAGCGGAGCCGTTCCGGGGTTTCTACATGGCCAAGCGCTACTTCACGGCCCGGCGTCATCCCAACACCGGAGAACCGGTCTTGACTCTGGTGACGCGCATGGGCGTCAAATCCCGGCTCGACTCTCCGGTCGAGGGTGAGACCCTGAGTCCCGGTTCTCACGTCGTCCGGGGGCGCGCCTGGGCCGGATGCCGGACCGTCGAGAGAGTCGAGGTCAGCAGCGACGGAGGCAGATCGTGGACCGGGGCACGGCTACAGGACGCTCCGGCGCCGTGCACCTGGGTCCGTTGGGCTCACACCTGGGAGCCGCCGCGAACCGGTCCCTACGCGCTGCAGGTCCGAGCCTTCGACGACCGGGGCGAGACTCAACCGCTACAGGAGGACCTTGGCCGGATCAATCGCTACGACAATCGCTGGATCCACACCGTACGCTGTGTGGTCAGCCGCCGGGATCAAGCCAATGCCCTCAGCCCGCAGGGGGCAAGGCCGTGAACCTGGCCCGAAGAGTTCCAATGTGGGTGTCAGCGGCTCGACTCCCCTCCCTGGCGGCCATTTTTCTGGCTTTCGCTCCGGCTTGGGTCCATTCGAATCAGGTCACCTTCGTCGACCGGGCCCCCGAGGCGGGCATCAACCTGGAGGACCTCTCCGGCGGACCCAATAAGAACGCTCTGCTCGAGACGTTGGGGCATGGAGCGGCCTGGTTCGATTACGACGGAGACGGCTGGGTCGATCTGTACCTGGCCAACGGGTCCTCCCTGGACAAGATCCGGGGACGGGACCCGAAGCCTCCTCCTGGAGGCGCGCTTTACCGGAACCGGGGTGACGGAACCTTCGAGGACGTGACCCTCCGGGCCGGTGTATCCGGGGGCGAACTTTGGGCCATGGGGACCGTGGCCGCCGACATTGAAAACGATGGCGACCTGGATCTGTTCGTTACCGGCTACGGACGGAACCTCCTCTTCCGGAACCGGGGAGACGGGACCTTCCAGGAGATCTCGGAGAAAGCCGGGTTCCAGGGTAACGGGTGGTCCGCCGGAGCCGCCTTCGGGGACTACGACCGGGACGGCTTCCTGGATCTCTACGTGGCCCGGTACGTGGAGTTTTCGCCGGAGAACTACCCGACCGAATGCCTCTTTTCCGGTCTGCGCGTCACTTGCGGGCCGCGCCGTTACGCGGGCAGCCCCGACCTGCTCTACCGCAACAAAGGGGACGGGACCTTTGAGGACGTTTCCGAAGCCGCGGGCATCCGCAACGGCGAGCCCTACAACGGACTGGGCGTCCTCTTCCTCGACTACGACAATGACGGCCTCCAGGACATCTACGTGGCCAACGACGCCACCCCGGCCAACCTCTGGCACAACAACGGCGACGGCAGCTTCACCGACAACGCCGTGCTGGCGGGCTGCGCTTTCAGCGAGGACGGGCGGGAACAGGCCCGAATGGGAGTCGACGCCGGCGACTTCGACCACAGCGGACACCTCTCCATTTTCACAACCAACTTCTCCGGAGATGTGAACACGCTCTTCAAGGCGAACCGGGACGGGACCTTCTCGGACCAGACCGGACCGTTGGGATTGGGCGCGCCCAGCCTGCTCCACCTGGGCTGGGGCGCCGGCTTCATCGACTACGACAACGACACCTGGCTGGACCTGTTCATGGTCAACGGACACCTCTACCCCGAGGCGGAGCGGCTCGACTACAATTACCTCCAGTCCAAGCTCCTGTTCAAGAACACCGGTACCGGCCACTTCATTGAGGTCACCCGGGAAGCGGGATCGGCCCTGACCCGTCCCAACGGTGGGCGCGGAGCCGCTTTCGCCGACTACGACAACGACGGGGACCTGGACGTGGTGGTGACCAATATCGACGGGCTGCCCGAGTTATTGGAAAACCAGGGGGGCAACCGGCGGAACTTCATCTCCTTGCGTTTGGTGGGAACTCGGAGCAACCGGGACGGCGTCGGAGCACGCATCCGAGTCCGTACCGGAGGCATCCTCCAGACGGGCGAGGTGCGAAGTGGAGGCAGCTTCATGTCCCATAACGACGTCCGGGCCCACTTTGGACTGGGAGACGCCCCTGCGGCCCAGGTGACGATCCGCTGGCCCGACGGCCGGTTCCAGGAACTCTCCAATTTAGAGGCCAACCACTTCTACACCATCCAGGAATCAGAAGGAGTGATCCGGAAGAGCCCGAGGAGATGATCCCATTGGGTCCTGAACAGATCCACGACCGAAAAAGATTCCGGACCCTGGGGTCGCTGACCCTCTGCTTGGCGATCAATATGGGAGTCCTGGGAGCTGCAGGCCTCGCCCAGGCGAAGGAAGAGAGGCTGGCCGAGGTCTATTCCCTGCTTCGCTCCGAGTCCTACGCTCAGGCGGCGCGCTCACTGGAGATCCTGGTTCAGAAAAATCCGTCCGATGCCTCGCTCCAAAACCTTCTGGGAACTACACGAGAGAGAGCGGGAGAGACGACCAAGGCGCCCTCCTGCTATCTGCGCGCACTGCAACTGCGTCCCGAATGGTCCACCGCCCGGCTGAACCTGGCCCTCAGCTATCTCCGCCTGGGACAACCTTCGGCCGCCTCCGGACAGTTTGTCCATTTGGTCCGATCCGCGACGCCGGCGACACCGGCCCTGAGCTTCTACCATCAGGCGCCCATCGGTGACGAAGTGGAACAGTTCGCCCGGACCCTGGGGTCGGAACAGTACGAGTACCTCTCGTTGGGAGGCATCTTCTTGGTTCACGAACTTCCTGAAGCCGCGTCGGTGGTCTTCTCCTCCGGAGTCCAGGCCAATCCTGCCTCTCCTCTGTTGCACGACGCTCTGGGACGAACTTGGCTCAAGATGAAACGCTTCCGGGAGGCGGAAGCGGCCTTCGCCCGGACTCTGGAGCTGCAGCCGAACGCAGAGGGAGCCTGCCTCCACCTGGGCTATGCGCAGGCCTCCCAGGGCCGGGTCGAACCCGCCCGGAAGACCTACGCCGAGTGCGTTCGTCAGGACCCGGACGACTATGCCGGCCATTACTTCCTGGGCTCGACACTGTTGGACCTGGACCGCCCCCAGGATGCCATCACCGAATTGGAGGAAGCGCTGCGGCTCAATTCCCGATCAGTCAACTCCCAGTTCCTGATGGCAAAAGGGTATGCCGCCGCTGGGAGGGAGCGAGACGCCCTGGCCGCGTTCCGTGCGGTCGTGGATCGGGAGCCGGACCACGAGGCGGCCCTGTTTCGCCTGGGGACCTTGTACCGGAAGCTGGGTCATTCGGAGGAAGCCCGAAAGATCCTGGACCGGTTTCAGAAGGTCAAGGCGTTCGAGCGGCAGCGGTCGCGGGGGGCTCTCCTGCCCGGGTCGGACCGCGTCGATCCCAAAGAGAGTTCGGAGATTGCGCGGACGGTGAATCAATTTTACGTCCGCTACAAGCAAGCCTTGCTGGAGGAGAGGTACGGGGAGATCTGGGACCTGCTGACACCGTCTTCTCAGGCTCTCTACGTCGACTTTCGCAGCTACCGAGCCATTGCTTCATCTGTCTACGGCAACAGCCGGATACGGCAACAGATTGCGGGTAGCCGAATCCGGGACGGCAATACCCTGGGAAAGCGGATCTTCTGCCGGCTGGTCACGTCGTGGGGCGAGCCTCTCCCGCTCCTGGTCCTGGTCCGCCAGGGAGACGAACTGAAGATCGACCATGACTTCGATCTGAGCCTGGCGGGGGTTCGCACCTTGGGGGGCCAGTCCTCAAACGCGCCGTAGATGCCGGGCACCCCGTCAGGGGATTCGGAAAACCACGCTCTTCAGATGGGTGGAATATCGGGCCCGGAGGCTCTGGTATTTCTCCCGGTGCCGGGTCGCCGCTTCAGGTTCGTCTAAACGAGTGTAGACCTGGGCCAGCTTGAAATGGGCGGCCGCATGTTTGGGATCCAGGGAGAGGACCCGATTCAGTTGGAGTGCCGCTTCCCGATAGTCGTTCCTGAGCCAAAGGATCTGGGAGCGGTAATAGAGGGCCTCGATCCGCTCAGGGTCTTCTTGGAGGACCCTGCCGAAAGGCTCCCAGGCCTTTTCCGGCGAGCCGCTCTTGTAGAGGTTGATTCCGTAGCGATGGGCGGCCTCCACGTGGTCCGGTTTCCTCTCCAGGACATTCTCCAACTGGCGCGCGGCCTCGCGGTGGCGGCCCTGCATCTCGTATCCGATCCCTAGTAAATAGTAGGGATCCGCGTGCTCCGGATGTGTCCGGATCGCCTCCTCCAGCAAGGGAACGGCCTTGGCAAGGCGGCTGGAGGTGAGATAGCCGTAACCGAGTGACTGGAGCAGTTGCCCGTCGCGGGTTCCCAGTTCCAGGGCGCGCTCCAGATGCGGCAGAGCTGCCTCCGATTGGCCCTGTTGCAGGAGAAACAGGCCCACCAGCCTGAGGCCGGGTCCGTTGTCGTGGGAGACCTCCGCAACCTGCCGGGCACGCTTCAAACCCTGTTCCGTTTGGCCGTTTCGGAAGTGAAGCCCGGAGAGTAGAAGCAGCGTTTCCGGATCGCCGGGCGCCGATTTCTCGGCCTTTAAGGCCGCACTCAAAGCACCTTGGGCATCATCCCGGGCCAAGAAGACCCGCGCACGCCCTGCCCAGGCCGCCGAATGATTCGGGGCCAACTCCAGAACCCGATCGAAGCGGGTCAACGCCTGCCGGTGCTTCCCCAGGGAGAGAAGGGCGTACCCCAGGTTGCTTCTGGCCGCCACATGATCCGGGTTCAAAACCAACGCCTGCTCGAAACTTTGGACCGCTTCCTGCACCCGGCCCTGGCGCCGAAAAATGATTCCCCACAGATTCAGGGCAGCCGGCCAACGGGGAGCCGCAGCCAAAGCCCTGCGGACCTCCGCCTCGGCTCGGAAGAGTTCTCCCCGGGCCAACAGCTTACTGGCCTCCTCATAGTGACCGGCGGGGTCCCCCTGTTCCTGGAACACCAGATTGGGACCGGCGAACAGCAGGAACAGCGCCGATGGAATAAACGGGAACGGCAAGGTCTGGATTTCTCCCCTCTCCACCAATCGCCAAGACAGAAAAAGGGGCGGGAGTCGCCTCCCGCCCCTTTTCGTTCAACGGATCGTTCCGGGAGACTGTCCGGGACAGCCTCATTCAGGAACTAGAACATCCACTTGACACCCAGCATGACGCGCCGCGGCCAAGTGACGTCCGATCCCACGCGGCCGAAGCTGCCGCTGGTGGGATTGGTGTTGGCATTCCCAAAGCTGGCGTGGTTCAGGGCGTTCAGGAACTGGGCCTGAAACCGGATCTTGTGATTGTCGTTGATGAAAGTGTCCTTGATGATGCTGACATCCCAGAAATCGACAATGTCCGAACGCAACTGTGCGAAGCGGAGCGGAAAGGTCCGCTTGTGGGTGCCTTCCGGCGCCTCGCTGGGATTGCGTACGAAGCCGGAGTTGGTGTTGAACCATCTCTCCACCGTCCCACCGCCGCCAAGACGGTCGGGGCTGAAGCTGTCGGTGGTGAAGACATCACCGAAATTCAGCGGGAAGCCGCTCTGGAGCTGCCACACCGCCGACACCTGCCATCCACCGAAACGGCTGTTCTTCCCAAAGGGCAACTGGTAGATGCCGCTCAACTTGAAGTTGTGGGGCCGATCAGATCGGGCCACCACCTCGTAGGGAACGGGATCGCTGGCGTTCAGGAACTGGACCGCCTCATGGAAGCGGGACCAAGTGTAGCCAAGGCTGTAGCTGAACCCGCCGGAGAGGCGCCGTTCGAGACGGCTCTCGAAGGCGTGATACCAGGAGTAGCCCTGGTTGGTCTGATTCAATGACACACCTGAAAATTGGGGATAGGGCGTCAACAACTGTCTCCGAGAGACGGTGTTTGTGTTGAGTCCCGTACCCGGCAGCAGACCGGCGAATGGATTCGGCACTGCCGCGTTCAGGAAGGCGTGATTCTCGTTGTTCCGCTCGTTGGCCGAACTCAGATACCGTTCCGGCAGGACGTTCAGGTTCCGGCCGCCGATGATCCGAACACCGCGCGTCCCAACGTAACCCAACTCCAGAAGGGTGCTGCCCAGCATATGCTGAACCGTGAGCGACCAGCGCTGGTTGTAGGGCACCTTCAGGTTTTTCTGGTTGAAGAAACTGACGCTCTGTCCCAGGTTCGTGGCCAGCCCTCTGGCGTTGCCTATAGGCAGGAGAATTCCACCCGGGAACGGGTTGGCAAAGTCAGCGCGGAAGGTGAGCCCGTTGTCCAACGTCGGCACCAGGTCCGTGCTCTGACTGTACCCGGTCAAAATGGGGGAGACGCTGTTCCCCAGGATCCCGATGGGCTGGTGGAAGATTCCGTAACCCCCTCGGAGGACCGTGTCCTCGCCCATTCGATAGGCGAAGCCGAAACGAGGAGCGAAGATGTTGGACGGGACCTCGTACAACGCCCGCGGCGTATCTCCAACCCCGGCGTAGGTGATTCCGCCGTTCACGGCAAATTCACTGGCTGCGATCTCAGGAATAGGGTTCATGGCATAGGCCGCCTGGGCCGCGGCCGCAATAGGACTGGCCGTGTCAAAGGCAAAACCGGCCACGCTCCGGTTGTAGCGCTCGGTGAGCGGGCCGAAGTACTCCCAACGGACCCCGATGTTGAAGGTCAGTTCCGGAGTCGCCTTCCAGTTGTCCTGGATGAACCAGGCGTAATAGTTGTGGTGGGCGGCGTAGTTGTCGTTCCGGTTGACGAAGCCCGTCGAGGGCTGCCCCAACAGGTAGGCAGCAAACCCCTGGCCTTGCGCGCCAGGCGAAGTGTTCAGCGGGCCGTTGGTGAAGGTCGACCGGAACCGGTAAACCGGATTGGACCAGCGTTGATCGTTCCGGTTCAGATAATTGGCCCGAGCCTCCACCCCCAACTTGACGTTGTGATTGCCCTCGTGGATGTCGGTGGACGCCTCGCCGAAGACATAGGTGGAGAAATCGAAGTTGTTCCGGGTCTCGTCATGGATCCCGCTGAAGCCTTCGATCTGGACGTGGGGCAGTGCCGACTGGTCCGGATCAAGCTGAGCCTTGAGCGAATCGGCCAAGGGCAGCGAGAAGATGTCGAAGGGCTCGCCCCGCGGGTGCAGGCCGTGGCTCTTGTGCACTCTGGGGTCGGAGCCGCGGTTGTAGCCGCCGCGGAAATTCATGATGACGTTGGGATTCACGGTCCAGACGTCGTCCAATCCGAAGGTCTCACGAATGATGGATTCGTGGAAACCGGTGGCGCCGTTGCCGTAGTAGTCCCGCCACTCCCCGGACCAGTTGTCCAGCTTGGTGTAGCTGCCGAAAATCCGGTTGGAAGGTCCGAAGCTGTGGTCGACCCGCAGGGTCCACTGGTCCCACTGTGTGGGCGAGGCGGTGCTGGGCTCGAAGTTGCTGCTGAAGTCGCTCCCGCCCGAAAGATTGGGTTCCGGGTAGAAGGACATGAGCTGCTGGGAAATGGGGTGGATCCGGCTGGAGGGAATCACGTTGTTGGGAAAGGGCATCCGGGAAAAGAAACCGTCGCCGGTAGCCTGGATGGTGGAGGGGTCATAGATCTGGTACTCGGGCCCCAATGCCAGCAAGGCCGAGAAGTCACCCGCCCTCATGGCTCCCGTAGGAACCGTCCGGGCACCGTAGAACTCCAGGGTCCGCTGGAACGTGCGCTCCCAACTGAAGGCGACGTGGGTCTGATCCTTGAAGATGGGACCGTTGACCGCACCCCCGGTGCGCCGGTACGCGGTATCGGCCTTGGGGGAACCGGCCCGGTTCTGGAAGAAGGCATTGGCGCCCCACTCGCTCTCGCGGAAGAAGCCGTAGACCGATCCATGCCAGTCGTTGGTGCCCGACTTCAGGGTGACGTCCATGGTGGTGCCGTTGTGGTGTCCCCGGGCGGCCGTGTAGTCGTGGGCGATCCGGATTTCCTTGACCGCCTCGGCCGACGGAGCCGTCTGGGCCTGCTGGGCGCCACCGAAAATGGTTCCCACGTTGTTGATGCCGTTCAGCGTGAAACCGACGGCGTTGCCCTGGCTCCCATGGAAATAGAAGCCGGTGGTGATGGACCACCCGGGCTCGTCCCACTTCCAACCCCCACCCGGAGGACTGGAGGCGCCGGGGGCCATAACCAGAAGATGGCTTGGATTCCCCTGAGCCATGGGCAGAGTCTCGATCTGCTCGGACTCGATCAGGTTGCTGAGGGTCGCGTTGGTCGACTGAAGCAGCGGCGCTTGGGCCTGAACCGTCACCTGCTCGGTGACCTCACCGACGACCATGGTGAAATCCAGGGTCGGATCGTCTCCGGTCCTCAGGTCCACTGGCTGGATTTGCGTCTGAAACCCGGGGAGCGAGGCCGTCACCTCGTACGGACCGGGCACCAGGAAATCGACCCGGTAATTGCCCGTGTCATTGGTGACCGTCGGGAAATCGAGACCGGTGGCCGTGTTCGTGGCGGTCACATTCACGCCGGGAATCACGCCCCCCGTGTTGTCCATCACGCGGCCATTGAGACTCGCGTATGCGCCCTGGCCCCACAGCGGCGCGGCCGCCAACGGCACCAAGAGCATGACAACGTAGAGAATTCTCCACTTTCGCATTACTCAAAACCTCCTAAAACATAAACACGAGCACTTGGGATGCAAGTCTGCCGATTGGTTATCAGGCCGGAATTCTAGGCCATTCAGGCTTTGGTTTCAAACCCTGCGCGAAAGAAAATATTCGACTCGCCGGAATCGCGTTCCGCACGAAGGGCCGGGAACCGGAACTCTGGCCTCTGCAAAGCGCGAAGTCTACAATGTCCCCCCGACAGGAGTGGCGGCCTGCAGCCGCCGAACTCCTCATGCTCGAACCACTATCCGTTTCCGTTTATTCGGGTTAGGAATTTCGAATTGAAAACAGTACCGCTGCACGCACTCCGGCATGCTCTCAGAACAACTCGTACCGCGTGGCCCCTGATCGGTCTCCTCTGGGTGCTGCTTTCAGCACCGGGGTTGCGGGCTCAGGAGCCCTCAAACCGGGTTCCCGACCTCGCCGGCAAGGTCCTGACGGTCAACGGCCCCATGGACCCGAACTCCCTGGGTGCCACCATGGTGCACGAACACATCTTCATCGACCGGAACCATCCCAACCGGCCGGCGCCGGCGGCAGCCACTCGGGTCCGTTTCTATCTCAAGCCCTTGACCATGGACATGCTCGGCGCGGTGACCATGGGCTATCCCAATCGGGACAATCTGATCCTGGGGGACGAGGCGACCGCCCTGCGGGAGTTGGAGGACTACCGGAAGCGGGGCGGCGGAACGCTGGTGGACGTGACCAGCATCGGCCTGGGACGGGACCCGGCGGCGCTGAGCAGGGTTTCCAGGGCCACCGGCGTCCACGTGGTCATGGGCACCGGTTGGGACGCCCGCGCCGTGAATTCCCGGGACTTGGACGAGCGCTCACTGGATGACCTCACCCTGGAACTCGTCCAGGACGTGACGTCCGGTGTGGGAAACGGCGGCACCCGCTCCGGGATCATCGGCGAGGTGGCTACGGCCGGGAACCCTCTGAGTTCGATCGACATCAAATTGGTGCGCGCCGCAGGGCGGGCCAGCCGCATCACGGGGGCCCCGATTTCGCTGCACAGGGGCGGCAGCGGTAGCGATAGCACGCATGCGATGCTGGACCTGCTGGAGGAGGAAGGGGCCGACCTGGGGCGGGTCATTCTGGGACACTGCGACAGCTTGGTTCGGGATCTGCCCTCCCTGACCGGCCTCCTGAAGCGGGGGGTCTATGTGGAGTTCGACGGCATGTCGGAATTTCACATGCTCCGCCAACCGGCGACGGCGGCGCACGTCGGGGACGGCGTCGTAGAACTGATCCGCCTCGGATACCTGGAGCGAATCCTCCTCTCTCAGAACGTGGACCAGAAGATCGACCTCAAGGCCTTCGGCGGTCTGGGCTACACGTTCGTACTGGATCAGTTCGTTCCCCACCTCACGGGGAAAGGGGTCACCGAGGAGCAGATCAGGACCCTGATCTACGAGAATCCGCAGCGGGCACTGACCTTTGCGGCTCCCGGTGGCTACCCGCATTCTCCACAAGACCCGTAGGGGCGGCCCTGGTGTGGCCGCCCGCTTTTTTCGAGAAACCGAAAATGCGGTTGTTTTCGTGGAAGGGCGTGCCAACCGGGAGCGAAGATTCGGCGGTTGGAAACCGCCGCTCCCGCTCCTACTCCACCTTGATGGAGTAGAGCTTGGTGTTGCCCAGGACGAACTTGAGGCGGACTGCCCGGTCTCCGACGCCCGACAGATCGCGGCCTCCTTCCCAGGTGACCTTCTGGTAGAGGTCTCCGTGATGCACCGGGGTGCAGTTGGAGGCTTCGTAGCCGGTCAGGGGGTTCCCGTCCGCGTCTTGGACCTCGACTCGCACGTATCCTTGAGCCGACGGATTATTGGTGTAGAGCATACTGTAGAGCTCTTTGCCGCTGTCCCGCTGGAAGTTCAGCCGCTTCTCGGTCATGGAGGTCATGTTCACCGACAAAGTGTTGCCCCCGAGCTTCAGCGGGGGGGTCAGGATCCAACCCTCGCTGGTGGCGTCGAAGGAGACGAACCCGTCCTGGCGCAGCGTGGCGAGCCCGATCTGGCCGTCGTGGTCCCGGGACGGGGCGTTGTGCAGATTGGTGAAGCCGGAGTAGTAGATCCAGACCTTGCCGTCCTTCAGGAAGGGACTGCTGGAGGGGTAGACCATGCCGCTGTCGAAGGTGTCGTTGCGGTAGTTCCCGTCCGGCGCCAGCTTCATGAAGCGCCGGCGGCCCACCGAACGCTCCCACTCCAGCCCGTCCCGGCTGGAGACCAGTTGGGAGTCCATGAACTGGGTGTAGGTGTGGTAGACCCAGAGCACCCCCAGGTACTGGCCGGCGTAGGGAAAGGCCGACAGGCCGTAAAACTCGGTGTCGGGAGGATCATACGAATCCGGATCCAGGACCTGCCGGGAATCCCTCCAATGGATGAAATCGTCGCTCACCAGACGGGAGACCTTCCGGATCGGTCTGCTGATGGTCTTGTGGTAGAGCAGGAACCGGCCGCTGTCCGGGTCCTGGGTCACCGAAAACGTGTCGCCGGTCGCCCAGCACGGCACCACCGGATTCTCCGGGTAGTCGGTCCACTCCTTGCCGTCGGGCGAGAAGGACACCGAGATGCCGCAACGATCCATGTCATGGGTCTGCCAATAGACCAGTTTGTAGCGCCGGTTCGGATCCGGGTCCGAAGGGTCTTTCAGGAGAGCATGGGTCCAACCGGACCACTTCAGAAAGATGTTGTTCTTCTTGGATCCCCTGAACTCCACCAATCCCAGATCCGGTTTCTCCCAGGCGAGGCCGTCGCGGGAAGTGGCATAGCAGAGGTAGTCTTCGACGTAGGGCCGCTTGTGGGTGCCGATGGTGTTGTACCACATCTTGAAGAGCTGCTCTTCCTCATCCCAGATCACGGTCCCAGGCTGCAACACCAGGTAGCCCTCCCAGGGCCGGTCGGGCTTCACGACTGGGTTTTCCCGGTGCTTGGCCGGGCGATTTAGGGAGCGCCAGACCCGGTCCGTCTCCGCCACCAGACGATCGTCCACGAAGAGGTGGGTGCCCGGCCCTACCTCGATGGGAGTCGGACCCTCCCCGGCCGGTTCGTTAGTACAGGAAAGCGCGCCGAAAAGGCCGGCGAACAGAAGGACTGGTGTGATTCTCCCCAGATTGTTCACGATTCATCCCCTCTCGAGTTGATGATCTTTGACACAGGCACAGGATCAGACCCGCTCCCGTGCAAATTGAAATGAAAAAAGCTTGGCCCTGCGGACCTGGAACCGAACCTGGATCGGCTTCCCTTCCAGGGCCCCGACGTCCGCGCCGCCCCGCCAGCTCACGGTGTGCCGGATGCTGTCGGATCCAAAGGCGCGGCAATCGTCCAGATCGTATCCGGGCAGGGTCCGGCCGGTCTCCCCGTCCAGCAGGGCGACCCTGACCGTCCCGTAGCCGTCTCCAGCGTACCGGTCCCGGCCGGTGGCGTTGATGTGGAGGCTATTGCCCTGGAAAACAAGGGACCGGGTGGTCAACGACCCGTCGCCGGTGATGCTGACGAACCCGTCCAGACGAAGTATGGCCAGGCCGATCTGGCCCCGTTGCTGCTCGCCCCGCTGGTTGAAGACATGCCGTCCGCCGAACCCTTCGTAGTAGATCCAGATCTCCCCCAGGTCCTCTCGAACGATGGGCGCCTGGACGGTGTAGCAGAGATGCTCGTCCCAGCTGCCTTCGGGACCGTGGGGAAGAAACACCCTGCGGTCGCCGACCCGCTCGAAGCGCCGGGCGTCCCGGCTCCAGAGCAGTTGGACGTCGATCCGGTCCACCCATGGGCTCCGGGCTTGGCCCGAATCGGTCCCGGCGGGAATCTGGCCCATCAGGTTGTGGTAAACCGAGGTGAAACCGACCAGCCCGCCACCATAGGGGAGCACTTCCAAGGTGTAGAAATCCCGGTCCCCGATGCGGTCGGCGGCGTCGGCATGAAAACAGAAGTACCGATCTTCCGGCTCCTGCTTGTCGCTGGGACCGTCCCAGTCCAGGAAGTCCCGGCTGGCCGCCCAGGCCGCCGTCCGCGCTCGCGCGCCCTCGGGATAGACGGGCTCCGGCTGAAACCAACGATCCAGTCTCGGGTAGGTCCTGTGGTAGACCAGGTATTCATTGGTCCCCGGGTTCCAGATCGGGTTGTTGTTGGTATCGCTGTAAAAGGGAATGATGGGCCGGGAGACGGGATACGGCTGGAAGCGGATGCCGTCGGCGGAATAGCCGGGATAGAGCCCCCCCGCCCCGTCCTGCTTGCCTTGGAACACGATTTTGTACCGTTCCTGGGGCCTTCGGGCCGCCGGGTCCCGAAAAACGCCGAGGTTGCCGGGACTCGCGTCTCCCAGGAAGGGTAGTTGGATGAAATTGGTGTCGAACCCCAAGTAACGAACTTGGCCCAGGGGTGGCTTTCGCCAGTGGAGACCGTCCTCCGACTCGGCGTAGAAGATGAACTTCCGAACCGAACTTCCCAGGGGAGGCCACGGGATCATCCAGCCATAGAAGCGAAAGAGCTTGAGTTCCGGGTCGTAGAGGACGGACCCGGCGTCGCCCCCGTGCGACAGCCCGCCCTGATGCTCCCAGTCGGTCCCCAGCGGAATCACCGGATTCTCCGGGTAACGGACGGGCTGGTTCAGGAGCCTGAAGACCCGTGGCTCCATGGTCTCGACGACCTGATCGTCCAGAAAGAGCTGTTTCTCCTGACCGATTTCCAGGGGCGTTCTCGCCGACGCGGATCGGACCGCGCCGCGGACCGGCGTCGAGCCCCCCCTCGGCAGGGCCGAGGCAGCCACACTCCCGGGTCCCAACAGTCTCAGGAAACTCCTGCGCTCCATATCCACTCCTCCCCGTGACTGGGGCTCTTGCAACGGCGATAGGCAGAGCTGAGGCCGGCTTACCTGGAATAGTGCCCGAAACGAACCGGAACCGCCTCCGTCTCCTCCTCATCCAGCATAGCCCGGTAGATGTCCTGCCCCTTCCTGAAGAGGTCGACGGTCTTTTGCTTCTCCCGCTCGTGGCTGAACTGGCCTTTGTCGTGGACCCTCTGGATCAGCTGATCGATCTGCTCGACGAAAAACCGGGCGGCGGCGTGAGAACGGACGGGACGATCCTTGAAGCTCAGGTAGACCGGACTCGTATGGGCATAAAGAGCGGCGTCGTTGGGAAGAAGCCGGTGCGCCTCGCCCCGGACCCGCACCGCCATCCAGCAGCTGTCCATGACCTCCAGCCCCTTCTTCAACCGGACCCGCTTGCCATCCTTGCGCGCCTTCTCGGTTTCCACCACCTGCCCGTTGACCACGAGTTCGATGCTGGACATGGGAACGTGAGACTCGGCTTCGGCCTCCACCTGTACCTGGAGGCTTCCCTTCTCCCACTTCAACACTGAACCCGCCTCCCGGCCGTTCACTGTGAAGGTGACCATGGGGGCGTTGGTGGCGAAGCTCTTTCCCTCCAGGTAGGCGTCGATCCAATCGGAATAGTCGAGCCGGGGACCCGACTTCACGTAGACCCGCCCCGCCCCCGGAATGAGATGGTAGGGCAGATCCAAATAGCTGTCGGTCCCGGCCGAGATGGGACAGCGAAATCCGGCATTCAGGAGTTGGTACCAGTGCCCCGTGTTCCTCTCTTCATCGCCTTGGCACATGACGTCGATGGTGTCGACGACGCCCAGGGCGATGTCCACCGGATACTCGCTGGGAAGACTCGGGTGGACGTAGATGACGGCGGCATTCTGCGCCTTGGCCTTGACGGCCTGGAAGTAGTTGGCCGGGTCGTCCTGGGGATGGGTGGTGCCGGGCCAGCCCACGAAGGCCGGCTCCACGAAGCTCTTGATCCGCAGGAATCCCATGTGCCCGTAGAGGCGCAGGTTCCGCATCTCTTCGTTCCAGTAGAGAATGTACCGCTCTTCCGAAAGGGCGTTGGGCCGTCCCTCCACGCGCTTGCGCTCGTAGACGTATCCGTCCTCGCTGTTGCAGGCCAGCATGTGCGCCACGTTCAGATCTTCGGCCTTCACCACGAAGAGCACGTCCTTCGGCTTGATGCGGTCGTCGGCGCCGGTAATGGGATCGTGGAAGAGATTGGCGTGCAGGTGGGTATCGCCGGACCACCACCCCTTGGCGCCCATGTCCCAGGTCCGTTCCAACCGGAACTCCATCTCCTTGACCCGTCCCTTGGCGACCTGGACCTTGCGTGCCACCGGCGCATATTCCAGGCCCTTGACCACCTCCAGGGAGACGGTTCCAGCCGGAACGCCCGCTTCGAAGGCGCCGTCGGCATAGAAGTAGTACTCGCCGCCATAGGGTTGGCGATAGTCGCCGTTGGTGATTCGGGTCTGAGCGCCCTCTGGAGTGTAGGACCTTCCGTCGGGCCCGGAGAGATACACGCGGGCCTGTGTCGGCCGGCCCTGTTCATCCAGGACTGTAACCTTCACCGTGCCCGAGTCCCAGGCGCGAGTGGGAAGCGAAATTTCCCGGGACAGGTTTCCGGCATCCAGCTTCAGGCTCACGGCGCCGCCGGACCATCCCTCGAGAGAGACGGGGACGAACCAGCCCAGGGACTGTCCAGCGCTCAGAGTCCTGGGTTCTTCCTGAACTTTCACTCCCTCGGTCCCGCTTCGGACCGTCACCCGGATCTCACCGGTTCCCGAATTCCTGACGACGAAGGGAACGGGGATCCCCAGCGATTGCAGGAGATCCAACCGTTCGGGCGCTTGATGGAGCTCGATCCGATCCGCAATCTCCAGTTTCACCAGGCGCGGACTCTCCAGTTGCTGATAGGCGTCGCTCATCAGATCGACCACGCCCTCCAAGGGCAGCGGGTTGTAGCTCAGATTGGCGCCCCATTCCTGGGCGTAGGTCTCACCCTTGATGATGCGTTGCACCTTGAGGATGGAGGGCCGATTCGTGTCCGACCACTGGAGCAGCCGAATGGCGAACTCGGCCGCGTCCCCCAGGTGGGGCGCCACCGGCTTGTTCATGACATAGTTGCCCAACAAGGGGATCTGGGTCAGAGGAACCTCTTTGGCTCCTGCCGGGAGCGAGCCGGAACCGGCGGCAAGAACCAATAGAAACACGAGTAGCGATCCATGCATTGGTTTTTCCATGAAAAAGTGACCCCTGAAGCCCGAAACTGGCCCGGATTCTAGCAGTCTGCGGCCAAAGCCGCCATTGACGCCGGTATACTGGGGAGCCTGCAGGCACGGGGAAAGGAGTCGGAATGAGAGCAGCAAGGGCCAGGAATGCAGCACGTATCGACGACCGGGACTGGAGCGCTCTGACCCGGGGAGAGCAGCTCTATCAGATCGAGGTGGAGGGGTACCTGCTCATGCCACACATGCTGTCGCCCGATGAGGTGCGGCAGCTCAAGTCGGAGACGGCGCGCCTCGAAACTTTTCCCATGCCCTACAGCGTGCACCAACGGGACCGGATGCTGCAGCCGGGGCACAACCCCTATCCGGGCTCCGACTGGGAGCCCTACCGTTTCGGCCGCCAGGGAGGCGCCATCACGGACCTCATCGCCCATGAGCCCATGGTGGACTTCCTGGAGGGGCTCTTCGGGGACGACATCGTCTTCATGACCTACCTGTACGCCAGGTCCGAGCCGGGACACCCGGGAATCAGCCTCCACACCGACGGGCAACCTTACGGATCGGAGATCTTCGGCTACGAGTGCAGTTGTCCGGTCATGGTCAAGGTCCTCTACTACCTGGACGATCTGACCCCCGACGTCTCCCCCTTCAGCGTTCTCCCCCGGTCCCATCTCTCGCTGCACCACCAGGCCAACCCCTACCAGCGATACCGCGACCATCCGGATCTGGTGATGGTCACGGCAACGGCGGGATCGGCCCTGGTGCTCCACCCGCGTGTCTTTCACGGCACCTACGCCAACGTGGGGAGCCGTTCTCGGGAGATGCTGCAGCTGGGGTACCGTCCTGCCTGGTCCGGACCCATCCAGGAGAAGGTTCCCGCCTGGGACCCCGAGGAGCTGGACCTGCTTCCAACTCGCGTGCGGCGCCTGTTCACGGACCGCAACGCCTGCAAGTTCCGGGATGACGGCGATCACAAGCCGGCCGACATGGCCAGTTCCGCCGACTGGATCAGTCCGGGCCGCTGGGACTGGAAGTAGGATTGCGCAGACGCTCACCGCAATGACGGGTGTCCGTCATGAATAGGCGCCTCCGTTGGGCCGACCTCTATTGATCAACCCGCGTGAAGGTGAAAGTCCCCAACGGGTTTGCGATACGGCCGTTGCCGAGGGGAGGCTCGGTGATCCTCCGAATCGGCTGCGGCGGCGCCGTTCGCGCATTTGGCGAGGTGTAGGTCACCCCGCTGTCGGTCCCGGCGTCGTAAGGCTGGAGGGCGACAGTCTGCGCCTCGGCCCAATCCCCCGCCTCAAAGAGGCTCAGGCCATGGACTCCCACGAACCAGTCGGGGCTGGGGGCGATCATGGACACCAGGGTCACCAGGGGAAAGTCCTGACTGATCTCGAATTCCAAGGAGTCCAATCCAGGCGACGTGCCGATGACGTCGCCCCGGATGACGCGTTCGGCGGTTCCGGACTGGATGGCGTCCCGGACCTCACCCGCCAGCAGACTCTGGCCGCCAGTCTCGGCCATGCTCCTGATCCCGGGAGTGGCGCTCTGGCCCGGACTCCAGAAACTGATGCCGGCGTTGTGTGTCCCTCCGATCAGTCCCGAGAAATGAGGCGCGGACGGGAACTCGTTCGGATGCGTGGAGGCGCTCCAAGTGGCGTTGAAGACGACCCGATACCGGGCCGTGGCCGATATTTCGGGCATTTCGGGTGGGGTACCGGGGAGGATTGCGGCCGGGACTCCGGTCAGGTGAAACCGTCCGTCCTCCAGCAGCCGCTGCCGTAGCGCCACCAGGTGAAAAGGGTCCTGCGATTCGCAGAGAATCGAACCGATGAATTCCCTTTGACCCACGTGCTCAGGAAAGAACTCGCTGGCGAACCTGGCGCCCTCCTCCTCCACCGGGACCGTGTCCAGGGCTTCCCCGTCTGCATCGAACAGGGACATCCGGAAAGGGGCCGGCTCATTCCCGGCGTTCCCGCCGGAACGAGGGCGGCGAACGGCAATGCCGGTGTTGGTTGAAGTCGAAGGAGACACCTCAACGGGGATGCTCACGCGGTGGGCAGCGGGAGATGCCGTCACCCCCACCATGTTCACCAGCTCGCCGTCCAGCCAATACTCGAGGAAAAAGGTCACGGCCAAGTCGCTCGCCGAGGACCCGTTCCGTCCCTCGATCTGAAATACGCCGGACCAAATGGGCGACCCGGGCGGAGCCGCCAGGACATGGCGCATCGTGGCTTGAGAACCAAGCAGCAACGGAGTCCCGTCCCCGCCGGTGCGATCGACACCGTTGTGGATCCAGGACCGGCCTGACCCGGCACCGAAATCGGGCAGCTGCATCGAACCCTCCCACGTCCGGTCGGTCGGATTCGTGGTCAAGACCACCACCTGGAAGCCTCCTCCCACCACCAAATGGGGGTAGACCACCGGTTCGGATTCCTGCGCCCAGGTGGAGGTCCCGAAGACCAGAAACATTGTCGGAAGGATCCGTTTGAACATGGCACTCCTCATCCTCATTGCGAATTGATCCAGCGAAAATGACGCTAATTTCAATTGTAAGAGAAAAACCTGAGGACTGGACCGAATTACCGGGAGCGGCGGCGTGGAGCAGCAGCTTCCCAGCCGCCGATGGGGGGTCAAGGGGGACCGCAAGTCCCCGCTCCCAAATCCAGCTCTTCAATGGTCCAGGCAACGGGGCGGCCCCGCTTGTCGAACGAAAAGCGTCCTCCCAGGTTTCCGGTGGTCAAGACGAAGCCGTCGAACCCGGCGAGCCGCGACAGATTCTCCAACTGCTCTCCGCCCGGTTCGCGGCGGTTCAGATCGACTCCCGCCCCCAGGTAGAGCCGACATCCCGCCCGGCGGCAGGCGGGACCGTAAATCCGGGCCAGATCCTGGTCCAGAGGATTCAGTCCGATCCCCTCCTCTCCGTTGCTCAGGAACCCGTAACCGGACACTCCCCCGGTCAACTGCCGCCCGCTGATGACGTTCACAACGAGTTCGTCCACCAATCCGTCGCGGACCCACTTCCGCCAGTCCAGGTGCAGGTTGCCGTAGGGTGGCCCCAGGTAGTTCCCCCGGGGGACCGCCAGGGAGAGGCGCCGGCCGGTGGGCCGGAGCAGATCCTTCACTTCCGAGAGGAACCGGCTCAGCGACTCTCCCCGAAGCCGGCGCCATGACTCCAGGTCGAAGTCGCTGTGGAGGATGTCCACCCCGTGGCGGCGGCGGTACTCCTCCACGACGGGGCGATTGAAGCCGAACTGATCGCCGTAAGCCGCCGGCAGCACGTAGGAACGGGTGCAGAGGTGGAGCCCGTCGGCGGGAGCTACCGCCAACAGATCGCGGAGCATCTCGAGACGGTAACGGCGGACCTCCGCGTAGGAGTAGCAGAGGACTCCCCAGTGGCGCTCCTCCCGCGACCGGTCCACCTCGACATACTCGGGATGGGCTGCGGAATAGCGGCTCTGGTAGGGATAAGGGGTCCCCCGTGGACGGTAGAGCAGATTCCGGGGAAGACCCTCGTCCAGGAAGGGGAGATAAAGATAGGCTTGCGCTCCAGCGTCATGGGTCACCTTGACGAAATCGGCCACGTCCTGGATCCGGGAAGCCGCCAGCCGTTCCCAGAACCGGGACCAGCCCCGGGACACCTCCCGGTCGTCCATGCGCTGGTGACAGTACCGCTGGATGAACCAGTGGTCCACGCGCCAGTAGAACCGACGGACCCCGAATCGCTCCCTCCAATACCCAACCGCCGCCGCCAACTTCTCCCGATCGTCCAGGCGGGCCTCCCCCCGCCCGTACTCCAGATGATCGGGCCAATGCACTCGAAGAACGATTTCCTTCGCCATACGCGCCGTGGGGAAAAAACGGATGCGGAGGCCTCATGCCGCCGAGCGGCATGGTGCCGCCTATTCGGCGATAAAGGTCATCTCCCAATCGCCGATTTTCTTGAGCCGGCTGCCGGACATCCGGATGGGAGGCTCGCCCGATTCGAACCAGGCCTCCAGTTCCTCGACATGCCCCAGGCGCCTTAAATCCGGCAACGACGTGCCGTGGCCCCAGAAATAGGCCGAGTGGGCGTCGAACTCGGGCCCCCAGACCTTTGCCGTATCCCAGAAGACCAGCGACTCGACCCCCAGGGCATAGAGCTGGCGAGCCTTGCGCCGGTACTGCTCCGCGCTCAGATGCCGGGGCATGATGTTGAGAGTCAACCGGCACGAGGTCCCCCGGGTCAGGTCCAGCCAGTACCGGACGTCGTCCGGATCCTCCCAGGCCAGTTCCCAGCTGTAGAGCCCCTCCGCCGAGGTGTAGGGGACGACAGTGTCCACCAAGCCCTCCCGGATCCAACGCTCCACGTCCAGACCCCAATAGAGGTTCTCGTCCCGCCGCCCGAACACCCAGACCGAAAGCTTCTTGGAGCGACCCTGCTCCGCGGCAACCTGATCCAGCATCCGTCTCAAGTCCCGGACGAATTCGGTCATCACCGCGGCCCGATGGTTCAGCCAACGTGGGTCCGTCTCCTCCAACTGCCGGGGATCCCGGCCGTATTTGTCCAGGAAGCTCTCCACCAGCGGCTCTTCGTACTCCACATAGGGCGGGCGCCGATTGAACAGGGGACAGATTCCATCCACCGGATAGCCGGCCATCTCCCGAAACAACGAGACCAGATAGCGGCGGGTCTCGGGATAGCTGAGTGAAATCCGGGGTGCGCGGCTGCCATCCCTCCGGATGGCCCGGAGCTCCGGGTGGTTCTCGTAGAAACCGCCCTGGTTCATCTCCTCGAAAGGAGGGGAGAAATGAAACGGCCCCATCCCTTCGGCGAACCGGTAGGAAGCGTGAAACTCCATCCCCAGCTCGTGCGCGTGGTCCACGGCAATTCGGAACGGGTCGATTCCCTGCTCGACGTACTCGGTCCAGTTCTCCACCAGGCGCCGATATTCGAACAGGGAATAATCGTCGATCTGCAGCTGGCCGGTGGTGCACATGCGGCCGATTTGGGTGAAATACGCGCATAGGTCCCCGGCGCCCGCTTCCCAGTAGATGCTGCCGAAGTCGGTGTCCCGGTAGCTCTCCAGCAGATCCCGGACCGTGCCGGGCTCGCTGTCGACGACGATCCCCGTTCCCACGTCCTGGGTGGCCACGAGACGCTTTCGGCCGGTCCGCTTCCGGTCGGCTTGCAACGCCTTGACCTCCGCCGGCTCCAAGGGCACCAGCTTGATGTAGGCGATCCACACGTTCTCGCTGGTGCTGCGTCCCGTCTCGCCCGGCGGCACCTGCTCCCGGCAGAGCTGTTTGAATCGGATCCCCTGACCAGTCAGGTCCTCCGTCTTCCAATAGACGTCCCGGACCGCCTGGCCGCTCTCCATGGCGGGAGCCGGAAGAAAAACCAGGGAAAACGCCGGATCATCGTCCAAGCGGGTCCACACCCGCTGTCCCCGAAAGGGCCGAAACGGGGTGTTGTACAATCCGATGTAGACGTCGTGCCAACCTCGCACCTCAAGGGGATATCGAACTTCCGCCGCCGCAGTCTCCGGACCCGCGCGCAGGAAGACCCCTCGAAAGTCCTCGGCCTCGTAGTCGATCAACCGCCAGCAGGACCGTTTGCCGACTCGGGTCAGGGACGATTCGGGCCGGCACCGGTCCAGATCGGTGAAATAGATGGGGTCGTTGTTTCGTGTGGGCCCAGCGGACATGAGGGAATTCTCCTTGATGGTCGAGTCCTGGAACGCTCCCGAACAAAAATAAATGAACCCATATGGTGATGGCGTCGTCAATAAATCAAGAAAGTTGATCTTGCCAAAAGCGGATCCACCAGCTCAATCAATTCCCTCATCAAGAATTGCCGAATCACGCCCAGACGGAGGTTTCGGGATGAACCTGCCCAACCGGCTTCTCCTATTTCCAATTCTCGCGGCTGCAGCTTTGATCCTGGCGACCCCGCCTGTCCGCGCCTCTACTCCGGTGCTGGATGCCATGAAGGAAGAGCTCCAACGCTCAGTCACGCTCCTCTCTGAACAACCGATCCCCATCTACTATCTCAGTTACGAAGTCACGGAAAACCGGAATGTCATCCTGACTTCGGCCTTCGGGAACATCACCAGAAGCTCCGAGGGAGACCGCCGTCTCGTGGACATCGATCTCCGGGTCGGCAGCCCCAAATTGGACAACACTCACCCGATCCGCGGTGACTTCTTTGCCAACTTCCCGACCTTTTCCCGAGTGGAGGCGCCTACCGGCGATCCGGACGCACTTCAAAACATCCTTTGGTACGAGACGGACAAGAAATACAAGGAAGCGATCGAGCGGCTGACCAAAGTCAAGGCAAATGTCCAAGTCAAGGTGGATGAGGAGGATCAAGCAGGAGATTTTTCGCCCGAAGCGCCGGTGACATGGGTGGAAGATCCTGCATCAGTAACCTTCGATCGAGCCTTGTGGGAAGAAAAGCTCCGCAGATACACGGCTCCCTTCTCCCGTTCCGATCAGATCTACTCGGCAGACGCTTACCTGTCGGCCAACGCCGAGACTCGCTGGTATGTGAACAGCGAAGGATCGGAAATCCGAACCTCACAGACGTTTTATCGCCTGATGATCACCGCGTTCACCAAGGCCGATGACGGCATGGAACTGCCCCGCTACGAGTCCTTTTTCTCCTTTACGCCCGACGGGCTCCCTGACGACGGCACCGTGCTCGCCGCAGTGGATGGCATGATCCGTGATCTTGAAGCCCTGAGGACGGCTCCCGTGGTCGCTCCGTATACCGGTCCCGCAATCCTGTCGGGCCGGGCCAGCGCCGTGTTTTTTCACGAGATCCTCGGCCACCGGGTGGAAGGACACCGGCACCGGGAAGAAGACGACGCCCAGACCTTCAAGGAAATGGTGAATCAAAAGGTTCTGCCCGAAACTTTCTCGGTCATCTTCGATCCGACGGTTCGACGAATCGAATCGACGGATCTGGTCGGCGCCTACCGCTACGACAATCAGGGAGTGAAGTCACGGCGGGTGCCGGTCGTCGAAAACGGGGTTCTGAAGAGATTCCTCATGTCCCGAAAACCGATCGAGGGCTTCTCGAACTCGAACGGCCACGGTCGCAAACAGGCCGGATTGCCTCCAGTCGCGCGACAGTCAAATCTGTTCGTCGAGGTGACCGAGTCTCACACGCGCGAAGAGCTCAAAGCCCGATTGATCGACTTGATCAAGGAGGCTGACAAACCGTTCGGACTCTACTTCGAAGACGTCCAGGGTGGTTTCACGTTCACGGGCCGAACGATTCCGAACGCCTTCAACGTGCTTCCGATCATGGTGTACCGGATCCATCCCGACGGACGCGAGGAACTGGTCCGGGGCGTTGACCTGATCGGCACACCGCTGACGACATTCAGCAAGATCACTGCCGCCGACAACCAGATCGAGGCCTTCAACGGAATCTGTGGAGCCGAGTCGGGTGGCGTTCCCGTCTCCGGTATCTCGCCGGGGGTTCTGGTTTCTCAGATCGAGGTCCAGAAGAAGGAGAAATCCCAGGAGCGTCCTCCGATTCTCCCTGTTCCCGAGCCGGGGTCTTAGCCCGAATTTCTCGCCAGGTTGCTATGCATAAAAGGAGCAGGTCCCTGATGCCCCATCCCACCCCTATTCTGTGCACACTCATTCTTTTCTTGTCAGGTCCGTCATGGCTTCAGGCACAAGAGAGCATCTTGATGAAGGCGATGCTCGACGAGCTGGGCAGGACCATGGAGAAGCTGCAACTCGAAGGTCTGGAGAAACCCTATTACGTCGCCTATTGGATCCAGGAGTTCCAGAACTTGAGGGTCTCGGCCAGCCTGGGGGGAGTTCTCAACCGCGGAGGAGGAACCAACCGTCAACTGTCGATTCAGGTCAGGGTCGGCGAGCCTGCGTTCGACAACACCAACTTCTTCGACTTTGGCGCCATGCGCTCCGGGGTGGTCAGGACGGGAGGTCCCATTTCCTTGCCGTTGCGAGATGACTACCGGGAGTTGAGACGCCAGATCTGGTTGGCCACCGACGGCACCTACAAGCAGGCCGTCCAACGACTCGCCAAGAAACGCGCAGCCCTCCAAAACAAGACGCGCGTCGAGGAGGTGGGCGACTTCAGCCGGGAAGAACCCGTTGAATTCAGAGACCCCCAGGTCCCGGTGGAACTCCCGGATGCGGCACAGGTGGAAGCGACGGTTCAGGAACTGTCGTCCCTCTTCAAGGAAGCACCGCACATCTTTGCTTCCAACGTACAGGCCAACCTGCGCAGAGTGACGACTTACTTCGTGAACAGCGAGGGGACTACGTTCGTGCAAGGCGAGCCGTCAGCCTATATCCGGGCTCTGGCCAGGACCCAGGCCTCCGACGGTACGGAGTTGGAGGACTTTGTCGTGGCTTACGGGCGCTCATGGGAAGACCTGCCCGACCCGACTGAGTTGGCGCAAAGGATAAGGACAATGTCTGGTCACCTGAGTCGGTTGCAGGAGGCCGAGATCATAGATCCCTACAGCGGTCCGGTCCTGTTCGAAGGACAGGCCGCAGCGGAACTTGTAAGCCAGGGTCTGGTCCCCGGACTTCTGGGTCAGAGAGTTCCCATGTTGGACGACCCGAGAAACGAACGCTTTGTGCAACGCGCCAGGAATCCCTTCCAGGACAAGTTGGGCGCCCGTGTCCTCCCCAGGTTTCTCTCGGTTATCGACGATCCGACGACCAACCGCCACGATCAGATTCCACTTCTGGGCGGTTATCAGGTGGACGAAGAAGGGGTCCGGTCCCGCGAAACCACCGTTATCCAAAGGGGAATTCTCAAGACCTTGCTGACGACTCGAAACCCGGTTCGGGGCGTATCCAAGAGCACGGGAAATCGGAGGAACATGGGTCCGGCCCCCTCCAATCTGTTCGTTCGCGCCCGAAACGGCATGACCAAGGAGGAGCTGAAACAGGAACTGTTGAGTCTGATGCAGGAACGGGGACTCGACTACGGCATCATCGTGCGCCGCCTGGGAAACCCGCACCTGAAGCTGTCCAGGGACCGCCGCCCCTCATTCATGATGCGGGGCGCCCCGGGAGGAACCCGGATTGAACCGGCCATTCTGGCCTACAAGGTGCTGCCGGACGGACAGGAAGAGTTGATTCGAAAAGTCACGCTGTCCGGATTCAGCGAGTCGAGTTTCCGCGACATCGTCGCGGCTTCCGAGACGGCCGTGCCGTACGACGCCGAATATCGGCCTCGGGGCCGAATGTTCGGTTCGCTTGATATGTTCGGCACCGGGGGATCGATCGAAACGCCTTTGATTTCCTTGGTGACGCCGTCGCTCCTGTTCGAGGACCTGACTCTGAAGAGACCCACGGACGACATCCCCCGCCCGCCCGTGACGTCTCCCCCAGCGAGGGGACAATAATCCCCGATTCTGAGTTTCGGCACTTTGGCGACCTGAGGCACCACCCACTGCGGCTGCCAATCCCACCCCGCCCATGTACAATGCGAGCCCGTTTGTCATGGCCTGCAAGTCCACGCTACTCATCATTTTCGGACTGCTCGGGTCCGGGTTCGGGATGGTCGCCCCTACAGCGGCAGTCCTCGACCAGTTGGCCCAAGAAGTCCGGACCCTGCTCGAGAACCACTGCATCCAGTGCCACGGTCCCTCGCAACAACTGAACGGGCTTCGTCTGGACAGCCGGGAGGGTGCACTGGAAGGGGGCTACTCGGGACCCTCCCTGGTATTGGGTGACGGCGGCGGCAGCACCCTGATCCAGCGGCTGACCAGCGACGACGCCACTGCGCGCATGCCGCTGGCGGCGCCACCCCTCCGTCCGGATCAGATCGAGGTGCTGACCCGGTGGATCGACCAGGGCGCTCCCTGGCCCCGTGACATGACGGTTCGAACCGGCGTGGATTCCGCCTCCTCGGAGAAGGCCCGGCACTGGTCGTTCCGCCCCATCGTCCGGCCCGAGTCCCGGGCGGAGACCACCGGGGCCAGAGACCGTTCTCCCATCGACTCGCTGATCCGAAACCGTCTGAAGCAGGAAGGGCTGGCCCCTTCCCCCATGGCGTCCAGGGAAACCCTCATCCGCAGGGTCAGCCTGGATCTGACCGGTCTTCTTCCCAGTGTCGATGAAGTCGATTCCTTCCTGCGGGACGACCGGCCCGACGCCTATGAGCGGTTGGTGGACCGGCTCCTGGCATCGCCCCGTTACGGCGAGAAATGGGCTCGTCACTGGCTGGACCTGGCCCGGTACGCCGACAGCGACGGCTACGAGAAGGATCTGCTCCGTCCCCACGCCTGGCGCTGGCGGCAGTGGGTGATCCAGGCTCTGAATCGCGACCTGTCATTCGACCGCTTCACCATCGAGCAACTGGCCGGAGACCTCCTTCCCGGGGCAAGCCCGGAACAGAGGGTTGCCACAGGATTCCTGCGCAGCGGCCTCAAGAACCGGGAAGCGGGCGTGCCTCGAGGCCAGGTCCGGTTCGAGGAGACGTTGGACCAGACCAACACCATGGGCTCGGTCTGGCTGGGCCTGACCTTGGGCTGCGCCCAGTGTCACGACCACAAATACGATCCCTTGAGCCAGAAGGAGTACTACCAGTTCCTGGCCTTCTTCAATCAGATTGAAGGCCGGGAGATGGACGCACCCCTCGCCGGAGAGACTGAAGCCTACCTGGAAGAGTTCCCGCGCTACCGCCAGCAGCGGAAAAAACTGCTGGAAAACGAAGGAACCTCGATTCCCAGCCTGCAGGCGCGATGGGAGTCCATGCTCATGGAGGCCATGGAACATCCGGGAAAGCATCTGGACTGGGACGATATTCTCCGGGGCGCCATTCTCAACGAATTGGACCGGGCTCCCGAACTGTTGCGGTCGGGTCCCGCGGGCCGCACCTGGCGGGAAAACGACCGGGTGACCCACTATTTCTTCAAGTACCCCGGTCCGGAGAACGCCAAGGACAAGGCTCTGAGCGAGAAGCTGACGGTCCTGAAGGGGAAGCTGGCCGAATTGGAAGCCTCCTTCCCCGACGTGACCCGGGCCGATGTCGTCCAGGCCAGGCCGGCCACCACCCATATCGCCCTGCGGGGGGACTATCGGGTTCCCGGGGTCGAGGTCCGGCCCGGCACGCCCGGCTGGCTGCCCCCCCTCCGGAACGGAGAAGAACCACTCCGGCTGGGTCTGGCCCGATGGCTGGTGGATAAAGACAATCCCCTGACCGCCCGCGTCGCCGCCAATCGTTTCTGGCAGGAACTGTTCGGGCGCGGACTCGTGCGAACTCCCGAGGACTTCGGCACCCAGGGATCCAAGCCCTCTCACCCGGAGCTCCTGGACTGGCTGGCCTCGGAGTTCATGCGCCGGGGCTGGAGCCGAAAGCAGATGCTGCGCCGCTTGGTAACTTCGGCCACCTACCGCCAGGCCTCTCGGGTCGAGAGTCGGATCGAGGAGATGGATCCGGAAAATGTCCTGTTGGCCCGGCAGAACCGGCTGCGGCTTTCCGCCGAGTTGATCCGTGACGCCGCGCTGGCGGCGGCCGGAGTTTTGGATTCCCGAATCGGCGGCAAAAGCATTCGTCCGGCTCAGCCCGATTGGATCTCCACGATCACCTACGGCAAGTCCGGCTGGGAGCCCAGTTCGGGAGCGGACCGCTTTCGCCGCGGCCTCTATGTACTCTTCCGGCGAAGCGCTCCCTATCCCCAGATGGTGAACTTCGACGCTCCCGACGCCAGTGCCACCGTCTGCCGGCGGCAACGATCCAACACACCGCTCCAAGCTCTGAACCTGCTCAATGACCCCGTCTTCATGGAAGCCGCCCAAATCCTGGCGCAACGCACGCTCCGGGACGCCCCTCCCGCGTGGGAAGAACGCTTGGACCACATCTACCATCTCTGTTTGAGCCGGAACCCCACTCCGGACGAGCGTCGTCTATTCGAACGTTTTCTGGTCCGGCAGAGGGCGATTCTCCAGGAAGAACCGGAGTCTGTGAATCAACTCGCGAACGGGGCTGATTCAGAATTCGAACCCCTGCTGGCGGCCACTTGGACCGCGGCTGCGCGAGCCGTGTTGAACCTGGACGAGTTCATCACCCGGGAATAGAGATGACTCCCTCCCAACTTCGCACCCTCTCTGGCCGCCGGGACTTCCTGCAGAATTGCGCCTCCGGAATCGGCGTCATGGCTCTGGCCGATCTACTCACCCTGGACGGCCTGACCGCCGCCTCCACTTCGGGCGGTCCCCTGCGGCCGGCGGCTCCACACTTTGCCCCCAAGGCCAAGAACTTCATCTTCATGTTCATGGAGGGCGGCCCCAGCCAGTACGAACTCTTCGATCCCAAGCCGGCCCTGAACCAGTACCACGGCAATCCCCTTCCCGAATCAGTAACCGAAGGTCTGGAATTCGCGTTCATCCAACCTTCGGCGTCGATCCTGGCCAGCTCCGTTCCCTTCCGGCGCTACGGCCGGTGCGGGATGGAGCTCTCGGAGCTGATCCCCCACATCGGCTCCTGCGCCGACGACATCAGTCTGGTCCGCTCCATGCACACCGACTCCTTCAACCATCATCCGGGCCAGTTGCTGCTCTTCACCGGAACCATCCAGATGGGCCGTCCCAGCCTCGGGGCCTGGATCGCCTACGGCCTGGGGAGCGAGTCCCGGAACCTGCCCGGATTCGTGGTCCTGACTTCCGGGCCCGGGGGCACCAGCGGCGGATCCACCAATTTCGCCAGCGGCTTCCTGCCCTCCCACTACCAGGGAACCGTCTTTCGCCAGTCGGGAGACCCGATTCTGTACCTGGGCAACCCACCCGGGATCAGCCATTCCACCCAGCGAGCTTCCTTGGACCTGATTCGGGATCTGAACCAACAACGTCGGGAGTCCACGGGAGACGCCGAGATCGCCTCACGCATCTCCAACTACGAGCTGGCGTTCCGGATGCAGACGGCGGCTCCGGAGTTGACCGATCTCGCTTCCGAACCGGCCGAGATCCGGGAACTCTACGGCCTCGACCGTGCGGACGAAGCGGAGCGCCAATTCGCGGGCAACTGCTTGCTGGCTCGCCGCATGGTGGAGCGGGGGGTCCGTTTCGTCCTGATGATGGACCACGGCTGGGACGATCACACCGAGATCAACAAGAAGCTCCCCAAACGCGCCCGCAAGATCGACCGGCCCACGGCGGCCCTGCTCAAGGACCTGAAGCGGCGGGGCCTGCTGGAGGAGACCCTGGTGGTCTGGGGCGGCGAGTTCGGGCGAACGCCCATGGTGGAGCTGAGAACCCCTGAAGACGCCAGCTATGCGGGCCGGGACCACCAGCCCTCCGCCTACAGTCTCTGGATGGCCGGAGGGGGAATCCGGGGAGGTCAGGTGGTGGGCCGAACCGACGACTTCGGGATCCGGATCGAAGAGGATCCGATCCACGTCCACGATCTGCAGGCCACCCTGCTCCACTGCCTCGGCCTGGACCACACGCGGCTCACCTACCGCTACATGGGACGCGAGTTCCGACTCACCGACGTGGCCGGCCGGGTCATGGAAAAACTATTGGTGTAACCGCCCTCTTTATCTCCGCCCTGCCAAGGAGGCGATTTCCAATCGCCCATTCTTCCATTGCCGCTTGGCTACCCCGGAGTCCGGCGGTTAGGAAACCGCCGCTCCCCTCTTTCCTTACCGGGCAGCCAGGATGCTTCCCAGGAACTTCTGCGTCCGGGCTTTCCGCGGCTGGGAGAAGATGATCCCGGGCGCCGCATCCTCCACGATCCTTCCCCGGTCCAGGAAAACGACCCGATCGGCGATGTCCCGGGCGAAACCCATGTGGTGGGTCACGATCAACATGGTGATGTCGCTCTCCTGGGCCAGCATTTCCAGAACCTGGAGCACCTCTCCCACCAGTTCGGGATCCAGCGCCGACGTGACCTCGTCGAAAAGCATGATCCGGGGCTGCATGGCCAACGCCCGGGCGATGGCCACCCGCTGTTTCTGACCTCCCGAGAGCTGCGCGGGATAGGCTTCGATCTTGTCCATCAGGCCGACCTTCTCCAATAGGGCCAGAGCACGCTCCCGCGCCGTTTCCCGGGACAGTCCCAGGACTCGCATGGGCGCCACCGTCAGGTTCTTCAGCACGGTCATGTGGGGAAACAGGTTGAACTGCTGGAAGACCATTCCCACCTTGCTCCGAATATCCCTCAGGCGGGTGGACCCGGCCGGAACCTGCCGTCCCCGGCGGTCCCGTTCCCAGACCGCCTGACCGTCGATGAGCACCTGGCCCGAGTCCACGCGCTCCAGAGTCATGAGGATTCGGAGAATGGTCGATTTTCCGGAACCGCTGGGTCCGATCAGGGCCAGTTTCTGGGAGGGGGGCACCTGGAGGTCGAGATCGTCCAAAACCAGAAGGTCTCCATACGACTTCCGGACCCGCTGCATGGAGATGATTGCGTCGTGACTGATTTGGGACAAGATCTGCCTATCGAATCTGGAATCCGTACAGGTCAGCGTGCTGCAGGTAGAAGCGGAGCCGAACCGGCCGGCCTCGCAATGAGGCCAGATCCGGTTTTTCTTTCCAGGTCACTTCCTGCCGAGTGCTGTCGAAGGCCGCGAGCAGGCACTCGCTCCGGCCGTAACCGGCCATCGGCCGCCCGGCTTCGTCCAGGATCTCCACACTGACGCGGCCTTTGGCGGCCGCCGCGTTGACCGTCAACGTGCTCCCTTGAAAAACCAGCGGATGGGTCGTCAGAACGCCCTCCCGCTCGCCGGCCCGCCTCGACGCGAACCCATTGGTTCGGTACTCCACTTGGGCGGGAGCGATCTGGAACACGCGGCTCTTTTCGATATGGTCCTCCCGGGTCTGACCCGTATTGGCCTCGAGTTCCGCCCAGAAGCCTTGGCGAACTTCCTCCACCGTCTGGCTGCAATGGGGCCGCCGCCAACTCCAGATGCATTCGTAGAGAGCCCACGCCGGCCCCACCGGCGCCGGCGGGGAAAGAAAGGGCCGGCCGTTGTATTGCACGTCATCGAAAATCCCGGAGGCGGGAATCGGGGTATCGCCCGGCCCGCCGCCCACCAATTTGTCCCGGATCCAGGCGTTGACGTGCAGGGTGTTGGTGCCGTGGTACAAACCGATGGAACGGTCTCCCTCCTCCGAGACCTCCGCGAATCCGTAGACGATTCCGTAGTCGAAGCTGCCGTCGGGTCCGTTGGGAATCCAGGCCTGATCTCCTCCCAGATCCTCCCAGTGGATCCCGTTGCGGCTCACCCAGAGGCGGATCGCCATCCGTTGAGTCCCGCAGTCGTAGAGTGGAAAGAAGGCGACGTAGAGGTCGCCGATCCGCTTCACCCGCTGCATCCCGTAGCTCTGGTGTTTCGGGTGCTCCCGCGGCGGCGCCCAGATGTAGCTCCGTTTCCAGTTCACCCCGTCGCGCGTGGTCATCCGCCCCAGGTTCCGCGAGACGGCCCACTTGTTGTCGTAGCGCACCAATGCCCGTCCCATGGACAGAGGATGAGCGGCGAAATAGAGCACCAGCTCACCGGTCCGTTCGTCGTAGAACATGGGGCCCAGGTTGTCGGTGGGGCTGTCCAGCGTCTCCACCTGCAGGTGGGTCCGCATGAAGGGCCGCTCCGTGGTGAGATAACGGACCCCCTCCGAGTCCCGGACCATCAGGTAAGTTCCCCGCTGAAACTCCATGTCCGGGTACTTGGGACTGTCGACCCGGGTGGCGGTCCGCAAATCGGGCGTGCCACGGGTTCTGTAGTCCCACAGTCCCCCGAACTCGTCCTCTCCGCCCACATGGCCCCGGGACGGCATCTTCTCCAGGATGTTGTTGGCCCGGGAACCTTGGAACTCCACCAGCCTCAGCTCCGGTTTGGTCCAACGGACTCCGTCGCCGGAGACCGCCAGAAGCCGGTAGCGGGTCGCGCTCATATATTCCAACTCGTACCGCTGTTGCTCCCGGTTGAAGACAGGAGCGGCGCCTTCGGGCAGCATGACGGAGTGACCTTCCCAGGGACGGTCGGGCCGGATCAGGGGCCGATGGTCCAGCTTGCGGGCGGGATGAAAGATCCTCCTAAGATTCCGCTGGTCCTCGATCAGAAAGTCGTCCACGAACAGTTGGGGAGCCACCGGGATCTCAAGGGGTGGTTCCGGTGTCGGCGCCGGACCGTTCCGGTGCAGGTACAACGCCCGGCGGGGTCCGTCCTCCCAGAGCCGGCCGTCCACCCGTGGCCTCACCCGCACGTGATAAGTGGCGGGCTTCAGGCCGGTCAGATCGAAGGCCACGTGAGCCTTGGCTTGGGTGAGCCGGACCGCGACTGCGGATGATCGCACGCGTCCGGTGCGGGCTTCCACGAGATCGACCTCCACCGCCAGTTCCCGGACCGGCGCGCCTTTCTTGAGCCAGATCTCCACCTCGGCGGCATTGTCGTCGATATAGGCCAGGCGGTCCGGATCCGCTCCGATCCAGGTCTGAACCGGGAGCCGGAAGTCGTTGGAGAACAGGAGCACGCCGTCCCGGACCCGTCTTCCTTTTACGGTCAAGACGTAGTTGCCCGAGTCGTGCGTGTCGATCCACCAGCCGGTTCGCAAATATCCCCGGACCCTCTCCTCCGGCCCCTTATGGCTGGGGGCGGGAAGGGGCCGGTAGGGCCCGTGACCCAGTAGGGGCCCCAGATCGAAGCTGATCGCAGCATCTTCCGCTCCCGCCTCCATTAGCCGTCTCTCGGTTCGAGCCCCGCCTGCAGGAAACCCCACCGACACCTCCAACTCCACGGGTTCCGCCGCGGCGTAGTGAAATTGGAGCCGATGTCCAGCCTCTCCCGCGAAATTCAATTGGAATCCGGTGGGGTCCGCTTCCTGATCGTTCCGTTGGACCCGATAGGGAGTCAGATCGATGGGCGCAGGCGAACTCTGAGGAACCGCGTCCGGGGAGAAAAAGAGTAGGACCAGGATCGGAGCCAGCATTCGTCGAGTGCTCGAATTCATCGCGGACCCTCCACCGAAGTCGGGTGTTCGTTTCGTGTCGGTTTCGGACTCATTCTAGCAGTCCGTGGTGAAAGTCCCGCGAGCACCGAGACCGTTCCTGCGCCCGCCGGACAAGGCGCGATGAGGGAGCATACCGGGAGTATGTGACCGAGTCGCAACGCAGTCCGCCGGGATGCAGGGACGGTCGAATGCCGTGACGACTTTTGCCACGGGCTGCTCGCCTGAATTCCACACCGGGTCCCGGTGGCGGCGGCGCGACGGGAATTGTTATCGTGTCCATATGGTGAACGGTTCCGCCCTCCGTCTTCGGGGCATCAGGAAAAACTACGGCAAGAAGACGGCTCTTGACGGCGTGGACCTGGAAACGCCGCGCGACTCCATTTGCGGGTTGATCGGCCCCAACGGCGCCGGCAAGACCACCCTCCTGCGCATCATTCTCGACATCATCGGTCCCGACGGAGGCACCGTCGAGGTGTTGGGCACAACCGACCTTCAGTCGACCCGCCGCCGTATCGGATACCTTCCGGAGGAACGCGGGCTGTATCCCAAGATGCGGGTCGTCGACCACTTGGTGTTCCTGGGTGTACTCAAGGGACTGGGCAGACGGGACTCCACGGAACGGGCTCGAAACGGACTCGAGGAAGTCGGGCTCGGCGAACGCGCCCGGGACAAGGTGGAGACCCTCTCCAAGGGAATGCAACAGAAGGTCCAGTTGCTGGGGACGATCCTCCACGAACCGGAGCTGCTGGTCCTGGACGAGCCATTCAGCGGGCTGGACCCTCTCAACGTGGAACTCTTCAAGCGGTTGGTCCTTGAGCGGCGCCGAACGGGAGCGACCGTTCTCCTCTCGACCCACCTGATCGAAGACGCCGAGCGCCTCTGCGACCGGGTGTGCATGATCGCCGGCGCCAACAAGGTCCTGGATGGGAAGGTGAGCGACTTGAAGGCGGCCTCCGGGCGGCGGGATCTGGCCATCGCCTTCGAGGGGAGCAGCGAGTTCCTGGCGGCGCCCGGCCTGGTGGAACGGGCGGCCGACCAGGGCGGTTACGTCGAGGTTCGGCTCAAGGAAGGCGCCGACCCTCAGGTCCTGCTCCGCCGGGCCCTGGAATCGGGAGTGACTATTTCACGTTTCGAACTGATGGAACCCTCGCTGCGCGAAATCTTCATGGAGAAGGCCAAGGCGGCCGGTCTGTCGGCGAGCGACGCCCTGCCGGCTGGAGAGGTGGACGGGGCATGAACCCATTTACGCCCAGCGTTCTGGCAGTTGCCTACCGCGAGTTCATTCAACGCGTGAAGACCAAGTGGTTCATTCTGGGCACCATCGGTATGCCGGTGATCATGGTCGGCGTGGCATTCCTGATCGTCTTCGCGATGCGCGACGTCGAGGATTCAGAGCGGGGAAAGAGTATTGGTGTCGTCGACACCGATGGAACGATCGCGGATCTCCTGGTTGAAGAATTGAACCAGGGTTCCGTCACGGCTTCGCGGGCGCGCAACATGGAACGTCTTCCCGCCGCCGAGGTCCGGGAGCGTTTCCTGTCGACGCCGTTCGACTACCTGCTGATTCTGCCGTCCGGAGCCGCCGCCTCGAATGGCTTCACTCCCGCCGCGAGACAGGAGGAAGCCGGGAAAGAGAAGGACACGAATGACGCGACGGACCGGGTGACCGCCACCTTGCTGGCCAAGGACAAAGTACCGTCGGCAACCCGGAGATCGGCCCGGGATGCACTCCAACGGGCCCTCTTGCAGACCCGCCTCCAAGCGGCGGGTGTCGAGGCGGTCGACGCTCGAGACCTGTTGCGCAGACCTGGATTGAATGCCGTCAACGTCACCGAAACGGGCGAGACCCGTTCCCAGACCCTGCAGACTATTGCCAGCATGGGCATCGTCTACATCTACTTCACACTCCTGCTGGCCTACGGGCAAATGGTTCTGATGTCGACCATCGAGGACAAGCAGTCGAACATCGTCGAGATCCTGGCGTCATCGTTACGCCCCTGGGAGCTGATGTTGGGGAAGATTCTGGGTTGCGGCGCCATGGCCCTGGCTCAGCTCGGAATTTGGGCCCTGATGTTGGCCGCAACGGTTGGCTTTGTCTTCACCCGCAGTGGATTGGCGAGCCTGCCGCCCCCTGGCCCTGTTCTCGGAAGCGGCCGCGGCCCGATTACAAGTGATACCGTCGAACTGACGTCTATCGACCTGATTTCGGATTCCATCTCGTGGGAAAGCGTCATCCTGGCGCTGCTCTTCTTCCTCCTGGGGTATCTCCTCTACACCTCGGTTTTCGCCGCCGCCGGGGCGACGGTCAGCGATCTTCAGGACGCCCAACAGGCGATGATGCCCCTCGTCTTGGTGAGCATGGTTTCCCTCATTGCAGGCCCCTTACTGATGGAGAGTCCCAACAACAGGTGGGCAGTGATCCTGTCGATGGTCCCGCCCTTCAACGCTGTGGTGATGCCCTCCCGCCTCTTTTCCACCGAAGTGCCTCCCTGGCAGTGGTTGCTCTCCATGGTCCTTTTGGCCGCGTCGGTGACGGCGACCGTCTGGATGTCAGGACGGATCTATCGGGTGGGAATCCTGATGCGGGGACAGCGTGCCAGCCTCCCAGAAATTGTTCGTTGGGTCCGTCACGGCTGAACAAATCATCTCTGCATTGGCCAACTTCTTCCTCTTCAATCTCTATCTCTTTGTCTTTCTTCCACTCTCTATCTCCGTTCGTTGCGTCCAGGTTTGGATCGGCGTACGCTGACTCTGTGAAGATCCTGGCCAGTTCTACGCTCTTGTTCGTCCTGGCCACCAGCCCCATGGTCTGGTTGGTTCGAGAAACGGAGAGCGATCCGGCGGCTTCAGTCTGCCCGACCCATGGGAGTGTCTGCTGCTGCCCGGAGGTGTGCCTCAAGCAATTGAAGTACCCGGACAAAGGTCATCGGGCCTGCGCCCGGCCGGTGCAGAAGCCGGGCCCGCTCCGGTTCGTCTCCGACTGTGGAACCGAACCCGAGGCCATCGGATTCACGAACCTGAAGGCGGTCTTCCTCCCTCCGGTCCACACCGGTTTCGGAAACCTTGACTCCGATCTTCCTCGGGAAGCTCCCCTGCGAATACGCCTGATGCCTCCAGCCACGGAGGATCCTCCTCCCCGCTCGTTCTCCTGACTCGAGAACACAGCAACGAAGATTCGGGACCCCCGACCGCCGGGAATGCATCCGTGCGCCCACCGGGGTTCCCGGTTTGCTCTGAACGTGCGACACCACAAGGAGGATCGTATGCGCCAACTGATTGGCACCGCGGTATGGCTCCAGCTCGCCTGCCTGGCGCCGGCGGCAGGGGTTCTGCTGGCCGCGGAAACCGAGCCCTTATTGTTCGAGGGCCGGGTCCTGGACCCTCACGGCTATCCCATACCGGGCGCGGAAGTGAAGGCTCTCCGTTCCGGTCGACCGGTGGAGACCCGCTTCACCGATAAACGAGGCGAGTTTCGGATCCGCCTGAAACCGGGACGCTACTCGTTGAGGGTTCGGGTCCCTGGATTTCGGGCCTACGAAGGGACGTGGCTTCTGGGGAATGAGCCCCAGGAATTGCTGGTGCGGCTGGAGGTGGATACCACCACGCAACATTTGGAGGTCAGGGCGAGTGCTCCCCGGATGCACCGCGAACTGGCTGTCGGCAGTGGCAAGATCGACCGTCAAGAGAGTCAGGACCTGGCCGAGCTCCTCCGGGGCGAGCCGGGCACGGCTGCAGTCCGGCGAGGACCCATCAACCTGGAACCGAACATTCGGGGCCTGCAGGAGAACCAGATCGGAACCTTCGTCGACGGAACCCGGACTTTTGCCGCCGGCCCCGCCCGCATGGACTCGGACATGAGCCACGTCAGTCCCCACGCAGTCCGGTCCATTCGCGTGGTCAAGGGGCCTTACGCCCTGGGTTGGGGGGCCGGGGCTCTGAGCGGGATCCAGGTGCAGACCTTCCGGCCACCCTTCTACTCCGGTGGCTCCCGGTTCCATGGCCGGCTTGGCTATCGCTACGGACAGAATGCCTTCAACCAGGATGGACATGGCCTGTTCTGGGGCGGTAACGAGTGGATGCGGCTCCATCTGCTCTACAACCGGCGGCAGGGCAACGACTACCGGGCGGGCGACGGGAGCCGGGTCCCAGGCGACTACAAGTCGGACGACATGCATTGGAGCCTGGGCTTCAAGCTGCTGCCGCAGCTCGTCCTGGACTATGCCGGGAGCTATCAGCAACAGCATGGCATCGATTACCCGGGACGGATCCTGGATGCCACCTACTTCTATACGCGGTCCAATGCCTTCGGGTTGACCTGGAGTCCCACCGGAGGAGCCCTTTCCGAGATCCGGGGCCAGTTCTACCTGAATTTGAAGGATCACCTCATGAACAACGAGGGAAAGCCGACGGCGGGTCCGATGCCGGGACGAAAGCCTCCCTTCGGTCTGCTGGTGGACCTTCCCACCGAGTCGGATACCATCGGTGGAGACTTCTCGGCTCTGGTCGAGCGTGGTCTCTGGGACTGGCGGTTCGGACTGGACTTCTTTAATTCGAACCAGTCAGCCACCCGGTCCATCTTCAGGCGCACCCCCAGGATCCTCCTGTTCCGGGACGTGGTCTGGCCCGATGCGGATTTGAACGACCAGGGATTCTATGTCCAGATGCTCCGCGAGGGAGAGCACACCGAACTGGCGGGAATTGTCCGGCTCGATCGGGTTCAAGCCACCGCCGGCACGGTTTCCGACTTCTTCACCGCCAACACCCAGGGCGGCCTCGACCAGGGGGAGACCCATCTGAGCGCCGCCTTGAACGGCAGATGGTCGATCAACGAAGTCGTGTCCTTGAGCGCCGGGCTGGGACGCGCCGTGCGAACCGCAACGGTCATGGAGCGTTATTCGGATCGATTCCCCGCGACCAAGTTCCAGATCGCGGCCGAATTCATGGGCAATCCGGCGTTGAACCCGGAGGAAAGCCTGGAATTCAATCTGGGGAGCAGCCTGGTTCGGGAGGCGACCCGCCTGGACCTGGAACTCTTTCACCGCGTGATCGGCAACTACATCACCGTCCAGGCGGACCCCTCCCTGCGTAAGAGGCTGCCTTTGAGCCCGCCGTTGGTGTTCCGCTACATCAACGGTTCGCAAGCTCGTTTCCACGGAGCGGAATTGACGCTGGAACAGGAGCTGGCTCCCGTTTTCAGGGTTCGGGGATTCCTCTCCTATGTCTGGGGAGTAGACGAGCTCTTCGGGGAACCGATCCTTGGTTTAGCCCCGTTTCAGGGTCAGGCGGCTCTGGTGCTGAGTTCGCGGGACCGGCGGTATTGGGTGGATCTGACCGTGACACTGGCGGACAGTCAAACCCGGGTGGCCTCCCGGCGTTTCGAGCAGGTGACCGGCGGCTACACCGTTTTCGATCTGAGAGGACGGGCTTCTCTCACCTCCGGATGGACGCTTAAGGGAGGCGTGGAAAACCTGGGGGATCGCCTTTACAGCAATCACCTCAACTCTCCGAATCCCTTTACCCGTCGCCGAATCCCCGAGATTGGCCGAAATTTCTACGTCGGACTGGAGTACGAGTTCTAATGGAGCGCCGACTTTCTTGGCGCCGGGAGCGGCGTCTTTCAGGCGCCGACAGGGGGGTCTTGGGGGGACGGAGTCCCCACTACGCGTAGCGTCTTCCACCCGGACGAATTTAAGCATGGGGGCGGAGGACGTCGCCTGTCCCAATGGGCGACAAGAAAACCGCCCCTCCTGGCGACAAGAAAGTCGCCTCCTCACGCCACGGAGCGCGGTTTCAGTAACCTCTGGAGCCGGGGGCTCTCCTCCAGAATGATGGTCTCGGACCGGTTCGGACCGGTGGAGATGATGGAGATGTCCGCGCCGGTGAGCTCGCCAAGCCGGTACAGGTAGGACTTGGCCTTTTCCGGCAGGTCCTCGTAATTCTGAATGTCGGAGGTGTCCCGCTGCCATCCGGGATGCGTCTCGTAGATGGGACACACGTCTTCAAGTGCTCCCACATCGGTGGGGAAACTCGTCATTCGGGTCCCCCCGTAGCGGTACCCGGTACAGATCCGAAGCTCTTTCAAGTGGTCCAGAACGTCCAATTTGGTGACGACCAGCGTGTCCACGTGATTGATCAGATTGCTGTAACGGGCCACGACGGCGTCGAACCATCCGCAACGCCGCGGCCGCCCGGTGGTGGCGCCGTACTCGACTCCCCGCTCCCGGATCTCCTCCCCTTCCTCACCGTCCAACTCGGTGGGAAACGGTCCGCCTCCGACACGAGTCGTATAGGCCTTGGTAATTCCCATCACTCCGTCGATGGCGCCTGGCCCTACGCCGCTCCCGGTACAGGCTCCACCGGCCGTGGCGTTCGAGGAGGTGACGAACGGATAGGTTCCGTGGTCCACGTCCAGCAGTGTTCCCTGGGCGCCCTCGAAGAGGATGTTCTTGCCCCGCCGGATCTCCCGATTCAGGTACTCGGCCGTGTCGGTGACATAAGAGGCGATCCGCTCACCGATGCCCAGGTAGGTCTCCGCGATCTGGTCAGTGTCCACGCCGCCGCGTCCGTAGACCCGGTTCAGGATCCGGTTCTTCAAATCGGCATAGTTGCGAAGCTTGGAGCGAAAGAGGCGGGGTGACAACAGGTCGCCGACCCGGATGCCCCGGCGGGCCATCTTGTCCTCATAGCAGGGTCCGATGCCCCGGCTCGTGGTCCCGATCTTCGCCTTGCCCAACCGGCTTTCCTCGGCGCCCTCCAGCAGCCGGTGGTAGGGCATGATCAGGTGGGCCCGGTTGCTGACATGGAGCCGGCCTTCCAGAGAAAACTTCCCCAACGCCAGCAGTTCCTCTTCCAACGCCACCGGATCCACGACCACCCCGTTGCCGATGACGCAGACCTTGTCGGCGTGGAGGATTCCGGACGGAATCAGGTGGAGGACATACTTCGCCCCCGCCACGGAAACGGTGTGGCCGGCATTGTGGCCGCCCTGGTAACGGGCGACGACGTCGAAATGACGGGTCGTCAGATCGACGATTTTCCCTTTTCCTTCATCACCCCATTGGGTGCCGACGATGACGACGTTAGCCATAGTGCAGCCGAAAAACGGTGAGCCGATTAAGCGATCTGGAACGGATCGGTGCGCAATCCGACCTCAGGACAAGCTGCCATCGATTCCGCATGGAAAGTCCGTAAACCGGGTGAGCCATCCATTCCCGAATGCCGGGACGGCTAGAGCTGGTTCTCGATCAGCCGAGCGATGTTCTCCCGAGACGTGGCGCCGACGACCTGGTCCCTGAGTTCCCCATTCTTAAAGAGCAGCAGCGTCGGAATGCCCCGGATCCCATACTTGGCCGAGGTCTCACGGTTGTCGTCGACGTTGAGTTTGACCACTTTGGCGCGACCGGAAAAGTCCTGGGCAATCTGATCGATAGTGGGAGAGAGCATCCGGCAGGGCGCGCACCATGCCGCCCAAAAATCCACCAGTACGGGATCACTCGACTGCAAAACGTCGGTGTCGAAACTCTGATCTGTTACGTCCTGAACCTTGTCGCTCATCCTGACCTCCTGAAATCTCAATCCAGCGGGTGACCAGCGCCGGTCCGGACCCGCTTCACCTTCAATAACCTTCAATAACTGCTCTTATTGTGGTGGCGTGGAGACCCGGGCGCTCACCGCCGCACATGTTAACATAGGCGCCTGCGGTGAAAGTCGCCGCGGGCTGCCTCCGGTCCCACCGATCAGCCATATCAGGTATGACTCCACACTTTCCCCGGGCCAAGCGTTCGCTGGGGCAACACTTCCTCCACGATGCCGGCTACTGCCGCCGGATGGTCCGGCTGGCGGCGCCGACAGGCCGGGACACCGTCATCGAAATCGGCCCGGGCACCGGTCAGCTCACGCGTCTGATCCTGGCGCGAGCCCGCAACGTGGTCGCCATCGAATTCGATCGCGACTTGGTGGGTCATCTCAAGCGCAATCTCAGGCCCGAGTCCCGATCCCGGCTTACGCTGATCCAATCCGACGTTCTGGATCTCGACTGGGACTCCACCTTTCCCCAAGCTCCCGTCAAGCTGGTGGGCAACCTTCCTTACAATATCGCCACCGCTGTACTCACAAAGATGATTCCTTTCGGCCATCGGTTTCACAGCTTCACTTTCATGGTCCAGAAAGAGGTCGCCCAGCGCATTCTGGCCCGGCCCGGCTCCAAGGCCTACGGTTATCTCACGCTGGTGCTCCAATATCGTTTTTCCCGAATTCGCGGTTTCGACGTGCCGGCCGGCGCCTTTGCCCCTCCACCCGAGGTCCGGTCCCACGCCATGCAGCTGGTCCCCCGCCCACGCCCGGCCCACCTCCCCTGCTACGACCTCTTCCTGCGGCTGATCCGGACCGGATTCCGGCAGCGCAGAAAGACACTCAGGAACAATCTCCAGAGTGCTTTCGGACCCTGGAAGGGCCGCCTGGAACCGGCCTTCGAATGCGCCGAAATCGAACCCCGCCAGAGGGCGGAGCAGGTGTCTTTGGAACAGTTTGTGTGTCTGGCACGCATGCTATAGTCGACCACCAGATGAGCAGTCGGCTGGAAGTCATTCCCCTTGGAGGGCTGGGCGAGTTCGGGATGAACTGTTCCGCCCTCCGGGCCGGAGACGATTTGATTCTGGTCGATGCCGGGATGATGCTGCCGGGCCGTCGCACAGCGGCCAGCCTCGGAGTGGACCTGATGGTTCCCGACATCAGTTTCCTCCTCGAGAACCGCCGCCAGCTTCGAGCCATCGTATTGACCCACGGCCACGAGGACCACGCCGGGGGTGTCTCCTACATCATCGACCAGCTCCAGGTCCCGGTCTATGCCAACCGCTTGACATTGGGCATGGTCAAGTCCCGTCTCCGGGAACGAGGGTTGGACAAGCAAGCGGACCTTCGGCTGCTGGAAGCCGACCGGCCGGTGGACCTGGGAGCCTTCCAGGTGGAACCCCTCCGAGTGACCCATTCTTTTCCCGAAAGCTATTGCTTCGCGATCCGGACCCCCGTGGGCCGGATCATCTGGACGGGAGATTTCAAGTTCGACCAGACCCCCATCGATGGCCACAGGAGCAACTTGTCGAGACTCGCCGAACTGGGCCAGGAGGGCGTTCTGGCGCTCTTCTCCGACAGCACCAACGGAGACGTCCCGGGTCTTTCCCCTTCCGAAACGTCCGTTTACGAACCTCTGGAAATGCTGTTTCGACAAGCTGAGGGAAAGATCGTCCTCGCCACCTTCGCCAGCAGTATGCACCGAATCCAGATCGTCCTGGACCTGGCTCGCGAGACGGGCCGGAAGGTGGTTCCCATGGGAAGGAGCATGGTCTCCAACATCCGCCTGGCGTCCCGGCTGGGGTACCTGAGGACCGGTTCCGACGTGCTGAGATCCCAGGAAGACCTGACCCGGATTCCCTCCGAACGACTGATCGTGTTGGCCAGCGGCAGTCAGGGCGAGCCCATGTCGGCAATGAACCGGCTGTCCAAGGACCAGGTCCGGCAAACCCGGATCGAGGCAGGCGATCTGGTCCTTCTCTCGTCCCGCATCATCCCCGGCAACCAGAAGGCCATCGGCCAGATGATCAACCACTTCTACCGCCGAGGAGCCCGCGTGCTGGACTCCCGGCATCAGCCGATCCACGCTTCGGGCCACGGTTACCGGGAAGACCTCAAGCTCATGATCGACCTGACCCGGCCCCGCCACTTCATCCCCATCCATGGCGAATACCGGCAACTGGCGGCCCATGCCGGCCTGGCCCGGCGCCAGGGGATCCCTCCGGACCAGGTCCATCTCCTGGAGACCGGTGAAATCCTGGGCCTGAGTGCCGGCAAGGCCGAGATCCTGGGCGAGGTTCCGACAGGACGCCGCTTCATCGATGAGGGCATCCGGCGGCAAGTGGATCAGAACCTGCTCAGAGACCGCCGCTTCCTGGCAACGGACGGAGTTCTGGTGGTGGGACTTCGCCTGGACCGCGCGAGCTGGGAACTCATCGGGGAACCGGAGCTGATTTCCCGTGGATTCGTTCAACCGGAGGACTCCCAGGAATTGATGCGGGAGACCCGGGCCCGAATCCACCGTCTCGTGTCCGAAACCGGTGCCAACGGAAAACGGGACGAAGGCCTGCTGGGGGAAATGCTGCAGGCTGGATTGAAGCGTTTCTTGCGCAAGCGCACGAAGAAGAGGCCCGTGATCGTCCCGGTGATGCTGACCCTGTAGCCAGGGCGGCAAGCAGCCCATGGCAAGAGTCGTCACTGCATTCGATCGTCCCTGCGTCCCGGCGGACTGCGTTGCGACTCGGTCACATACTCCCGGTATGCTCCCTCCGAAGCGCCTTGTCCGGCGGGCGCAGGAACGGTCACGGTGCTCGCGGGACTTTCACCACGGACTGCCAGCCCTCATTTCTCACCAGGTCGCTGCGCGTACGATGAAAAATAATCTGTTTTTGGACATTTACGCGGATTGTTCCAAGGATTCTCCGGGACCGCCTGCGCTGGGCGCGCGCTCGCTGGTCAGAAATGCGGGCTAGAATTCGGAAGGAGCCGACATGAGCATCCAGGCCTACCAACGCGTTTCGGAGTTGTTGGGACTATCGCTCCTCTTCGGCTCCGCCCTGCTGATCCTGTCTCTCGTGAGCTACGACCCCACCGACGCTTCATTCAGCGTCGCCTCGTCCAGCCAGATCTACTCCAATCTGGCGGGAAAGATCGGTGCCTTGAGTTCCGACACCCTTTACCAGATGCTCGGTTGGTCGGCCCTCTGCGTGCCCGTTCCGTTCCTGCTGTTGGGATTCCGGTGGCTTCGGAGACGGCGCCTCGAAGATCCCTTCCTGAAGCTTTTTTGCGCTGTATCCGGCTTGATCTCCTTGAGTGCGGCTTTCTCCATCGTTCCGCCTCCCGTCCGTCCGGATGTGAACTTTGCGCCCGGTGGAATCCTGGGAGTGATGCTGGCCCAATACCTGACCTCCCTGCTGAACCGTCCCGGGGCCCTGCTCTTCCTGGCGACTGTCCTGGTTTTGTCTCTGGTCGCCGGCACGACCTTTTCCGTGAACCGGTTCCTGGGCTGGCTCGGAAGCCAGAACTGGAACGTGTTTCGGATTGCCCGGGAGAACTATTCGGGGTGGTCTCAAGAACGGCGCCAGAAAAAGGAAGCGGCGACCTGGAACCAGAAAACGGAATCCCAGGTGGCACAACCCATGCCCCGAAAGATGACCTGGGATGGGGTCAAATCCGAAGATGAGCCTCCTCCCGAGACCATCCCGGAATCCATTCCGGAAACGGTTTCACAGACCGCCTCAACGGCCACCCCGCAGGCCATTCCAGCAACCGTGGCCAAGGCTGAACCGGAGCCCGTATCCGACGCCGACCCCATTGCCGTGCCGGTGGCGGCGGCTCCCGTAGAATCGACTCGGATCGATCCGCGGCCGCGGACGGCGGCTTCCAGCTACACGCTCCCTCCTCTGGATTACCTGGAAGAGAACCTGGTCAAGCAGGAAATCGACGAGGCCGACCTGATTCAAAGAGCCCATGCCCTGGCGACGAAGTGTGCCGAGTTCGGGGTCCTGGGACAAGTGTTGCAGATCCATCCGGGACCCGTGGTCACGACCTTCGAGTTCAAGCCGGATCCCGGCATAAAGTACAGCCGCGTCACCAACCTGTCGGACGATCTCTGCCTGGCTCTGAAGGCCGAGTCGGTTCGTATCGAACGGATCTCCGGAAAGAACACCGTCGGTATCGAAGTTCCGAACTTGGATCGTCAGATCATCTATTTGAGAGAGATCCTTGCTTCAGGCAGCTTCCACCAGATGGAGTCCCCTCTGGCCCTGGGTCTCGGCAAGACCATCCATGGCGCCAATTACGTGGCGGACCTGTCGCGAATGCCGCATCTGCTCATCGCAGGAGCCACCGGATCGGGAAAGAGCGTGGCCCTGAACTGTGTCGTCTGCTCCATCCTCTACAAGGCCGGTCCGGATGAAGTCCGATTCATCATGATCGATCCGAAACGGCTCGAGCTGGGACTGTACGCCGATATCCCGCACCTGATGGCGCCCATTGTCACGGACCCCAAGCAGGCGGCCAACGCATTGAACTGGGCGGTGGGAGAGATGGAGCAACGGTACCGGACGCTGGCCCGGGCCGGTGTCCGCGACATCGGGCAATACAACAAGCTGGTGACCGAGAATCCGGACGAGTCGGAAGAGGGACCCCTTCCCTACATCGTGGTCATTGTCGACGAGCTGGCCGATCTCATGCTCACGACTGGCAAGGAGGTGGAAACCGCCGTCACCCGGCTTGCCCAGATGGCCAGGGCCATCGGGATCCACCTGATTCTCGCCACTCAGCGCCCGTCCGTGGACGTCATCACCGGCTTGATCAAGGCCAACTTCCCCAGCCGGATCTCCTTCCGAGTCTCCTCCAAGATCGACTCCAGGACCATCCTGGACGGCAACGGCGCGGAACAGTTGCTGGGCATGGGAGACATGCTGGTGCTGGCGCCCGGAACCTCGCGAATGGTTCGGGCACACGGGGCCTGGGTGAGCGTGAAGGAGATCAACGGCCTGACCTCCTTCATCAAGGACCAGGGCAATCCCGAATACCGCGAGGAGATCCTCGCCGGCGACGAGGAGGAGAATGGACCCGGAGCCGTCGGCGGTGTCTCCCCTGCAGAAGACAACCTTTTCGATGAGGCGGCCCGGTTGGCGGTGGCGACCGGCAAGGCTTCCACTTCCCTCCTGCAGCGGAGGCTCAGAATCGGATACGGACGTGCCGCCAGACTCTTGGACATCATGGAGCACGAGGGCATCATCGGTCCCCCTGACGGCAGCAAAGCGAGGGAGATTCTGGTAGCTCCAAGCTATTTCGAAGAGGTCGACGGACGGGACTGAAGACTATGGCGAGCCGGGCTTCGCGTGGGCCTCACTCCGTCGTCAAGATCTCCGTCTCGCTCCCAATTCTCACCCGGCATAGCCGGAACCAAAACGTCTTTTCCGGAGCGGCGGCTTTCCATCCGCCGACCTTTCGTCTGGGCCCCTCCTGCTCCGCTTTGGAGCGAAGAGGGCGCCACAAGGGACACCCCTACGGCTGCCTTTTACTTTTTAAACGTATGGCATAGAATGGTTTCAGTACATGGGTAGTTTTCTCCCAGCCGCACTCATACTGTCGCTGGGGAGCACCTGGGCTTACGCCAACGAGCGGGACCTGCCTCCCCGGTTCCGAGTCGATGTCGACATGGTGGCCCTGCGGGTCACCGTGACCGATCCCCTGAACCGTTACGTGATCGGCCTCGAACCCGAGCACTTCCAAGTCTTCGAAAGCAAGGTCGAGCAGTCCATCATCCACTTCTCCGTCGACAAGGCGCCCATCAGTGTCGGCATCATCCTGGACCGAAGCGGGTCCATGGGCGACAACATGATGAGTGCGCGAAACTCCGTAGTCCGCTTCCTGAAACAGGGCAACCGCCAGGACGAGTATTTTCTGATCACCTTCAACGACCGGACGTCGGTGGTTCAGGACTTCACGCCGCAGAGCGAGAACGTCCAGAATCAGGTCACCATCTCGAACCCCAAGGGAAGGACCGCCCTCTACGACGCCATCTACCTGGGCCTGGAAAAGATTCGCGATGCGCGCCGCGACAAGAAGGCTCTGATCGTGATCACCGATGGGGAAGACAACAGCAGCCGATACACATTCAGCGAGCTGAAACAGTTCGTCAAGGAGTCGGACGTCCAACTCTACGTGATCGGCGAACGGGGTCGATTGCCCTATGGCCGGGACATCATCGCCGAGATCATCAGCCTGACCGGCGGGCGGGCATTCTTTCCCAATAACTTCAAGCAACTGGACTACTTCGTGGACCTGATCCACACCGAGTTGCGTAATCAGTACCTGTTGGGCTACGTCCCCACCGACCGAACCTTCAACGGTAAATGGCGGAAGATCAAGGTCAAGCTGGATCCCCCCGACGGACTGCCCAGGTTGATCGTCCGCGCCAAGAAGGGTTACTTCGCTCCCAACAAGTAGCCGCTTTCGGGGCCCGGGTCACCGCCATGTTCCTTCCCACTTCGAGCAGGGTCGCTCTGGCCGGCCTCCTCTTTCTGAATCTGGGTCTGGCGGCACAGTCATCGGGCGGGGCGGACGCCAGACGGGACCGTCCCTTCTTCCGCGCCGAAGTCGACCAGGTGGTTCTGTACGCCGCTGTTTATGACGACACCGGCGAACTGGTTTCGGGACTGACCTCGGAGGACTTCGTCATCATGGAGGATGGGGTCGAGGTCGAAATTACCTATTTCGGTCAAGACGACGTTCCCTCCACCAGTGGAATCGTCATGGACAAGAGCGGCAGCATGAGGGCTAAGCAGGACCTCGCCCACCGGGCGACAAAGCTGTTCCTTTCCCTGAGCCATCCGGACAATGAGCATTTCCTGATCATGTTCGACGACGACGTGAATTTGGAAGAAGACTTCACCCGGGACCCGGAAGATATCCGGGACATGCTGGACAACACCGTCGTGGGCGGGGGAACCGCCCTCTACGATGCCATCTTTCTCGCTCTGGAGAAGGCTCGGACCGGGTCCGAAGCCAAGAAGGTGGTCACCGTGTTCACCGACGGCGAGGACAAGGACAGCTACTACCGGCATGAAGAGCTCTTGGAAAAGATCGCCCGATCCAACGACGTCCAGGTCTACGTGGTGGCCCTGCTGGACCAGGCATTGAGCCGGGACAGAGGTTTCTTCGGCGTGTTCAAGTCCCAGTACGACAAGGTAAGGGCCACGGTGGATGCCATATCGGGACAGAGTGGCGCCAAGGTCTACTTTCCCGAGGGGCTTCACGACCTCAATGACGTCTTCCGACGTATTGCCAGCGAGCTTCGAAACCAATACCGGATTGCCTACATCACCCCCAATCCGTTGAAAAACGGCGGCTGGCGCACCATTGAGGTCCGACTCAGAAACTCTGGTGAGAAAGGATTGACGATTCAGGCCAAGAAAGGATATTACGGCGGGCCGGAGAGGAGCGAGGAATGACCGGTGCCGGGTCGGCGCCGAAGTCAATGTCACCTCTGATTCGCTATCATTGGGAGATGCTGGAATCAGGTTTCCGGGGAGTTTGACTTGGCCCGGAGCGGCCACTATTCTGGATTGTTATGACCGAGCCCAAGAGCAGTTTCGTCTGGTACAACGGAAAGCTGGTACCGTGGGAGAAGGCGACTGTTCACGTCATGTCTCACGCCCTTCACTACGGCACCTCCTGGTTCGAGGGGGTCCGCTGCTATGAGACTCGGCGGGGACCCGAAATCTTCCAATTCAGGGAGCATGTTCGGCGCCTCTTCAACTCCTGCAAAATATACCGGACCGACGTCCCCTTCTCCCCGGCCGAGATCGAGGAGGCGATCCTGGGGACGATCCGGGCCAACTCGCTGCGCGCGTGCTACATCCGGCCCCTGATCTTCCGTGGCTACGGGGAATTGGGCGTCAACCCCCTCAAGAACCCGATCGACGTGGTCATCCTGGTCTGGGAATGGGGGCGCTATCTGGGAGAGGAAGGCCTGGAACAGGGAGTCGACGTCTGCGTTTCCAGTTGGGCCAGGGCCGCTCCCAACACCTTTCCGACCCTGGCCAAAGTGGGTGGCAATTACATCAACAGCACCCTGATCAACATGGAGGCCACGCTCAAGGGTTACACCGAAGGCATCGCCCTCGACACGAACGGTCTGGTGAGCGAGGGAGCGGGAGAGAACATCTTCGTGATTCAGGACGGCAGGATATCGACGCCCCCGATGGCCAGCGCCATCCTTCCGGGGATCACCCGGGGCGCCGTCATCACGCTGGCCCGGGAACGAGGTTACCCCGTCATCGAAGAGCAGATATCTCGCGAGCGCCTCTATATTGCCGACGAGGTCTTCCTCACCGGCACGGCGGCCGAGGTCACTCCCGTCCGTTCCGTGGACGGTATCGCCGTGGGCCCGGGGAGACGGGGACCCATCACCAACCGGATTCAGGAAGACTTCTTCGACTACGTCGAGGGTAAGGTGGAGGATCGGCACGGCTGGATGACCAGCGTGTACCGGGAGGCACACGTCGGAGCTTAGCCGGTAATTCTCACCGGGGCCGCGCGGGGCTCCCACCCCGGACTCGGCGGGGGAAGATCTAATCCCGAGACGCCTCTCCCACCCCTCCGAACTCCCGCCGGCAACCTGGGAACAGAATCATGAAAACATCAGCGGCAATCCGCAGCACCTTTCTGGATTACTTCCAGGAGCAGGGCCATCGCGTGGTCAAGAGCAGTTCACTGGTTCCGGGAGACGATCCCACGCTGCTCTTCACCAATGCCGGGATGAACCAGTTCAAGGAGGTCTTTCTGGGCCTGGAAAAGAGGGACTACGAGCGCGCCACCACCTGCCAGAAATGCATGCGGGTGAGCGGCAAGCACAACGATCTGGACACCGTGGGCCGAACGCCGCTGCATCACACCTTCTTCGAAATGCTGGGGAACTTCTCGTTCGGAGACTACTTCAAGCGGGAAGCCGTCCGGTTTGCCTGGGACCTGTGCACCGAGGTGTACGGCCTCGAGGCCCAACGGCTCCACGCCACGGTCTACCAGGACGACGACGAAGCCTACGGCCTCTGGCGCGACGACATCGGCGTTCCTCAAGAGCGGGTCTACCGGCTGGGGGAGGCGGACAATTTCTGGGCCATGGGGGACACCGGACCCTGCGGACCCTGCGCCGAGCTGCACTACGACCTGGGGGTCAGTCCTCTGGACCACCGGGACTGCAAGCTGGGATGCGAATGCGGCCGCTACGTGGAGATCTGGAACCTGGTCTTCATGCAGTTCAACCGGGATTCCCAGGGCCGCACCGCTGCCCTGCCCTCTCCGTCCATCGATACGGGCATGGGTCTCGAGCGGATTACGGCCATCCTTCAGGGCGTGACCAGCAACTACGACACCGATCTGTTCCAGCCCCTCATCCGGGAGGCCGAGCGCCTCACCGCCAACACCTATGGAAACAACGATCAGGCGGACGTGAGCCTGCGTATTCTGGCCGACCACAGCCGTGCCTGCGCTTTCCTCATCGGGGACGGGGTCATTCCGGACAACGAGGGCCGCGGCTACGTGCTCAGAAAGATCCTGCGGCGGGCCACCCGCCACGGCCAACTGCTGGGGAAGCAAGAGCCCTTCCTGTTCACTCTGGCTACCCTGGCGGCCGATCTGATGAGCGAGCCCTATCCCGATCTGGAGCCTCAACGCGAGTACCTGGCGCGGGTGGTGCGTCACGAGGAGGAAAAGTTCCGGGCCACCCTCAACCACGGGATGGGCCTGTTCGAAGACATCGTGGCTCGAGTTCGGGAATCGGATAGCGGAACCCTTCCGGGCCAGGATCTCTTCCGGCTCTACGACACCTACGGGTTTCCCCTGGACCTGGCGCGGGACCTGGCCCAGGAGCGCTCTCTTGAGATCGACGAACAGGGTTTCTTCACCGAGATGGAGAAGCAGCGTCAGCGGGCCCGCGCCAGCTGGAAAGGAGCGGGCAAGACCCTGCAGCCGGTGCACCAGGAGTTGATCGAACAAGGTTCCGCAACGGAGTTCACGGGATACGATCAATTGGAGGCCGTCTCCGGCTCGGTTCTGGCACTGGTGCGGAACCAGAGACACGTTCAGCGGCTTGGTCCCGGAGAGGAGGGCGAAGTAGTTCTGGACCGCAGTCCCTTCTATGCCGAAGCGGGAGGACAGGTCGGAGACCAGGGGACCTTGGAGACCGACTCCGCGCAGTTTCGGGTCCTGGACACCTACACCCCGGCCCAGGGGCTCCGCCTCTCCCGCGTCCGCGTGCAGCAGGGCGTACTCAGTTCCGGAGACGCCATCCGGTCGAGCGTGGATCTTCGGCGGCGTCATGCCACGGCTCGAAACCACACCTCGACGCACCTCATGCACGCCGCTCTCCGCCGCATCCTGGGAGTCCATGTCAAGCAGGCGGGATCCCTTGTGGACCCGGATCGGCTCCGATTCGACTTCACCCATTTCCGGTCGGTGACACCGGAGGAGCTTTCCCAGGTGGAGGATCTGGTCAACCAGGAGATTCGGCGCGACATCGCCGTCGACACCCGCGTCCGGAGTCTGGATCAAGCTCTCGAAGAGGGCGCCACCGCCCTCTTCGGAGAGAAATACGATTCGCAGGTGCGAGTCGTCTCCATTCCCGATTTCAGCATGGAGCTCTGCGGCGGGACTCATGTGGCAAGAACCGGCGAGATCGGACTCTTCAAGATCACCAGCGAAGGAAGCGTCTCTGCCGGCATGCGGAGAATCGAAGCTCTGACCGGGGAGATGGCGATGTCCCGTTACTCCCGGATGGACGCCATCGTCTCCAGCCTCTCCCGGCGGTTGAAAACTCCCATGACGAAGCTGGAAGAGACGCTCCGGAAATCCCTGGAGGACCTCAAGCAGGCCCAGAAGCAGGTCGACGCCCTGCAGTTGAAGTTGGCCGGACAAAAGAGCCTGGAGACCCTGGACCGGTCCCGCCGGGTCCGGGGAATTCGCGTCGTGGCGGAAGAGGTGGCGGATCTGGACCGGAGCTCGTTGCGCCGACTGGCTGACCAACTCAAGAACCGGCTGAAGTCCGGCGTCGTGGTCCTGGGAACGCCCATGGACGGGAAGGTCAGCCTGATCGCCATGGTCAGCGACGACCTGACCGATCGGATCCAGGCTCATCAGCTGATCCGCAAGCTGGCCCGGCTGGTCGGTGGCGGCGGAGGCGGGAGACCTGACATGGCCGAAGCCGGAGGCCGGGACGTTTCCCGGCTGGGGGAGGCCCTGGAGCAGACCTACCGGCTGGTGGAGGAATCGCTGAACTGAGATTCGGGCTAACTGTCCATGGTGAACGGTCTGTTAAACTAACTCGAATGCCAGCGCCCGACTCAACGCATAGAATTATCCGAATTTCGACTCGGCCATTCCGGCGGAGGGGGCATCCTATCCGGCAAATGATCATTTGGCTGCTGGTGCTGCTGGTGGCGTCGCCTTCCCTGCTGGCGAACCGTATCCACAGCTATTGGAGAGAAGACGGCGTCCGGGTGCTCACCAACATGTTTCAGGCCCGGCCGGACTGGAACAGCCCGCCGATTCCGGCCGGCAAGGGGCCTGGATTCTTTAGACCAACGGTTCAGGAAATCTCCCGGCGCTACGGCGTGGACATGGATCTGGTGAACGCCGTTATCCACGTGGAGAGCAACTACCGTCCGGAAGCGGTCTCGCCCAAGGGATGCCTGGGGCTGATGCAGCTGCATCCCGATACGGCCCGCCGGTTCGGCGTCCGCGACGCGTTCGATCCGGCCCAGAACATCGAAGGAGGAGTTCGCTACTTGGACTACCTCCTCGACTATTTCAAGGGCGATCTGGTATTGGCTCTGGCGGGATACAACGCGGGAGAGAACGCTGTGATTCGTTACGGCGGCGTGCCTCCGTACCGGGAGACCATCGACTACGTGAACAAAGTCACGAGTCTTTACGGATTGGCCTCAGCCCGGGTTCCTCAGGACCGGATCCGTCGGGTGAAGCAACCTGGAGGACGGATCCTGCTCACCAACATCCCGCTGTCCATCTCCTATTAGAGCCGGCGCGGGCCAGTCCGCCGCTTCGAACTTGACAGCCGCAGTGTGTACAATTGCGGGCGGTATCAGTCCACCCCGGGGCCAAAGGAGTGTGACTGTGCTGATGCGATTTCGTCTGCTCCCGGTGCTGTCTGTGGTGCTGGTTGCCGGGTCCTCGATCCCGGGTCAGGACCGCAAGGCGGCTGAATTGGCCTATGCCGAGGCCTTCCGGTTCGGCCTCGAGTTGCTGGCCAAACCGGAATCCCGACGGACGATTCCCGATTACCGGAAGGCCGTCTCGCTCTACCGCCGCGTCGTCGACCACGACCCGGCTCCGGAAATCGCCGCCGATTCCCTCTACGCCGTCGCAACCCTCTACGACCGCATGGCCGATCGTGTGCCGGAGGGCGAATACCGCCAGGACGCCGTTCGCGCCTATCGCCGCTTGGCACAGGAACACCCGCAATCGCGCCATCGCAGCGCCGCCCTCCATCGGGCCGCGCAGTTGGAAACGACGGCCCGCCGGAAGGCCCCGGCTGCCGGCAAGACGCCGCTGGCCGTAGTCTCCGAGATTCGCTACCGCGCCAACGAGAATTACACCCGGGTCGTCATCCAACTCGACCGGGAGGTGAAGTTCGAGAAGCAGGTGCTCAAGTCACCCGACCGAATCTATTTCGACCTGGTGGAAACCCGCCCGGGACCCGAACTGAACGGACGCACCATCAGCGTGGACGGCGTCTTCATCAAACGGATCCGTGTCGCCCGGAATCGCCCGGAGGTCGTCCGCGTGGTCCTCGACTACGACGAGATCCGCGATCATACCGTGTTCGCCCTGTTCGAGCCGTTTCGCATCGTCATCGATACCCGAGGGCACGGCGCCGGACGGAACGCCAAAACGACCCGGGAGTTCAGCACTGGCCGAACGGTTCGTCCCCCTCCTCCGGCCGCTCCGACTCGCAGACAACCTCCGGAAACACCGCGGGCCGCCAAGCGCAACCCGCAGGAGGACCTCACCCTGACCCGGGTGTTGGGATTGAAGGTGGGACGAGTCGTGGTGGACCCCGGCCATGGCGGTCATGACTCGGGAGCCATCGGTCCCGGAGGTCTGCTGGAGAAGGACCTGGTCCTGAGCATCGCCAATCGCCTGAAGCCGTTGTTGGAGGATCGCCTCGGCACCGAGGTGATCATGACCCGGGACGACGACCGCTTCATCCCCCTGGAAGAGCGTACCGCCATCGCCAACCAGCACCAAGCCGATCTCTTCATCTCGATTCACGGAAACTCCAGCCGCGGGAGACGGGCTACAGGGGCGGAAACCTTCTACCTGAATTTTGCCAAGTCCGACTCGGCACAGGAAGTGGCCACCCGGGAGAACGCCGCATCCCAACGCACGGTCGGGGAACTCGAAGACCTCGTCCGCCAGATCACCAAGGGGAGCCACAACGCCGAGTCACGCAAGTTGGCGGGTGTGGTCCAGACCAGCCTGTTCTCGGGAATCAAGAAACACCGCCGTCACTTCCTGGACCGGGGAGTCAAGACGGCTCCCTTCATCGTGCTCATGGGAGCGAGCATGCCCAGTATCCTCACTGAGGTCGGGTTCATCAGCAATCCCGACGAAGAGAAGTTTCTGACCACTTCCGAGAACCATCAAAGGGTCGCCGAAGCCCTGTTCGAGGGTGTAAAACAGTACCTTCAGGAGTTGGGAATCGCCGTTCCCAAGAGAGACTTGGCTGGAAATCAGTTACGGGAAACGAAGAGGAGCAAGGAGTGAGAGAAAAGCTCCCCCACCGGCCCGGTCCGGCGGACGCCAAGGGGAAACAGGCATCGTGTTCGTCCGGCTTCGGATTCCTCTACGAGCCCGTCTCCGCTGCCGAGTCCTCTGGGCGCAACCGATCCCTTTGTCTTCACTCTTTTCTTTTTCCTCTTTCCTCGTTTTCTCAGAAGGAGATTGAGCGGTGAGAGTTTCCTTGCTTTGCCTGCTCGTTTTCTCCGTGTTCCTGGCTCCGCTCAATTCCCAGGAAGCGCCCGCGGGAGTTCAACGGTATCTGGAGGGGCTGTCCGAGTACCGGTTTCGCCTGCTCGAGAAATCCGCAGACATGGAACGGGTGGCCGGGGAATTTTCACGGCCGGTGCTGGAAGAATACGCCCTTCAGTCCTATTCCCGGTGGCGCCTCCAAAAGCCTGGGGATTCCTCCCTAGTGATTGAAGTCTACGAGATGCTGCATCAGCAGGGCGCGTTCGGATTGTACCGCCTCGATTCGCTGCTGCGGCCCGGAACCGGGGACCGGCTCGAGTTGCCCGTGGAGAACCGTTACGGAGCAAGGGATTGTATTTTCTGGCGGGGTCCCTTTCTATTTCGTCTCACCGCCAAGGCCGGACCCCAGGCCAGAGATCAGCTCAAGGGCGCCGTGGCGACTCTCGTGGAAGCGATCCCCATCGTCAATCTCCATCCCGTGACGGTGCTGCACCTGCCCCGCCAGGATCTGGTCACGGAATCCGTCGGCGTCTATCTGGGACCGGCGGCCTTGGCCAACAACGATCGTTTCCCCGAGCCGCTCATGGCCAGGATCGGCTTCCAAGACCGGGTCGAGGTCGCCTTCGCGGACTATGGCCCGGAGGGCGGTTCCCTGTTTCTGCTGGCCTACCCGACACCGGCCCTGGCGGCCGATTACTTCCTGGAACTCCAGAACTCGCTGCATTCGTTCTTTTCTCCCGACGGCATCTACATCAAGCGGAGCGGCTTGCTGCTGGCCCTCTTTCTGGGAACGGAACCCCGGGCAAAAGCCGTGTTGGGAGAGGTCCAATGGGCGCCGGCGGTGAAATGGGTCCACGACCGCACCGTCCGAGTGGATCGATCGGGCGAGGCCCGGAGCTTTCTGGACATGCTGTTGCGAACGGCCCTGGCCACCGTTTGCTTCGTCGTAGGAAGCCTCGGGTTCGGCTGTCTCCTCGGATTCGTCTGGCACCGGATTGATGCAAACTTCCCAGTGTGGACGGCCCGGAACGACCCCATACGACTGGACCTGTCGCGCACGACTCCGCCGCCGGGCCGCGTCGAGAGGCCATTCTGGACCGGATTCACCAAGTCATGACCGGCAGGAATTCACTCCAGTTGGAAAGGGTCCTCGAGCTTGTCTACCGTGCGGCTCTGGCGGCGGTCGATCCCGGCCAAGTGGTTCGGGACTCTTTGTCTCTGGACGAAGAAGCACTTCACGTGGGCGGCCGGACCTATCCGCTGAGGGAGTTCCGCAAGATCTTCCTGGCCGGCGCCGGGAAGGCCGCCGTCCCCATGGCCGCTGCCGTCGAGCAGATCCTGGGAGATCGTCTGAGCCGGGGCCTGGTGGTGGTCAAGTACGGGCACGGCGGCAAACTGGACAAGACCCGCGTGCTGGAGGCCGGTCATCCCGAACCGGATGAGAACGGCGTTGCCGCCGCGTCTCGGATCCTGGAATTCCTGGACCGGAACCTGACGTCCCGCGACCTTCTCCTGGTGCTCATATCGGGGGGAGGCTCAGCCCTGACTCCCTGCCCGGTCCCGGGAATCACTCTGGCGGACAAGCAGGCGACCACCTCGGTCCTCTTGCACTCGGGCGCTACCATCCATGAGATCAACGCGATTCGGAAGCACCTGAGCCGCTTCAAGGGTGGCCGCCTCCTGCAACACACACACGGCGCCCAGATCGTTTCCCTTCTCCTCTCCGACGTGGTCGGCGACGACCTGAGCAGCATCGCCTCGGGACCTACCGTGCCCGATCCCACCCGGTACGAAGATTGTCTGGGAATCCTGAGACAGTACGGCATCCAAAACGCGGTTCCCGATCCCGTGCTGAGGGTCCTTCAGGAAGGGGCCGGCGGTGGAGACGGCGCCCCCCGGGAGACGCTCAAGGCCGACGATCCGGCCTTCCGAAACGTCCAAAACAGGGTGGTTGGAAGCAACATCCTGGCTCTGAAGGCGGCGGCAACCGAAGCCCGGCGCCTGGGCTTCACTCCCCTGGTCCTCTCGTCTTCCATCTACGGCAACACGGAAGACGTGGCCAAGGTCCACGTGGGCATTGCCCGGGAGGTCCTCCAGAGCGGCCTCCCCGTGGCTCCGCCCTGCTGCATCATCTCCGGAGGCGAGACCACGGTCAGAGTCACCGGAGCGGGAAAAGGGGGCCGGAACCAGGAATTCGCGCTCTGGTGCGCTCGGGAGATGGAGAGTTGGGGAAACGAACCGGTGCTCATCTCCTCCATCGGTTCGGACGGCAACGATGGACCCACCGACGCGGCCGGGGCCTGGACCACTCCGGAGACCGCGCGGAGGTCCCGCTCACTGGGACTCGATTTGGAGTCCTACCTGGGCGACAACGACTCCTACCACTATTTCGAGGCGCTGGGCGACCTCATCATCACCGGCCCGACCCAGACCAACGTGATGGACCTCCGGTTCATTCTGGTCGGAAATTAGCCGGCTGTTCAGAAACCGCGCGCCTCGCCCCAGAGGCGAGGGTCGGCCACCCCTTCCCGCAGGCCGCTGACAGGGTCCACCCGGATGCAATGGGCATCGCCGATCCGGCCGCGATAGACCACCTCGTGGCCCAGGGACTCCAACTCGGCTTCGACTTCGCGAGACAGGGCTCCGGTCTCGGCGACGATCCGGTCGGGCATCCACTGGTGGTGGATTCTGGGCTCATCAACCGCTTCGTACAGATCCATTCCCTCGTCCAACACATTGAGGACGATTTGCAGAACCGTGTTGATGATGGTGGGTCCGCCGGGACTCCCCAGAACCAGCAACACCCTGCCGTCCTGCTTGACAAGCGTGGGCGTCATGGCGCTCAGCGGCCGCTTTCCGGGAGCGATGGCGTTGGCCTCGCCCTGGATCAGTCCGAACATGTTGGGGACTCCCGCTCGCGACGTAAAGTCGTCCATTTCGTTGTTCAACAGGAACCCGGCCCCCTTGACGGTGACACCGGAACCGAAATTGCCGTTGATGGTAGTGGTGATGGCCACCGCGCTCCCCTGCGCGTCCACCACCGAGAGATGCGTGGTTTGAGGCGACTCCTCCGCGAGCGGCCCCGCGGCGACCTGGCGGCTCCCGGTGGCGGCCGCCTCGTCCAGATCCTCCAACCGGTCCCGGGCATGTTCCCTGGACAGGAGCCGGTCGACGGGCACGTCGGCGAAATCCGCGTCTCCCATGGTCGCGGCCCGGTCGGCGAAGGCCCGGCGCATGCACTCGGCCAGAAGGTGAAAACGCGCCGTGGCGTCCTGCCGGCGTCCGGCCAACTCCAACATGTTCAGCATCTCGATGAGGACCACCCCCCCGGAGCTGGGTGGCCCCATGGACACGACTTCATAGCCCCGGTAACGGCCCCGGACGGGAGGCCGGATCCGGGCAACATAATTGGCCAGGTCTTCCCCGGTCATGATCCCGGCATGGGCCTGCATGTCCCGCTCGATCAGCTCCGCGATCTCGCCCCGGTAGAAGGCCTCGGCGCCGTCCCGGGCAATGGCCTCCAGCGTGCGCGCCAAGTCGGGCTGGGTGAAGGTGCTGCCCGGCGCTGGGGGACTTCCGCCCGGCAAAAAGATGCGGCGGCTCTCATCGAAACGCTCCAGCAGTGGAACGGCAGATTCCAGCGATCGGCTGAAGTGTTCCTCCACCACGAAACCGTTTCGGGCCAGATCGATGGCCGGCTCCAGCAAACGGCTCCAGGACAGCGTTCCGAAACGGCTCCAGGCCAAGTGGAGCCCCGCCACAGACCCCGGAACTCCCGAGGCCAGGTATCCCACAGTGGACAACTCCGGAACCACTTCTCCCGCAACGTCCAGGTACAGGTCGCGACCGGCGGCGGCCGGCGCCATCTCGCGATAGTCCACGCTGATCTCCCGGCCGGTCTCGGCGTCGTGGTAGAGCAGGAATCCCCCGCCTCCCACGTTGCCGGCGATGGGGTGCACCACGGCGAGCGCGAAGCTCACGGTGACGGCGGCGTCGATGGCGTTGCCACCCTCCCTCATGACATCGACACCCGCCTGGCTGGCCAGTGGATTGGAGCTGACCACCATACCCCGCGAAGAGACGGTGGCGCCGGGAGCGGTCTCTTCCGGACGGCAGGAGAGGAGACCCGAGGTGACGAAGAGGAGCAGAACCCAGACCCGCAACCTCGTTCTTCCGGTTCGCCTCGGCCGACGGGGCGCACGTCCCGGACGAGGGTCCACACCCATCGTGTGATTCTGGTTGGTCAAGAAGGAGTCCAAGAAATCAGTAGGGTTGAGTTCCGGGCTAGCCCTGTCTGGAAGAAAATTCCAGAGTTACCACCTGATTCAGAGAACCGGATTGAAAACTCTGCAAATCCAGAGTGACATAGCTATAGCCGAGGGAGCGGAGCTTCCGGTTGATGTCGTCGAAGAGATCCGGATCCATGAGCTTGTGCCGCTCCGCCCGGTCGACCTCGATCCGGGCCAGTTCCTCGTGGTGACGCACCCGGAAGCTGACCACACCCAGGCTCCGGATGTAGGCCTCGGCCGCGTCGACCTGTTGCAGCTTCTCCTCGGTGATGGCCACGCCGTAGGGAAAGCGGGATGAGAGGCAGGGCATGGCCGGAAGGTCCCAGGTGGGCAGACCCCATTTGAGAGACAGGGACCGGATCTCATCCTTGCTCAGTTTCACGTCGATGAAGGGACTCAGCACGCCCTGCTCCCGGGAGGCGCGCCGGCCCGGCCGGTAGTCGCCGATGTCGTCCAGGTTCGAGCCGTCCAGAATCGCTTCCGCATTCCATTCCTGAAGCAATCTCTTAAGGTGAACGTAGAGTTCATCCTTGCAGAAGTAGCATCGGTTCGTGGGATTCCGGGCGTAGTCGGGATTGTCCATCTCCCGGGTCTCGATCAGCGTGTGATTCAACCGGTAGCGCCGGGCGAAGTCCAGAGCCAGCCGGCGCTGGTATCCGGAAACAGAAGGCGAAAGGGCCGTGACCGCACGCGATTCATTACCCAAAACCCGATTGGCGCAGAAGGCCAGGTAACTGCTGTCGACGCCGCCGCTGAAGGCGACGACGACCCGGCGATGCCGCTCAAGGGTTTGAAAGAGCTTCTTTTCTTTCTCTTCGGGATCCACTTCCGTGATTCTACCATCCGGAGAAGGAGCGAGGAATGAGGAGTGAGAGGAGAGGGAAAGTGTCTTTCCGACGAAACGGCTCCTGATGGTGCGACGAAACTGGTTGCGCCGAGGGTCCCGGTCGGGAGAACGCCCATATGTTAGTATGGAGTCTATCCAACCGGCGTCCGCAAGCCTGGGAGAAACCATGAAACCATCGCCGAGACTTGTGTTGCTGGCTGCCCTGCTCGTCACCACCGGACTGGCGCAAACGGCTGCCCTGGCCGTGAGCCAGGGGTCGGACCGCCAATCGCGGCAGATCGAGGAGGAAAGGGATCGGCCCCAGGGCCGGGCTGCCCTGACCGTAAAGGTCGATCAGGTGCGGTTGGACGTCACCGTGCGTGACCGCAAGGGCAACCTGATCCAAGGGCTCCAACAGGAGCACTTCGACGTCTATGAAAACAAGGTGAAGCAGAAGCTCACCCATTTCAGCCCCATCGAAGCTCCCATCACAGCCGTCCTGGTGACCGAATACAGCGCAGTCCTGCCCTGGGAGATGCTCTACGAATCCTGGCTCGGGTCCCGAATCTTCGCGGAGAACATGCGCAAGGATGACTGGATCGCCGTGGTCGCCTACGACCTGAAGCCGGAAATCCTGGTTGACTTCACCCAGGACAAATTCGAGGTCTTTCGAGCCCTCCAGCGCCTGAACTACCCCGGCTTTCGGGAGAGCAACCTCTACGACACCATTTTCGACGTGCTGGATCGAATCGAAGAGGCAGAGGGCAAGACCGCCGTCGTGCTCATTTCGACGGGCTTGGACACGTTCAGCAGAAAGAACATGGGAGAGGCCCTGGACAAGGTCAAGAGAACCAACGCGGTGATCTATCCCGTCAGCATCGGCCAGAACATGAGGCTCCGGTATGAAGACCGCTTTTCAACCACGACGAGGATGGACTTCTACCAGGCCGACGTGGTCTTGAAGGAGATGGCCAAGTACACCGGAGGAGAGGCGTTCTTCCCCCGCTTCACGACCCAGTTTTCCAACATCTTTCTGACCATCGCCAATCTTCTCCGGAACCAGTACTCCCTGGGCTATATCTCGACCAACACCAAGAAGGACGGGAAGCTACGCCGGATCAAGGTGGAAGTGAAGGTGGACATCGACGGGGACGGCAAGATCGACAAGCTCAAGGTCGCCCACCGGCGAGGTTACCTGGCCGAGGAGAAAGAGTAGGGGCACCCCTTGTGGGCGCCCTCTTCGGGACAAAGTGGAGCAAGACGTGGCCGCTCCTGCCTGGTCCCAATCCTCACTTCTTGCTCCGTACTCCCTGCCGATCCTCTTGTCTGTCACCCGCACCGAGTACCGGAATGCTCAACTGCTCCACCACGTTCAGGTTGAAGCCCTCCAGGCCGACGATCCTCTTGGGGTGGTTCGTGAGCACCCGGATATTTCGTAGACCCAGGTCGGCCAGAATCTGGGCTCCGACGCCGTAGTCGCGGAAATTGGCGGGATACTGGATCTCCCCGGTGATCTCCCGCAACAGCCGGTCCTCCTTGTCCGTATACCGAAGGTAGACCAGGACGCCCCGGCCCTCGGCCTGGATCAGCTCCAGCGCCTTCCGGAGCTCGCGTCCCGAGTCATGCTTCAATCCGGAGAAGACATCTCCCAGCAGCAGAGCCGAGTGGACTCGAACCAGGACCGGTTCGTCGGTGTTCACCCTCCCCTTGGTCAAGACCAGGTGACGGTTCCCGTCCAGCTCATTCTCATAAAGGATCAGTTGGAACCTGCCCTGCTCGCAATCGAAGGGAGTCTCCTGAATGCGTTTGACGAACCGCTCGGTCCGGAGCCTGAACTTCATCAGATCGACGACCGAAACGATCTTGATGCCGTGTCTCGCGGCAAAACGCTGGAGGTCGGGCAACCGTGCCATGGTGCCGTCTTCGTTCATGATCTCGCAGATGACGCCAGCCGGATCGAGGCCGGCGATCCGGGCCAGGTCCACGGCCGCTTCGGTCTGGCCCGCCCGTTCCAGGACCCCTCCAGGGCGGGCTCGCAGCGGGAAGACGTGCCCCGGCCGGATCAAGTCCTCCGGCCGGGTGCGGGGGTCGATGGCGGTCAGGATGGTGGTGGCCCGGTCCGCTGCCGAGATTCCGGTGGAGACGTTTCGACGACCCTCGATGCTGACGCAGAAGGCGGTCTCGTACATCGACTCGTTCCTGGAGACCATCAGAGGAATCTCCAGGCGCTCCAGCCGTTCGGGCGTCATGGGCATGCAGATCAGGCCGCGTCCGTGGGTGGCCATGAAGTTGATGCTCTCAGGCGTCACCCGCTCGGCCGCCATGGTCAAGTCACCTTCGTTCTCGCGGTCCTCCTCGTCCACCACGATGATCATCTTGCCGTTGTAGATGTCCTCGATGGCGTTCTCGATAGAATCCAGGCTCATATCTGAAGATAACTCCCGCTATTTCCCCTACTTCACCGGCGGGAGCCGGCGAAGCCAACGCAGCGCAACCTGGGACCGGGTCAGGAAACTGATCAGGGCGAGACGGTATTTTCGCTCCGTGTATTCCAGAAGGACAGGATTGTCCGGGTCCTTCAACAACACCCATTCGGCGCCTCGATCATCCACTGCGCGGACCACGGGCACCTCGTGCGGGCGCCGATTCAAACTGAGCCGGAATCGATCTTCCTCCAGCAATTCAAGCTTGCGGGGAAACCGGTTCATCTTGATCCGCGTCCTGCCTGTGGCCACGAGCTCCCGATAGATTTTCCGGGAGACCCAGACCGTCATGACCTTCTTGGACTCCTTCTCCACTCCCGGTTCGAAGAGGCCGAAAAGACTGAAGCTGGTCCCGTTGCGGACGGAATTGCGAAAGAGATGGAGGGTTCCCTGATTGGCGTAGGACTCCCACTCCAAGACCACGTCGGGACCGAAACGCGCCACCCGCAGGATCCACTCCCGTTCCACGTGACCCGAGTAGCTCTTGTAGATGAGGACCGAGTTGGGCCCCACCTCGAGGGATTCGGCGCCCTCCGCCTTCGAGCTAGCCGGAATAATCAGCAGGCTGCCCAGTATGGTGACGAACGTGCGTTTCCACATACTTACTGATCAGATCCGCTTCCAGGTTCACTCGATCTCCGACCGTCATCGTCCCGAAGTTGGTGACCGCCATGGTGTGGGGGATGATTGTCGCCTCAATGCCCTCGGAATTCAACGCCGACAGCGTCAGGCTCACGCCGTTGACGGCGATGCTCCCTTTGAACGTACAGTAGCGCAACACTTCCGCGGGGGCTTCGATCCGGAAGATCCAGGAGTTCCCCTCGGGCCGCTTGGAGACCAGGCGTCCGGGTGCATCCACATGCCCCTGCACCAAGTGTCCTCCCAGGAAATCGGAAAGCCTCGCCGCCGGTTCCAGGTTCAGTGGATCTCCGACTCGCTTGTCCGAAAGATTGGAACGGGCCAGGGTCTCGGGTGTCGCCTCCACCTGGAAGGCACTCTCGGTCTTGCGAAACACCGTGAGGCACACGCCGTCCACGCTGATGCTGTGTCCGATCTCCAACTCGCCCAGGAGCCCGGGGCTGCATTGCAGAGCCAAGCGCGCACCCCAGGGCCCCATCTCCTGCTCCCGGATGGGCGCCGTCTCCCTTACGATCCCGGTGAACATCCGATGGCAATCCTCGCTTCGAGACGACCTCTCTGGTCCACTTCGTTGCCAGTTTACTACGACGCGGTGCAACGGCCGCCGGAACGGCGCTGTTTCTACGCCGCAGACTCCGAGCGCTCAGCCGTTCCGGAGGTTCGATCTCAAGGACAGCTCCTCGATCATCTCGTGAAATCTGTCCAAGGCAGACCGCAAGACACTGTGAGGCAGGCCGAAACTCACCCGCACGCAGTGATCGATGCCAAAGTGATCCCCCGGTACGATCAGGACACTCTTTTCCAGAGCGAGTCGTTCCACCAGCTGAGTCGAGTTGATGTCGAAATGATATCGAATGAAGGCAATAGCGCCGGCGTCCGGCGGCCTCAGGCTGAAGCTGCCCGAATGCCGATCCATCCAGCTCTCGAGCACGGGATAACCTTGACGGATGTAGGAACGAGTGCGGCGCAGCAGCCAGGAGCGAACTTCAGGAGACAGGGCCAGGGCCGCCAGTCGGTTTGAAAGCATTGTCGCGCTGATCGTCGTGTATTCATGGCGCGCCCAAATATCATCCACGATGCCGGCCGGCGCCGCTACCCAGCCGATCCTGAGGCCCGGGAGTCCGTAGGCCTTGCTCAGGCTCCCCGTGACGAGGGCCTTGTCGTAACGTCCATAAAAGGAAGGAGTCTCCTGGTCGGTAAGGCGCTCGGCCCCGGCATAGACTTCGTCGGCAAGGATCCAGCTTCCGACCCCGTCGGCGATGTTGATGATGGCGCCCATCTCGGATTCGGAAAGAACGCACCCGGTCGGGTTGTTGGGGTTGCACACCGCTATCAGCCGGGTTCTGGCGGTCACCACCGACTCCAGTTCCGCCAGATCCGGCGCCCAGCCCGATTCCTCCCGCAACTGAAAGGTCTTCAACGCAAGTCCATGATTCTTGGCAAGTCCCCAGACCTGCATGTAATTGGGGAGCATCACAACGATTTCGTCGCCGGCAGCCAGAAGAGTTTTCAGCACCAGATAGTTGGCTTCAATCGCTCCGACCGTTACCAGGACGTTCTCCGGCGTTCCGTTTTGATAGAGGCGCGCGATGTTTTGCCGAAGCTGGGGGATTCCATTGGTGTGCGGGTAGTTCAGGTCGGTGTCCAGCAAAGATTGCAGATAGCCGTCCTCCCGATCCACGAGTTGCCGGAGCAGGACCGGATGGACGCCGCTTTCGGCGAGATTGTATTTCACCTCCTGCTCGAACCTGGAAAACAGGCGTTCCATACGGAATGGCTGAAATACGGGCATGATCCCTGCTGCCTCTTACTCCTCTTTGGTCTTGCCTCGAGTCGGTTCGTTTTTCCCGAACATCTTTTCTGCGGCGCAGGATCCTATCCCCGCTTGAGCCGGCGGACCTCCCAATCCGCAAGTTCCCGATATTGCCCCGGGGCCAGCCGCCCCAGGGTCAAGGGGCCGATAGCGACCCGTCTCAGCTTCATGACAGAGTGGCCGATGGCTTCGAACATGATCCGAAGCTGCCGATTCCTTCCCTGCACCAGAACCACCTCATACCAGGGGTTATTCCCCGGCTCCAGCAACCGGATCCGGCGGACCGCCATTCGCCTGCCTCCGGAACGAATCCCGCGCTTGAGGCGCCGAAGCGCGCCCGGCGAGGGAGACCGCGCCACCTTGACGTGGTAGACCTTCTCCAGGGCGCCGGCCCGGGTGATGGTCCGGACCAGGTCGCCGTCATTGGTGAGCAGCATCAGGCCCTCGCTCTGAAAGTCCAGCCGCCCCGCGGGAACCAACCGGACGCGGGAAGGGACCAGCTTGGTGACGACCGGCCGGCCACGGGGATCGGAGACGGCGCTCAGAACGCCCCGCGGCTTGTTCACGATGTAGTATTCGGTCCGCTCCGGGTGCAGCAGGACACCGTCAATCCGAACCTCGTCCCGGACCGGATCCGCCCGTGTTCCCAACCGGTCGACGACTCTCCCGTTGACCGTGACTCGACCCTGGAGGATGAATTCTTCGGACTTCCTCCGGGAGGCCAGTCCGGCGTGAGCTATGATCTTCTGCAGGCGCCACATCGGTACCTATTGAAGGATCTCTTCGAACTCGGCGAGAGTCGGAAGCTCGCTCAGGTCGTTGAGTCCGAAGTGGACCAGGAACTGCCGTCCGATCCCGTAGAGGATGGGGCGTCCCACCGTCTTCTTGCGGCCCTGAGCTTCGATCAGTTTTTTCTCCAGCAGGGTCCGAATCGTCGAGGTTCCCTTTACGCCCCGGATCTCGGCGATCTCGGGCAGGGTCACCGGCTGCTTGTAGGCAATGACCGCCAGTGTCTCCAGTGCCGCCAGCGAGAGCCGGGCCGAAGGCCGGCTCTTCAGATACCGCCGGATGGTCTCGTGATGCCGGGCATGACTGTTCATCCGGTAGCCTCCGGCGACCTGGCGGATCTCCACCGAGTCCTGGGCCGAGTTGAACTCGTCCGCCAACTCCTTTACGAGCCGGGCCAGGTCCGGGGAGGACGTATCGGGAAAGACCTGGTGGAGCTGAAGGAGGGAGACGGGTTCCTTGGCGACGAAGAGTACCGCCAGGATCTGTGCAGCGAGCGGATCCTTCAACATGCCACGATGCGGATGTCCTGAAAGGCGCTTTTCTGGAAGAGCCGAATCTCACCCAGGCGGACCAACTCCAGGAGCGCCATGAGGGCGACCACCAGGTGGCGCTTGGAAATGCCCCGCTTGAAGAAGAGGGAGAACAAGAACTCGCCCTCCAATTGGAGGAGCCGGCGAATCTCCTGGAGCTTGCTTTCCAGCGTCACGTCGTCTCGATCGATCTCCACCAGAATCCGGTCCTTGTACCGGTTCACGATCCGGTGAAACGCCCGGACCACATCGAAGAGGTCGACCACGACCATCTCCTTCTCTTCCTCCTCGAACTCGTCCGTCCCTCGTGTCCAGGACGACTGCTCCAAGATCTCTTTTTCGTGGAGCAGGTGGGCCGCTTGCTTGAACTGCTCGTACTGGAGCAGATCCCGGACGAGTTCCTCCCTGGGGTCTTCCTCCGGTTCCGGCTCGGACGAGTCGTCCTCGGGAAGAAGCATTCTGGACTTGATGTGGATCAGCGTGGCCGCCATCACCAGGTACTCGCCGGCCACGGTCATGTTCATATCCCGCATCAGTTGGAGGTAATCGAGGTATTGCCGGGTCACCCGGGCGGTGGGGATATCGCAGATGTCCAGTTCCTGGGTCCGGATCAGGTGAAGCAGCAGGTCCAGCGGACCCTCGAAAACGTCGAGCCGAACCTGGCAAGTCTCCGTTTCGGTCACCATTTCGCTCTGCCGCTTCCGCCTAAACGCTATTTGTAATGACTCCAATCTATCCTCATAGCCTGACGCACCTCTCCCAACGTTTCCCGGGCGCGGCCGCGGACCTGCCGGCTCCCCTCCACCAGGATCTCCTTCACGCTCTCCCGGTCTCTCTCCAATTCGAGCCGCTTCTGGTGCAAAGGCTCCACGACGGGGATCATTCCCTCCAGCAGCCGGCGCTTGCAGTCGATGCAGCCGATCGACGCCGTCCGGCAACCCTGGGCCGCCCACTCCTGCCCCTCGGACGGCGTGAAAACCTTGTGGTGGTCGAAGACCGGACAGACGTCCGGATTCCCAGGATCGGTCCGGCGCACCCGCGCCGGGTCGGTCACCATGGTCATGACCTTGCCGCGAATCCGGGCCGGATCTTCCGACAACTGGATCACGTTGCCGTAGCTCTTGCTCATCTTCCGGCCATCGGTGCCCGGCAGCCGCGGAGTGGTGGTGAGCTTGGCCTGGGGCTCGGGAAAGACACGGCCGAAGAAATGGTTGAAGCGCCGGGCGATCTCCCGCACCAATTCCAGGTGGGAGACCTGATCCTCGCCCACGGGCACGACTTCCCCCTTGTAGATCAGGATGTCCGCCGCCTGCAGAACCGGATATCCCAGGAACCCGTAGTTCGAGAGATCCTTCTCCCGCAACTGCATGACCTGTTCCTTGTAGGTGGGAACCCGCTCCAGCCAGGGCACCGGAACCACCATGGACAAGAGCAGATGGAGTTCGGCATGCTCCGGGACAAGCGACTGGATCATCAATGTCGACTTTTCAGGATCGAGCCCGGCCGCGATCCAGTCGATGGCGATCTCGATCACGTTGTCCTGCACCGCCCGCGTGTCCTGATACTCGGAGGTCAACGCGTGCCAATCCACGATCCCGTAGATGCAATCGTACTCCTCCTGCATGCCGACCCAGTTGTCCAAGGCGCCGATGAGGTGCCCCAGATGCAAACGGCCCGTCGGCCTCATTCCGCTGAAAACCCGCTTCTTGGTCACAATTCCGGTCTCCCAGTGAACCCGCCCCGACTCCCCGCCGCCGCGGCCGGAAGCGACGCCCATGATTTACCAGATCCCCCCGTCTCGCAACCGGGGGAGGGGCAACATCCCTGTCGCCCATTGGAGAGGGGACATTCCTGTCCCCCCGTGGGCCAGGCGTCTTTCAGGCGCCTGGGTTGCACTGTACAGGGGGGACTGCGGTCCCCCGTGACGCCCTAGTCGGCGCCTGAAAGACGCCACTCCATCGGCGCCTGAAAGACGCCGCTCCATCGGCGCCTGAAAGACGCCGCTCCGTCGGCGCCTGAAAGACGCCGCTCCCGGCGACAGGAGAGTCGCCGCTCCACTATAATGGCGCCTCGTGAGCGGCCTCCTTTTCAACACCGCCTTTGCATTCTATGTGGCCGGGCTCGGCTTCAGCACTCTCGTCTTCTTCTCCAAAAAGACGGCCCTCTTTCGGATTGGGGTCATTACGGTGGGCGTCGGCTTCGGTCTGCACACCGGCTTCCTCGTCGCTTCCGCCATAGAGACGGCACGCTTCCCGCTCACCGGTCTTCGCGATTCGTTGGCGTTCTTTGCCTGGACTGTCTCCCTTTGCTTTTTCGTTTCCTACGTCAGGTATCGGATCCGGGCCCTGAGCACTTTTCTGCTGCCGGCGGTGGCGGCACTGATGTTGGGAACCGTCTTTCTGAAGGCCTCCCCCATAACGCCCATGCTTCGTAGCGCCTGGCTGTACGTCCATACCCCGCTCATGTTCCTGGCCTACGGCATGTTTCTGGTCACCTTCGTGGCCGGCGTCCTCTACGTGTTCCAGGAACGTGAACTCAAGAACAAGAAACCCAAGACCTTCTACTACCAGCTCCCTTCCCTGACCACGCTGGACGACCTGTTCCTGAAGTTCCTGGTGGCCGGCTTCTCTTTCATGACCGCCGGGCTCCTGACCGGAATCGTCTGGGCCGAGCAGGACTGGGTCAACGGCTGGCACAAGGATCCCAAGGTCATCTCCGCCATGGTCACCTGGTGCATCTATCTGGCTCTGATCTACTTGCGGCTGACGGCGGGCTGGCGGGGAAAAAGAGCCGCGGTGGTGAGCATGGCTGGATTCCTGTGGGTCCTGTTCACCTATCTGGGCGCCAGCTACTTTGGAGGCCTACACCAGTTCTAGCCCCATCGCTCCCTTCCACAAGCGGAGCGGAGAGACCTCGAACATGCATCCTGTCCTGGTCGGATTGAGCCACAAGACGGCTCCCATCGAGATTCGGGAACGGGTCGCCTTCCGCGAGGAAGCGGTCGCGTCCGCCCTGTCGACGCTGCGCCGGGACTACCAGTTGCGGGAGAGCATGATCCTGTCGACCTGCAACCGGGTCGAGATTCTGGCCCAGGGTGGAGACGACAAAGAGGCCATCCACGGAATCAAGGACTTCCTGCACCGTTACCACGCGCTGGAACCCGATTCGCTGGAGCGTTATCTGTATGTCCTGCGGGAACAGGACGCGGTGGTGCACGTGTTCCGGGTGGCCAGCAGCCTCGACTCCATGGTTCCGGGAGAGGCCCAGATCCTGGGACAGTTGAAGCAGGCGTACGCCGTGTCGGGTCAGGCGGGAGCCGCCGGAACCGCGCTGAAGACCCTCCTTCCTTCGGCGTTTCGAGTCGCCAAACGGGTCCGGACCGATACCGGAATCTCCCAATCCGCGGTTTCGGTGAGTTCCGTGGCGGTGGAGCTGGCTAGAAAGATCTTCGGGAGTCTCAAGGGCAAGTCGGTTCTGCTGCTGGGCGCGGGCAAGATGGCCGAACTGGCCACCCGCAGCCTGGTCCGCTCCGGGATCTCCCGAGTCTTCGTCGCCAGCCGGACACGGGCCCGGTCCCGGCAACTGGCGTCCCTGTTCGGCGCGACGTCCATCCCCATGGGGGATCTGGAGGATCGCCTCCCCGAGTCGGACATCCTTCTGGTCTCCACTAGCTCCGACTCCTACGTCCTGGGACCCGAAGCCGTCGACACCGCGGTCCACCGCCGCAAGTACGCACCCCTGTTCATCATCGACATCGCGGTCCCCAGGAACGTGGACCCGCGGGTGAACCAGATCGAGAACGTCTTCCTCTACGACATCGACGACCTTCAGTCGGTGATCGGCGCCAATCTGAGGGAACGCCGGCGCGAGGCCGAGTTGGCCGAGGAGATCGTCTTGCAGGAATCCGAGCGCCACATGCAGCGCATCGCCTCCATGAACCTGGGCCCGCTCATCGCCGGCCTCCGAGGCCGTATTGAAGAGATCTGCCTGGATCAACTGGATCAGAGCCGCCAGGGAATGACCGCCGCCGACTCCAACCGGATGGAACAGATTCTTCGCAGGACGGCCCGCCGGATCGCGCACCCCATCATCATGGAGATCAAGGCGCCGACCCAGGACCCGCAGCGGCGATTGCACAACATTCAGATGATCAGGCAGGCATTCGGTCTGGACAAAGGGGAATGAGACGAATCCGCGTGGGGTCGCGGGGCAGCCCCCTGGCGTTGCGGCAGGCCGAGATCGTCTGCCATGAGCTGGAGCGGCGCCACCCCGGCGTCGAGACCGAGATCCGGGTGATCCGAACCAGCGGCGACCAGCCTCGGCCCGAACCGCAGTTTGCGGGACTCTCGGTGAAGCGGATGTTCGTCAAGGAGATCGAGGACGCCCTCCTGCAGGAGGAGATCGACCTGGCGATCCACAGCCTCAAGGACCTGCCGTCCGAGTTGCCTCCAGGGCTCTGCCTGGCCGCGATTCCGGAGCGCGAGGATCCAAGAGATGCTCTGGTTTCGCCACGCCTGACCCCGTGTGCCGGGGACATCCCCCGCCACGGGCGGATCGGCACCAGTTCGTTGAGACGGACCGTACAGTTGCGGCTCCTGCGCCCCGACCTGGAGATCGTCCCCCTGAGGGGAAACGTGGGGACTCGAATCCGGAAGATGGAGGAACAGCAACTGGACGGGATCGTCCTGGCGGCGGCCGGGCTCAAGCGACTCGGTCTGGAAGGCCGGATCGCCTTCACCTTCTCCCAGGATGAGATGCTGTCCGCCATCGGCCAGGGCGCCCTGGCCGTGGAATGCCGGTGCGACGACGGGCAGACCCGGGAGCTCCTGGATCCCATCGACCATCCTCCGACCCGCGCGTGCACCGACGCGGAACGCCGGTTCCTGGAGCGGATGGGCGGAGGCTGCCAAGTCCCCATGGGGGCATATGCTTCCCTCACGTCCGTCGGCGGCCAGTTTCAGGCCATTCTGGCCAGCCCTTACCGGCCGGTCAGCCTCCGCCACCGCAGCCACGGTTCCAAGGAGGAACTTCCGCGGATGGCCCTCGATGCCGCCGAGTCGATTCTCTCCCGGGGGGGCGACGAAATCCTCCAGGAACTGGAGGAAGGGGGCACTCTGTGAAACGGCCGCTGGAAAGACGGAGAATCCTGGTGACCCGGAGCCGTAGCCAGGCGGGGGAATTCTCCCGGCTGCTACAACAGGCGGGAGCTGAAGTGTTGGAGATCCCGGCCATCGAGATCGTTCCCCGGCCTAACCAGGAGTTGGATGCTTGCATCTCCCGAGCCCACGAATTCGACTGGCTCTTCTTCACCAGCGTCAACGGCGCCGAGATCTTCCTTGCCCGCGCCCGGGAGTCCGACGCGCTTTTGACTGAGAAGGACGGCCCGGCGCCCCGGATCTGCGCCATCGGACCGGCCACGGCCCGGCGAGTGAAACGGTTCGGCTGGAAGGTTCACCTGGTGCCGGTCCGCTACCAGGCGGAGGGAGTCCTGGAAGCCTTCCTGGAACGTCACTCAAACCGGATTGAAGGCCTGAGCATCCTGATTCCGAGAGCCAGCCAAGCCCGCTCCCTGTTGCCCCGGGAACTGAGCCGGCACGGCGCCCAGGTGCAAGTGGTTCCAGTCTACGACACGGTGGTCCCGGAAGAGAGTCGATTGGCGCTCAAGAAGGCCCTCGACGCGGGCGCACCTGATCTCATCACCTTCACCAGTTCCTCCACGGTCCGGCACTTGATGAATCTGGCGACGAGCCCGGACCGAGTTCGAACTGTTCCCTGCGCTGCAATCGGTCCAATCACAGCGGCCACCGCCCGCGAGCACGGATTCCACGTGGTTATCGAATCACAGGAATCGACCGTCCCGGGCCTGTTCGCGGCCATTTCCGGATATTGCGACCGGGAAGGAATTCGAAGCGGCGAGTGACCGAATCCGCCTGAAGCCGCAACCATCAACGACGGCGATGGCGCCCGATGGCCTACCGGCGGGATTCCCAGCTGCGGGCAGGCACAAATCATAATTTAGCGTCTTGGATCGTCCGAATCTCGTCCCCTCAGCGAACCAACATCGCTCCTGTGCGTCAAATTGCCGCTAATCGGGGCCCGGAAAGTTACGTTGCCGGCGCGACGGTTATTCACCGTGCCGCCGATACGCCTCGATTCTCGAAAGACCTCGATCTTTTCCACGATTTGGAAGACGGCATCGCTCAAAGCGCGGCGACGGACGCCAATACATTAAGAGATGCCGGATTCCCGATTTCCTGGTTGCTACGGGCTCCAACTTAACTCGGACTGGTTCTACGGCCTCGGACGCCGGATCCGAATTCCCCCGACTTCCCGCGTCTGACGCGCCATTACGGCCGCATTCGAGGGGCTTGGCCGACCTTTCGCCTTACCAGGGATGATGGCTCCATTCGGACGTAAGAGGTCGCCCACAAGGGTGCCCGTACGGCCATCCCGTATTGTCCGGCGTGGTGCCTGCCGGACCAAGGATTGAGACTGGACCTGTTCCGACCGAAAAAATCCGGCGCGCCTACCTCCTGAACCGGACGTTCAGCGTCAGCTCGCTGGCGACGATCTCCCCTTTTGAGATGGCCGGGAGGAAGCGCCAGGAGTTCCGGATCGTGTCCAGGGCCATCTGGTCCAGCTTCTCGTCGACCCCCTCGACCACTTCCAGATCGTAGACTCCACCCCAGGGACTGACCATGACGCTGACGACCACCACCACCGGATCCTTCAGGTGGACGGCATCGCTCGGCAGTTGCGGTTCGGAACCCTCCGCCAGAACGGTGGGAATCACCTCCGAGTCGGGAAAATGCCCGCGGAGGCGGGCGTCTATGTCCGACGCCTTGTGGAGAATGCCGTACCCGCGGCTGAACCCGACGTCCCGCACCATGGCGGCCGTATTGGCCGCCTTCAGGTCCAACTCGGTCACCATGGAGGCCAACTGGTCGAACTGTTCCTCGTTCAGAGGTTCCAGCTCCAGAATGCGTCCGCCCACCTTGAGGTAGCACCTTTCGGGAGGTGACGCGAAGTGATACCGCCCCGCGATGTTGTACCCCAGGAAGGAGTGGGGCTTGATCAGGCCGCTCACCTGGTAGACCTCTCTCGGGTTGGGCGGATCCTCCCGGACGATCAGGTGCCCCCGGCCGGTTCGGCCCTTTCCGTCCTCCAGCACCAGTTCGTGAGCCCGCACCGCTTCGAAGCTGTCCGACAAGTTGATGAAGTTGAGGATCGCCATCCCGGGGTCCAGCAACTCCACCGTCACGACCCGTTGATCGGACAGATAGAGGAAGTACGGGGATCCCTCTGCAGCGATGGAACCTCCGGCGAGGGCCCAGACCATCAGTCCCAGAAATATTCCCCGCCTCTTCCACATATGCCAACTCTCCATGATCCGGAATTCCAACCGGTAACCAAATATCACTGTCGCTGAACCCAATTCACGGCCCCCTCGTCTAGATAGACGGAATCAGGAAGACGAAAGGTTGAGACAAATCCCGGGCACTCCAATTCCACTCCTTATCGTCACTCTACTCCTGACTTCCGCCTCCATGGCGTCCGAATCCACCGGTGAGCAACTGCTGTCGGTGGCGGCGGGTGGAACTCTCCAGGTCCACAACGACTTCGGGCGGACATTCATCCGAGGATGGGACGGCGGCCGGGTCAAACTCCGGTTTCGGAAAATGGCTTCCGATCCGAACCGTTTGGACAAGATCACCCTCGCGGCCCGGGAAGGCCCGGAACAGACCCGGATCTCGGTTCGATTTGACGATCACGTGTCCGAATCCGCCTACCTGGAGATTCATGCTCCACGCTCGCTCGGCATCCTGGTTTGGGGAACCCATAGTGCCATCGAACTCCACGGGTTGGAAGGTCCGGTGCAGGCCTGGACGCTCTCCGGACTGCTGACGTCGGAAGACGTGACCTCTTCCGTATCTCTTCGCACCCAAAGCGGCGACATCCTCTTTCGGACCGGAACCCAACCTCGCGGCGACATCCGTCTGGAGTCGTTCGGGGGAAAAATAACCTGCCAATTGAGTGCGGACCTGGACCTCCGCGGATGGATCCGAGCCGGCGGCACCCTTTCCTGGAACGGGGACGTGGAGCTGCGGAACGGATCCCTGCAGAGGAACCTGGGGATCGGAGGACCGCTTCTTTACGCCAGCAGTCTCAGCGGCAACGTGCTCTGTAAGATCTTCCGCCCCGACAGCATGGGTACGCGGCCGGCGAGAGTCGGCCAAGCGCCGGTCGAACGAGTGCTTCCCCCGGCCGGCGTCCAACGCATTTCCCTAGTCCCGAAGGCAAAACAGGAACGGGATGTTCCGTCGCCTGTTCCGAAGAGCGCGCCGGCTCGCGTCTCGTTCGAAAATGAGGGATCCGGTGACCCGGAATCCACTCTGAAGCCGGCTTCCAATTCCGGCTACGCCGTCAAGGTCCAAGTGAACTGGGTCTACCTGAACGTCTCCGTTCGGGACCCGAGGAACAACCGGAGCGTCTCAAACCTGACGCGGGACGACTTCCTGATCTACGAGGATGACATGCTCCAGACCGTCGAGAAGTTCGAACCCGCCGAGGCTCCGTTTCGCGTGCTTCTGCTGCTGGACGTGAGCGGAAGCACCCGGCCCCATCTGGATCTGCTCCAAAGGGCCTCGGCCGATTTCTCCCGGGAGATCAGAACCAACGACCAGATCGCCGTGGCCACCTTCAACTCCCGCAGTTGGCTGATCCTGCCCTTCACCAGCGATCGAGAGAAGGTCCGAACCGCCATCAACGGAATCTACTCCGGAGGCGGTACGGCGCTCTACGACGCCCTCATGGACTCGCTGAACGAATACTCGGACGAAGCCAGTGCGCGTCAAGCCATCGTGGTCTTCACCGACGGCGTCGACAACCAACTGACGGGCAACCGCACCGAGGGCTCCCGAACCACGTTCCCACAACTTTTTGGAGAGATCCGGGAATCGGATTCCCTGATCTACCCCATCTTCCTGGACCACCGGAACAACGTGGGACCGAGACCGCACAGGATGTTGGGGCGCATTCTCCAGAAGATTCCACAGAGCAGGCGTCCGAACATCTCCATCAAGCAACAGGACCGGAATGTCTACCTGCAAGCTCGCAGGCAGCTTGCCAGCATCGCCGACCAGACGGGCGCCCGATTCTACTCGCCCCGCCGGATCCAGGAGCTGGCTGACATTTTCTCGGAGATCGCAGACGATCTCCGGGTGCGCTATCTGCTCGCCTACACGGTCCCCCAACCGCAACGGGACCGGTCCTGGCGCTCCATTCGGGTCGAGATCCGGGATCGTCCGGATCTGGTGACCCGGACGAGGCAAGGTTACTACTCCCGTTCGGGATCGAACTGACCCTCTTTGGTGACGTTTGCGCGTAACGCCACGCAGCCGCGGGCTTGCCCGTTCTTCGCCTGGTCGGGGCCTCCGGCCCTTTCGTACACGCGACCTCCATTCGGATTCCGGGGGAAACCGGTGGTTCAAGGGAAAGAGGGCACGCACGAGGCGTGCACCTCCAAATTGCCGGTTCGACCCGTCGTGATGTGTAGGTGAAGAATTTGGCGACAATCGCGGCGGAATCGTAACTGGATCAATGACGAAGGGATAGGAACGGAGGCTTTCCAGCCTCCGATTGGGGGGGCAGGAAAGTCCCCCCCCAATGGTGCGACCGTATCAGGCGGCCGGGACCGTGAGGTAGCCGGCGACCTGGTTGCGGACGATACGCGTGACGACGACTTCGTAGGGTTTCTCGACTCCCTCCACGAAGAAGTAGACGGGCTCGTTCGCATACTTGTGCTTCTTCCGGATCCGCTTGCGCCCCACGTAGATGTCCAGATCGTACCGCTGTTTCTTGGCGTTTGCGTCCCGCAAGTTCAGATGCACGTCGAGGACCTTGATGAACCCTCCCTTTTCCTGCAGCTCGAACTCGATCTTTTCCCGCTCCAGCGATCGGGAGAGCCGTGCCAAGCGGTCGCTGGTGGCATCCAGGTCGCTGTCCAGCCGGTCCAGCCGCCGCTTCGAATTGGCCAGGCCGGCCCGGTTGACGCCGGTGATCTCCTTCAGGTTGGTCAGACCGTCCGAGACCTGGCCCACCTGCTCCCGGATGCCTGCAGTCTCTTGCCGGATCCCCTCGTTTTCCCCTTGGAGCTTCGTGATGTCCTCCCGGTCCGCCTTGTTCGTCGCCAGCGACTCCAGACCCTGAGTCTGCTGCTCCTGCTCCGACTTCAGTCCCTGGAACAGGTCGCGGTATTGGCCCAACTCCTTACCCTGGGATTGGATCCGGATCCCGCTCTTGGCGGCTCCCTCCTCCAGCGTGCGAATCTTTTCGCCGGAGTTCTCCAGGGTCCGTTTCAACTGGTCCAAGCGCAACTCGCTCTCCGTCAGGTCCTGGTTGAGACGCTGGATCTCCTGCTGCGTGTCCCAGAAAAGGTAGGCTCCCAGCCCCAGCCCCAGCCCCAGCCCCAGGCCGACCATCAACCAGATCACCGCGCCGGCCAGGCGATCCATCCGGGGCCGAGCCGGAACCGGGTCGCGGCCGGGGTCTCCGCCTACCGCCGCCAGCAACGGATCCGCAAACTGTTTCTTGTCATCCGATCTATCCATTTCGATCCTCCGTGCAAACTGGTTCAGACCTTGTCAGATCGACCTCGATCTGCCTGTTTGGATAGACGACGGCCGGTCCCGGAAGGTTCAGGCGCGGGGAAAACCCCGTTTTCTCCCCCCTTTACCCGGCGGCAAGACACCGGCGGGTTCGGATTCCGGGACGGCTCTCACGCCGGAACGACACCGACTTGTATAGAATAGATCCCCTGATGTCGCGCGCCGCCGGAGTGATGATTCTCATGGGCTTGGCCCTTCCCGGCTTCATTTTCTACAGCATTTTTTTCTCAGGCCCGTCCGCTCCGGAAATGTCCGAGGCGGTGGAGATCACCGAACAGTTCGACCACTTGGCAGGTGGGGATTTCCGAGTCCTCAGCGTCCATTCCGCCGGTCCCACCGCCCAAGCCAGGATCACCCTGGAGCCACCCGCCACCGACAACGGCGACATGCACCTCAGAGGCTTGAACGCCCAGTACGACTTCCAGTCGGTGCTGGGTCGAGACCAGGATCTGGGAGTCGTGGTGGGGGAAACCGACGACACCGGAGTCTTCAGGCCATTGGGCATGATCTTCTTTTCCGCGGCCACGCAGCAGTCCCACTTTCGCCGTGTCGCCGTCGGGCCCTCCGAATGAGCCGAACGCCCCTCTACCACGCACACCTGGAGTTGAACGCCCGGATGGTGGATTTCGCCGGGTGGGAGATGCCGGTCCAGTACTCCAGCACCCTCAAGGAGCATCTGGCGGTCCGGACAGCCGCGGGACTCTTCGACGTGAGTCACATGGGGCAGATCGAGATCCGCGGTTCGGACGCCCTGGAATTCACCCAGCACATGACCTGCAACGATGTGTCGCGCCTGGAGGACGGTCAGGCTCAATACTCGGCTCTGCTCTATCCCGAGGGCACTTTCGTCGACGATATCGTCATCTACCGGATCCATGCCGGACATCTGCTTCTGTGCGTGAATGCATCGAACCGGGACAAGGATTATCAGTGGCTCCTGGAGCACCGGAACGGAGACATCGAGATCAGGGACGCCAGTGAGGAATACGCCCAACTGGCGCTGCAGGGACCCCGGTCCCAGGAAATCCTGGAACGCCTGACTCTGTTGGACCTGGACGCCGTACCCTACTACCGGTTCACCCTGGGACGGATCGCCGGTGCCGATTGCCTGGTCTCCCGCACCGGATACACAGGCGAGGACGGCTTCGAGCTGTACCTTTCACCGACGGAAGCCGCCAGGGTCTGGGAGTCAATTCTGGAGGCCGGAAGTTCTGCGGGCATCCGGCCGGCGGGACTCGCGGCCCGCAATACGCTGCGTCTGGAGGTCCGCTATCCGCTCTACGGCAACGACATCGACGAGACCACCAACGCCTGGGAAGCGGGCCTGGGCTGGATCGTCGACCTGGATCAGGGGCCGTTCGTGGGCCGGGAGAGCCTGTTTCGAATCCGGCAGGAGGGACCCCACAGAAAGCTGGCGGGTTTTGAAATCACAGGCCGGGGAATCGCACGCGATCACGACGCGGTGCTCATCGATGGCGCCCGATCGTCCCAGGTCTCCAGCGGGAGCTATTCACCCTCCGGCAAGAAGAGCATCGGTCTGGCCTATCTGCCGGTGGAGAAGGCCATCCCGGGACAGGAGTTGGAGATCGAGAACCGCCGCCGGCTTCTTCCGGCCGTGGTTGTGAAGACGCCATTCTACCGGCGGCGCTGATCGAAGTTGAATCATCGATCCCGATTCGGTAAATAGTGAACGCCCCGAAGCGGGGAGGGCGCCCGAGGATCAGGGTTCCGAAACCTTAGGGAGAAGAAGATGGCAATCCCGGAAGGGCTTCGATACACCAGAGAACATGAATGGATCGAGATCCTGGAGGAGGGACGGGGCCGCGTGGGCATCACGCATCACGCCCAGGATGAACTGGGTGACGTGGTGTTCGTCGAACTCCCCCGGACCGGCGACGAACTGAGCGGCGACGATGTCTTCGGCACCGTGGAATCGGTCAAGGCCGTCTCCGATCTCTACAGCCCCGTCACCGGCAAGGTCCTTCAGGTCAACGAATCCTTGGAGGAGCAGCCGGAACTGGTCAACGAAGACCCCTACGGCGAAGGCTGGATGATCCAGGTGGAGCTGACCGAACTCGCCGAGTTGGACGGGCTCCTGTCCGCCGAGGAGTACGCCGCATACCTGGCTGAGGAATCCGGGCACTGATCCGGTGGGCCCATGCGCTACATTTCCCTGACTCCGGAAGAAAGACAGGTCATGCTCCAAGCCATCGGCGTGGAGAAGACGGAGGACCTCTTCGAATCCATTCCGGTGGGGGTTCGGCTGGGCCGTCCGCTGAACCTTGCGGACCCTCTCTCCGAATCGTCGCTGCTGGCCGATTTCAAGGCCATGGCCCGAAAGAACGCCTCCGGGGAGGACTTCGCCTACTTTCTCGGCGCCGGCGCGTATCACCATTTCATCCCCTCCGTGATCGACACGCTGGTCTCACGCTCCGAGTACTTCACCGCCTATACGCCCTACCAGGCGGAAATCAGTCAGGGAACTCTCCAGGCCATCTTCGAGTACCAGACCCTCATCGCTCAGCTCACCGGGATGGAAGTGGCCAACGCCAGCCTCTACGACGGGGCCAGCGCCTTGGCCGAAGCGGTCATGATGGCGGCCCGGGTGACCCGCCGGATGCGGGTCCTGGTTCCGGAAGCGCTCCATCCGAAATACCGGAAGGTCCTCGGCACCTATACGGGAAATCACCTCTCAGTGACGTCCGTCCCCGCTACCTCCGCCGGCTCCCTGGATCCGGAGGCCGTGGACGCCCTTCTGGACGACCGGACGGCGGCCGTGGTGGTCCAGTCTCCCAATTTCTTCGGCGTCGTGGAGGAGATGGAAGAGGTGGCCCGGTTGGCTCACCGGCGCCGCGCTCTGCTGGTGGCCGTCACCACCGAGGCCCTCTCCCTCGGGCTGCTGAAACCGCCGGGAGAGATGGGCGCCGACATCGTGGCCGGAGAGGGGCAGAGCCTGGGTCTTCCGCTGAGCTTCGGCGGGCCCTATCTCGGGCTGTTCGCCACTCGGGACCGCTACAAGCGGCAGATGCCGGGCCGTCTCGTGGGCCAGACCGTGGACCGGAAGGATCGGCGGGGTTTCGTCCTGACCCTCTCCACCCGGGAGCAGCACATCCGCCGCGAGAAGGCCACCTCCAACATCTGCACCAATCAGGGCCTCTGCGCCCTGGCCGTGTCCATCTTTCTGTCCACTCTGGGCAAGAACGGTATTCGAGACCTCGCCGAGCAGAACCTGAAGAAGGCCCATTACCTCAGGCGGAGGTTGTCCGACCGCCTCGTTTTTTCGGGGCCCGTCTTCAACGAAATCGTGCTGCGCGTCGACGATCCTGAGGGACTGAACCAGGAGCTTTACCGGGAAGGCATCATCGGGGGATTGCCCCTGGGAACCTGGTTTCCCTCGCGCCGGGACCAGATGCTGGTCTGCGTCACCGACCAGAACACCCGCCGGCAGATCGACCGATATATCCGCGTCCTGCAGCGAAGCCGGGTGACCGTATGAGTCGAACCAGTACTGTCTACAACCTCGACGAGCCTCTCATCTTCGAACAGTCCTCCCCGGGCAAGTCCGCCTACAGTCTTCCTCCCCTGGACGTGGAGGACACGCCCATCGAGGAAATTCTGGACCCGGGGATGACCCGGGAGGAGGTCACGGGGTTCCCGGAAGTGAGCGAGGTGGAGATCATCCGGCACTACACCCGGATGTCGACCTGGAACTACCACATCGACCTGGGGATGTATCCCCTGGGATCCTGCACCATGAAATACAATCCCCGGCTCAACGAGCGGACCGCTCGGATGCCGCGGATCGCCACGGTGCATCCCATGCAAGAGGCCGCTCTGACGCAGGGCAACCTGGAACTCATCCACCGGCTCCAGGAGTGCCTGCAGGAACTCACGGGCCTGGACGCCGCCACCCTTCAACCGGCGGCCGGGTCCCAGGGAGAAATGGTGGGGATCCTCATGGTGCGAGCCCATCATGAGGCGCAGGAAAGGCCCCGGCGTTACGTCCTGATCCCCGACTCGGCCCACGGCACCAACCCGGCCAGCGCCGCCATCGCCGGGTACCAGGTGATCTCGATTCCCTCCGATTCCTCCGGCAGGATCGACATCCGCATCCTGCGGGAGCGCATGAACGAAGACGTGGCCTGCCTGATGTTGACCAATCCCAACACGTTGGGAATCTTCGAGAGCCAGATCGAGGAGATCAGCCGGATCGTCCACGATCAGGGCGGGCTCATCTACATGGACGGGGCCAACTTCAACGCCCTCATGGGCTATGCGCGTCCGGGAGACATGGGGATCGACGTCCTCCACCTCAATCTGCACAAGACCTTCTCGACCCCCCACGGCGGCGGTGGACCCGGCTGCGGAGCGGTAGCCTGCCGTGGCCTCCTGGCCCCCTACCTCCCCTCTCCCGTCATCGAAGCGTGCGGAGACGGTTTCCGGGTCAACTCCGACCGGCCCCATTCCATCGGTCCGGTCCACGCCTTCCACGGCAACTTCGGGATGATGGTGCGGGCTCTGACCTACATCCTCACCTGTGGCGGGAGCGGTCTGAAGGAACTCACCGAGACCGCCGTGCTCAACGCCAACTACATCCGCGCCCGGCTGCAGGAATACTTTCACCTTCCCTACCCGACCCCTTCCATGCACGAGGCGGTCTTTTCGGACAAGACCCTGGAACCCTTCGGGGTCAAGACGTTGGACTTGGCCAAGCAGCTCATCGACGAGGGCTTCCATCCGCCGACCATCTACTTCCCTCTGATAGTAAGGGGTGCGATGATGATCGAGCCCACCGAAAGCGAGAGCAAGGCGGAACTGGACGCCTTCGTGGAGGCCATGATCCGGATCTACCATCGAGCGCGGGAGGATGCGGACGCTGCGCACGAGGCGCCCCGCCTGGCCAAAAGGACCCGGCTGGACGAAACCCGGGCCGCTCGCCGCCCGGTGCTGAGGTGGAGTCCCGAGAATGAAACGTAACTGGTAAGAGGAAGACCGAGATCCGGAGGACGCGTTGGTGAGGTTTCGGAGCGGAGTCGTCCTGATCAGCGTCTGCTGGCTTCTGACGATCCAATCCATCCGGTCCCAACCCGCCTCCGATTCCGTTCCCCCCACCTTTCGTGTCCGGGCCAACTTCATCCGGGTTCCGGTCACCGTCTTCGGACCGACGGGAAAACTCCTGACTCATCTGGAACGGGAACACTTCTCCCTGCTGGATGAGAACAGCCCCCGAGCCATCGAGAACTTCGTGCTGGACCAGGATCGCATCCACGTGGCGCTCCTGCTGGACGTGAGCGGCAGCATCCGCAGCGAGTTGAAGCAGATCGCGCAGGCGGCCCTCGACTTCGCCCGTTCCTTTCAGAGAAACGACCGGTTCTCCGTCATCACCTTTTCCGACCGCGTCCAGGTGCTCCGGGACTGGACTTCGAGCCAGAGGGCGATTCGCCGCGCCCTCGGGAAGCTGGAGCCGGGCTATCGGACCGCCATGTACGATGCTCTCTGGACCACCGCCAACAAGCAACTGTCCCGTGTCAGCGGCAAGAAAGCCATCATCCTGCTCACCGACGGCCTGGACAACGAGAGCATTCAGAGCTACGACCAGATCGTCCAGCGCCTGATCGAGACCAACGTCGCCCTCTACATCATCAGCAGGACCCGGCTGATCCAGGATGAAGTGGGCCGGAGCAACCGCGTGGAATTCCTGAACCGTGTGATGTCCGAGTTGGTGAATCCAGAGGAGGACTTCGTCGAAGCCTACTTCGAGCAGAAGGAGAGGGCCATGCTCCACCTGGCCGAAGCAACCGGGGGGCGAGCCCTCTTTCCCGAGAGGCTGGAGGAGCTCACGGACCGGTATCTGGAACTGGCCCGGGAACTCAAGAGCCAGTACGTTCTCACCTTCCGGCCACCTGCCGAATCGGATCGCAAGTTTCGGACCATCCGGGTCCAATGCAGCGAACCCACCGGCAAGATCCTGCACCGCCGCCAGTATTACTGGCCGAGTCCCCGGTTCTAAGGAAAAAGGGGGCACCTGGGGGAGCGACTTTCTTGTCGCCATGGAGCGGCGACTTTCTTGTCGCCGGGAGCGGCGTCTTTCAGGCGCCGATTAGGGGGGTCTTGGGAGGACGGAGTCCCCGCGTAGCGTCTTCCAACCGGGCGAATTGGGCGAAAAGAAGTCACGGTAGGAACGGCAGTTTCCTGCCGCCCCCCGCGCAGATCCGGACGTGCCCGTTAAGGCATCCGGCTCCTACCTTGGGTGTGGACGGCCAGCCAAACCGTTGCGTCGGCCACGGATGACGGATTCTCACGGATGGCCAGAGCAATTCTGTCATCCGTCGCAACCGTCTCCAACTGAAGCGGTCGCGCTGAGACCGGCGGCGCAAGGCTCGCAGCCACCGCCGTTGCAGCAGATAGCAGAATCCTCGCAGCCACCGCGTACTCCCGGGGACCGCAAAATAGTTCAGCCAGCCATTCAGGACCCGGCTCAACCATTTCCCGACCTCCCAGTGATCCGCGTGCCGTTGTCTCCACAGCCTCTCCCCCACCCGTCGCAGGGTCCGGCTCATCCGTTTCGCGCTTGGCTTCCGCCCCAGCCGGAACCGTCCCTTCCGGGTCTTCGCGCAGTAGTGCGTGAACCCCAGAAAGTCGAACGTTTCCGGTTTCCGCTCCCCGCGTCGCCGTCGATCCGCTGCCGCAAATCGTCCGAACTCCACCAGTCGCGTCTTTTCCGGGTGCAGGTCCAGCCCGAACTCGGCGCACCGTTCCCCCAGGTCTCGGAGAAACCGTTTCGCGTCCGCCCGTCTCTGGAATCCGGCCACGAAGTCGTCCGCATATCGCACCAGGATCGCTTCGCCTTTTGGGACTCGTGGGCGCCACGTCCGATGGAACCATTGGTCCAGCACGTAGTGCAGGTACACGTTGGCCATGACCGGCGAGACGTTGGCGCCCTGTGGCGTCCCTCTCCCCGAGTCCGACCAGGTCCCTTCTTCCATCACGCCGGCGTTCAGCCACTTGCGAACCAGCCGCAGCACCCGCCGGTCTCCGATCCGTCGTTCCATGAACTGCATCAGGCAGTCCCGGTCGATCGCATCAAAGAACGTCCGAATGTCCGCGTCCACGATCCAATTGACTTTCCGCCGCTCGATCCCAAAGGCCAAGGCATCCAGCGCGTCATGCGCCTTCCGTCCGGGCCGGAACCCGTAGCTGAGCCCGAGAAACTCCGCCTCATAGATCGGCGTCAGGAGCTCGTCCACGACTGCCTTCTGGAGGATCTTGTCCTCCAGCGCGGCCACGCCGAGCGGTCGTGTCCTTCCATCCGGCTTGGGGATTCTCACCCGCCGGACGGGAGGCGCTCGGTACGCGCCCCGGTGCACGCGGCGATGCAGGTCCAGCAGTCGCTCTTCCAGCTTCGCCCCGTACTCCTCCCACCGTATCCCGTCGATTCCCGGCGCAGCGTCCTTTCTCAGTCCGAGATAGGCGCGGCGCAGAGCCTCCACGGTGACATGGTGCAGCAGCGCGGTCAGTCGCTCCTTGGGGTTTCTCGCGATCGCTCGCCGTATCCGGTCCACCGCTTGGGACACGCTCCCCCGACTCTGCGTCCGGCGCGTGCTTTGGCACACCGCATTCCCCTTGGTTCCATCCCTTCGCTCCACCGGCTCCGCCGAGGGTCGCCCCTCTTTGTTCGCCCGCTTCATCGCTACTATGGATGAATCCGATTGCTTCGTTCCGTCCATCATGAGTTTCGGGTTACTCCTTTCTCATGCGACCCCGGGGCGACCCCCCGGGGTGAAATGAAGCCCTCCCAGGTTCCGGAACAAGATTTGCGTACGTGCCTGGGTTCTTTGACACCGCGGAGCCCGGCCGTCCCTCACCTGGGCGGTCCAGCCGGTGTTGCCTTCGACCGCGACTACAGCCTCGGCACTTCCGATCATGGAGCTTTCGATGCTCAATAGCCTGCCCATACGCACCGCTACCGACGCTTCGCCGACACCCTCACGGGTGCCCACGCACGGCTCGCGGAGAAACGTGGATGGTTAGTCCTTCGTTTCAGCGGACTTTCACCGCCTATCTTGTACCAGTTAGCCTGGCGCACAGTCACCCCTCCTCGCAGTTTTTCCGCTTTCCGGCGTTAGTAAGGTTACTGGATGTTCCACTGCAAAAACTGGGCCGCTTCTGCCTTTTCAACCCCTGCCTCGTCCTGGCGCTTCTGCTGGGTGGGGTCCGCCTCCTGACCGAGGAGCAACAGCGTCCTCGACTCGCCGTCGATCGGAACCAGACCGTCGAGTTGGTGGGCCGAATCGACCTCCCGCCTCTGGCGCTAAAGCGGGGATTGTATTTGGAGATCACGCCTCTCTCGGTTCGACAAGCGGACCGCGACCTTTCCCTTCCCGGCAAGGTGGCTGTCTACGTCTACACCCTCCCCGGCGGATCGGAGTCGGACCCCTACCTCCGATACGGCGAGAGGATCCGAGTCAGCGCCCTCCTGGAGGAGGCACCCCACCACGAAATTCCGGGAGTGGACGACCTGCGCCTGCGCTTCTGGCAACGGGGAATCGCAGGAGTGGTGCGTCTCAAGTCGCACCTCCAGGTCCAACGCCTGGGGCCGGATCCGGGGTGGGATCCGCGAAGCCCGCTGTTCACCTATGTCCGATCGTTCGAGCGTTTCTGCCGGCGGACTCTGCAGCCGGAGCAGCAAAATCTGGTCCTCAGCACCCTCCTGGGGCAGACCCGGCGGCTCGAGGAGGTCGATCGCATCAGCATCGAGAAGCTGGGAATCTTCCACCTCTTCGCCGTGTCCGGATTTCACGTCTCACTGGTCTACCTGTTTCTCCATCTCCTGGTCCGCCCTCTGGGTATGGCCGGGCGCCTCCTGGCTCTGGGCGCCGTCTGGAGCTACGTGGTGGCCGTCGGGGCTCCCATCTCCGCCATCCGCGCCGGGCTCATGGCCAGTTGGATCCATCTCCTCCTGTCGCTGGGCCTGAAGTCCCAGTTCCTCAACGGTCTCGGTGTGGCCGCCCTGATCACGTTGGCGGTCCTCCCCCAATCCATCCACACCGCGAGTTTCCAGTTCTCCTATTTGAGCCTCCTGGCCATCGGACTCTGCGTCCTGCCGATCCAGCCCTGGATCCACACCCTGCGGCGAACCGCATCCCCGGTCTTCTTACCCCAGGTGAGGGTCGAGGCGACGACCTCGGGACGACTGGGAAGGCGCATCCGATTCCGTCTGGAGCATCTCCTGGAGCCGTTGCCCCGAACCCTGTCGCAGTCCCTGGTTCCACTGTTGGCCCGCGGTTCCGGATCGGTCCTTTCACTGATCTCGTGCACGCTCTGCATTCAACTGTTCACCCTGCCCCTGGCGCTCTACTACTCCAACGTCTGGTGCTGGACCCACTGGCTGTCCAATCTGGTCCTGGTTCCCTGCTTCTCCCTCTTCCTCCTGGCGGCCTTCGTGTTGCTCATCACCTTTTGGCTTCCCACAGGAGAGATCCTCTCGGCGTTGTTGGGGACGGCGGCCGACCTCATCCGCCTGCTGATGGACCTGGTGCAGATGATCGCCACCATTCAGTACGTTCCCCACCCCTCGACCGGCGAGCTGATCCTCTACTTCCTGCTTCTGGGACTGGGTCTGATCCTGGGCCGCTGGGCACTCCACCTCCTCTGGCTCACGCCGGTGCTCCTTTTCCTCTCCGTCACTTGGGAACCCGATTCGGCGAACGGACAACTGGAGATCACCCTGCTGGACGTGGGCCAGGGGGAGAGCATCCACATCGCCTATCCGGAGGGATCCCACGCACTGGTGGATACCGGGGGCCGCTGGTCGTGGGATGCGGAACCCAGCCGCTTCGTCGGCCAGAGACTGGTGGGACGCTACCTCTGGCACCGGAGGATTCGGCGCCTGTCCTACGTTCTCCTGACCCATCCCCATCAAGACCACGTGCAAGGATACGAGTTCATCCGGGAGGCCTTCCCGGTGGAAAAATTGATGGTTGCGGAGCCTCCGGCGGGAGAGCTCCCGCAACCGCGGCTGACCCTGAGCGCCGGGCAGGTCTTTTTCATGGGGGGAGTCGGGCATCGGGTGCTCCATCCACCCGGGAACGGGAACCCGGAATGGAACTCCGCCGGCGCCAACAACCGGTCCGTGGTCCTGCTCCTCGTGTACGGGCGCTTCCGCCTGCTGTTGACGGGAGACATCGACCGGAACGTCGAGCGAGGATTGACCCCCAGGCTGAGCCGGACGGCGGTCCTGAAGGTGGCCCACCACGGGAGTGGCTCCAGCAGTTCGTCCCCGTTCCTCAATCGGCTGCAGCCCCGGGTGGGCCTGATCTCGGCCGGACGCAAGAATCCCTTCGGCCATCCGTCCCCAGCCGCCCTGCAGCGGCTCCGCCGGGCCGGAGCGCTCCCCCTCTCCACCAGCCAATGGGGGAGCCTGCGCGTGAGGACCGACGGAATGCACTGGCAGGTCGCCCATTACCGGGGCGAGACCGGGAGCTTCTGTCACATCATCGGGGGATTCCTGGAAGGGGAGAAATGATGAATTGCGGCGTTCCTCCCACCGAGACTTGAAGACTGGGGACAAGAACGTCCCCCCTCCAACCGGAATTCGTATACTAAGGACTGACCGAGTTCCCGAGACCCCAAATCACGTGTCTCAGATATCTCCCCCGAAAAAAGTTCGCCTCACGTCTCGCAGGTTGGTGGACGCAGCCGGTTGTTGGTGCGCGTTAGGCTACGGCACCCTCGCTTTTCTGGCGCGACAGACCGCTGAACCGGAACTGTCCATCTTCTTCGTGCTGGTGGCCTGGACCGGACTTCCGGTTTTCGGACTCTACTTCTATTTTCGGCGGCGCGGTGAACCATTCCCCATCGGGCGCATGTTCTTCTGGGCCATAGCGTTCAGAATGTGCGGTCTCGTCGGCGGACCCTTCTTCGAGGACGATTTCTATCGTTACCTGTGGGACGGCTACCGATTCGCCACGGCCGGAACGCCCTACGGCGCCGCGCCCGAGGCGTTCTTTCTGGACACGAACGTTCCGGCGGCGTTTCAACAATCACTGGACAACATCAACAACCCCGACCTGCCGACCATCTACGGCCCCACGACGCAGCTCATCTTTCTGCTCGGGTACTGGCTGCAACCGGGCAGCGTGACGGCGCTGCAGTTGATCCTGATCCTGGTTGACCTGGGCCTGGTCCGGATCCTGCTCCGAATGGCGCCGGTCCGGAACGTCATGCTCTACGCATGGTGCCCGCTCGTCATCAAAGAAGTCGCCTTCACGGCGCATCCGGACGGCGCCGGAGCCTGCCTGCTCATGGCCGCGATCCTGCTCGTCCGAAACCGGCACCGGGGAAGCGCCGCCGTCTGCCTGGGGATGGCCGCGGGAGCCAAGATCTTCGCCCTGGTGCTGGCACCGTTGGTGTTGCTGCGGGCTCGACCCCGCCACTGGCTGCTGTTCGGCGCTACGCTGGCCGGATTGTATGCTCCATTCGCCCTGATGGGCGGGACGAACCTCACCTCGTTGCAGGTTTTCGCGCGGGAATGGGAGTTCAATTCCGCAGCATTCAGCTTGCTGGGGACGATATTTCCACGGTTCGATGCCCGGCTGATTCTGGGCCTGATGTTCGCCGTTTTCTGGCTGCGCTATGCCGCCAGGTTTGCACGAAGCGGCCAAGACTCCATCCCCCGGGGAGATTGGCTCTACGGAGGATTGCTCGTGGTTTCCCCCGTGATCAACCCCTGGTATCTGCTCTGGTTGCTCCCCTTCGCGGCCATCTTCCCCAGCGCCTGGGCTTGGACGGCGTCGAGCGCAGTCCTGCTCAGCTACGTGATCGGAATCCACCTGGGTGACTACACTTTGCTGGCCTACCAGCAGCCGGCCTGGATCCGCTTCCTGGAATTCGGCTTGATCTTGCTGGCGCTGGCCTATGACCTGATCCGGCGCCGGAAGGCCGAAAGAGACCACCCGCACGACGCCCACATGCCATGTACGGAGACCTGACCGTCGGCGCCGTGATTCCGGCGAACGACGAAGAACAGAACATCGGCCCCGTCGTCAGAGAGCTGCTGGACCTGCGCACGAAGAGCGGGCTCCGAGTGATCGACGATCTGGTGGTGTGCGACAACGCCTCGGCCGACGAAACGGCGCAGCGGGCACGGCAGGCCGGCGCCCGAGTGGCCAGGGAGCCGACGCCGGGTTACGGCAGGGCCTGCCTGACGGCCATCGCGGCCCTGAACCCCGTGGACGTGGTCCTGTTCGTCGATGGCGATCAGGCCTTCGACATCCGCCAGTCCCTCGATCTCCTGGCGCCGATCGCCACCGGCGCCGACCTGGTCATCGGGTCCCGGGTCCTGGGCCGGATGGAGCCGGGCTCCCTGTCGCTTCCGCAGCTCGCCGGCAACCGCGTGGCAAGCCTGCTGATCCGGTTGTTGTGGAGGGCGCGGATCACCGACCTGGGTCCTTTCCGGGCCATCCGGGCAGACGCGTTGCGGCGCCTGGAGATGCGGGACACCGCCTACGGCTGGACGGTGGAGATGCAGGTCAAGGCCATCCAGTCTAAAATCCGCATGGTAGAGACCCCGGTGGACACGCGGCGGCGGCGTTTCGGAAAGTCGAAGGTCGGGGGAACCCTCAGAGGCGTTATCGGGGCCGGAGTCGGGATCCTTTCCATGATCTTCGGCCTTTGGATTCGCGGTTGGACGCCCGATTCGACGGCGCCAGTGCACCACAGCAAGGAGGATGAATTTCCATGAGACGCATACGTATATGGAACTCCATGGTCCCCTTGGTGCTGTGCCGCCGGGTCGCCGTGGGTCTGATCGGTCTGAGCCTGATCACCGGTGCCGTCTCTGTCCGGAGCCAATCGAAGCTGATTCCGTTCTGGGACTCCAGTGACGAATCCAATACGGCCCAGATCGATCACAGCGCATGGCAGGAGATCCTGGATGCCTACCTCCGAACCCACAGCTCGGGCATCAATCGATTCGACTACGGCGCCTTGAAGGACAACACCGGGAACCTTGCCAAACTGGCCGGATACCTGTCCTACCTGCAGGAACTCGATCCCAGGAAATACTCGCGGCGGGAACAGAAGGCCTACTGGTTCAACTTCTACAATGCCTTGACCGTTCGGGTGGTGGTCGAGGCGTATCCCGTCGACTCGATCAAGAAAATCAGCAGCAGCATGCTGGGAGGTCTGATTCCGGTGGGCCCCTGGGGCGACGTGCGGGCCAAGGTCTGCGGCCAGGACCTGACCCTGGACAACATCGAACATGGCATCTTGCGGCCCATCTACCGGGATGCCCGGATTCACTATGGGGTGAACTGCGCCAGCATCGGATGTCCGAACCTGATCGAGAAGGCCTTCACCGCCGCCAATACGGAGACTCTGCTGGATGCCGGCGCCCGCGCCTATGTGAACCACTCACGGGGCGTCGATTTCGTCGACGACGATTTCATCGTCATCTCCAGCATCTACACCTGGTTCAAGGAGGACTTCGGCGACACCGAGGAGAACGTGCTCAAACACCTCGTGCAGTATGCCGACGAGGAATTGGCGGAGCGCCTGAAGAGCTTCGAGGGGGCCGTGGACTACGAATACGACTGGAACCTGAACCAGCCGTGAATAGTGCGGGGAGGGGCGATTTCCAATCGCCCGTTCTTCGATTCGCCCGACTGGAAGACGCGACGCGGAGTGGGGACTACCGTCCCCCCAAGTCCCCCCTGATCGGCGGCTGGAAACCGCCGCCTGAGAGGAGGGGCGATTTCCAATCGCCCATTCCCTTCTTGGTCGAGTGTTGTTATGGAGTCCGGCGATTGGAAATCCGTTGCTCCTGTCCGGCGGTTGGAAACCGCCGCTTGATTCTCAGAACACGACGTTGAGGGAAACGCCGATGACGTTGGATACCGCCGTATTCCTTCCGGCGATCACCCTGCCGTAGGAAGCTCCGATGTTGGCCCGGTCCGAAACGGCGATGCTCACCGAAGGACCGACGACATGGAAGTCTTCCTGCAGTTCGGGAAATACCATGGGAGAGAATCCCGGGCCGCCGATCTCCAGACCGGACGTGGAATCCTCCATCTGATAGTTGAACGACACTCCGACCCGGCTTCCCACGACCACGCCGGCCGCCAATCTGGCAAACAAATTCGGAGGAATAGCATGATCGCTGGAGGTTCGATTGCGATAGCCGATCTCGCCCGACACGGCCAATCCATTCTCGAAGTACTTGCCGATCAGTGTCGACAACTCGAATCCGTTGCCTCCGTCTCCCAGTGAATTGATATAGCCCGTCTCGTAGCCTCCCGCCACGATGACTCCGGCGCGAAACGCGACGGTCGGCCCGTCGCCCACCACCTCGTCCAACGCGCGCCAGACCACGCCCGCATTGATGTCCGCCAAGCCGCTGATGCTGTCCTGAGATGGGGGCAGCCCCGGCCCCGTGGCGTATGAACTCTGGGCTCCGCCAAACCGGAAATCCAGCGCCAAGGCGTCGCTCAAACCGTACGTCCCTTCGACCCAGACGGTCTTCTGGGAGAGATCGTGACCGCCTCCGGGGGTCGGACTCTTGGTGGTGCTGCGGAAGAATTCGGTGGCGTTCTGAGACACGTAGGAAACGGTGAGGGAGCCTCCGCCGGGTGCGGGAAGCCAGGGTGAACCGCCGGCGAACGCAGGCGACCCGTTGATTGCGATGGCCGCGGCAGCGGCCAAGATTAAGAGATGTTTTCTTTGCATTGCCATGTTCCTTGGTTGGGCCCGTCGATCGGAGTTGTTCAGCGTCGAGTTCGATGCCGTCACAGTTTGTAACGCCGCGTCAGGTAGTAATGAACGAGTTCCTGTTCGTCCACCCCGCCATCACACCCGACGGCCTCGGAACCCGGACAGAGCACCTGGATGTTCTCATCGTCCGGCGTACCCGGCTTGCTCGCCGAGTCGCGGGCTTCGAGGCTGTTCTTCAGGTTCTGCGCGCGGGCCCGATCGAGCTCCCCCTTTTGCAATGGGCAGGAGTTGCACGCCAACTTCTTGTAGGTGAGGGCCTTGCCCTTGGTGTATGCATCTCTGGGATTGATGCCCCGGCCGGCCGCAATGGAGCCGGATGCGGACAATGACGCCGGCGCCAGCACGCCGACCATCGCCACGACCAATAAGCCGATCATCTTCTTCATCTGGAATCTCCTCAATCAAATGTCGTGGCCGATGGGGACCGCGACTCGTTACCCGGCCTCATAGACAAGTGATTTCGAACCGGCTCCTCCCCACCCTGCCGATGCGATATCAATTATTCAGATATTAATGGTAAACAATTATGGACGCCGGTGAAGGAAAAGTTCGAACCACGGAGGAGACGAGCCCTGCACCGGATGCAGACCCGGTGGATTGCGGGGATGGCCCTTCGCGGCACAACCTAAGACGTTTCGCCGAACTGCAGGGCAAGGAGGCCGAATTCGGGGATGTTTGCGGACTCTCTCAGCTTGCGATGGAGACAGTTCTCCTCCATGCGTTGGAACAACTCCCGGGAGAGGTGCCTCTTGTAGATCTTCATCTCCATCCTGACTTCACTCCGCAGGCTGCGGCACCGTTTCCGGTCCATTCCATCCCGGAGGACCTCCGCAACCAGGACTCCGATGTGATTCAGATCCTGGTCGATCTGGCGCCCGTCGAGTTGTTCCCGAGCACTGATTTCCTGTCTCAGGGAAGACAGCAGGCTCAAGGGCGCGTCGAAATCTTCGGGACGTTCGCGGAGCGACGCCGTCAGTCGATCCACATGCTCGAGAACGGGGGCGCCGTGCACTCCCCTGCCCTGGAAGTCATCCGGTTCACCCTCTTCCTCTCCCGAGCCCACCATGGCCCGTTGATGCTCCTCGAAAGCCTGGGTCACGGCGGGATGGCAGTAGGAGAGACTTCTGGGCGAGGTCCTCCGCGTCCGGGCGGTCTCGAAACTGCGGTCGATCCCTCGAATCACCACGTGTATGGGAATCCCGCTGTTCTTCCACAATTCGATCAGACACCAATCCAGAGGGGGAACCAGCAGGTGCTTCTGCCGTCTCCGGATGAAGTGTTCCTCGACTTCCGTGAAGTAGTTGAAATAGTTATCCAAGACAGCCCTGCCGACGGTCCAGCGACCGCAGCCATTGACGGCAGCTTACCATTCTCAACCCCCGCTTCCGGACATGCGCTCGTGGTAGATCCGGAGTCCGTACAAGGTCAGATTCTCCTCGATCAGGTCGATCCCCTCCGAGGCACCCGCGATGAGGGGGGCCAGCCCTCCGGTGGCCACGGCTCTGGCACTACCCAACTCTTCCTTCATCCGTTTCAGAATTCCTTCCACCAGTCCCACGTAGCCGTAGAAGAGGCCCGACTGGATGCTGCCGCTCGTGGAGGTTCCCACGACCTGTCCGGGGCGGGCAATCTCGATGCGCGGGAGCTTGGCCGTCCGGGCGAAGAGCGCTTCGGCCGAGATTCCGATCCCGGCGGCGATGACCCCGCCCACGTATTCCCCCCGGTCCGAGATGGCGTCGAAGGTGGTGGCAGTCCCGAAGTCGACGGCGATGGCCGGTGGGCCGACCAGGTCCAGCGTGGCCAACGAATTGGCCACCCGGTCGGCGCCCACGTCGGACTTTGGCTGATAACGGATGGGCAACAGGGATTGGCCCACCGGATCCACCATCAGGGGCTCGCGTCCTATGTAACGGAGAGACAATTCCTTGAAACAGTCGTTCAGTGGCGGGACCACGCTGCAGGCGGTGATGTCCTCCACAAGGTCCATCCGGACGCCTGCCATGCGGAAGAGGTGGTCGCAGAGGGAGGCGTACTCGTCAACGGTTCTATTCCTGCGGGTGGAGATCCGCCAGGAATGCTCCAGCGTCGTCCCGTGGAAGATTCCCAGGACGATGTTGGTGTTCCCGATATCGATGACCAGCAACATGGTGGGGGGTCCGTGGGCCGGGCCGGGCCGCCTGACCGGCCACTCCGGTCAATGTCTGAAATGGCGCATTCCGGTAAAGACCATTGCCATCCCGTGCTCGTCCGCCGCGTCGATCACCTCCGCGTCCCGGACCGATCCGCCGGGCTGGATCACCGCCGTGATCCCACTCTCGGCCGCCTGGTCCAGCCCGTCGCGGAAGGGAAAGAAGGCGTCGCTGGCCATGCTGGCGCCCGCGGTCGAGCTTCGCGCTTTCTGAGCGGCCAGCCGAGCCGAGTCGACACGGCTCATTTGACCCGCTCCGATTCCCAATGTCCGCCCACCCTTGGCGAATACGATGGCATTGGACTTTACGTGCTTGGCGATGATCCAGGCGAAGAGCAGATCCTCGAGTTCACCCGGCTCCGGCGATCTTTGAGTCGCCAACTTCAGATCTTTGGCTTGCGCCAGGGCCAGATCCGCATCCTGAAGCAGGCAGGCCCCGGATATCATCTTGAGGTCGTAGTCCGGGGACGAACCCGCGGATGGTTGCGGCTCAAGCAGCATCACCCGGAGATTCTTCTTCCTGGCAAAGATCTCCCGAGCGCCCTGAGAATAGGCCGGCGCGATGATGGCTTCCACGAACAGGGTCCGTGTGGCCTCCGCCGTGGCGGCGTCCACGGGCCGGTTGAAGGCCAGTATGGAGCCGAATGCCGAAACCGGGTCGCACTCCAATGCCTTGAGATAGGCTTCCCGGGGATTGTCTCCGATCGCGGCGCCGCACGGGTTGTTGTGCTTGATGATGACGCAACTGATTTCCTCGAACTCGGAAACCAGTCCCCAAGCCGCGTCCAGATCCAGGTAGTTGTTGAACGAGAGCTTCTTTCCCTGGATCTGGACCGCTCTCGCCAGTCCCTGGGGAGGACCCACGGTGGGACGGTAGATGGCGGCTCGCTGGTGGGGATTCTCCCCGTACCGCAAGAGGTCCTGCCGTTCCAGGGAAAGGGTCACGGTGGCGGGGACTTCGGCTTCCGAACCGCTCTGCTCTTCCAAGTACTGAGAAATCGCCGTGTCGTAATGGGCCGTATGCCGGAAGGCCTTGCGAGCCAGGGCCAAGCGGGTGGATTCACTCGTCTGGCCGCCATTCTCGGCCAACTCCGCCAGCACGGCCGTGTAGTCGGAGGGGTCCACGACGACGGTGACGTGGGCACAGTTCTTGGCCGCCGCGCGGATCATGCACGGCCCGCCGATGTCGATCTGCTCGATGGCATCTTCCAGGGTCACCCCCTCGCGGCTCACCGTCTCCACGAACGGATAGAGGTTCACGACCACCAGGCCCAAGGGCTGGATCTCATGGCGGCTCAATACCTCGCGATGCTGGGGCAGGTCGTGCCGGGCCAGGATGCCGGCGTGGATCCTCGGGTGCAGCGTCTTGACGCGGCCGTCCAGGATCTCGGGAAACCCCGTGTAATCGGAGACCGGAGTCACCTCGAGGCCCGCCTCCCCCAAGGCCCGGGCCGTGCCCCCGGTGGACAGGCAGCGGATTCCCAGGTCGCCGAGTCCCCGGGCCAGGTCCGCCAAGCCGTCCTTGTTCGATACACTGATAAGAGCCCATTCGATCTTCATCGCATCTCCCTGTTGGCGGCCATGTTAACAGCCGGCGGTGAAAGGGACATTCCTGTGACACCGTCATTTTTCGATTACCAAATCAACGTTCCTGTTCCATAATGGCGGCGTGGCCACCGCCAAACAGACCCTGCGCAGGATCCCTGCCGTGAACCAGATCTTGTGTGGTTCGCGTGTGGAATCCCTCTTGGACCAGTACCCCCGGCACCTGGTGGTCGAGGAGGTCCGGCAGGCCTTGGTCCGGCTTCGGGAGTCGATACGCCGGAGCGACGACCCCGACCGGAAGTTGGAGTGGGGACTGGAGGTTTTGGAGCCGGAACTGGAGAGGTCGCTCCGGAATCGCCTCCGTCCCTCCCTGCGTCCCGTCATCAATGCCACCGGCATCATTCTCCACACCAACCTGGGCCGTGCCCCCTTGAACGAAGGAACCGCCCAAGTCATGAAGGATCTTTCCCAGGGGTACTCCAATCTTGAGTATGACCTCGATGGCGGAAAGCGGGGACATCGTGACCGGCACTTGGAGGAGCAATTCCGGAGGCTGCTTCCCTGCCAAGCGGCCACCGCCGTGAACAACAACGCCGCCGCCCTCTTCCTGGTCCTCAGCACTCTGGCCCAGGGCAGGAAGGTTCTGGTTTCCCGGGGCGAACTCGTGGAAATCGGCGGATCCTTCCGCGTCCCCTCCATCCTGGAACAGAGTGGAGCCTCGTTGAAGGAGGTGGGCACCACCAACCGGACCCGGATCGAAGACTACCGTGATGCCCTGGACGGGGAGACGGCTCTCATTCTCAGAGTGCACCCCAGCAATTTCCGGGTGGTGGGATTCAGCCGGCGCCCCGCCCTCTCCGAGCTCGTCGCTCTGTCCCGGGAAGCCGGTATTCCCTTGCTCAAGGACGCCGGTAGCGGCTACCTGTTCCGGACCTCCCACCCGTCTCTGCGATCCGAGCCCGCGGTCGAAGAGATCCTGAAGGCGGGCGTGGACCTGGTCTGCTTCAGTGGAGACAAGCTCCTGGGAGGACCTCAGGCCGGCATCGTGCTGGGGAAGCGCCCGCTGATGGAGGCGGTCCGCAAGAATCCGCTGGCCCGGGTCTGCCGGCTGGACAAGGCAACCTTCGCCGGACTGCAACAGACGCTCACCCTATACGAACAGGGCACGTACCTGGAGAGGCTTCCCATCTACCGGATGCTCGGCGCCACCCGGGCCTCTTTGGAAAGCCGGGCCCGGCGGATCCGGAGGGGTCTGGACCCGGGAGGGTTCCGGAGCCGGATCCTGGACGGCTTCTCCCTGACTGGTGGCGGATCGGCCCCTGAGGAATCCATTCCCACCACCTTGTTGGCTCTCCGCCCCACGGCCTTCTCCTGCAACGAGCTGACCAGGCGCCTCCGCCGCGGGCCCCAACCCGTAGTGGCACGAATCGTGGAGGATTGGGTCATCCTGGATCCGCGGACGGTGTTGCCCGAGGAAGACGAGATCCTGGTCCATTCGCTGTGCCAGGCGGCGTCGGAAGACTGACATGACCGAGAATCCCTTGGCTCCACCGCGGGACCGGCAGCTGTTGGATTTTTTCTGCCGGCAGTACGGCTTGCGTCCCGGGGCGGACCGGCTCTGCACGCTCGGTGCCGTGGCCCGGAGCTTCTCTCAGCTTCCGTACGAGAACCTGACCAAGATCATCCGGAGTTCCCGGAACAGCAAACGCCCGGCAGCACGGCGCGTCCCGTCCCAGGTCCTGACGGATCACCGGGATCTGGGAACGGGAGGAACCTGCTTTTCACTGACGGCGACCCTGCTCCATCTGATCCGCAGCCTGGGGTTCAAGTCCCAACCGATCCTGGCGGACCGGCACTACGGATCGGACACCCACTCGGCGCTTCTGGTCTGGATCCGGGGCCGCCCCCATCTGCTGGACCCCGGTTATCTGGTGGTGGAGCCCATTCCCTTGGACGAGGGTCGCGACGTCGAAGTCGAGACGCCTTTCAACCGCCTCATCCTCTCGCCCGCAAGCCCGGGAAGATTGCGCCTCTACACCCGGCAACAGGGCGGGAGGAGTCATCGGCTGACGTTCAAGACCTCGCCCGCCGACCCGGGGCAGTTCCTGAACGCCTGGGACGAATCCTTTGCCTGGGAGATGATGACTCACCCCCTGCTAACCCGGGTTCGGGCGGGGAAACAGATTTATCTCAACGGCCGGCGCCTGCAGGTCCGGACCCACACCGAGGTCGTCCGGAAGGAGTTGGCCCCGGAGAAACTGCACCACCAGATCGCCTCGACCTTCGGAATCGCCGTACCCGTGGTGCGCACGGCACTCGCCATTTTGGACGACGCCTCCCGTGGCTCAAGTTGAAGCGGTGGAGCCGGTCAAGCTCCTGGTGGCCCTCCTCTGGGCCGATGCCGGTTCCCGGGATCGGGCACTGGCGGATCTGGAGGGCCGGTGGGGACCCATCGACTTCAGTGGAGCCGACCACCCGTTCGACGTCACTGCCTACTATGCAAAAGAGATGGGACCGTCGCTGCAACGGCGCCTCGTGAGCTTTTCCCCCCTTATTCCGCCGGAATCCCTTCCTGAGGTGAAGCTGGCGTGCAACCGGATCGAGGAGCGGCTGGCCCGGCGAGGCCGCCGGACGGTCAATCTGGACGCGGGTTACCTGGATCACAGCAAGGTCATCCTGGCCAGCATGAAGTTCGCCGGCCAGAAGATCCACCTGGGACATGGCGTCTACGCCGACCTGATGAGCCGCTACCGGAAGGGCCGGTACCGGCCTCTGGAGTGGGCGTTCCCCGACTTTCGAGACGGACGCTACGACCAAGACTTGGCCCGGATCCGGGAA